>NZ_JBNPWZ010000006.1:0-222556 GCF_050433565.1 Ornithinibacillus bavariensis
CGGCCATCTCTATTATACGATTGGAGATTCTTTTGTTACATCCCTAGAAGGTTTATTTTCACACAGGCAGAGCCTGTGGTTTTAAAAGCATTAATTGTAAGAAGGTGTTCGACTTCGAACACCTTCTTTCTCAATCTAATAATCGATTATTTTCATCCACTTCCATGATTTTAGTTATGTCATTTTCTGCGACACTACCAGCTCCTCCACACACTGGACAACTATACTGCCAACCCTCATCATCTGCTAGCATCCCTGCACCTTCACAAGCTTTACAGTGCTGATTTCGATCCGCCATATACTCCCTACTCCTTTCCTAATTAACAGAAATATTTCTTGCTTTAACCCAATTAATAATTCCACCTTTAAGCATAATTTCACTTTGTCTGTCTGATAGAGCATGCTTGACCTTTATATCGATATTCTTTCCTTTTACAGATAAACTAAACTCCTTACCTTGCTTGATTTTATTTCGTAACCCTTCACCAATCAGTACATCACCCTTCTCTAATTTGGCATAGTCAGACTCTTCAATGAAAGTCAAAGGAAGGACGCCAAAATTAACAAGGTTTTGCCAGTGAATCCTTGCAAAGTCTTTAACTAGCGCAATGCGTAGACCTAAGTATCGCGGGGCTAATGCTGCATGCTCACGGCTTGAACCCTGTCCATAGTTAAATCCTCCAACAATGGCATGCCCCCCCTTCTCAGCTATTTCTTTAGCACGTTCATAATACGTCTCATCAACTATTTCGAAGGTAAATTTGCTGATTTCTGGAAGGTTACTACGATATGGTAAGACTCTAGCACCCCCAGCTAAAATTTCATCTGTCGAAATATTATCCCCCATCTTTAACAAAATAGGGACCTCTATATTGTCTGGCATATTATCCATATCCGGTATAGAGGCAATATTTGGACCTTTGTGTAGCTCTACTTTTTTTGCTTCTTCTAGAGGTAACGGTGCATCCAATAAATTCACATCAATAGTAGGCTCTTTTGGTTCCTTTAGCTTAGGATATTCCATTTTTAATGTCCTAGGATCTGTAATTTCACCAGTCAAAGCAGAAGCAGCAGCTGTTTCGGGGCTACATAAAAAGACACTATCCTCCCGCGTTCCAGATCGACCTGGAAAGTTTCTCGGTGTTGTTCGTAAGCTATTTCGTCCCGTTGCAGGTGCCTGACCCATTCCAATACAACCATTACAACCAGCTTGATGAAGCCTAGCACCTGATTGTAAAAGGCTTGCAATATGACTTTCCTTCACTAAGTCAGTCAGCATTTGCCTTGATGTTGAATTAATATCAAATGAAATACCTTCTGCAATTCGTTTACCTTTTACAATTTCTGCAGCGATGGCAAAGTCCCGAAAGCCAGGATTTGCAGAGGAACCTATATACGATTGGTAAATCGGTGTCCCTGCGACTTCAGTAACAGGAACTACATTACCCGGACTTGACGGTTTTGCTATGAGTGGCTCTAATTCTGATAAATTAATCTCCTCATTTAAATCATAGGTTGCTCCAGGATCTGCTACTAGTTCAATCCAGTCATCTTCCCTCCCCTGTTCCTTTAAGAAGCGTCTAATCTCTTTATCCGATGGAAAAACTGTACCCGTTGCACCTAGCTCTGCACCCATATTCGCAATCACATGACGATCCATTGCACTTAAGGAATGTAAACCAGGACCATAATACTCAATAACCTTCCCTACACCACCCTTTACATCGTATCTCCTAAGTAATTCTAAAATAACATCTTTGGCACTAACCCAATCTGGTAAGGTACCAGTAAGTTTAATTCCCCAAACCTGTGGCATCTTTACATAAAAAGGTTCACCAGCAATAGCCATCGCAACATCAATTCCACCAGCACCCATCGCAAGCATACCCATACAACCATTTGCACAGGTATGGCTATCGGATCCTAATAACGTTTTCCCTGGTTTTGCAAGCCGCTGCATATGTACAGGGTGACTAACACCGTTGCCTGGTCTGGAATAATATATGCCGAACCTTTTTGTTGCACTTAGTAAAAATAAATGATCATCAGGGTTTTTACTGTCTTCTTGAATGAGGTTGTGATCCACATATTGTGCCGATGCTTCCGTTTTTGCACGTTCCAGATTCATCGCCTCTAACTCAAGCATAACAAGTGTACCAGTTGCATCCTGGGTAAGTGTTTGATCTATTCTTAACCCAATTTCAGTGCCAGGCACCATTTCGCCAGAAACTAAATGGTCTTTGATTAATTTCTGAGTGATATTATATGCCATCCATAACCCTCCTACTTTCTTACACATTTACAATCCTCTATCATAGTTTGTAATCAATAACAAAAATTATTATAAAAGCACCGGAAATAATCGTATAATTAAAGAGAAACATACATTTTTGGGGGGATTATCTTGAATAATCACGAAATTGATTACAAGATTTATGGGGATGACATGCAGTTTGTGGAGGTAGAGTTAGACCCACAGGAGACTGTCATTGCAGAAGCAGGTAGCTTAATGATGATGGATGATAAAATCCGCATGGAAACTATATTTGGTGATGGTACTGACGAACAAAATGGATTTATGGGTAAATTACTTGGAGCTGGAAAACGGGTACTGACTGGAGAAAGCTTATTTATGACTACGTTTACCAATGAAGGTACTGGAAAGAAGCATGTTTCCTTTGCAGCACCTTATCCAGGCAAAATTTTGCCGATGGATTTAAGTGAGCTCGGTGGAAAACTAATCTGTCAAAAGGACTCCTTTCTCGCTGCAGCAAAAGGAGTTACAGTCGGTATTGAATTTCAGCGAAAAATAGGTACAGGCTTCTTTGGTGGTGAGGGCTTTATTATGCAGAAACTTGAAGGTGATGGTATGACTTTTGTTCATGCAGGTGGTACCATGCATAAAAAAGAACTCCAACAAGGAGAATTACTTCGAATTGATACAGGCTGTTTAGTCGCAATGACGAAGGATATTGATTACAGTATCGAATTTGTTGGAGGGATAAAAACTGCCTTATTTGGTGGTGAAGGCCTATTTTTTGCTACATTACGTGGGCCAGGAACAGTCTGGATTCAATCTCTACCATTCTCAAGACTGGCAAGTAGGGTATTTGCAGCAGCACCCGAAAGAGGTGGATCAAAAGGAGAAGGAAGTATAGCAGGTGGATTATTTGATTTACTAGGTGGAGACAGAAAATAAAAAATTAGGGAGATGTTAAGACTAAAAAGTCCATAACATCTCCTTCTTATAACTTTTGCCCATAATATTTATCCAATGAAAAACCTCGACCTAATATTTCTGAGGCATTTAAAAAAATAACAAATGCAGTTGGGACTTCCTGTAGGAGCAGCCCTTTCAATTTCACTGCTTCTTGTTGCTCTGCAACACATAAAATTAATGTTTTATCATGGTTTGAATATCCGCCAACTGACCTTACTTTTGTTAAGCCTCGATCAATCCCATTTCGAATTAACTCTTGTACCTTCCATTCATCCTCTGTGATGATGACGATTAGTTTCGAAGCAGAAGTCCGTAGTTGAACAAAGTCTATTGTCTTACTTGAAATATAAATTGCCATTAATGCAAAAAGGGTCAACTCTAAGCTAAACACAAATAGTGAAGATATCACAACAATTCCATCGACGACTAATTGCGTATATCCACTAGATTTACCGGTGAATTTTTTTAGAATCTGTGCTATAGATGCAGTTCCACCTGTTGAACCCTTTCCTATATAAACAATTCCGAGACCAATTCCTAAGACGATTCCACCATACAATGCTCCAAGAAGAGGATTAGTTACTGTAATCGGTGTGTTAGCGGTTATTCCAATCATAAAAGGTACCCAGAACGTTCCGACTAACGTCTTACCTCCAAAATCTTTTCCAAGGACCATCCAGCCAATGAAAAAGATTGGAATATTAATAACAAACTGAGTAAGCGCAGGGCTGAATCCGAATAATTCATGTAAAACTGTACTCACCCCGGAAATACCACCTGCAGCAAGTTTTGAGGGTAATAAAAAAGTATTGTACGATAACGCTACTAATGTTGCACCAAAAATTACTAGAATATACTCTTTGATTAATGTTCTATGATGTTGTTTCATCTCTTAGTCTATTCCTTTCTTTAGCTTGCCAATTATCAATTCTATCATAGATTTCTATCTAATTGAATACAATCTATAATGCCTTGTTTTATCGTTAATTGACTCGGTGACCAAACTTTCCCATAGAAATTTTTGACAATTCACTTGATTCATAGACTAATTTACGATAAAATCGTATCTTGATGATTTTCCTTTTTGAAAATTATCGTAGCGAAAAAAGATGGGGTGAAAACGATGAAAAAAATCTTAACATCTAAAATGGCCTTCTTTTTCATTGCAGTTGTATTACTCTGGTTAAAATCGTATCTAATCTATATAAATGAATTTAATTTGGACATCAAAAACGGCATGCAGGAGTTCTTACTATTTTTTAACTCCTTGAGCTCAGCACTATTCTTTTTAGGCTTAGGATTATTTGCAAAAGGAAGACGTGCTGGAATATGGATTATTATTATTGATTCGTTAATGAGCTTTCTTTTATACGCAAATGTTGTGTTTTACCGTTTCAATAATGACTATATTACATGGCCAACGCTTACCCAGACTGATAACTTTGGAAGTCTAGGAAGTAGTATTGCAAGTCTAATGCAATGGACCGATATTGTCTATCTCTTAGACATAGTTGTTCTAATCGCCCTATTCATTTGGTTTAAAAAAGATTGGAGTACTGAGAAAGTCAGTCGTAGAAAGCCAATACTAGTTCTTCTTTTAGGATTAATAGCTTTTTCGATTAATTTAGGTCTTGCAGAAGCAGACCGACCAGAATTACTAAAAAGGACATTTGACCGAAACTATATTGTTAAGTATTTGGGAATTTACAATTTTACAATGTATGATGCTGTACAAAACATCAAGTCATCTTCACAACGCGTGTTAGCGGACAGTGATGATATAACAGAAGTTGAAAACTATACGAAGAATAAATTTGCAGAACCAAATCCAGAATTATTCGGTGTAGCTAAAGGGAAAAATATTATTAAAATTCACTTGGAATCCTTCCAATCATTCTTAATCAACTACAAGTTACGAGGAGAGGAAGTCACACCTTTCTTAAACTCACTTGTTAATGATCCAGATCAGGATTTTACGTATTTTGATAACTTCTTCCACCAAACAGAACAAGGAAAAACTGCTGACGCAGAATTAATAATGGATAACTCTATTTATGGATTGCCACAAGGCTCTGCTTTCGTAACAAGAGGCTCTAATACGTATCAAGCATTACCTGCAATTTTACATCAACAAGGTGGATATACAACAGCTGTATTTCATGGTGACTATAAATCCTTCTGGAACCGTGATGAAATATATAAGCAATTCGGTGTAGATACCTATTTTGATGCAAGCTACTATAATATGAGTGAAGATAATATTATCAACTATGGTTTAAAGGATAAGCCATTCTTTGAGGAATCTATTCCTCTTTTAAAATCGCTAAATCAGCCATTTTATGCGCATATGATGACCTTAACACATCACCATCCATATTTAATTGGGGAAGATGAAGCATCTATTGCCCCTGCAGAAACTGGAGATAAGTCAGTTGATACCTATTTCCAAACAGCTCGTTATTTGGACGAAGCTTTAGAGCAATTTTTCAATGACCTTAAAGATGCCGGTCTATATGACAACTCGGTTATTTTACTTTATGGTGACCACTACGGTATCTCTAAGAATCATAATCGCGCCATGGGTGAATTACTTGATGAGGAAATCACACCATTTAAGAGTACACAATTACAACGTGTGCCATTGCTAATTAAAGTACCTGGTGTCGATGGAATGGGAACTGTTCATGAATATTCTGGTCAAATGGATGTAATGCCAACATTACTTCACTTACAAGGTATTAATGCACAAGACTATATTTTATTTGGAACAGATTTATTCTCCAAAGATCACAAGGAAGTTATACCTTTCCGGAATGGAGACTTAGTAACTCCTGAATATACAGAGGTTTCCGGAACATTTTATGATAATAATACTGGTGAAGAAATCGAACCAACCGATGAAATGCTTCAGGTAAAACAAGAGGCATTACATGAATTAGAGCTTTCCGATAAGCTGCTAAACGGCGATTTATTACGATTCTATAAACCTAATGCTGATTGGTCACCTGTCGATCCAACGAAGTATCGATACGGAAATGAGTCAGGTGTTATTCCGTCTGATGTACAGCAAGAGCCCGAAAAACCACTTGACCCACGTCAGCCACATATTCTTAGGTAATCGCAAGGTGACTACAATTTAAGCTAAACATCTTTAAAGAGTAATCTTAAGGAAAAACTTCCTTTTGATTACTCTTTTTGTTTCTCATGAAAATATTTATTCCGTTTATACTAATACGGAATACTCTAGAAATGAGGTGAAATTATGGGACGTGGTGACCATAATCGAGCAACTGGAAAAAACTTTCTAGCTCAGACTCCAAAAAATCAATTAAGTGATGGAATTGATGTCGAGTATTCAGAAGAACTTGCCGATCACGATGATAAAGTAGCTCAATCTAGAAGCAGAGAAGCTGATAGGCGAGCAAAAGGGAAATAGAGAGGGGCAACTCCCCTCTCTATTTTTTATTCGTATAGTTAGGAAAAGCTTAATCTGTAAGTTAAGTGGCTAAATATGATATAGTGAACTTAAAGAGATAATCATTATTATCTTCGTGTACACCTTATATAGCTTTATATACTATCTTAGGTCCTCTAACATCATTTTCAAAGTGAGGGTGACAAATGGCTAAAAAAGAAGTTGAAGATTACTTAACTGAAGGAATGTATGGTATAAAATTACCAAAGCAAGGAGAACGTAATTATTTTCTCGGAACCTTAAGAGAAAGAATCGTTATTGCCTTAACCATTGGTCAAGTCATGTCAGACAAGGGACTGCATGCGCTAGAGCAAGAAATTCAGGCAAATAAGGGAGCAACACTTTTATTTAATGGTAAAATATCTTCAAGGTTTCTAAAGGAGGAGAAGAGCCTTGCAAATAAATACAATATTCCATTTACAGTAGTTACAAATGAAGAAGCTGATACCGATATTGGTGCTGTCTTAACCTATGATTATGCTATAGATAAAGAAGATATTTTCATGCAGGAAGAACTAGAAACAGTGGCGAAAAAAGAACCAAACAAAACCTCCTTTAAAGATAAATTAAAGAAACTCTTACGATAACGAATACCACCTCTCCCGTATAAAAATATTACACCGTTTTATACTAAGGATGGAGGTGTGTATGATGGCACAAAAATATCGTTGCCCAAATTGCAAGACGAACCGTTCCCGTTTTAATATTATCGAACAGGTTGCAAAACCAGTTAAATTAGACCCACAAACCGGGGACATTGTAAACGATTATTCTGAAAGCCAAGTAGAACCATTTCATACACTGTATAATGGTCCGAGATACCGTATCCAATGTGGCTCATGTGGCCTTGTTGAGGATGAAAATACGTTTATAAAATTTGGTGAAAGACCGATGTGAAACCACAGAATCCTGTGGTTTTTCTAATGGTTTGCCAAAAACCTGGGTAATCTTTACACAAAGAAACCGTTTACACTATAATGAAACTAAGGCAAATTCTTAGGGGGAGGAGTTAGATTGAAACAAGTAGAAGAGGGTTCACTACTTTGGGAGCCAAGTCAAGAGCGAATGAACCAAGCCAATATTAGTACCTTTATGAATTGGTTAAAAGAAAATAAAGGACTACAATTTAAAGATTATCAATCTCTTTGGAATTGGTCTGTAAATGAAATAGAAGATTTCTGGAAAACTATTTGGGAGTATTTTAATATCGAATCACCAAATGGTTATACAAATGTTCTGTCCACTCACCAAATGCCTGGAGCGAAGTGGTTTGAAAATGCCAAAGTAAATTATATTGAGCACATTTTTAGAAACTACAAAAAGGAAAAAACCGCTATTTTTCACACATCTGAGCTACGTCCTGAATTATCAGAAATAAGCTGGGAAAAAGTTTATCAAGATACCGCGGCTCTTCAGCAAACCTTAAAGGACCTAGGGGTTCAAAAAGGAGATAGGGTTGTTGCATTTATCCCAAATATCTATGAATCTGTCATCGCACTCTTTGCTACGGCAAGTTTAGGGGCAATATGGTCCAGTGCTTCTCCCGACTTTGGAAAACAAAGTGTAATTGATCGTTTTAAACAAATAGAGCCAAAGGTTATGATAACTGTTGATGGCTATCAATATGGTGGAAAGGTGTTTGATCGTTTTAACGTAGTAAAGGAAATTCAATCTGAGTTAGATACCCTAGAAGCAACAATAGTCATTCCGTATATAAATGGAGCACACCCATTTACTGGCTTAAAAAATGTTATCCAGTGGAAAAACGCTACATCCTATACGAATCAAGAATTGCGTTTTGAGCTTGTTGAATTTAATGACCCATTATGGATCCTATTCTCTTCTGGAACGACCGGAAAACCTAAACCTATTGTACATAGTCAAGGTGGCATATTGTTGGAGCATTTAAAAGCTCTAACCTTTCACACCGATTTACATGAGGATGATCGCTTCTTCTGGTTTACAACAACAGGCTGGATGATGTGGAATTATCTAGTAGGCGGCTTACTTACTGGTAGTTCAATTATTTTATATGATGGAAATCCAGCTTATCCAAATCTAAATATGCTTTGGAGGTTGGCAGAGAAATCAAAAATGACTGTCTTTGGTACATCTGCTAGCTATATCACATCCTGTATGAAAGAAGGACTTGATCCTAGTTCAAGGTTTGATTTAACCCAGCTCAAAAGCATTAGTTCAACCGGGTCGCCACTTCCACCAGAAGGATTTAAGTGGTGTTATGACCATGTAAAAAAGGATCTATCCATAGCATCTATTAGTGGTGGAACAGACGTCTGTACTGCTTTTATCTTAGGAGTTCCTACCTTACCGGTTTATGCTGGAGAGTTACAATGCCGTGGACTAGGTGCTAAAGTGGACAGCTTTGATGAAAGTGGGAATTCCATCATAAATGAAGTTGGAGAGTTAGTTTTAACAGAACCATTCCCATCCATGCCGATTTATTTTTGGAATGATGACGATGGAACCCGTATGCAGGATAGTTACTTTGATATGTACAAGGGAATCTGGCGTCATGGCGATTATATCAAAATTACAGAGCGCGGATCCTGTGTCATCTACGGACGATCCGATGCAACAATTAATCGAGGTGGCATCCGAATTGGTACTAGTGAAATCTATCGAGCAGTTGATCATGTTAAAGAAATAGCGGACAGTCTAATAGTGGATATTCCATTAGAAAACGGGGAATCTTATGTACCGCTATTTGTTGTCATGAATGATGGAAAAGAGCTGACAGAGGAAATTATAGGCATTGTTAAAAATCAAATTCGAACACAATGTTCACCACGACATGTACCGACTGAAATAATTTCCGTAGAAGATTTACCTAAAACATTAAATGGAAAAAAGATAGAGATACCTGTTAAGAAAATTTTAATGGGTAAGCCCGTCGAACAGGTTGCCAATAAGGGTTCATTAAGTAATCCCAAATCACTTCATTATTTTGAACAATTTGCCAAAGAAAAGCTGAGAAAATAAAAAGTATAAAATCCCAACCCTGACACTTTCTAGTATATAAATTCAAGGATTAAACAAAAAGGAAGAGGTCCTTCGCCCCTTCCTTTTTGTTCTCAGTTAGTCTTACTTATTATTTGTTAATCGAAACATTTCCAGAACCGGTGCGGAGACGAACAACGTTTTTACCATTTCCTACTTTTCCATATAAATGGTTTCTATCCTTCTGCTCCGTATTCATAGCAATATTTGTTTGTATACCACCTGACCCTGTACGAATATCAAAAAGAGTATCTAACTCAAAGTCTTGATAATCTAAGTGAATATTTCCGCTTCCAGTCCTTAAATCCAACGCTGAATTATCTGACATCTCTAGATTAATATTACCAGAGTTTGCATCCCCTTTTACAGCCCCTCTGATATCACGTAATTCTATTCTTCCCGAGCCTACATTAGCCTCCGTGGTTTCTGACCAGAAATGCTCAGCAGTAATTGTCCCAGAGTTTGCACGGATAGTTGCATTTTTCATATATATCTCATTCAAAATAACCCTACCTGATCCAGCCCTTATATCCAATTCCTCTCCCTTTACTTCAGCCATACGAACACTCCCAGAGCCGACTTTTCCAGTAATGTCCCCATAGGAGGAATTGATTTCTACCTTTCCAGAATTAGCTAAAAATTGTAGATTCTCCGCTCGGAGCTTATCAATTATTATTTTTCCTGACGTAGTATCAGTAAACATCTTTCCAGCTGTAATGTCGGTAGCCTGAATGACCCCAGATGTAGCAGATATTCGAAATGTCTCGGCAATTAATTGTTTCATTGATATCTTTCCTGATGTTACTCGGATATCCCAATTGTCAGCTATATCCCTTGGCACATATAGTTGAAGAATACTTTTTGGTAATGTACCAAAAAAGAATGTAGATCCTTTTCTTTCTTTCTCCGCTATTATCATTAATGCTTCTTCTGATTTCTCTGTTTTTAACACAGGACCACCTTCATAAGACTCGAATTGGATGTCAACTCGAGGAAGCTCATGTGTTAATACCTTCACCGTTGCAATATCAGAAGAAACCGTTATGCTTTTTAACCTGTCAACCTCTATGGACTCTTCCTGTCTTATTGTATTTACCTGAGTACCTATTAGCTTATTTAATAGACCACCTACCATAATTACATCTCCTATCATTTGTATTCTTTATCTTATTTTACAAGATTACTTCTGATAAACAACGTACTCTTGAAGTAGATGAACTCCGTCCAAAGGCTGATATTATTCTAGAAATCGCTGCCTGTCTAATTGAGAAGGTATCATACACGATTCCCGTTTACCAAACCAGCTATAACGGTTCTTAGCAAAGAGATTATAAAAGATATTACGGATAGGTCTAGGCACAACAATAAACACATAGCAAAGCTTCCACAGTCCCTTTAGCTCTTTGGAAACCTTTAGGGCAGCAGTTGATTGAACATAAACCTCTTCCCCTTCCAAATAAATAAAGCTATCTATATCTTTAGGAATTTGGTAGTCATTAAGTAATTGTTGCCCAATTTCACTTTGAAGAGAGGCAAAGTGAAATTTTGCCGTTGGATCTCGTTTAATAATAAATTGAACAGATGAATTACAAAAATTACAAACGCCATCAAACAAAATAACACGCCTCATAGTAAGCCCCCTTATCCATTTGGTACCTCTATTATTATTTTACCTTATTTCCGAGCTAGAGTAATACTTATTACTCAGTTAACCTGTACAAAAAGCTATTCTACTTTATAGTAGAAAATAGAACGAAATCTGTCATAAGAAAAGCAAAAAATGATTATTTTCAATAATTTTTTGGTAAAATGCAATTTAATTTTTATAAATACGTCTAATTAAGTGAATACCAGGGGGTGATGGTCGTGTCACATAATAAAGTAATAGCAGATTGGTTTGAACGCTTTGGGAATGATATTTATCATTTTTTAATATATCGAGTTGGACCAACTGATGCAGAAGACTTACTGCAGGAAGTCTTCATTAAGGCGTTAAAAGGATTTAATAGTTTTAAAGAAAATGCATCACCAAAAACATGGCTGTTTAGTATCGCGCGAAACTTAGCCATTGATGAGTCACGAAAGAAAAAAACGAAAAAGTGGGCGGAAACAGTTCCACTAGATGTCATGAATGAACCTAAAACGAATAGTTCTCCTGAAACAATATTAGATTTTAATGAGGACACAAAGGCTATCTATGAATGTATTCATCAGCTAAAGCCTACGTATCAAGATGTCATCATATTAAGAGGAATCAAAGAGCTTTCAGTGGAAGAAACCGCCAATATACTGAAATGGAGTGAAAGTAAAGTAAAATCGACACATCATCGTGCAAAACTAGCACTGCAAGAAGAACTAAGGAGGTGTATCTCTTATGAAGAGGTTAAATCACCTAGAGCCGCTAGATGAAAGTCTACGTCTAATGCCAAAGCCAACTTTAAGTAAAGATAAACATATACAAATTAAAAATGCCATTTTAAACACAAGAGCAGCTCCATTCAAACAAAAGAAAAAACGTAATTACAAGGGGATTATGACAACTGTTGGCGCCCTTGCTGCTGCCCTTATGTTCGCAGTTTTAATATATAGTTATCTTGACCAAGATTCAGAACCAACCACAATGGTATTAGCAAGCTTGATCGATGAGGATATTCACAAAATAAGCGGTTCTGCTAATGGCAAGTCCTATCAAACTGAGGATGAAGAATTGATAAAGCAATTCTATCAGGATATTGGGAATATGGAATTTGCTGAAACAGAGGAGAAAAACACCGATCAGAAAGATATTATCATGCTATACAATGCAAATGGGGAAATACTCACAACCTTTCATTTTGGAGCAAAGGACATCGTTACCATTGATGACCATCAGTATAAGTTTGATACGACAAAATGGCAGGACTTTAAAGAGCTTTTCTTTACAGAGGAGAATCTTGTAACAGAGAACGATGTGGACTCCCCTAATGAACAACCGGAAAGCAATGAGGATGTATCCCTATTAATGGAGCAGGAGCTAACCAAATCACCAAGTCAACGGGATTGGAGCAAAGTACTTGAATATGTAAAGCAAGGTGCTGATCCGAATAATGCATTACTACTTGCAGCAAAGGAAAACAATGAAGCAATTGTTCCTGAACTCTTGGACCTAAAGGCGAATGCTAACACAACAGATGGAAATAGTAATACGCCGATAATGCTTACAACTAGTGTTGACGTCGCATCTTCTTTAATACAACATGGTGCAGATCTAGCGGTTAGAAATAAACGGGGACACAATGCCCTCGTTAGCGCAGTCTATGGGCATCAAACAGAAATGGTAAAGCTATTATTAGAGGCAGGAGCAGACCCAAATACAATTGTTCATCCTGATAGTACTGTGACAGTTTTATGGGCATCCGGAAAATTTAATGATCAAGAGATTAGCGAATTACTCATTCAACATGGTGCCACTAAGGTAGAAGGATATGACCAGGAATCGTGGTGGATTTCTCAAATACCTTCCTTAACAGAAATGCTAAAGCAGAAGGAAGAGTTATTATCTACCGCTTCAATTGGAAGATTACCAGGAATACCTTACATTCAAATACCAGCTGATTCTAGCGTATTCCCTGGGCAAAAGGGAGACCCTTTTGAAACACTCTCAGTTAGTGGTGGAACAGTAGACATTTATGGTAATCACATTTATTTCAAACCAGAAGGACAAAAATTATATACGGCGTACCAATATGAATTAAACCCAGGCGATCATGTTACAGTTGCTGATATTGAGGATGTACTAGGTGTGCCTAGCACATCTACCAAAAATGATAATGGTAGTATTGCAATGGTATACAGTTTAGATCATTACGAGCTAAAGTTTTACTATGATGGAACGTTGAGCTACCCTAAAAATGAATTGAATATTTTATCACTGGAATTAGCATATAAAGAACCAGGTATTATTGAACATGCAGAATCTGTACTTACATTACTAGCTGATAAAAATGTCAATGAGCTCGCAAAACAGGTTCATCCAGAAAAGGGAGTACTATTTGCGCCATACCTACAATTAACATCGACACCGATGACAGAAAAGCATAGCCCTGTAACATTTTCTGCTGAGGAAATACCTCATATTTTAAAGGATAAGGATCAGTATCTTTGGGGATATGGTAGTGGAAGTGGATTACCAATCAATATAACACCAGCAGCGTATTGGGAAGACTATGTATATACAAAGCAAATTCCTGATGAAATCTATGTTAATGAACAGCACCTTACAGCACCAGAATTTTTTACAGAAACAATTAGAAGCATCTTCCCTAACGCCCATATGGTGCAATATTCCTTCAATGAGACAGTGGAAGGCGATGACCTAAGCTGGGTAGACTTATCATTAGTCTTTGAAGAATACAAAGGGGAATGGAAACTAGTTGGCATACTCCATAATGCCTGGACACCGTAAGTTAATAATTTAGGAAAGTCGTAGGGCTTTCCTGTCAATACATTGATAGTGGAAATTTACGCACAAACGTATAAAATTACATGAAAGCCAAATAAAAACATTCCTACTGTTGGAATGTTTTTATTTATAACTACGAGAGGTTTCTATAGAATTTAAAATAGTAAAAGGCAACGCGACTAATAAAAAGTCTGCGTTGCTTTTTGAACTAGTGAAACCCTTAGGTTCGAATGACATCACATAAAAACTCAAATGTCTAACTAGAATCTAAAAAACTAGCTGTTTTGAGCTTGCATTAGCTCATATATCTTACGAGTGGTATTGACGTTTCTTACTGTAGCTTGTTTGTATACCTTTGTTCCAATCAATTTTGACTTCCCACTTTTGGTTATATTTTTCTTTTCAACCGACCAAATGATTGCGGTAGGGACATATTTAACCGTGTCAATATTCGGCTTTATAACCAGGTTTTCAAGTACAGATTCATCATCAATTTCATCCCATAAAAAAATAACATCACATGACATTTCTTTGTCATTCCTCCATGTGTTCGGAATAGCGTTAATGACTCCACTAACATCATCGATACTTCGTACTAATACTTTAATTTGTAATCCAAAATCATTAGATATCGCTTCTTCCAAAATGTGTGAGAGCTCTATCTTTGATACGTCCTTGTTTGAAAAAATAATATTACCTGTATTGATGTATGTTACCACATCATTCATACCGACTCGTTCAAACGTCTTTTTTAGCAACTTCATATCAATTTTATTTTTTCCACCTACATTAATCCCCCGAAGAAGAGCAACATAAATCATAAGCATTCTCCTTTCAACCTTTTATCTTACCTTAGCAATATTGTGATACTAGTCATTACCTTGGTATAGAAGGTGCTCTTCTTCAACACTCGCACCCTTTGTAACACCAAATGATAAGTTATATGTTTGCTTTATCTATAGAATGAGCTAGTTTTGTGCTTAACAATCGATACATCTTCTTTCTAGCATAAAATAGAAAAGCAAATTGTATGACGAAATAACTCCCCCCTACAATTAAGAAATGCAATATGATTTCAGGATTTGCAATAACTCCCCCTATATCTGTAGCCATAGCTAAAATGTACAACAATGCCAAAGTTGTACCAAGTAGGGTAGGTATCATAAATATCGTCGTAATCTCCTGTGAGATTATTCTCTTTATCTCCTTACTAGTTATCCCGATACGGTACAGTTTACGAATTCTTTCTAATTCCTTATCCACTTCAGAAAATAATTGAATATACAAAAGGAAAAATGACCCTATGAAGAATAATACACTTAAAAATATAGTTACGAAAAAAAGTATTCCATTTGAATTTTTATTCATTTCATATCCCTCAATACGAGAACTAATTTGAAATAATTCATCTTCAGGGACGATATGTTCAACATTTATTGCAGGCATACTTATATTAAAGCTTTCAAACGTTTGTTTTAATTTTTCCACTCCTGTTTTTGAATCCTGCCAATCCTCAAGATTAATTAAATGAACTACTGCAGCTAATCCGTCTATGCTTCTTTTTAGTCTCGACAATTCTGTATCGTTAATAACAAATATTTCACTAAGATTGCTTAATGTATTCAACCTTTTCTCAACAATTACTTCCTTTACATCATATACGATCTCATCACTGCCACTTGGTATACGAAGTCCTTGGTCATAAGCTATGCTATCGGGGGTTTCCGTATTTTCATTTAAAAAATAAATAAACTCATTATTTTTTAGTTCAAATTGGCTGGAAGTTAACTCATTAAATGCATCTAATGACATAAACGTATATGCATGAACAACTTCATAATAGTCCTTTTGAAAATAGGAGTATATTGGAACTGAAACGTGTCTTTGTACACGATTTCCATTCTGTTCAAAAATAGCATTTAGCGCATCTATTCCCACATTATTCGTACTATCTGTTTGAATAAACGCTACATCGAACGGGGTTTCTTCTATCGCTTCTCTTTCCGTTGTTATATATGTAAATAAGATAATTGTACTATACAAAAGTGTAACCATAATCATTACTGTAACGAGCATCATAACCGACGTAAGCCGCTTATACTTATAATTAATATTCGTTAAATAAAGTAAACGCCGATAATAATATCCTTTATTCTTTTTAATCAGCTCTATCAAAAGGCTCGTAAAATGATACAATACGATATACAATCCAATGAATGTAGCTAGTGACCAAAGTAATAGAAAGTTGCCACCCCGCTGTCCAGTATACGTAAAATAAAGTCCGATAATCGAGCCAACCACAATTAAAAGTCCAATTCCACCTAACCTTGCATGTTTATCAGAGACATTCTCTGTTATTTTTTCGTTCTTTAAATTTGTGATGATATTTCTTTTTAATGTTAAATAAAGGGATTGTCCTACTGCCACAAAAAACATTACCAAAAATACAATAACCGTATAGAGAAACATTTTTGCATGAAGTTGAAAGAGGATCTCCTGTATACCTACAAATTTTAACAATAGCCAAAAGAAGAACCTAGAAAGGGTTGCTCCAATTAAAACACCAATTATTAGAGAGATAAGGGCAATAATACTATTTTCTAAGACTATTAATTTACTAATCTCACGCCTCGTCATACCTAATGTCATGAATAACCCAAATTCACTACGCCTTTTCTTCATAAAAATATGATGTGCATAACTAATGAAAAATATAGTAAAAATAATAAGTGCAACCCCAGGAATCGACAAAACATATTGAATCCCTTCTGACTGCTCCATTTCAACAAGTTGTTTATTCAAATAGACGGTTGTAAACATAAAGAAAAACGTCACTGCCAAGCTATTGCAAACAAGATAAAAAATATACTTTTTATAATGATGCTTAGCCATCTTCCATACAATTTTATTAAAGGTCATGTTACCTTCCTCCTAAGAGGGTAAGGTTATCCATAATTTCAGTTAAAAATGCACTTCTATTGGTCGTTTTTGAAATACTAGAATGAACTGCTCCATCCCTTATAAAGATTACCTTTTGGCAATAACTTGCAGCAAAGACATCATGCGTTACAAGTAATACAGTAGTTGACATTTTATCTACAATTCTTTCGAAACACTCCATTATCGCAGTCGATGATTTAGAATCCAAATTTCCTGTAGGCTCATCAGCAAAAATAATCTGAGGCTCATTTACTAATGCACGACTCACCGCTGTTCTTTGCTGTTGTCCACCTGATATATGATAAGGATACTTATTTAAAATTGATTTTATTTCAAAGAGACTAGCAAGCTCATGTATCTTTTCTTCCATCTCTGTTAGGTTTTTCTTTTCCAGTATCATAGGTAACATGATATTTTCCTTCACGGTTAAGCTATCTAGTAAATTAAAATCCTGAAATACAAAGCCCAGTTGTTTACGACGAAAATGTGCTAAAGCATCACTCTTCATTTCATTTATATTTTCTCCGTCAATTGTAACTTCACCGGAAGTTGGCTGATCGATTCCACTTAATATATTTAATAGGGTCGTTTTTCCACTACCGGAAGGTCCCATAATGGCAACAAAATCTCCTTTATTAATCAATAGATTAATGTTATTTAATGCCCTTGTTTCCCCTTCACCGTAGGATTCCCCATAAACCTTATAGATGTTATTAGCCTCTAAAATTGTCATCCCTTTTCTCCTTGCTCTATTGTTACTTATTCTATTGATTTATTAAGCAGTATTAAAATCCGCTTTCCAACCTTCCAAAGTCATATGCTGTTAATAATCTACATCGCCCTAACTAGTTTCCCACTTGATTAATTATCCTAAACTACTATTTTAAGTAAATGATTTCATAATCTCTCTGTTATTTCAATATAAATATGCAAATAAACTGATAATTTATTTTTATAAAGTAAATGAAAGGGATAGAGTAACTCTACTCCATCCCTTGAAACACTTACTATCCATTTATTGTACTTCTTCACTATTTGTAGCTACTAGCCATATTGTCGTTTTATTCTTCAAGATCAACTTTTAAAATTCTTTCTCTTATTTTTGTCATTTCAAATGTTTTGCTTGTTGTTCCGTTAGTAACGGTTAAGGTTATTTCTTTTGCTTTCAAAATTTCTACCTGTTTTTTATTCAGTAAAAGTGATCGTGGTTTGCTTCGATTATAAATATTGATGACAACATGAACTCCTTGTTCAAGGGCTTCTAAGTCTTCAGTATGAACTGTTGCGGTACCGTTATTTTTCTTCACTGGTACCTCAACTGTGGCAGGCTCTTCTGGTTCTTCTCCTGGAACTTCGTCTGTTGTTGCAATTCTTCCATCAGCGACATAATCGATAGGGTTACCTTCCGAACTATTTAGGCTACGAATGAAATCTACTGCAGCATCGACATCAACAGGTCCCATGATTGGGTTTTTCCCTAAATCTTTAATTGGGCCTTCAGAAGTTCCCATATAATTATTTACAGCTAATGTGTACACCGCATTCCTATCGATTGGCGCCCCATCTGGTAGTGTAATAGCCACTACTTGCTGTAACTCGGGGTTAAAGGTATATCTGAATCCAGAAATGCTATAGTCCGCTCCATATTGTGAGAGCTGTTCATTTAAAATTGGATACAGATCCTCACCCTTAATTTCAACCGTCATTAACGTATTGCCAAATGGTAAAATATTATAGACCTCACCCCAAGTGATTGGGCCAGCAAGTAAGTCATCACGAATTCCCCCACCATTTTGCATTGCAAAATCACTGTCCATCGCCCATTTCATACCATCTGCAATCAGATTTCCAAGGGCATGATCTTTATCATTTGAATAGCTTCCCGTTAAATCATTTGCGTTATAACCAACTACTTCATTTATAATTGGTGCAATTGCATCCGCATAGTATGCTAATGTATCAGCAACGATTGCATCTGGTGTGTAATCACTTTGTTTCACAAATACAATTTCCGCTTCCTTCGAGACAATATCACCAGTTGTGCGATCGATTTGTACATCGACATCTGCAAATGCCTTTCCATATTCATTTGCTTGGACAATCAACTTATTATCCACAACAGCATTGTTCACAACATGATTATGGGCAGCAAAGATAATATCTACTTCATCATCTACTGAATTTGCTAAGTCAGCCGCTGCACCAGTTGCACTTTCTCCCGATTGATAGGCTGGCATATGTGCAAGCACTACAATTGCTTTAACTCCTTGTGCTTTTAATTCTGCTGCTGCATTATTGACAGCATCAGCCTCATCGGTAAAGGCTATTCCCTCTAACGAAGATGGCATAACCATATTCACAGTTTCCACCGTGTTAACGCCTATAAAACCAATAGGTACCCCATCAACTTCTTTAATATAATATGGATCTAAAAATGTCTCGCCAGTATCTTCGTAAACACAATTTGCACAGAGCACTGGAAAATTCATACCATCATAGCCCGCCGTTCCCTTACCTTCAGGGTGTTCTCCTCCATTTACCATGCGGAGAAGTTCATCAACCCCTTCATCGAACTCATGGTTACCAACTGTTCCTACATCAAAGCCAATTTCCTCCATAATCTCGACTGTTGGCTCATCCTGTAAAAGACCGGAAACCGGTGAGCTACCACCAATCATATCACCAGCATGGACGATTAACGTATTTGGATTTTCAGCCTCACGTTCTTTAATCGCAGCAGCTGTATAATCCATTCGACCGTACATTTCTTTTGTACCATCACCATCTGGATCTATCATGTATTCTTGATCGATTTTCCCATGAAGATCATTCATGCTTAAAAATTGTACCTCTACTATATTCGGGTCAACACTTCCTACTGGAATGTAGCCATAGGACTCTGCTTCCGCTGGACTACTAAAGAAAATACGTTTATCAACTGGCACATCTGCCCAATCCTCCGGTACTACATATTTCTTCGTATCGGAATTTCCCACATAACGAAGTAGCCCTTTCTTATCATCAAAAGCACGGAATACGAATGGTAATTCCAGTAGTGGATTTTCCGGATTCCAGATACCGAGCCCTGCATCTTTCGCCTCTTTTACTGCCGCTTGATAAATTGGATATGCCTCTTCATCGATTGGTGCAATAAAGTAGGTGGAAGCATAGCCTTGTGCTACCATTTCAAGGTTAATATTCAAATTATCCTCTTTACGAATAACCTCTGCTAAAATTCGGCCATAATCATCTGTTGGTTCATCACCAATCTTTAAATAAATCTCATCACCTGGTTGTAAAAGCTCACTGATATAGGACTTAGCAAGTTCGCCATAATACTTTTGATTTTGATTAATCTCTGATCGAGCTGGATCATTATTATGGGCATCATATGTTTCCGCCGTATCCATATTCAGGAAACGCACCCTTGTTTGACCAAACACAGGTGTTTCAATTCGGATTGTGTCCCCATCAGTAATGCTAGCAACAGTAGTTTTATAGAGTCCTGCTGCAGATGGTGGACCTGGCTGTTCAGCTGCTAATTGAATATCCATCTGCTCCGTTGGAATTAATTGATAATCGTTGTACTGACTAACAATCGCGGTAATGTCGTACCACTTTTCCGGTTCAACTAATGAGATATCTAGTGCATTTTCCATCACTCGTAAAATCGTTCCATTAAAATCATTATCTAATAGGGATACATTATATCCCCCACCAGCTGGACTACTAGGAATGCTGCTAATAAATGCATGCACTTTCACCAATTCGCCCTCATAGGTCTCAGCAATAGCAGGGTTTTGTAAATCCTCTAAAGTAATTGTTTGTATATCTGGTAAAGGCTGGCCTTGAGCTAAAACCTCAATGGAAGTAGGGATAATCTCCTTCAAGCCATTATAGGAATCTAGCTTTCCAACTACCTTTACGCGATCTCCTTTAACTAAATTAGGTAAACTCCCCTTTTGGTAAGCGTATAGATTAATACCAGCAGAATCATCCTGAATATAGGTTGTAAACTGCCCTGGAATACTAATTGCTTCACTATTTGCTGTTACAATACCTTCCACCGTAACTGTCGTACCATCTGCTAGGCTACGAGCCTTACTGATAGAAGATACTCCAGTACCTGGGTCATCTGGATCTTTAGGGTCTACACCATCCATTTCGTGATAACCAAGAAAAGTAAAATTATCTTTTCCTTGATTTGTCCATTCCGTGGAATCATAAATAGAATTCGGAGCTGTAACAGACGAATTCCTTACTAACGTTTTGTCTACACCATAATTTGGTCTTTCTCCAATGATACCAAGTAAATCTATTATTCTATCCTGGGATTTTAATGCTACCGCATCATCACCATTAAAATTAATGACTGCATTATTCGTCATATCGGCAACTTGAAGTATCTGTTCACTCGCACTGGAATGAGCGATAACCATCACATCACCATGTTCTAAGATACCTGACAATGGTAAGACCTGTGTTGGAGATGATGCACCGTTACTGTATAACTCTAGCTTATAGTTTTCTAGATTAACGGCATCTCCTGTACCATTAAAAATCTCAATTGCCTTATTGAATGAACTACCTTCTACATACTCAGAGATAAAGAGATCTTCCGCTAAATTTTCTTCATCACTAGTCGTTGATGTTGCAAAAACAGATGGCATATTCATAAAAACTAGTAAGAAAATAAGAAATACACTAACTACCTTTCTAAGCGATGCCTTTTTCATTTTAACCCTCCATTTTCATAGAATAATAGGACATAATCACAACCCTTACACTTCATTCATACCATAATTAAATTCCGGTTTCTATTTACTTTTTGTAAAGATTGCAATAATCAATACTATTAGACTACTGATTTTAGTAAAACAGTTATTTTTGCCCAAAATTATGGATAGTTAATTTTGCTTAAGAAACTAGTTAATAAAGTGCATAAAAAATAGGACTGTTATTCGACAGTCCTACTTTACAACATCCTTAATTTGATCATTAATTTTTTGAATATCCTGGTATTCAATTTGATGATGATTTATGTCATATTTATCCTTTAAGCTTAGGATTCTTTTTACACTATCATCAATACGTTCTTTACTTATTTCCCCATTTTCAACCGCTGACTTTAATGCCTTAATGGTACTGACAATATCCTCGTATTCTCCGCTAATCAAAATAATATCACTACCAGCTTTAACCGACTGAACAGCCGCTTCTCCAATCCCATAGTTCCCTGCTATGGCCTTCATCATCATATCATCAGTTATGACTACTCCATCAAAATTTAATTCCTTTCGAAGCAAATCAGTAATAATTGGTTTTGACATGGAGGACGGATATTTCGAATCAAGCTTATCGAATAGAATATGGGCGACCATAACCACATCAGCACCTTCCTCTATCGCGTCTATAAACGGGACAAGCTCTATTTCATGTAACTCCTTTAAGCTCTTATCAATACGTGGCAATTCTAAATGGGAATCCGCCTCCGTATCTCCATGACCAGGAAAATGTTTGATGACAGGGATAATATGTTCATCCTGCATTGCTTTCATCGTCTGAATTCCAAGCTTGCTAACAAGGGTTGGATTATCGCCAAAGGATCGGTCCCCAATGACAGGATTCTTTGGATTACTATTCACATCTACTACTGGAGCGTAGTTCATATTCAACCCATAAGCTTCCAGCTCTTGTGCTAAAATAGTACCTATTTGAGATGACAGCTCCACATTATTTTGGAGTCCGATATCTTTATTTGTAGGTAATTTTTCTAATCCTGGAAGCCTCGTGACACGTCCACCTTCCTGATCTACGGATAAAAGTAATGGAATTTTATTAATAGAATTGATTCGTTTTATACCATTTACTAAATCTATTGATTGCCGATAGCTAGTAAAATTCTTACTGAAAAATATAACCCCGCCTACCTTGTAGTCTTCAATCAAATTGGTCGTTTGCTTCGTAGGAATAGTGCCTTCCACGCCAGCCATTATCATCTGACCGATTTTTTCATCCAAGCTCATAGTAGCTAGAAAGCTTTCATAGTTAACCTTCAGTTTACTTGGATCTGTATAGACAGAGATATGATGAACTACTGGATTCGGGTTCTTTTTTGTAGGTCGTGGAAGAATCCACTTTAGCTGATAAGCATCATTTAGCTCGTAAACTAAAATAATTTGATCAATTTGGCTATCCTTGTAATAGCGCTGTTCACTAGGTTTTCCCAATGATTGTGTGATATCTTCAAAATGTATCAAATGCAAATCCTTACTGAAGGAACGAACATCGAAAATGGTATGATTGATATGACCAAATGTTACTAGTTTCGTTGGATAATCGATGTATTTTCCGTCACCAGAAGGAGTTTCCTTTTCAGGCTCTCCCCATTCGGTCAATACGTCATCAAGCCTTGCTTCACCTGCAGTAAACGGCACCTTTGGGATTCGTCCTTCCGTGGCTTCGCGAAAAATATTTTGAATCAAGATATTCGGATCAAATAATTGTTTTTCCGTGGGGAATCGTTCTATTACTTTAGCTTTTTCAAAGGTAGTCTGAGATTCTATTAGATTTTTGCCGAAAATTACAGCGACCGATATCAGGAGGATGGTAATAATAGAAAGTGTTAGATATAGCTTTTTCACTGAACTCCCCTTCTCTCTTTTCATTGCTTAGATGAAAGTACTTTAATCTATGTTTCTTTCATTGAAATTATTATAAGAAATCACTATAATATTATTGTAACATATCGGGGCATTAGCTCAGCTGGGAGAGCGTTGCACTGGCAGTGCAGAGGTCAGGGGTTCGAGCCCCCTATGCTCCACTACCCGGAAACCCTTAATTATAAGGGTTTCTTTTATTTTCTAAAGGTTGATTATTGAGGGGAAATGAGGTAATTCCTATCTTGGTCATGGTTTGGTCATGACCTGTTTTTCTAAGTCTACATACCCATTACTTGACTTAACTTATCAGCTACTTCAGTTTGCATCGTTGGTAATAAATGGGAATATGTGTCCAAGGTGATTCTAATATTCGCATGTCCTAACCGTTCAGATACTACCTTTGGATTTATGTTCATTTGTAGCAACAGGTTGCATGGCTGTGCCGTAAATCATGGAAGCGGATCTTCTTCAGATTGGCTTTTTTTATTTGCCTGTTAAAAGACCTACGTAAATTACTCGGGTTTACAGGGGTTCCGAGACTTGTACAAACTACCAAGTCCAAATCATTGTACAATTCCTTTCCTTCCTCTTTGTCACTTTGAATTTTTTTTGATGTTTTAATAATTCATTTACCGTTTTAAGCATCAATTGAATTGGGAGGCTGCTCTTTCAGATATTTGGCAATATAATCCAATAGATGTAGGTTGCACCATGAAAGTAGTTAATGATTGTATTGTCGAAGTTTGACGAACGAAATCCTAAAATTGAATTTTGAAACAAAAGAGCCTCCTAAAATTGAATTTTTCACTCACAAAATTCAATTTTGACCCCTAAAAAACAAAAAAGGGTGCAATACTTAAAGAAGGTGATCCAAGAAGGTCGCCTTTTCTTATGGTAAAATTTTTATTTTCGGAATATTATGTTAGTATTTAGGTAGAAGTTATTATGCTAACGGGGCAGGTTAGAAGAAGAGGAATTATTAGAAGTATATTTAAATAAATAAGTATTATTACCCAATTCAATTTTAGAGGGGGGATAATTTGAAGAAAGTAATTACTTTATAATTTACAATTGTACTTTTAACAGCTTGTTCAGAAACTACGACCTATAATTATAAATTTAGTAGAGAAAGTGAGTATTGGGAAGCTGAATACTCAAATAAAGGAACAGAAAAATGGGGAGAAAAAGACGGACAAAGAACCTATTCGAACGAAAATAGCTATAAGTTCGTATTAAAATATAAAGGTTCATTAGAAGCGTTGTCTTCATTACAAAAACTTGAATACTCTTTTGAGTTTAATGGGTTTAGTAGCAAAAGCATTGTAGAGTTTACGGATCCCCCATCATCAGCAACGTTTCCGGCCACAGGTACAGATGAAGCAAAAGTAGGTAAAGATGAAGTTATAAAAGTATATGTAAAATGGGATGAGTTTGAAGAGTCATTTGAACTTCATAATAATAGTAAATAACCTTGTTGAACTAAAGGGGGCGTTAGATAAAGAAGGTGATCCAAGAAGGTCGCCTTTTCTTATGGTAAAATTTTTATTATTATTTTCAGAATATTATGTCAGAATTTAAGATAGTAGTTACTATGCTAACGGGGCAGAAGAGTTGAATAATCTCTTTGCTTATGTTCACCAATCGGGCCAAATTGTTTAAGAAGTTGACCTTCTTTGTGGGTTCATATTTTTAAAATAGGGGGAATGAGAAATGAATTCTATACAAGATTGAGCGAAAAAGATTGATTGGGAAAAGAGGATTAAAGCCGTTTGCAAACCATGTTGGGAACTTAAATATTGTCCATATGGACCGTTGGTTGAAGATTTTCCAATTAAGGAAGAAGCCGATGATCATAGATGTAGAATATTCGGTCATGAATGTCCGGTATTCTATGTGGCTGAACCTTTAGAAGCCAAAGAACTTAGAAATGTTAGCAGAAACATTTCTCGCCCTGTTCAATTTAGAGTAATGAAAAGGGATAATCAAATATGTAGTGTATGTGGACAAGCTGTCAAAGACGAAGATATAGAATTTGACCATGTTATTCCTTTTTTAAAGGTGGCAGTTCAGATGAAAATAATGTAAGACTTCTCTGTAAAACGTGCAATAGAAAAAGAGGTAATAATTTTGAAGACGAATATCTTGTAAGGGATTCAAGGGACCATCTCATGAATCCAAGTAGTATAGAAATTGTAGAATTTTTATTGGAGGTTATAGATTTTCATCATGAATTTGTTCGTGATAATCATAGGGAACCAAGTTTTTTAGATTACAATGAATATACAGAAGAGGATACAGAATTAACAAAGCAGAGTCTTGTACTCTCGGATTTTGGTTTCTGGCAGGGGTGGATATTATGAAAGACAAAATTCTATATAGTATTATCGCATTTCTTATGTTTTTTATTGTAGTTACGAATGTACTGGATAAAACTACTGCAGATGAAATGAAGGCTGTTAAGGATAAAAATGCAGAACTTTTAGCTACAATCGATAAATTAAAGAATGAAAGTGAAAAAATAAAGAATGCACTAGCAAATGCCCAAGAGGAAAGTAAAAATTTATCACAAGACCTTACCAAGTTTGCAAATAGTGTTGCAGATTCCACTATTGGGCTTGTCGTATTAAACGATGTAACAATTGATGGGGTTCTTCTCAGACTAGATATCACCTATATCTATTTCGAAGATTGTACCGATTGTGAGTATGGCTATAGGATAGTGAAAGAAGGAGGAAATCACAATACTAGAACGATAACACCTTACAGTTACATCCCAATCTACATGTTGAATGATGCAAACATTCTAGAACAGGTAGATTGGGAATACATAGTTAACTTAGACTACGCCCCTATTCTAGAGATATTTGAGGACAGAGAAGGAGTGATATTAATGAGAGAACGTCACCGACCTCCTTCATTTGAACATGTCTTCATTGAAAATTAATTTTTGTTCTATTACACTCTGACTTTAGTTTCCTCTGTTACCCAGTCTATATTTTATTTCTTTTTTTAATACTTGCTTTTATCCTCACCAATACCGTCAAAGGATAGTTTTTTTGCCGTTATCGGAATAATCCAGTACATCATGGACATATTCGAATCTGAATGAAAAATGGTAGAATAATAGAAGAAGGATTGCTGGAGAAATCATATGCAAATCCTGAATATAAACTATTAAGGAATTTTGAGGCCGTGTTAAATAGGAGGTTCATCATGACAGAATTGACATCACAGGAATTAAGTCAACAAATCGACAACCTAGTAGAGAAAATTTTTCCAAAACTATTAAAGATGAGACGACATCTTCATATGTATCCTGAGCTTAGTCATCAAGAAGTAGAGACTACTAAACGGATAAATGAATGGTTAAAGGAAAACGGAATTACTCCACTTACCCATTCATTGAAAACTGGAACTGCGGCTGAAGTGTTTGGTAAGGAAACAGGGCCAATTGTGGCTATTCGTGCAGATATCGATGCTCTACCAATCCAAGAGGAATCGAATTTGCCATTTCGTTCAACCATCGATGGAATCAGTCATATGTGTGGACATGATGTTCATACTACCATTGCATTAGGAGCGGGTATCATTCTCCAAGAACTGAAAAACAATCTACCTGGTAGAGTTAGACTGCTTTTTCAACCTGCAGAAGAAACAGAAGGTGGAGCTATTTCTGTAATTGAAGCAGGATTACTAGATGGGGTTAGCTCCATTATAGGGCTTCATAATTTTCCCGATCTTCCCGTTGGCACTATCGGTATTAAAGAAGGATTCCTCATGGCTAGTGTGGATGATTTTACGATTACAATTAAGGGTAAAGGCGGACATGCAGCAATGCCAGAGAGGACGATTGATCCAATCGTAATCGGAAGTGCTGTTATTTCCCAGTTACAGACATTGGTCAGTCGTACCATTTCCGCTAAAGAAAGTGCTGTACTTAGTATCGGATCATTCCAAGCTGGCGCAACAAACAACGTAATCCCAGATACTGCCGTACTAAAAGGTACTGTAAGAACTTCTAATGATTCTGTTCGAAACAGTATCTATGAACAGTTTACAAAGCTCGTATCGAATACAGTTGAAGCAATGGGCGGTGAAGTTGACATAGATTATAAATTCCTTTTTCCAGCCGTATTTAATGATCAACAAGTAACCAATGTTGTTCGTTCAACAGCGATTCGTATTGTAGGTGAGGAAAACACAGTTATTGCAGAGCCTACCATGGGTGGAGAGGATTTCTCCTACTATCAGCAGAAGGTTCCTGGCTGCTATGTATGGCTCGGTTCAGGAAATAAAGAAAAAGGAATTGTACATCCATGGCACCATCCGGAATTTATGGTTGATGAGGAAGCAATCAAAATTGGGGTAAAATGGATGGTTCAAACTGCGGTCAGGTTATTAGAAAACTAACAAAATAAAGAGAAAAGGCGTTCAAGTAATAATACCTGAACGTCTTCTTTCGCTTACTGTTTAATAAACTGGATTGCTAAAGGTATTTGCCATCTGTCTCCTTGATAAGCTTTCACAGCTGCAATAATCGTTAGAACGAAAACGGTAATACCAACCAGAGGTACTAATACGAAGCCAATTAGCACAATAACTAAAATCCAGCTGCAAACCAGATAAATAGTAAACGATATTAGGAAATTAAAATATTGTTTTCCATGATAATCTACAAACGCTGATGAATCTCGCTTAATAAGCCAGATAAGTAACGGCCCTAGAATTGGGAATGGTATGCTTAATAAATATAATAGCATTGCAAACAAACGATCATCCTCTGTTGTTGCCATCATATCCCCTCCTCATACTTTTTCATTATTATTGTATTCTTATTTATTTATTACGTCTATAGGCCATTAAAAGTTTCTATTAATATTTCCCCATTTTCCCAAGATATTATCAAGATAAAAATTCCCACAGTTTTATTTATATAATACTATTATTTTTAAAATTCAAAAGGGATTTAGAGGATGTATCTCGAATACTATTTATAAGACTTTTCAAAGGGGGATGCATCATTGATTACCATTAAGAAAGATAATATCATTGACGATTATCACGGAACAAAGGTAAGTGACCCATATCGTTGGCTTGAGGATCCCGATTCAGAGCACTCGATTAACTGGAGTAACTGGATGGGGGAAAGATGTGAGGCTTACTTTTCCAAAGCTTCCACACGGGATGCTGACCGTAAAAGACTAGAAGAGCTTTGGAATTATCCGAAAAACTTTGTCCCAAAAAAGGTAAACGATACGCTTTATTACCAAAAGAATGATGGGCTACAAAATCAAGCAATTCTTTACCGTAAAGATGGTGATAAGGACGTCGTTGTAATTGATCCAAATACCTTAAGTGAAGATGGTACAGTTGCAATGACAAATTATTCCTTTAGTAAGGATGGAAAATATCTAGCATTTGCAACTTCTACACATGGAAGTGATTGGCAGGAAGTTCGAGTTCGAGATTTGACTACGGGAGTAGATTTAGATGATCATATCCAGCACGTTAAATTCACCAGTCTTACTTGGGCCCCAGATAATTCTGGATTTTTCTACAGCAGATTCCCAGAACCAGGTAGTGTGGCACCTGAGGATGAAAGCAATTTCAATAAAGTGTTCTTCCATAAGCTAGGTGATCTTCAAGTAAATGATCAATTAGTTCATGAACAGCCAGAAGATAAAGAGTTAATGTTTTCATCTTTTTTAAGTGATGATGACCGCTATCTTTGTCTCTATGTTTATTTAGGAACGGCAACGGAGAACCGCTTTTACCTTAAGGCTATAGATAAGGATGAGAAGTTCACTAGGGTTTTAGATCAAGCAGATGCCGAGTACATGTATGTAACCAATAGAGAAAATATTTTTTATTTCAAAACAGACTTACATACACCAAACGGCAAAATCATAGCTGTAGATATAGATAATCCTGAGTCATCCAACTGGAAGGAGATAATTCCGGAGCAAGAAGATGTGATGGATTTTGTCATTGCTATACAGGATAAATTTGTTGCTGGATTGTTACATGATGCGCACCATCAATTGAAGGTATTTAACCTAGATGGAACCTTTTCTCACGATATTGAACTACCTATCCTTGGTTCACTAACTGATATCACTCGCAGTAAGGAAGATAATGAAATTTATTTCGGGATAACTTCTTTCTTAAGTCCAACTGTTGTTTACAATTACAGCATGGACAAAAGGGAACTTAACGTATTTTTCGAAGCTGAACTGCCAATTGATATCTCAATTTTTGAAACTGAGCAGGTCTTCTATACTTCTAAGGATGGTACTCGAGTACCGATGTTCCTGACCCACCGAAAGGGTCTTAAATTAAACGGTGATAATCCTGTTATTCTGTATGGTTATGGTGGCTTTAATATCAATATGACGCCAACCTTTAGCCCTTCTATTCTTCGTTGGCTTGAAAAAGGCGGCATTTATGCTGTAGCAAACCTTCGTGGTGGGACGGAGTATGGAGAAGAATGGCACCGTGCAGGGATGCTTGAGAATAAACAAAATGTGTTTGACGACTTCATTTCTGCAGGTGAATGGCTTATTGAAAAAAACTATACGAAGAAGGAAAAGCTGTCCATAATGGGTGGATCTAATGGTGGTTTACTAGTTGCTGCTTGTATGGTGCAACGACCAGATTTATTTGGAGCGGTCATCTGTCGGGTACCTGTAATCGATATGCTTCGATATCATAAGTTTACAATTGGTCGTTATTGGATACCTGAATATGGAAGTGCCGATAATCCGGAGCAGTTCCCATTCCTCTATGCATATTCACCGCTTCATAATATTAAAGAAGGGGTGAAGTATCCACCAGTTCTTATTGCAACTGCTGAGAGTGACGACCGAGTAGTACCAGCACATGCCAAGAAGTTCGCAGCAACCTTAATGGAAAAAGCGGATAAAGCGTCTACCATCGTGTTAAGACTGGAAGCAAAAGCAGGTCACGGCCTCGGTAAACCAACTTCCAAAATAATAGATGAATGGGTAGATTTCTACGCGTTTTTAGATAAGGAATTAGCACTATAATAGAAAAGAGTGTCCTCGGACACTCTTTTGACTTTTTATTTATCTATCTCTCGCTTCTTATACACGATAGCTGCAAGAATAATTGTTACAATTCCCCAAGCAAGTAGAATAGCTAAATGACTCCATAATTCTCCAAACCCTGCGCCCTCTTCCACCTTATAAGCGAAATCAACTAATTGTATATTTGGCAAATACTCAATAAAAGAAAGTACAGGATACTTATCCACTAACATCATTAGCATCGATCCAAAACCAAATAAAAAGATAACCGGTAAAAAGATAACAGATGCTTCGACAACGGTACGAGTTAACAGTCCAAAAACAGTACCAAGCGCTAGATAAAATAGCATTGAAATAAAAATGGCAATCGAAACATACACAATATTAGCTGGTTCATACCCCGTAATCATAGCACATAATACAATAGTGACGACTGACAAAATGAAACTAACTAAACTCTTTCCAGTTAAAATATCCACAACCGAAGCTGGTGAAAGCATTAACCCTCTTAATGTATGCTTTTCCTTCTCTTCCGCAATAACCGCACATTGGATAAATGCAGTTACAGAAGCTAAGGTTAGATTAATGATGATATAATGGATTTCTAAGTTAGCATCATACATTTTTCCATATAGGAAAGCCATTAAAAATGGCAATATAAAAATTGAAGTAACATACAAGTTTTTGGATAAGTCCTTTAAATCCTTCTGAAAAATAGCGTAAATCCGCTTCCATGATAGTGTCATACTAATTCCCTCCCTGTAATCTCAACGAAAATATCCCCTAAAGTAGGTTCATTCGAATGAATAGAAACTACTTGATTACTAGACATATAGTTATAGACCTCTTCTGCCCCTTCTTTCCCACCAGGAAGGTTAACCACTTTTCCATCCCTTAGTTCAACAGTTACACTTCCGTCTGAGAATTGTCGACGTAATGCCATTGGTTCATCAAGCAACTGGATTTTCCCTTTATGAAGAAAGGCAACCCGATTACATAAGGTTTCTGCTTCACTCATATCATGCGTAGTTAAGAAAATCGTCGTTCCTTTTTCATTTAATTGACGTAGCCCTTCATGAATTTGCTTCGAGTTAGCCGGGTCAAGCGCTGATGTTGGCTCATCCAAAAATAATAGCTCTGGTTCATGAAGTAATGTTCTAGCGAGCAACACCCGCTGGAGCATACCCTTTGAGAGCTTCGATACAATTTTCTTCTTTTCGTCAGCAAGGTTCACTAATTCCAGAACCTCATCCATCCGCTTTCTCGGCACATCATATAGATCACAATACAGCTTTAAATTGTCTTCAATAGAAAGACGCTGATAAAGACCACTATTATCGGAAAGCACTCCAATTCTCCGGCGATAGGAACCAGAATTTAAGGAAGAATTTTTAACACCAAAAACTTCAGCCTCTCCTGAGGTTTGCATTAATTGACCAGTTAAAATTTTGATGGTCGTCGTTTTCCCCGATCCACTTGGCCCTAAAAATCCAAAAGTTTCTCCTTTTTTTACACTAAAATTTACATCTTGTAGTGCTGTTTGATTTCCAAAAACCTTTGCAAGATTTTTCACTTCAATAATATTTTTCATTTTACTCCCCCGTGATGGTTGTTTTTGTTTACATCCTTAGATTAATAGATATCAAGGGTTTTGACAGCATTTTATCCGTGAATAGAGTAATATTTGGGTTGAATGGAGCTTATTTTAGTCCCAATAACTCCTTTAATTGGGTCATTTTTGTCTTTGATAGTGGTATCGTCGATTTCGGTTTATCATCTAATACCAAACTGAAACTGTTTCTTGTCCAAGTAATCACTTCTCGAACCTTTTGCAGATTTACAATATAAGACCGATGACAACGGAAAAATCCAAATGGCTTTAATCGTTCTTCTAATTCATTCATCGTAAAGACACTTGGAAAGGATTCCCCTTTTGTGAAAACAGATGACACACCATCATTACTTTCAATATAATCAATTTCTGTAGGATCAAATAAGATAATCTTGTCATTTACCTTTGTCGGAACCTTATTTAAGTTAAATGTTATTGGCGAATCTTCTTTTTTCTCTTCTTCCTCTGCTTCTTCTACACCGCTTTCAACTTCTACAGCTTCTTCAACCTGATGGAGACCGTTTTCATCTAACCGAAAGATATGACCTGCTAGGGTAATTGCACTTTCCATGATCCCAGTTAATATTAGTACTGCTTTTCCTTCTTTTTTTAAGGCTTGCAATATATTTAATAAGACACGCTTAGACTCCATATCAATGTTTAAATCTGGTTCTTCAAATATGTATAAGGCAGGGTCTTGTACTAACAGAAGTGCAATTTGTAATCTTTTCTTTTCAGAGAAGCTTAGTTTACTAACTCTATTATTTTTAATTGACCCTAATTGGGTGATATTTATAATGTCATCGATAATTTGCTTAGAATCATATAATCGTTTAACAAATCTTATATTGTCTAATATGGTTAATCGTTCATAGAAGTGCTGTTCAAAGAAACAAAAGCCAACCCTATGTCGATATAATGGGTTATCTTTCATTTTTTCTCCTAGTATTTCTATATCACCATTATAGATTTCTTCTTTTCCAAGGAACATGTTGAGTAAGGCCTTCCGAATATTGATATTCGAATATATTGCAGACACTTCCCCTTTTCCGACATGCAGGCTAAATGAAGGAAACAATAAAACATCCTTCTCTTGCTTTTCTAAATTTTGTATGGATAAGACGTTCATGAAATCACAATCCCCTGTTTTTTAAGATCTAAAATTTTTTAACACTCACTTATATAAGTTATCCTATAAATAGTAACCTTCTTATCCAATTTTTTCTAGAATAATTTTAAAGATTAATACTTTATGAACTAGTTTTTTACCATATTAAAAGGCTCGAGCTCGGCAAACTACTGAATTCAAGCCAGGTAATTGGAATAGCTAACTAATCCTTTGTGTTCCGAATTATATTATTCTTTCTTTTGGCTACTAAGCCAATTGTACTTATTATTACTTTTTATTATAGAAAAATAAATCGATAAATTTTCTTATTAAAAACCGTTAAAGACCATTTAGTCACTATTTTTCACAGCAATCCCATCCGATAATATCTGAATCATTCTTTCGATTTCCGCTTCCTCATCCCAATCCGCTTCAGGAAATACTACATATTTGGCTAGTATATAGGATAAGGTGGATGCAGCAGCAACCCGAATAATTGTGTCAGGATGCATCTCAATAATTTGACCCTTCCCTTGATAATGCCGAATTACCTCCCGAAGTCTTTCCAATACATCTTTTCCAATTTGTTCAATTACTTGCTTCTTTAGCTCCTCATGAAAAGGTAGTTCTTGAATAAAAATGCGTAACAATGAAGTATTCTTTTTCACGAACGTTATTCGATTTGCTATCATAGCTCGTAAAAAGTCCTGAAAGGTATCATATTCCTTATCCAATACTTTGTTAATATCCTTCTTAACCATTGGACTAATGACCTTAATCATCGTTGGTGAAACAATTGTCAAAAGCAAATCCTTCTTCGATTTATAATGACGGAATATCGTACCCTCAGCCACCCCTGCCTTCTTAGCAATTTCACTGGTAGAAGTTGCAGCATAACCCTTTTCAGCAAATAATTCGGTGGCTGCTGCCAGGATTCCCTTTTGTTTTTCTGTTAAATGTTGATCATCTTTAAACACGTTCTATCTCCTCTAATCTTCCGTTGTACATACACTATACCTTCATGATACGATATTACAGACCTTAGATACAACTTGATACGTTGTTTATATTTTTCTGTACTTTCTTAATGCTAGTATGTTTAACACAATGAAAAGTATGGAGAATCCGAACAAAACGATTAGATCCATATAAATATCCGGGAATCCATAACCACGAACCATGACATCGCGTAGTGCTGCTGCTGCATAATAAAGTGGCGTAATTGGACCAATCCAGCTCAACCAATTTGAAATTGTCTCCAAGTTAAATAATCCTGAAAAAAATATTTGTGGTACAACAATAATTGGAATAAATTGAATCATTTGCAATTCATTATTAGCAAATGATGAGACAAGAATCCCCAAGGTTAATGCCGTGAAGGATAGCGCTAAAATAATGAGAAGTAAATAGATGAAAGATCCTTCCATCATCATTCCCAGAACATATATTGCATAGGACGCAATAAGGGCTGATTGAACCATGGTTATAATACCAAATCCAAGGACATACCCAACTACAATCTCCCATTTACGAATAGGTGTTGAGAGAAGACGCTCTAACGTCCCGGTGGTACGCTCTCGAATAAAGGAAACTCCTGCAATAATAAAAACAAAAAAGAATACAAAGAAACCTAATAATACAGGTCCAAAATAATCGAACTGCCCCATGTCACTTGAGCCGTGAAGATAATGAACATCTAAGGGTGATTGTGCCCCATCAGTCAAATTGCTAAAGGTCGACTGTATCCATTTTATGGTTGCCCCGTTTACTGTGGGATCACTCCCTTCCAAATGAACGGATAACTCTTGATTCGAAAAATTAATATACCCGTCAAGCTGTCCCTCTGTTAAATCACGCTTGGCGGCCAAAAGATCATCATATTCCGTTATACTAGCATCGGATAAATCTAACGTATCTATCATTACATCCGGAATTCCAACAAAGCCAATTTTAGGTTCATAATTGTCCCCATTAAAAACAAGATACAGCATAGACAAGACGAGGATGGGAGCTAATAATAGCATTCCGATGGTTCGTTTATCACGAATAATTTGGCGTAGTATCCTTATCATTAATGCTTTCACTCTCATATTCCTTCACCCCCGTATGCTAAAAAGGCTTCTTCTATTGAAGCAGTACTCGTTCGTTGCTTCAACTCCTGAGGTGTACCTACAGCAATGATAGAACCATCACGCATTAAACCAAGTCGATCACATTTTTCTGCCTCATCCATCACATGTGTAGTTACAATAATAGTTGTTCCTTTTTTATTCAAATGAAAAAACGCATCCCAAATTCGCTTGCGTAAGACGGGGTCAATACCAACAGTCGGCTCATCCAGTATCAGTAGCTCAGGCTCATGCAAAAGCGCAATAGCTAATGACAGTCTTCGCTTCATTCCACCCGAGTAATCAGAAACTAGTTTATATAAGTGATCCGTTAAATCTACTAGTTGCATTACTTCTTGGATTCTTTCTTGCTGTCTTTTTCCTTTTATTCCATACAAATTAGAAAAGAATTGGAGATTTTCTTTAGCTGACAAATCCTCATAAAGTGCATCGGATTGTGCCATATAGCCAATACGATTAATAATTTTTAGATCTGGCATTCTTTGATTTAAAACGATGTTAGTGCCTGAGGTTGGAATATCTAAGCCCGATAGCTCCTTAACTAATGTGGTCTTTCCAGCTCCCGATGGACCTAATAGACCAAAAACCTCTCCCTCTTTAATATTCAAATCAAGATTTCTCAGCACAATATGTTTTCCAAATTGCTTTGTTACATGTTGAACAGAAACACAAATTTTCTCCATCATATCATCTCCTCGGTAGTGAGTGATTACTCACATTAAATATACCTTCTTTTTCTCAATTTGTAAAGTGAGTAATCACTCATAAAAGTTTTAGAGCCCATTCTTGCCTAATAAACTCCCAATCTAGTCATATTTCCCATATATTAAATCGAATACGTTTTGAGGAGGAGTACGAGTGAATTATTTTGAATCACAATATGAGGATGAGAGGCAATTTAATATGCCTGGACAATTCCCAGGCGGTGGTCAAACTGGAGGATTTTTCCCAGGAGGACAATTTCCAGGATTTCCTGGCGGAGGGCAGACAGGGGGATTCTTTCCTGGTGGAGGGCAAACAGGAGGAACTTTTCCAGGAGGACAATTCCCAGGATTTCCTGGGGGAGGTGGGCAGACACAAGTTCCTACTTCACCACCACCTTCCTTTACACCACAGCAGCCACAATTTCAGACATTTGCTGTTGACCCAGGAGCTATTAGAGGATGCCTATTCCGAAATACATTTATATGGTTAGAGAATGGAACAGGATTCTGGTTCTTCCCAACCTTTGTAGGAAGAACCTCTGTAGCTGGATTTAGATGGCGGTTCAATCATTGGTCTTACTTTGGCATTGATTTGAATCGTATTGCTTCGTTCCAATGCTTCTAAGCTAGAAGCCTATTTCACGAGTTTTATAATGGTATAAAAAACAGATACCCCTTCTTCTGCATAAGCTATAGTGGAAGGAGGGATATCTGTGTTGGATAGAATAGTTAGCTTGTATATCGCAGCTATTTTGGCTGGATTTGCATTAGCTTTTGTACCCGTATCGGCACTTATAACCGCTCAATTTAAAAGCATCCTAATACTTGTTGGTGGAATTATCATTGTTATATTTGCAATTGCAATTATACTTCTAGCATTAAAAGCACTCTTAGAAAAGCTTTTTAAATAACTGAATTACTTATTATCTCCATAGAGACCCGATGTGGTCTCTCTTTTTATGATAAATTGGTTATAGACCGTTCCCTAAGCTGGAGGGCTCCCTGTAAATCTTTTATTTCTTTTACAATATGTGGAAACCCATCAATCTGTGGTATTTCTCTAATGGTTATCTCCTGATTAAACTCTGCCGACTTTGCCATCATTTCAAATACTAATAATAGCTGGGCTAAATCTGCATCGGTAAGGCATACTCTTTGGTCAACCTTCATAGCAGCTACTAACAGGTTACCCAATTGCTCAACAGAGAATATTACTGGCCATATATATTCCAGTGACCGTTTATCAGCAGACACCTCCCCTAAGGCTGTTGTAAATAAGATAAGTAAATTATTTAGGTTTGTTTGCATCTTCCTTAATTCACTGCTGTCTTTCAGTGCTAATCCTTTTGGTTTCTCAGAAAAAAGTAATACCATAAATTGTATTTGACTGCGAATTGTCTTCGCCATTGTATGTGCTAGCCTACTGGATGCAGATTGTCTCCCAATAATATACATACCAATTAATCCAATCATACAGCCTATGAGAATATCTGTAATCCGAATCATAGCAAAATGTCCCACATCGAATATTTGCGTGGAGTTCTCTGTCATAAATATAGCAGTCGAGGTTACGAATAATACAGCAAGTGCATAATTTATCGGTATTAACAGCTCTGTTAAGAAGGTTAGCATTAAAATATATAATGCAATTAATAACCCATCTGGTTGAAAATGCAAAAGAGCAGTGGCAAGAAAGACTCCGATAATTGTTCCAGTTGCACGTTGAATAGAACGGTGAAACGTGGAAATGACCGTTGAACCGAGCATAACAGCTGCACAGGATAAAGGAATCCAATAGGAACGTTCAAACCCTAATGTAAAGGCAATTAATAGCGCTATGAAAAGAATAACACCGTATCGTATAGAAGATAGAAAAATGATAGAATTTCGATGGACTGATCCTTTGAATAGCCTTCTAATGGGAGGTATCATTATTTTAGTTTTTTCTGGTATCTTTTTGGAGGTGCCATTTATAATTTTTTTTACTTCTTTTACGTTATTGGCAACCTCTGAATCTCCCACACCGTCTAAACTATCTTCCTTATCATCATACTTATCTAGCTTATCAATTCGAGTCGCACACGTTCTTATGGTATGAGCTATTTGTGGCGAAAATCTTTTTTCACCAGTAGCACAGGTTTTTAAGACATTCACGTACATAATATTTGCTTCCTCATAAAGTAAGTACAGCTTCTTATACAATGCCGATTTGTCCCAGGAGATGTACCCGGCATGAATGATTGATCCTGCTTCTTTAATTCGCATTAATGTTAGATGTCTTGCCTTTGAAAAGTCATTGGTATCAACTGCTTCTATAAAATCAGCCAGTTGCATATACAACCGCTTTAAAGCAAGCGTTTCAGGACCTCTAGGCTTAAAAAACCACCCAACCATTGCAACGGCCAACGATAATAATCCTCCCAGTAGCACAAACCAAGACCGTAATAATGCCTGTGATGGATCAATTGGCATCGAGGTCGTAATCGTAAAGGCTAGAACAAAGAAAATTGCGGCTGGCCCCGGTAGCCTTAACACTCCAAATACAAACGTTACGAAAGCCCCAGCTAGTGCTACAACGATGGCTAAAATATATGGATAGGGTGCTAGCAGTGTTCCTATCCCAACCGTAAAGGATAGACCTAATAAGACAAAGAAAAGCTTCTTTGCACGTAATGCATATGGCTCATTAAACATATAAAGATATGTAAAGCTCCCTAGACTTGCTAATAACCCATAAGAGAACTCCCCAGCTAAAACCGCAATAAATATTGGGATAGAAGCACATAAACCTGCACTAAAGGCCTTCACCCATGGTATAGGATTTTTCTTAAGTTCAAATGCTTGTTTAATGGAATGTATAAAACCAGTCGAAGGCTTCGAGAATCCATTGTGCCTTTTTTTACTCAACTATATTTCCCCTCTTTCAGGCAGTGTATCGTGTTTAGACTTCCCCTCTGTATATAAAGACATGTATCGTATACGAATGGTTAAGTTACATTTTTGTAGAAAGAAAGTTTTCATATTCGCCTTTTTCCCCAAAAGAAATAACACAGCAATAGGCCGTGTTATCTATTATCATTATTTAAGATTTCATTAACGGTCATTTCTACTTCTTGGCGAGACATTTTTTCGTTGCCACTTTTTAGCGCATGGAGTGTACGGTAGGCTAGTGCCAGAGGAATCCTACAAAAGAGAATAATATTCTTCGTCTTAATCGATTTCATGTATTCATCTGCTTTAGCTAGATTCGCTTCAGCATATTGGAACATATCCTCCCTGCTCCAATTATTGGGAAAGAACCTTACCCCTCGGTCTAAATCCTCTTCCTGATTTCTAAGGACATTAACAGCTTGCAAACCTCGTCCGTATCCAATTGCCAATTCGGGCACAGTTTCGGTATTATCATACCATTTCCAGATGTCCGATAACATTACTCCTACAAGACCAGCAACGTAATACGTATAATCATCTAAATCTTCTTTCGTTCTAATTTGCCAATTCTTTTCTACCCAATCTGCCATCCCATTTGCCATAATACTTGTAGATTCCAAAACCTTATCAACAATACCTTCGGGGCAAAAGGCAATCCAATCACCTAAGCGCTTTGTTACCTCTGGTAATTCATTTTCATATGGTTTAATTATTTCCCCATAGGCCACCGAACTAAATTTACCTTTCAGTAATTCGCCTGTGGATCTTAATAGATATTGTTTTGTTTCTGGATCCAGCTGCTCATGATCTTCTATTTCATCTATTGCTCGCATACAAAGATAAGCAGAACCAACTGTTTTTCGTAATTTTGGTTTAAGAATTTTAATTGGGATATAAAATGTTCTGCTAGTCTCTTTTAGCATCTGCATTGCTTCTTTTTCTAACCTCGTAACGTCATTCAAGCTGGTATATCCTCCTTAAAACTAATACATAGGGAAAAGAACGTGTATGAAAGGGATTCCTGGAAAGAAAGCCTCCCTTAGAATCCCTTGATAATATCAAAACCTGCATCATTATTTATATATTATTCGTTAACATACATTAAGTATAACAAACTTTTTTGAGGATTGCTTGAAATAACTCACTTATCCGTTTTCTAATCCATGCTTATGGTTACTTTTTGACTAATTGCTTTACCATCATCTTTCTTATAAACAAGGTCACCTGATAACCTTTCTCCATTTTCGCCATAGGCTTCGATTACATGTTTACCATTATTTCCATCTGCAGGATCAACCTCAATCTTAATATCATACTTAGAAACACCCTTTATTCTACTATCCTTTTCTGGATCCTTGATGTACATTGTTGCAGTTCCATCAGGATTGATGTATGTAGAACCACTAAATCCAGTAGTAATATAATTTGGAATATCTGCAGTTCCGCGAATAAAGGTATCCTCTATTAAATTACTTTCAATTTTAATTACCACATAATCTTCAAACTTTTCTACAGTTGGTTTCATCCAAACAGTTGGATTTCCTAAATCATCCGGTTTATTCCATTCTGGTTCTATAATTGAAAAGGATTGTGATTGACCATCAAATACAATGGTGTTACGAAAGGATGCTTTGCTATACATTTCATCCTCATAGGAGTCATAATAAATCCTAGCAAATCCCCCTTTGATACCTTCTGAATAATGCTCCTTTATTTTGTCATCAGATTGATCACCCGTTTTGAAAGAGAGTTCCACATGTAATAATCCCTCAAACCCATCAGGAACGCCCGCTTCTATTTCAAAGGTTCCATTACTATCAACATTTCCAGAGCCATCTCCCCCGATAAAAGTCCCTTCTTCAGGACTAATATCTAGTGTTAACCGCGATTCCGGTAATAAATTAGTTACTCCTTTAGCAATAACTTTATTGCCCTCTAATTCAATTTTCCCCTCAAACCAGACCTGTAAATCTCCTTGGTCCTTCGGGGCATTTGTTCCCTCTACTTCAAAGGAAACTTCTTCCGATTCCTCTTTCTCTTCACTGTTATTTTGATTGTTCGATTTTTGTTCCGTTTTGTTTTCCTTTTTCTCTGGTGAATCTACATCATTTTTTCCACAGGCTGTCATTAAGAACAATACGCTAAATAATATGATCAATTTTTTACTTTTCATATTCTAAAAGAACCTCCGCCATAGTTATGATTATTCCAATTATAATCATAGGCATAGGTCCAATCTATCAGCAACAGGTCTTTTTTCTCAATTTTCCAACCAATTATCCTACATTTTGACTAAATATCAGTTATAATACTCCTATGGAGATGGAATAAATCTACTTCTTCTACTATAATGAAAAATAAAAAGGAGTCCCAACTTGATGAATTCTGAAAATCGCTTTATTAAATTCCTTGGGGGGAAAAATGTCGTTTTTGCATTGTTGTTACTAATTTTAATAGGATTTACGATTTTCCTTTATGAAAAGATATCCTATATTTTTAACCCATTACTTGTTATTTTATCAACGATAACTCCCCCAATTATTCTAGCGTTTATAGCTTATTATCTACTGAATCCTATCGTGGACTTACTAGAGCGTGTTAAGATTAAACGAATCTGGGGAATTGTAATTATTATTATCGGGATAACTGGTCTGCTAACAGGTTTAATTCTACTTATTGCACCTGCTATTGAAGCCCAAGTCACCGATCTAGTAAAGACTTTACCAAAATATGTACAGCGCCTGTGGCTTGATATAAATGACTGGCTAGAAAGTTCCTTTGTTGCCGCATATTACGACGAGGCCTATAATTGGGTCGTTTCAAATTTCAGCAATATTCCTGGCATCATTGGTTCTTATTTAGGAAATGCGTTTGCCGGAGTAAAAAGCTTCGCCAGTACCGTAACGAACTTTGTCGTGGCAATTGTAACCTTTCCAATTATTCTTTTCTTCTTACTTAAGGATGGAGATCGATTTAAAGCATATTCTTTACGTTTATTGCCACCAAGGTTTCGTGATGATGTAAATCAGATCTTGAAAAATATGGACGCACAGGTGGGTTCCTATATTCAAGGTCAGATTATTGTTGCTTCTTGTATTGGTATTCTGTTGTATATTGGGTATTTAATTATTGGATTAGATTATGCCATTACACTCGCAATTGTTGCAGCATTACTTAGTGTCGTTCCATATCTTGGACCGACCATGTCAATTATTCCTGCTGTCATTATTGCTATTGTGGATTCCCCATTAATGCTACTAAAGCTTGCAGTCGTATGGGTAGTGGTACAATTTTTAGAGGGTAACTTCATATCACCAAATATTATGGGGAAAACAATGAAGATTCATCCATTAACCATTATTATCGTTCTTCTTGTTGCAGGGAATTTGTTCGGATTAATTGGGGTAATCCTTGGTATTCCAGGATATGCCATTCTTAAGGTGCTAGTAACCTATGTGTTTCAGAAATTTAAAGAACGCTATAATCGATTTTATGGCAAGGATTACGGTGCCTATCAGGAACAAGAAAAATAAATTAAAAGGTTGTTTCTACGGGAAATCCCAAACGAAACAGCCTTTTGTTTTCCTACGTCAATGCATTAATAAATACTTGGGGTTCACTATTTTTCACTTCTTATATTGCTTCGATTCTACCATGCTAAACTGGTTCCGTTTTAATTTAATCATCCTTTCGCAATACCAATATCGACAAAATCCCGAGGCCAAAACCTACTGCGCCACCTGCTTCAGTATTATGAAAAAACATCCCGATACCTGTACCTGCAATTAAAAATCCCAAAAATGCTAAACCACTTCTTACATAGTTCATATTTAGAACCCCCAATATATAATGTCATAATTACTATATTCAAAGGATTCTATTTTGGTTAATCATTCATAAATTAAATTTTTATTGATACATTGACCTTTCAATAGCCTTGTTAGCTGAATAAGGCTAGTAACAGAGACATTTTCGTCTAATCGACACCTACTATACTACTTCTCCGTTCTAGTAACACAACATCACGCCACTTATTATTTAGCTTTCCCACTCTTTTTCTCGTTCCTACAATTTCAAAGCCATTTCGGATATGCAGGCTCATACTAGCAGTATTTTCCGGAAAAATTAATGCCTGCAGTGTCCATAGTCCTTCTTCTTCACTTGCTTTTATTATTTCTTTAAGTAATAAAGAGCCTACTCCCTTACCGGAACTATTGGTCGAAACATAGATACTCACTTCTGCAACCCCACGGTAAGCTTCCTTATGAGCTGACTGACTTAGTGCTGCCCAGCCTATGACCTGTTCACCATAGCAAGCAACTAAACGACAGCCTTCGAGATGACCATTGTCCCACTCTTCCCAGGAGGGTGGTTCCGTATCAAATGTTGCGTTACCAGTCTCGATTCCCTGTCTATAAATTTCTTTGACACAAGACCAATCCTTCTTCTTCATCTGCTGTACAAGTACTGGTTGATTTTCCATAATAATCTCACCTTAGCTGTTGGTTATTTTTATCCAAAATCTTCTTTTAACTATTCCATCTATGTCTGTTTCCGATTGATCCTCTATACCACCATTATTTAAAATAACCTTTGCAGAACCAATATTATCCTCATCACAGGTGACTAAACATTCATTGATCCCTATATCCTTACACTTAGCTAAGGCTAATTTTAAAATTAATGTGGCATAGCCCTTTCTTCTTTCTGGTGGTCGAACACTATAGCCGATATGGCCACCAAAACGAAATAAAAAATCATTTAATTCATGGCTAATATCTACCATCCCAAGTATTCTATGATTCTCATTTACAAGAAAATAGTTCGTACATGGAAGCCATTTACCATGACCATTTTCTCTCTTAGTTAATGCTTCTAAATACATTTCATAGCTTTCAAATCCAGCTAAATCAAAGCTACTCGGTACCATTCTAGCTGGTCCCCACTCTTCCACATATTCACGATGCTCTCTCTCCCACTCTATAGAAGGTCTAACGAATTCCATTATCTTCCCTCCCAATAAAAACAACGAATTGATTATTTTCTATCATAATCAATTCGTTGTTTATTGGAAAGAAAAAAATTTAAGCTTTTCGAGCTTTTATGAACCCATCTACGATATCCCATACAAGCCCTATTAAAAATAAAGCTACAATGATTCTAGTGCTATTTACCCAAATAGATTCTACTACTCTAAAGCCCTCCGAACCTTCCGTAACGAGTCCAGCCTGGACTAATTCCATCATAAAATTAGGATTCCAAAACGCTTGACCAGTGATTAAGAAAAAGGCAACAACCATTGAGAAAATGTTTATCACTGCGGTATAAGCAACTAATTTCATGGTCCATTTACCCGAAATTAATTTTAAACACTCTTTCACTATAAAAATAGCCAATAACAGTATTACAAATGGCATATATTGTGAAAAGCTTTCTTCATTTAAAAATGGAATTACTTGTTGGAACCCTTTATCACTAAATCTATATATTCCAAAAAAGTTACTAGAGAACGCAAATAAAACGATAATTATTACATAGAATACAATACCTGTTATTGGCTCATATCTCTTAATCTGTTTTTTAGGATGTGGAATAGGCTGTAATTTAGTAGGATCCCACTTCTCAAACTTTAATTCATCTGCCTTCAATCCCCCACCATATTGGACAAGCATAAATGTTAATGCCACCCAACCAAGCGCTTGTGGAAAACCAGTTACAATGGTAACGATGAAGCTCACAAAATGATCTAAAATATTTGCCGGGTCTAAAACTGACTCAATGACAAATATAATTCCTAATCCAACTGACATTGATATTAATACGATCTTCAAGACAATTAAAAAGGGATCGTATAACTCAGGACCAATTATATACTTCTTTGTTCCACGATATTTTTGGGCCATTTCTCTTGGACTACCTAGTTCCAGTAGAACCTCATTAACCATTTCATCAGAAATATCACCTGCACCAGCCCGTTCCTCCAGCATATCCTCAATTAAACTCCTTAGTTCAGCTGCAATATCCTCTCGTTGTGATTGCGGCAATTTCTGAGTTACCGCATAAATATACCGATTAACCATCTCCATTTTTATCTACTCCTTTATTCGTTATTAATCCTTCCAAACTCTGGACAATACTCTCCCACTCTACACATAATTGTTCAAATACCTTTTTCCCTACTTCACTAAGCACGTAATATTTCCTTGGTCGAGCCTCATTCGTATCCCATTTGCTTTCCAGTAAGCCTTGTTTTTCTAACCTTCTTAATAATGGATACAATGTACCTGGCTCCACATGAACCCCCTTTTCCTCCAGCAATGACACTAGTGAGTAACCGTACTTCGGACTTGATAGCTGGCTTAAAACTCCTATTGTAATGGTCCCACGTCGTAATTCAAGCATTAATTTATCAATATGCTCTTTCTCGTTCATCCTCATCAACTCCTATTGTCATTATAGTGTATGACGCACACTATTGTAAAGTGAATAATATTAATAAAAAAATCATAATTGGTTTAGCATACCAATTATGACCTTATTGTGTTCTGGCAATGGCTCCTTTGCTTACCGATTTTAGCTCCTTCGACCATTATTCGGGTCGCAATGGTGCTTTTGCTTACCGATTTTGGACTCTCCTATCATTATTCGGGACGCAATGGTGCTTCTGCTTACCGATTTTGGATCCTCGACCATTTTTCGGGACCCAATGGCATTTTTGATTACCGATTTCGGACCCTCGACCATTTTTCGGGACCCAATGGCTCCTTTGCTTACCGTTTTCGGACCCTCGACCAATTTTCGGGATCCAATGGCGATTTTGATTACCGATTTTGGATTCTTCGACCATTATTCGGGTCGCAATGGTGCTTTTGCTTACCGATTTTGGACTCTCCTATCATTATTCGGGACGCAATGGTGCTTTTGCTTACCGATTTTGGATCCTCGACCATTTTTCGGGACCCAATGGCTCCTTTGCTTACTGGTTTTAGCTATTCACTGTTTCAATACTAATTTAGTTATTTCGTGTTTTGTAGCTCGTAACCTTTGATCTTATAATTACCATAACTACGGAAAAGGAATAACGTTAACAAATTTGGCACCTACCACTCGTTACCCCGTTTAGATGAATTGACAAATCAGTTAAAATCTACTTACATGAAAGTAGTCTATTTGAAACGGAGATATCATTATGAAAATATATGTTGACGCAGATGCAAGTCCAGTGAAAGATGTCGTTATCTCAGTTGCTAAAAAATTTGATTTGCAGGTAGTATTAGTCAAAAGCTTTAGCCATTTTTCTAATGAGGAAACAATGGGGGGAGTGGAAATAATCTATGTTGATACAGGTGCAGATGCTGCTGACTATCGTATTATGCAATTAGCTAAAAGAGGGGATTTAATTATCACACAAGATTACGGGCTCGCTTCGCTTGGGTTGGGAAAAGGTTGCTTCGTCTTACATCACATGGGATTTGCTTATACGAATAAAAATATCAATCAGTTACTTGAAACTCGCCACCTCAGTGCAAAGGCGAGAAGAAGTGGGCTAAAAACAAAGGGTCCTAAGCCATTTACTGATGAGGATAGGAATAAGTTTCGCTTCCTATTAGAGAATACAATTCGTGAAAAATTAACAAACGAAAAGAATCTAGAATAATCCGTTATTTATTCCGAGTCCCAAAGCGAGTACAATATAATTATTCTAGGAAATTATTGGAGAGGGGAACCACGATGTATGAACATAAATTTGTAAAAATAAATCTATCTACGTTTAAACTCAACCCTGAAGAGGATTATCATGAGGTTGTTTATGAACATGAAAAAAATGGTTGGGAGCTCGTACAAATATTTGCACCAGGTATCAAAGGATATGGAGTACCTTCTTTTTTCGAGCTTATCTTTAAACGGAAGATTGATTAATTCGTACTTTAACATTCCGCGGGGAGGAGGAAACCCCGCGGAATGAGGTTTACTTTATAGTTTTTTTACCCGACTTATAACAAATCTACTCTGGGGAAGGCTTGGGAATCGTAGCATACTATATCGCAGATCCTGCTTTGGTACTTGGTATTCCATTTTATTAACGAATATATCAAGTGCCACCTTCATTACTTCAATTGTCATCCACTCTCCGGGACAACGATGTCCTCGATAATAATCTCCTCCTCCCTGAGGGATAAAATCATAGAAGCTTTCCTCTCGATCTTTGAATCGTTCTGGAAAAAATGTATTCGGGTGCTCCCAAATATCCGGGTGACGGTTTGTTCCGTAAATATCTAGTAAAACCAGATTTCCTTTCTTAAAATCATGTCCATTCCAAAGAAAATCCTCCCGTACCCGCGCGGTTAATAACGGAAAGAACGGGTAGTATCGTCTGACCTCTTGTATAAAGAGTACGGCATATTCTCCATCACCATTCATTAGCTTCTCTTTTTCTGATGGATGTTCATATAAGGCCAAGGCGACGAAGGTAATATATACAGAAATGGCAACAATCGGCCTTAGTATATTTAATAGCTCTACAGCAACGATTCTTTCATTTAATAATTCTCCATTCATATCCTGATACCAAGCCATTTTATAAAGGGCTGTATCCTTACTACCTTCTACTTTACCTTTACGCGTTTGCTGGACGAGCTGTTGTAACCAGCTCTCTGCCATATTCCGTGACACCCTTCCCTTCCAATGCCTTACTCCGATAGCACCGGCACTATCAAACATTGCCTCTAATTCATTGGCTACTTTCCCTAACTCATCTTGCTTAACAGGAATACCTGCCCATTCACAGGCTGCCGAGGTTAATAGCAGAACCATTTCATTATAGAGAACTACTTCTTCATCATTTGACCAGCGGTCTATAGCATTGACAAGTTCTCTTTCTATCAATCGATTCATGTCCTCCAGCCTTTCTTTTGTCATCAAGGACATGAATAATTCCTTGCGGTGCCTATGCTTTTGATCATCTGTAGTTTGTATACTGTTCTCACCGAATAAGGTTTGGCGTAGCCTTTTTGGTGCTGCACCATTTCGAACGAACTTCTCTTCATCATAAAATACCTTTACAGCTTCTTCCCCAGCAATACAAATTGCCTTTTGTCCACCAAGCAGCCTTGTTTCAAAAATATCCCTTCCAAATTTATTTCTACGATTGGTTATGTAGTTATAGCCCTCTATAAGTAATTTAGCTGTATTATCAATTCCTTTATCAACTGGTATTTGTTCTCGGTATGGCATTCATATCCACTCACTTCTGCAAATAGTTTTATTTCATGTATAGTCTGTTTTCTGTTCGCAGCTTTATACACAAATAGAATTATTTTACTCTTTTACGAAGTTCTTTATAATAAAGTAGAGGTGAGAACATGGCACGTGAACGTAAAATTTCTACAGAAGAACTTTATCAAACAACAAAACAATTACTATTAGATCGTGGTTATGATGGCTACACCTTTACTTTACTTGCTAATCGATTAGATGTATCAAGAGCAGCCATATATAAATATTATGAGAACAAGGAAGAACTATTAAGTGAATACATGGTGTATGAATTACAGACCTTCATAGATAATCTTAAAATAGTAAATCAAGAAAAATCCTTTTTTGATCAGTTTCATGCATTATTCAACTATATCTTCAATGATATGAGCATATATAGAATTAGGGAAATTGGGATGCAGATTCCTACCGTCAACCAAAAGGTAGCTGAGAACAAGCATAAATTAGAAAAAATGCATAATCAGTTGTATACTTTGCTTCAGAAGTTCATAGAATTTGGTAAAAGTGAAAAAGTACTGAAAGAGGATCTTCCATCCAGCTTAGTTTTGGGACTTATTTTCCAGACGGTTAACATTCCAAATCTTGAAAGAATTCCCCATTCGGAGTGGGTGGAAAAAATGAAAGAAATCATGTGTCACGGAATGTTCAACAAAGAATAATTGACACTGGTGTAACTTTAATCAATAATAAAATAGCGGTAATACCGTTATTTTTCGCTCCAAAGTTACACATGTGTCACTTTATATAGAAAGGACTTTTAACCATGAGAAAATTGTTACAAGCTATAACAGATAAGGTCTCTACGAAGAGAGGAATGTGGATTACCTTCACTATTTGGATACTTTTCACGGTAATATTGACTGTCTCGATGCCAAGTGTACGGGATTATCAGGTTGCCAGTATTGAAAGGCTACCAAATGACATGCAATCCGTCGTTGCCAATGAAAAAATGTCTACCTATTTTGGGGATAGTGAATTATTACCAGCAATCATCGTACTGCAATCAGAGGGTAAGGTTACAGTAGAGGATCTGGCTGCCATCTCAAATCAAGTAATCGAAGAAGAGCTTCATGGTGTAAAAGAGATTGTTCCATTCGGGATGTTACCTGAACAAGCAACTAATCCATTCTTCTCAAAGGACCGGAAGACAGCGATTATTCCTGTCAATCTAGACTCCAATTTAGATACACCTGAAATAAAGGTTACTTTGGAAAAAATTAAAACTATTATTAAGGAACATACTGATTTATCAGCCTCTATTACAGGACCTGCCGGGATTGCTGTCGATACAACTGACCTATTTACTCGGGCTGATATTGTTTTAATCATGTCGACAGTAGGAATTATCTTAGTTCTACTTATGGTTATCTATCGTTCACCATTAATTGCTCTTATTCCTTTAGTAGCTGCTGTATTTGTGTACCAAATAGTTACACAGCTTCTTGGGTTATTTGGTAAGGCTGGACTTTTAATGAGTACACAGTCTGTATCGATTATGTCTGTCTTACTTTTTGCAGCTGTAATCGATTATTCCTTATTCGTATTTTCTCGTTTTAGGGAAGAATTGAAACAACACGAGGATAAAAATACCGCAATGAAACTAGCAATGCGTGGAACTGGATTACCAGTTTTTTATTCCGGTGGAACAGTATTCCTCGCGATGATAATTTTAATCTTTGCAGAGCTTGGGGATTATAAAAACTTTGCACCTATTTTCGGTACGGCATTAATCGTTATTATGATTGCATCGGTTACCCTCGTTCCTGCTTTATTTGCTATCTTTGGAAGAAAGTCCTTTTGGCCAGTCATTCCACGAGTTGGAGATACAACGGTAAAGCCTAGCTCCATTTGGAGTAAGGTGGGGGGCTTTGTTATCAGGAAACCAATTGTGTCTATTGTAGCCGTTGGCGTGTTTATCTTCGTTAGTGCTTTATATAATTTTAACCTTAAATATGAGTTCGATTTAATAAAATCCTTTCCAGATGATATGCCATCTAGAGTGGGTTATGAGATCTTAGAAGAAAAATTTGCAGCTGGGGATCTTGCACCAACTACGGTTATCGTTGAAGCGAACACCCCGATACCTGAAGAGAGTCAGCAAGTACTATTAGATAAGCTCTCTAAACAAGACCATGTCAGTAATGTAAGATTAGAAAACATAACCGAGGATCAAAAGGTTGTATCGTACAGTTTAACCTTTCAGAATAGCCCATACTCCTTAGAGTCCATTGATGCATTAGAGACCATCCAAGGAAATACAGAGAAGTTACTCAACGCTAGTAATCTAGAGGGAGAGATATATTTTGCTGGTGAGACAGCAGCCTCTCTAGATGATCGCAACACCAATAATCATGACTTAGTCCTCATTGTATTACTAGAAACCATATTAATCTTTGTCATGCTCATTTTCTTAACAAAGTCATTTAAAATGCCGCTGTATATGATGGGTACGATATTAGTATCGTTCTTTGCAGCATTAGGTCTAGGATTGTTTTTAACGAATCTACTCTTTGGCATTGATACAATTAGTGACCGTGTGCCAGTTTATGCATTTATTTTCTTAGTGGCGCTTGGTATTGATTACAACATCATTTTAGTTTCAAGATTTATGGAAGAACGTCAAAGGCATTCGATAAAAGAGGCTACGCAAATTGCCGTAGCAAACACGGGCGGTGTAATATCCTCAGCAGGAATTATTCTAGCCGCCACCTTTGCAGTGCTCATGACACAGCCAATTCAACTACTGTTTGTGTTTGGATTTATTGTCGCTGTCGGAATATTAATTGATACCTTCCTTATTCGGGGAGTCTTATTACCAAGTTTGATTGTGTTGTTTGAACGAGATGAGAAGAAAGAGAAAGCATAGTAAAAAAAGAATTTCCAACATGAAAATACTAGCTTAATAATGGATAGAGTAATCCCCCTTTGATAGAATGAACCGTAACAAACGATATTCTAAGGGGGATTTTTCATGAAAATAGTTTCCATCGAACCAACACCAAGCCCATATTCAATGAAGATAAATGTAAATGTAGAAATGCCGGACGGAAAAACAGAGAATTATAAGCTTGGTGATGATTTATCACATGCCCCTTCGTATATACAAGCTCTTTTTTCCATCAATGGTGTGAAGGGAATTTACCGTGTAATTGACTTTATTGCCTTGGAGAGGGATGCACGCACCCCATGGGAGGAAATTCTACCAGAAGTTGAGCGTACGCTTGGTTCCGTAGAAGCAGAAAGTAGCCAGCTAGTTAACACAAATTCATCTGTAGATGAGCATTATGGTGAGGTAAAAGTTTTCGTGCAAATGTTCCGGTACATTCCAATACAGGTTAAGCTTGAAGAAGGTGACCATGAATATCGATTTGGCCTTCCTGATCGATTTATGAATGCCGCAATTGAAGCAGCTACCGCTTCCGACAACATGCTTGCCGAACGAAAATGGGTAGAGCATGGACCTAGATATGGTGATGTAGAAGAAATTGGAAAAGAGGTAGTAGAAGAAATTTCTGCTGCTTATGATGAGGAGCGTCTACAAGAACTTGTTCAATATGCATTAGACAATAAAGCAGCCCCTCCCCGTTGGATAAAAGTTACACCAGAAATGTTAGACCATCCAGACTGGCGGGAACGCTATGCCGCTCTTGATAAAATGGATCCAACGATAGAAGATTTAATCGTGTTGGATAAAGCGCTTGATGATGAGAAGTCCTCCATACGTAGACTTGCAACAGCATACCTTGGCATGATTGGTGATAAGGCGGTACTTCCTCTACTGTATAAAGCATTAAGGGATAAAGCGGTCAATGTGAAACGTACAGCTGGTGACTGCTTGTCCGATTTAAGCTATACGGAAGCAATCCCCGAAATGATAAAGACATTAAAGGATAAGAGCAGATTAGTTCGCTGGCGTGCTGCCATGTTCTTATATGAAATAGGAGATGAAACGGCAATTCCAGCACTACTAGAAGCTCAGAACGATCCGGAATTTGAAGTTAGAATGCAGGTGAAAATGGCTTTAGACCGAATTCAAGGTGGAGAAGAAGCTAAAGGCTCGATTTGGCACCAAATGTCCAAGCTGATTCAAAGGGAGAATGAAAATGAAGGTTAGAGAAGCAGGGCCTGCCGATGCTGGTAAACTTACACAACTAATTCAGCAGGTGGAAAAGACCTCACAGTATATGCTATGGGAACCAGAGGAACGTGAAATTCAACCAGAAAACCAACGAAAAATGATTGAGAGGTTCCAGTTGGAAGAAAACTCTACCATTCTAATTGCGGAAAATAACAGCATGTTAGTTGGTTATTTATTTGCTATCGGTGGTGATGCACAGCGTAAAAAGCATTCTGCCTATCTGGTAATCGGCATTCATGAAGCGTATAGAGGTACAGGTGTGGGCACTTTATTGTTTAACGAATTAGACAAGTGGGCAGTTAAGAATAACATACACCGTTTAGAGTTAACCGTGGTCACACGTAATATAGCTGGACTTTCACTTTATCAGAAGTTTGGCTTTGAGATTGAGGGAACAAAAAGAGATTCTTTATCGATAAATGGGGAATTTTTTGATGAATACTATATGGCAAAGTTATTCTGAAGTTATCGTAATACTGTTGATTTATAGTGGACTCATGACTTACTTTCTAGTGCCTTTTCAAAAGAAAACACAAGCACAAAATGACCAACTGAATCAGAAATCCTTTAAGTCTGTTTTTAAAGATAGTTTAAGGGAATTGGTTTTTCACAAAAAAGCTATTTTTGCTCTGGCTTTATTAGGGTTTTCACTACTTTGTATTTGGTTAGTATATGATGCCAATGAATCCCATTATAATGAACACAGCGGTTACCCGCCAATTAGCACCAATTTAGAAGCGATTTATTCGATATGTGGTTTAATTATCTATACCGTTATTCTTTTATTCGTTCTCGGTTATAGGAGGACATTAAACGTTTTAAAGGTCCTGAAGAAGTAAGTATTTTTTCCAAGATAGATATTTACCTCAAAGCTTGTCGTTCAAAAGGAATCATCCACCAATCTAATAAGTGGTGGATGACTCTTTTTTTATATAACTAAAGGTTCTCGTCTTAAACAGCTTTTTTCTTTTGTGTGACAACAAGTAAATTTGCCTGTAGCAACCTTCTCCTAACAACAATCCCTGCCCAGCTTGCTAGGAAAGCTTTAATTACTCCTACCACTAGGAAAGGATAAACCCCGGCTACAAGCGCTGCGTTCCAATTTAAGTCTAACACAAATTTTAATTGGATGGTTCCAAACGCAAGTGTGATAAGCATCCCAATAATATTGGCTACAAATGCTAACGGAATAGTAAATTTAGTTTTTTCTAATATAAACCCTGTAATAAAAGCAGCCACAATAAATCCAAAAACATATCCCCCTGAAGGTCCAACCAAAACTTGTAATCCAGCAGCAAATCCAGCAAACACAGGCACACCAATTGCCCCAATGGCCGCATAGCAGATCATCGCCAATGCCCCTTGGCGACTTCCAAGAACAACCGCAGCAATACCTACAGCAAGTGTTTGTCCACTTATTGGAATTAGTGGCAGTGGAATCTCAATTTGCGCTAATATCCCCGTAATAGCAGCAAATATTGCAACATTCATCATAACCCTTAATTTCCTACTTTGTTCATGCATATGTACATCCCCCTTTAACGATGTCGACAGCAATTGCTAATTTGGCTAGCTACCAGATTATAATATGGGTTTCTTTCATTTGTCAACCTTATAAATTATAGGTTAACAATTCATCCATTTAAAATCCATGCAAAAAAAACCACACTTCATCGGCGAGGTTGAAAATAATTGTTCATATGATTATTTTTTAAGAATTTCCTTAGCTCTATTAGCCTCTTCCTCTTTATTTAAATACTCAAACAAACCAATATAATTCCCCCAAGGATCTGAAAATGTACACCACTTAACAGGTACTCCCTCCCTCGAGTGTACCTCAACGTCTTCTATTTCAAGATCCCTTAATTTATCTCTCATATCCTCAATACTAGTAACGGCCAATCGAAGCGGACCACTTCCTACACTTGGTTTTCCCTCTGCTACTTGTAGCCAACTACCAGGAATTAGCTCCCATTCTGCAAATCCTTCATGTGGTATAAAGTCAGGTTCTTTTCCCAATAATAGTTGATACCAGTGTAATCCTTTTTGAAAGTTAGCTACACGTATTTGTATCGTTATTTCAAATACCATTACCTTCACTCCATTTATTTTATTAAGCGAGGTTGAAACAATGAAGCAATTAATAAAATTACTACTATCTACTTACTTATGCTTTGGAATTTTTACCATGGAACAAACAACTGACCATGTTTATGCCCAAAAGGAAGTGCCTAGCTACGCCAAATGGGGTCGTATCGCCATGGAAAAGACAAAGGAAAGGTTTCCAAATGCTGAAATTGTTGATTACCTTCATATCGGTAGAGAAAAAGGGGTGGATACATCAACAGAAACCTTTAAGCTTTGGCTGGAAGAACCAAAAAAAGAATTTGGCGTTTTTGTTGATATTACCTTTAACAACCTTACAGAAGAAATAATTCGTATTAAATTTCGTGAGGTCTCTAGTTAAATATTAAATTATTCATTTTCGTCTTTTTTCTTTTAGGTTGCTATTATGGTTAATCTAATAGCCATATTATTAAATTCTGACGGTGTTTCTGTCTATTAGAGGACAGCTATTAGACAGCTTTCCTCATTTTTATTTATTTTTGTCTTATAGAAGGAGTCTAATAGACAAATTCACTCTTTTCAACATCGTTTTGTCTATTAGAACTGATCTATTAGACATTTTCACCAATTTTTGACGTTTGCTGTCCATTAGAACCCTTCTATAAGCCATATTCATTATTTTATTTCAGTTTTTGTCCATTAGGCAGGCCAGTCACACGAAATCTCTCTAAACTAGAACCTTACTAAAATTCTTCTCACCCAGCCCATTCATCAGCACAATTCATCCTTCGTTTATTTACATCATGAATTGCTTTTATTAACATTTCCCTTGTAAAGTCTGGGAAGAGAACGTCCACAAAGTATAAGTCTGACATAGAGGACTGCCATAATAAGAAATTACTTACTCGTTTTTCCCCACCGGTTCGAATAACGATATCGGGATCAGGTAAATTCTTAGTATATAGGTATTTCTGAAACGCATTCTCATCCATATCATCAAGTGAAATGAGCTTGTTTTCCGCATCTTGTATAACATGACAGATTGCTTGAAGAATCTCTTTTCGACTACTATAGTTCAAGGCAAAATTTACAATTAGCCCAGTATTACTTTTCGTTTTCTCCATCGCCTTTACCACCGCATCACGAGTTCCTTTAGGTAAATTATCTACATCGCCCGAAATATGAATTTTAATATTGCGTCTCATAAATTCAGGTAGCTTTTGATTAAAGAATTTAATCGGTAAGTTCATTAAATAATTTACTTCATCCTTTGGTCGTTTCCAGTTCTCTGTAGAAAACGCATATAATGTCAAAATCTTTATACCTAGCTCAGCACTTGCATCAATGATTTTTTCCATTGTTTGTGATCCAGCATAATGACCCTCACTTCTTGTAAGACCTCGACTTTTTCCCCATCGTCCATTTCCATCCATGATAATTGCTACATGATTTGGAATTTCATTCATTCGTATACCTCCTCCTTTACTTTAATTCAAGTCCTCGGAGTCTCTCCATTACTTGCTGCCTTTTGAAATTATAAGACTGCCATGTATTTGACTCAATTTCATGGAGTATTTCCTTCTGCTCTCGTAACAACATCCTTAATTCAGGATAATATGGATCCTTTTCATATAAGGTGATTAATCCGTCTATTCCAGAGAATGACAATCCGTTTAAATAATAAATATCAATTTTCCCAGTTTGTTCATATCTCTCAAGGTTATTTTCCACAATCATTTCTTCCAAATTAATGGCATTCAAGCCAGTGTAAAAAATTAGGCCGGCAATCATATAAAAATGTAGTAACGAGATTCCCTCGAGCCATACTCGAATGAGTGTATAAGCAAAAATGACCAGCAAAAATAGCATAAAGGTGTGCGCTAAAATTCGGTCGATTGTAAAGCCGTAAGCCTCTTCATACAGGGTTAATCTCATATAGGCAGAAGCAAGCATGATCCCGCTTGAAACTATTAGTAGAGAATACATAACCTTTATAAAATATGCCAATGCTTTTTTTGCAGGCTTAACGAATTTCAAGAAACATAAGAGTAAGGTCCAGTTTATTAATGTAACTAATATGAGCTCAAAGAAGCCTCTTCTAGCATATTCGGCATATGTGAAGTTCTCCTGTATTGCATTCCCAAAAAAATATTTAAATTGAATCACGACAAATAGAAGATAAACACTATTTAATAAAACTAAAATAGTGGCTGCCGTTATCCCGTCCCAGCTTGCTTGTTTTTTGTCTAAAATCGGTTTCACTATAATTGGGGTATATTTTTTCTTAAGTACCTGAAATGCCCCAAAGAACAATAATGTTGCGATCACAACTACAAGGAGGCGGAAAAAGCCTTCTAGAAAATTGAATTTAGTAATAAAGTTAGGTACCGTCATTACCACATTGCCAAACTTCTCATCTGCTAACATGAGTAAAGCAGTAATAAACAGTAATAAAGGAATACCAATTAATAATCCATAGATAATCCGTTTAATTGCTTGGGTTGTTTCTTTTTTCATTTGCTTAAACAAGGTACGCTTCCCCATCAGCTTGATATAACGCTTTACATAGCTAAACATCTGGGAGAACTTATTCATGACTTGGTTAAAAAAGGGAATTGAAATCCAGTCAACCTTATTTGGTGTTGTGATTAATACAATGTGTATGAACACCAGAATAGGAATTACGATAATGTTCAACAGATAAAAAGTTTCATTATCGTAGAACAAGTAGGATGCAGATAGCACCCAGATAACTACCATTAACAGTAGCCCGATACGACGATGATTAAACGTAAATCCAAATCGAAAATAGAACACTGCGTAAAATGCTGCTATAAAAATCGGATAGGAGATTCCAATCATTCCATGGAAAAAGCTTAATTCTGCTAGTATACCTAGCCCTAAACATACAATTAAAAATAACATATTTTTTTGGCGTTGCTTCATGTCACGTCACCATCCCCTTGTTTATCTATATACATAGAATATCTATGCATATAGATAAAAAAATTGTTCCATTTTGCTGATATCGGGGGGTAAGGTGTTTACACAGATGCTTTCCTTCCCCATCGATATCCAATCCAACTAATCGGATACAACACAATAGTTAATACCATACAGGCGATTATAAATGGGCCACTTAAAAGTGGTTGAAACCACTCATGTGGTATCAGTTTAAAGACAATCAGATACATTAGAATTAGATTGGGAATAATGGCATATGTAAATGTTTTACGAAGAATCTTTAGTCCACCACTACCAAATTCCTTACCAATTTCATAGCCAAGCAGACCCCAAAACACCATGTAAATCATAATAATGATGGTAGGTGCTGCTGTAAGCCTATCCCACATTACCTCTATCCATTCCAACTGAAAAACATTATATGCGATGGTTAGTGTTATTCCACCAAGAAAGATTAAGATATTTAACACAACAAATAAAATTTGCATCTTTTTTGGTGTTACCTTCGCTTCTTCTTTCCAGATTGCAGCGATTTCTTCTGGTGTACCCAGTCTCTTGACAATTTCCTCATAGGATTCATCACTTGAGATCTTCTCCTCCTGAAGAAATTCATACACATGTGATCGATACTCGAGAAGAATCTGGTCTTTATCGGGGTGTTTTCCAAGAACGTCACTTAGTTCCTGGAAAAACCGATCTTCACCAGCATTCACGACTCGCTTCTCCCAATAAGGTTATTCATTACTTGAACATATCGATGCCATTCATTTGTTTTGGCCTCAAGCATCTCCTTACCTTCCCCAGTAATTCGGTAATACTTCCTGGCAGGTCCTTTTTCTTGATTTTGCCAATAGCATTCGATGTATTCTTGTTTTTCAAGCTTGTGAAGTGCAGGATATAATGTACCTTCCTTTATTTGCAGGTTATGTTCACTCCGACGCTCCATTTCCTTAGCAAGCTCGTAGCCATACATATCACGCTCATTTAAAAGCTGTAGGACAAGAAGTGATGTACTCCCCTTAACAAGTTCCCGATCAAACATATTCTCACCTACCTAGAATTATTAGGTATCTATACTATATAGAATACCGAGGTATTTGTAAAGCCCTATCTCAAATTTTAGGATTCTCTAACCTTGGCATACACACATGTATCCCGAAGCTCTTTCCCATAAACATCTAAGCTGTCTTTCCGTAATATCCCCTCTAGCTCAAATCCAATACGCTCAGCCACAGCTCGACTCTTTACATTTTTAACATCGCAGCGAATTTCTACCCGATTTGCTTGAAGCTCGGTGAATGCAAAATCCGCGATTGCTTGAACCGCTTCCGTCATGTACCCTTTTCCACTATGACGACTATCAATCCAGTAACCAATCTCAAATTTTCGTACATCCCAGTCAATCCGATGGAGTCCAGAGTTAGCTATTAATTCCCCAGTGTTTTTATGAAAGACTAGTAATCTTAAATCTTCTCTAGTAAGGAATTTCACATGAGCTTCACGAATTCTAATTTCCGCATCTTCTTCCCTATCTTCTTCATGTGCCCAAGGCATCCACGGTAAAAGCTCATTAATGGAAGCTTCTTTAGACTCATATACTGCCTTTCCGTCACCAGGCTTAGGCATTCTTATCAGTAGTCGCTCTGTTTCAAATTCACTTGGAAAATCAATTAAAATCGGATTCATCATTAGTCCCCCTAAATATTGTAATATGGTTGATTAATAGTCTTAAGCGCTTGCTTAAGATAAATACGTAACCTCTCATGCTTATCCAATACTTCAAGATGCAAGACAAGGCTTTTTAAAAATTGCTTGATATTAGTACGCTGCATATAAAGTGTCTTCATATTTTTGGAATAATTCTGCTGTAATTCTTTTGTTATTTTATCGATTTTATCATACAAAATAGATTGATCAATCCCTCTATCAAGAATAGTTACCATTGGAACAACCATTCGTTCGTCCTCTTCAAATAGTAAATAATCCTTATCAAAGTACATTTTCCCCAAAATGGATAAAGCAATTTCTTTTAGTCTAGCTTCTTCTAATTGCGGTTGCTTCGCTAACTCATCAAGTGCATCAGCAATATGTGCAATACTATGTGCCCATCCTTTTTCCTCTACAAACCCACGCACATCCTCTTCTTGCTTCACATACTCCAATAATTTCACTGCAACTTCATCTACTTCGTCATCAGTTAAAAAAGAATTTTTGACGTTTACATGCAACAATACCGCTATAATCAAAGAAGAAAAAGATCTAGTAAAAACTGCATCCTCGCCGACTTCATCTACTTTAAAGAATAGGTGATTATCATCCAGACATATTTTCATCAACTGATTTAAGTTTGGTCTTGTATAGCGTCCATTGATGATTAAATGTGCAAAACTAGGATAAATCAAAGAATCTCTTAACTCTGGATCTGTGCTTCCGATATGTGTTAGCATTGCATTTGTTAATACCCCTAAATCAACTGTGCCAATAGATTGAAAATCTGTATTTTTGAATTCAGTTAGTATGTTTTTTAGTTCATTTCCGTTCAATTCATCACCCCTGTATGTATTAATATTCTAGCTTTATGGTAAAAACCCCTACTTTCTAACAATTTTATCAGTTAAAGTAGGAGTTCTTCATTATCTAACGGTTGGTAACTATTTCGTCTAACTCTTTTTTGTTCTGTCAAAATCTTGCTTCAACAGGGAATACACATATAAATCATCAAATTTACCATCTGTAAATTCATAACTTCTTAATAACCCTTCTCTAATAAAACCCAACTTCTCTACTAACTTTTGTGATGCTTGATTAGGTGGTTCTATCAATGCCTCTATTCGTTGAAAATTCATATGCTGGTATCCGTGGCTTATAATCGCTTCTACTGCCTCAAAAGCAATACCTTTCCCCCAATGATCTTTACTCAATTCAAAACCAATTTCAGTACGGAAATGCTGAGAAACGCCATTATGAAAACCACAGCTACCGATAACAGCACCTTGCTCTTTTAACGTAATTCCCCATCTCATACCTGTTTTGTTGTTTTGAATGGATTGATACCATGAAATTTCATCCAATGCATCGTTAATGCTTTTAAAAGGGTTTAATCCATAATACTTCATAACTTCTTCATCAGACAGATACCTCAGAATGTCATTTGCATCCTCTTTAGTAATCTGTCTTAATACTAATCTCTTAGTCTCTATTACGGGAAAATCATTCATATTTATCGTCATCGTAACTTCACCTATTTTTTTATTTTACATTTTAGTATTCTTGTTTGACTTTAGAATAATATCTTCTTTCCTATTGCTTCTTGTCAGCTGTTCCCAATTTTACAATCCAATTAACAGCTTCTAATAAATTTTCAGCAATATAATCCGGTTCAATACCTACCCATGTATCTCTGTATTTATCTAGTGAACTTTGTCCCCATCCGGTTCGTACTAATATTTTCATCGCTCCAACTGAATGAGCGGCCAACATATCTGTGGAGCCAACATCACCAATAAAAACCGTATTAGATAAGTCTAAATTATACTTTTTAGCTGCTTCTAACAATAATCCTGGTTTTGGTTTACGACAATCACAATCATCATTTGGACTGTGGGGACAAATGAAAGCATCATCAAATCCATATGCGATAAATTCATTATAAAAATCATCAATAGTTGCTTGACCTCTACTAATTCGATTTTGATTCGTACAGGCAAACGTTTTAATATTGTTATCCTTTAGAACTTCTAATGCAGTTTTACTAAACGGATATAGGTTAAAATCTTTCGGATGAATAAAATGCCCAGTACCACCAATTGTTCCATCACGATCAATAAATACTGCCTCAACATTCATCGAATATCCCCCTTTATACTACTTCTAAATTCTTTAAAATACGTATTGCCTCTTCCATATCAACATCCTTATATATATGCTCTGGTGACCACGGAATATAGATATCGGGTTTTATACCCGGATTATCCCCGATGATCTAATGACTTTAACCTTGATGTAGGATAGTATAATTCAAATACATCATGCCACTTTTTAATAGCTAAGTTGGAATAATCATTGAGTCCCATTGTTGGTCTTCCCACGACTATTACCTTTGGTGACTTCTTGCATAAGTAAACGAAAATATCCCCAGCACTGCCACAATAGTTATCAATTAATAGAATAATATTTTCAGGACTCCTTAGCCCCTTCATGTCTACCTCAACAAATTTTCCTTCAAAGGAAACAAATCCTTTTCCTTTTTTCTTTACCCATGTTTCTTTCCATTGTTCGAGACTTTTACGATGCTCTTCATTGTCAATTTTATCGAGTCCATCATTGATTGATTCAATCATTAATTCTGCATTTCGGTCTGTACAATTAAATTCCATTTCATAATCAAGAAAATCAATTTTCATCGAACCACTTGGGAAAATATATTTTTCCAGGCTGGCATAAGCTAATGTACTACCACCATAATTAACTCTGACATCAATAATAAGATTCTTCTTTTGCTTAAGTTCACTCTTATATTGATTTACTAATTCTTCTATTGGATCGGCACTAAAAAAGTCTGTTATTTTCAGACATAATGTATCTGAATCGACTTTTGTTATGGAATGTTCAGGGACGTACTCCGCTTTTTCATACCTTTTCAATTCCATTAACTGTTTGTTTCCTTTGGTATCCAGCACCTCAGCTATACTGTACTTTTGAATTATTTTTCTCCAATCCTCTCGTTCGGCCTTAGTTTCCATTAACTCACGTTGATGTCTTTCTACTAAATCTTGAATGGGGATATTATTAAGTGAAATTATTGCATCCCCAGGCTTTAAACGCTGTTCTTTACTTACAGAAGTTATGTACAATTTATCCTCAAACCTTCTAACTCTAAACCCATAATCGATTTCCTTCTGTTCATCAGATTTACTAATTTGAAAGAACAAATGAGAATCCTTAAAATCGATTAGGTAGTCTTCAACGATTTCAGCAAACAAATTGGCATTTAGTTCTCCACTGTATTCCAAATTCATGATCTTCTTTTCAAATTCCTGTGGATTGTCCCATCCTTTTTTATCAATATAACCCGCATAATCGTTATGCATCATGTGAACTATCTCTTGAAAGATTTCCAAATACAAAGAACACCCTCCAATTTCAATGGAATATAAGTTTAAACCATAGTAAGCTTGACCAGATTCTTTAAATTGTTAACTTATTATCCTTTTCTCGTTATCGTATATTAACTAAACTTTCCAGTAAGTACTAAATCCCTTAAGCTGAATATTAGCATAATATTCAGTATATACGTTTGAAAAATAAAGACCATCTATATGATGATCCTTTCCTAATCTCTTACACGTGTTTGATTAAGAGGATAAATTTTTTCCTCCCCTACTTCTTACAATGAAACCAGCAAGAAATAAACATCCAAAACTTATTATTTTCATTATTATATGACCGATTTCTCCCATATCACCAATGGTTATTGAAAACAAAACTGCTCCAATCAAAATAAGCAGAATAGCAAGAACCCATTTCAAACTATCAATCTCCCTTATTTACACCATTTTAGTCTCCCCATTTGCTCATAATGAGCTAAGAAATTGCTTTAATCTTTGTCAGATCTCCACTGCATAGGGCCTCAAGATTATCAAAAATCTTACGAGCAGGCCAATCCCACCATTTCATGGTAAGGAGAAAATCAATAAGCTCGTCATCAAATCTTTTTTTAATAATTTTGCAAGGATTTCCGCCTGCAATATGATATGGAGGAACATCTTTTACAACGACAGAATTGGCTGCAATGATAGCTCCATCACCAATATGTACTCCTGGCATAACCGTGACATTTTGACCGATCCACACATCGTTTCCAACTATCGTGTCACCTTTAAAGGGTAATTCAGCAAGTGTTGGAGTTGATTTCTCCCAGCCATTGCCCATAATGTTAAATGGATACGTTGTGACACTGCACATTCTATGGTTTGCACCATTCATTACAAATTCAATTCCCTTTGCTATTGCGCAAAATTTTCCGATAATCAGTTTATCTCCAATAAATTCATAGTGATGTGTAACATGTTCTTCAAACTTTTCAGCACCATTTATATCGTCATAGTATGTGTAGTCACCAACAGTAATATTGGGGCGGGTTATCACGTTTTTAATAAAGCATATACTTTTAATATTCTCATTTGGGTAGATTGAATTCGGATCAGGTCCAAATTGCATATTTAAATTCCACCTTTACGCTTCAGCTAGCATACTATTTAAATTTTGTTAACCAGAGTAAACTAATGAAATAACTGTATTCTTACTCTCAATACATCCATTATCGATCATTATTTTTCGCATCGGATTATTGTTAATTTCCGTTGCACCGAGGTAAGAGACTGCGTTGAAATCATTTCGCAGCCTATATAGCCCTATTAGGTGTAGATCCTTACCAAGTCCCCTCCCTTGAAATTTAGGGTGAATACCTATCCAAAAAATACGTCCTTCCTTGTCCCTATCTGGTTCAAGGTGAGGAAATACCACTCCTACAGGCTCATTTTCAACTACATAAACAGTGAACATTCTCTGGACTTGTGAAGGCAATTCCGTTTTCATACTCATCAAAAATTTTGCTGTATCATCTATATTCCTATCCATTACTTCAGATAGAAATAAAACTGATTTCCTCTCATTGATTGGCCATACCTCGTAATCTAATTTCCTAATATTTATTGGGTGTCTTAGCGAACTTCTATAAATAACCCTTTCACCTTTAATCTTCATCTTAGCCTTCGTGCAATTTAATCGTTGCAAATGAAGTCTAGGACATTCTAACAACACTTTTTTAAAATTCCTGTTCTCCATTTTGTTTAAGAGATCATTAATAAGACCATCGATTTGGTTGGCTTCACTGATGTTGTCTTCTAATATTTCCAAAATAATTTGTTCATCACTAATAATACTATGCACGCCAAATTCTTTTAGTTGGTTTAGTATTGTAATCATCATTAGTACTCCTTCTTGTCCTCTTGTTGTACTATTTCTGCTTGTTAGCTGAGTAGAAAACACCACAATATGAAGCAGGTTTTATCTCTCTTTTTTCACAAAATACCCTAATAAAAAATAAATAATGCCCATAAAAAGAATCCAAACTTCATATTTAGTTCCTAGAGACCCTATCGAAATAAAATAAATAACAAGAAATGCAATTCCCATTATCAAGCAGAATCCAAGGTACGCCATTCTCAAACCTTTAAATTTCAAGCCAAAACAACCTATTCCTGTTATTATACCTAAAATACAAACACATAATATAATCCCAATAGAAAGTATGTCTGTACCTGTTCTATCAACATTAGAGCCGAGTGCATTTCCTAAAGATGTTCCAACTACATATAAAAAGCCATAACCAAAGGATGTTACTACCATTAAAGTCCCTAAAACAATTCCTATGGTTTTTGATAAATTATATTTCTTCATTTTTTCTCCTTCTTCTTTAAATGTTATTCTCAATTCAAATAGCTAAAAGTATCAATTTAAGAAATTTAAAATTTGTATAACTGCTCTTTCGTTTTTATACAAGTAACCACAAATCCTTATCGTAATCATAACATGGTTGCCAATAAATTCTAAATTATCTTTTAAATACTTAATATTATATACCCAATAACAGAACATGGATTACATTGAAAGTAACAAAAATACACTATTATTTATAAAGTTACTTTAGAGATATTGGTAATCCTATCAAATTCGGGGTTATTGTAAGGGACTTTGAGTTAAGAATTGAATCTTTATGTTAAAATAAACTTAACATTTAGAATAATAAGTACTTCGACTAAGGGGCAATGTAATTCAAGAAGGGAAATGGTAGAAAAATTAGAAAGATGGGAAAGGAAGTATACTAAATATGAACAATACTGTAAGATGTCCTGAATGTAGTAATGAGGTAAAGCAGGGGTATATTTTTTCTCCTCGCAGAATTTGTTGGTCAGAATCGGCTGATTCAATCATTTACGATTCTGGAAGTGAAGTATTAATGGGTGATTCAATTTTTAAAATAAAGAAAATCCCTGCATTAAGATGTGAAAAATGTAATTTAGTTATTTTTAAATACCAACAAAACAAGATAAAAAAGTAGTATTTTAAGGAGAGTGTACTAATGAAGGTCATTCGAATAGTTGCCAATGTTGAGACTCAGGAAATATCTAAAGCAAAGTACTTTTACGGGGAAGTGCTTGGACTTGATGAACTGATGGATATGGGGTTTATTGCGACTTTCGGTTCGCATGAGAAAATGGACACTCAAATAAGCTTTCTTTCTGAGGGTGGTTCAGGGACACCTGTGCCTGATTTGTCAATTGAAGTTGATGATCTCGATGATGCACTAACTCGCATAAAAAAAGCAGAGATTCCAATTGAGTATGGACCAATTGAGGAACCGTGGGGGGTTCGACGTTTCTTTGTAAAAGATCCCTTCGGTAAGCTTGTTAATATTCTTAGCCATCTTTAAATAAATGAGATGACAGATGTGTTGAATATCGACTTTAATAAGGTGTTTTTGTTGAGTAGAAACAAATGAGTTACTTCTACACTTTACGACCATAATGTGTAATAAAAGAAAAGGTGCTTTAATTTAACAAGACAATATAGACAATACGGTTTTTAAGTAACAAGGCTGGTAAATAAAGGCAACATAGTAAAGAACATTTTTTTGTCTATATAATGGTATTCCAATAACTGTAAAAAGAGTGCATACATTTATTATGATAAAGCTCTAGATTGGAAACGGTATAGTGGTCTAGTACTGTATTCTAATATAGAACTATTTTTGTATATAACGACGAGTCCGTTACTAATGTTAAATAATAGCAAACGCCTGTGAAATCACAAAATTCCACAGGCGTATAGTAAATTTCCTTAAATAGTAAGATTTAATCCACCTTACTCTTCCTGATCTTCTGCCTAGCTACTAAATAAAAAATAGCTGTCAATACAAGAATAGCTGGAACTCCTTGCCACCAAACCCTTCCATTTTGAAATTGAATACTTTCTCCTGGTAATAAATATTGAAATGGATTGAACCAAGCTAATGGATTCCACGAAGCAATTGTAGTCAATCCATAACCAGCTAGTAATATTCCTAAGACACCAGAAAGTGTAGCTAATGTATGTTTAAAGAACAAACTAAGCAATAAACAAAGAGAAATTATCATGAGTATACTTAACGAAACCATACTAATTGCTAATTGCATATATTCCGATATGGTTAAAAGTTCTATTCGCTGTTTTACTTCTATTACAATAGGATAATTAAATGACCCTTTATATCCAAAAACATACCCAATTATTGAGGTTACTACTAATAAAAATACGATTGTTATTACATAAATAATAATCGAACTCCAGAATTTACTTGAAATAATGTGCGTACGATTTAATGGCTGAGTAAACAATAAATTAATAGAGCGATTCTCAAATTCAGATGACATAATTTCCCCCACTAATAACAAGACAATAAGAATCGCCCCAAAATTAATAAACAGATCTACCACTTGTTTAATAAAATTCGGAAACGCTCTACTATAGATTTCATGTTCAGGAGGGATATTCGAATCGAGCAGTTTTTCGTTTAACGCTAAAGAATGGGAAATTTCCTGAAAGCTTAACGAATGATCCCCACCCTTCTCTTTATACTCCTTAGCAGTCGAATAGTACTCATTCTGTAGTCTCAACCTTTCCTGAAACTGATTAGGTGCTAGTAAATTCCTTGTTTCATATAAATTATTAATCATCGCACTATTTAACCGTTGAAGTTCCTTATGCTCTTCATTCTCTGGGTCATCCTCAAGGATTGATTGATGAATCTTTGCATTAGAAAAATTACTCTCTAATAGCTCATCAATCCGTTCTCTGGCCTCTTTTTCAATAGATGATTCAAATATGATATTACGAGCCATCAGAAAAGCTACACAAATAACAATTCCAATTAAGATATACAAGAACTTTTTACTAAAAACTATCTTTTTTAACTCGAATGACAGTAGCCTCATGAGGATAGCTCCTCTTCAAACAACTCACGATACCGCTTCTCTGCACCTACTTTTTGTACTTCTATATCTGTAATCGCAACATCATTGTTATTCAACGAATCAATAAAGCTCTGCAGGTCAATATCTGTTTCTTCAAATCCCAATTGAAGCTGGTCAGTTATGGAGAAAGAAATATTCCTTTCGTTTAAGCCCTTTTTGGCCTTTTCGATATCACTTACTGTGACTAAATACCGTTTCGATGATATGTCTTTTAGGGATTCCTTTAAAAGTGCGCCATCCTTCATAAAGTAAATCGTATTCGTTAATCGATCAATTTCATCTAAATTATGGGAAGAAACAATAATTGATGTCCCTTCCTTATGTAACTCTAGTAAAATCTCGCGCATATTAATCGCACTAGTTGGATCTAGTCCGTTTATTGGTTCATCCATTAATAAAAGCTTTGGTTCATTAATAATAACCATGGCGAGTAGTAGATGCTGTTTCATCCCAAGAGAATAATTACGGACTCGCTTTTTCAAGTACTTTTCCATACCAACACGCTCCGCCACCTCTTTAATCTTAGAATTAGCTATTTTTTGTACACTACAAATAAATTTCAAATGATCATAGCCCGTTAGATTTCCATATAGGATACGGTTATCCTGTAAATAAGATACTTGATGAAAAAGGGACGCATCGGTATGCTTCTTTCCTAACAACGTTACTTCTCCTTCTTGAAAGGAAAGGAGATTGGTCATGCAATTCAATAAAGTAGTCTTCCCTGAACCGTTTGGACCTACTAAAGCAATAATCTGTGGTGTCTCTATTTTTATATCTATTCCTTTTAACACCATTTGCTTTTTATATCGTTTCTTTAAATTGCTCACATCTACAATCACATCATCACTCCCATTTCTCTAATTACCCATCTTAGTTTGTAGGCTATATACAACATACGTTACAACTAATAGAACAAAACTAGAAATACTTAATGAAATCATTCCGTTTGTAAAAGTGATATTAAAATTAGCCATATTTAGTGCTAATTCATTTGTTAATACCTCAAAAACGGAGAAATATTGAAATGGGATATAATGTGTCACGCTGGATGTTTGTAATACCCCACTCATTTTCAGTCCAATAAATAGCGTCGCAAGGGTTAATCCTATGGAGAAAATTACACGTTTGGTCAAAATCGAAAACAGGAATAAAATAGAATAACAGAATAATAGTATTAGCATAAACATACCTGCAGCTTTTATTAGAAATACTCCCATACTCATGAGCGTAAATGTTCTATCCTCACCATAGATTAGTACTGGATAGTCCCAGTCACCAAAACGATCAAAAATACTTCCAACTATTATAGAAAATCCTACTGCTGTCACCAGTATGAATATACTAACAAAAATTGCTGTTATAAATTTACTAGTTAAAATTTTATACCTACCGATCGGTTGTGTGTGCAATAAATGGATTGGTCCATGTCTGCCCAGCCCTTCCTTTGTAACAATATCTCCGAATAGGAAAAGAAAGAATATGACACCAATAAAACTAAACAATAAACCAAACAATCGAAAGAGATAATGAATGCTTGCAGATGAATACTTATTGCTATTTTCTTTTAAATAATTCATAACGTATTCTGATGCTTCTCGGTTATCACCAGAAACCTCCTTATCATAGAACGTAATATAAGAGAAGTACACACTCATTGGCAATAGAGGTGTAACATCTTTATCTTGCATCCACTTGCTCATTTCTACATAGGTTTCTAATGTAAATAATGTAGGATGGGTATATGTATGTGTTTCATTTTGATATTTCATTGTGTCAATTCGTGGTTCTGTTTCTTCTGTTTCTATTTGTAGTAGAGCATCCCAACTTTCTTCTTCTAATATCTCTAAAGTCGTTTGTCTTTTTTCTAACCAATCCTCTTCAAACTCAATAGAAGACTGCAGTTCCGTTGCTTTAGCACCTTCAGCAGATTCCAGAGCCCTTCTATCTTCTTCAAGTCTTTGTTCCGTTCCTTGAATATCTTCCTTTAATGGCTTAATTACATCCCCAACACGGGTGGTATTGATATAAACAAACACATAATATGCAATAAAAAATACAAGCAATACTACCAAAAGCATTCGGAAAAAAATGGTATTCCACAACTTCTTTATTTCAAAAATAATTAGCTTTAACAAAAAAACACCCCTATTCGTAGAATTACTGAACAATGATGCCAAAAACATAATAAGCTTGCCCTACTAGGTCTCCGTCCCATTGTAATTTAAGGTAGTAATAGTACCTCCCTTTTTCCATGGGTGCAGTTATTTGTCTATTATTGACTTCTACTTTTTTTTCTTCATCAAAATTAACCTGAGTTAATTCAATACTATCTGGATTGTAGATGTGGTCTGTTTTAGGTTGACCACTGGTGGATATAGAAAAACTAAATACCTCACCTGGTTCTACTCCTAACGGTTCCCAACCATATAATTGCTCCTCTGGCGGATTTGGCTTCAGCGAACAGAGACTTTCCTCTTTCCAACACCAAACATCAAGAGCAACAAGCGTTGATTTTTCTTCTGTTCCTATATGAACTGTAGGCACTTCGCTCTCCCCATGACTTTCTTGGCTATCAGGTTCATTTTCAATGCTATCAGGCGACCTAACAGCCTCTTCCTTCATCCCTTTCAATGCTGGATTTTCCGCACATCCGACAAGAAATATCCCTATTATTAATAGGAAAGAAATAGAATACTTTTTCACATGAAATCCTCCAAATAATCATTTAATAATATTCAAAACCTTTCAAAAATTGTAACATAAATATAATATATTTGAAATAATTGCCCTTTCTCTTTTATATTTATAAGTTGAATGGTTAAAGAATTTAACCTCCGATTATAAGGAACATTAAAAATAGCCAAATCACATAAGGAAGTGACAAAATGAGTCAAGCTGCCATTTTATTTCAAGATGTTAATTATTCTGCCGATGATCTAAAAATATTAAAAAACATTAATGGCTACTTCCCTGAGGGTAAAATCGCAACCATTGTTGGTCCATCAGGTGCTGGAAAATCAACTTTGTTTAAACTATGTAATGGATTACGTTCTCCTGATTCAGGGGAAATTCTAATTAAAGGAAAACCAATCATTAACTTTCATCCAGTAGAACTACGCAGAAAGGTAGGCATCGCATTACAAAGTGCTACAATGATAAGCGGTAGTGTATTAGAGAACCTTGAACTACCACTTAGATTGCAGGGTAAGACAATTGACATCGAATTCGCAAAAGAATTACTTCATGATGTTGGATTAGATGGGGATTTCTTGATGAGGAATGCTAAGGAGTTATCAGGTGGTCAGCAGCAAAAGCTATCCATCGCACGTACATTAGTGAATCAACCCGAAGTATTATTACTAGATGAAATTACTTCTTCCCTCGACCGAGTGTCTCAGCATGACATTGAGGAATTAATTGAAAAAATTAACGAAAAATACGGGACGACGATGATTTGGATCACCCACAATCTTGAACAAGCATTAAGAATTGGACAATACACATGGGTGATGATGAATGGGGAACTGATTGAATCGGGAGAAAGCTCCTTATTAAGGAATCCACAGGATAAACGAGTCCAAGAATTCGTAAAGGGGGAAATAGTATGAGCTATCTCGCCCTATCACTAACATTAATTTTCGTCCTTATCCCTCTAGTCCTTTCACGGACATTAAGACTTGGGTTAGAAAAGGATACACTTATTGCAACAGTTCGATCAATTATTCAATTATTAGCGGTTGGCTATGTCTTGCAATATGTATTTGAAGCAGACAATATCATTTTCCTTCTCCTCATGATTTTACTAATGATTGGGGCAGCAACCCAGAATGCTCGGAAAAAAGGAGCATCCATTCGAGGAATCACCTGGAAGCTTTTCATTACATTCGTTTTTATTGAAGCATTAACACAAAGCATCTTGCTAGGCTTTAGCATCGTGCCACCTACACCACAATATATCATCCCGATTAGTGGCATGGTAATCGGTAATTCAATGGTTTTGGGAATACTTTTTTTAAATCGTTTTACTGCTGAGATAGAAAATCGCCAAGATGAAACCGAACTGATTCTAACCTTAGGCGGGACACCAAAACAAGCAATTCATACGCAATTAATTACATCCATTAAAGCGAGTACGATTCCAACAATTGAAAGCCAAAAAACAATCGGGCTCGTCCAGTTACCTGGGATGATGAGTGGGCAAATTATAGCAGGAGCTGATCCTGTACAAGCAGTCCAATTTCAGTTGCTTATCTTATTCATTCTATTAACGACAGCAGTTGTGACCAGTATCATGCTAGGGTTTCTTTCCTACCCAACTTTATTTAACAAGCGAATGCAGTTTTTAAAGATCAGATAGTACGCTATAGGGAGCCATCCATGACGAGGTTCCCTATTTCTTGTGTTTCGTTACCCTTATTTATAAAATGAGATTAATACTTGGAAGGAGGTATTTTGTATTGTCTAAAAAAGTACGAATTGGAAAAACAGACTTGATTGTAAATCCAATTGGTCTTGGAGCAAATGCTATTGGTGGCCACAATTTATACCCAGGACTGGATGAAGAAGCCAATAGGAATCTTGTCAAAACCGCTATTGCCGAAGGACTAAATTTTATTGACACAGCTTTTAGCTATGGAAACGGTCGTTCTGAAGAGTTAGTTGGTGAAGTTTTAAAAGAAATAGGAAATCGTCACGATGTGATTATTGCAACAAAAGGTGCACAAAAATTCGTTGGGGAAGATAAGCAAATTGTTAATACCCCTGCCTTTTTGAAGGAATCCGTTGAGGCAAGTCTTAGAAGACTGCAAACAGATTATATTGACCTGTACTATATTCACTATCCCGATGAGTCTACACCAAAATATGAAGCTGTTGGTGCTTTAAAGGAATTGAAGGATGCAGGAAAAATTAGGGCAATCGGCGTATCTAACTTCTCATTAGACCAGCTTAAAGAAGCGAATCAGGATGGCTATGTGGATGTTATTCAAGGACACTATAATTTGTTGAACCGTAAAGCAGAGCAAGAGTATTTCCCATATACTTTGCAAAACCAAATTTCATTTGTTCCATATTTTCCTTTTGCATCAGGATTATTAGCTGGAAAATACAGCACAGAAACTACCTTCCAGGATTTCCGAGCGAATATGCCACATTTACAAGGCAAAGAATTTGAGGAAAATTTATCAAAGGTTGAAAAGCTACGTACGATTGCGAATGCAAAGCAAGTAGAGGTGTCCAACATTGTATTAGCATGGTATCTAGCTCAGGAAGCAATCGATATAGTGATCCCTGGAGCAAAAAAGCCTGAACAAGTTCTGCAAAATTTAAAGACATTAGATGTCCAGCTTTCAGCTAGTGAAATAGAAGAAATTAGCAACATATTCTCATAGAGGGGACTATCCCCTCTTGCATCTTCTCACTATAATCCTCAGAATTCCACTGATATAAGGTAGATTATTTGACAAGAAAACATAAACTCCCTAAAATATACTTAATTAAAAATAATTTAATTCATAATAAATTCAGCATCATTCATAAAGAAAAATAAGAAGGTGGAACCATGAGCGAAAATCTTTCCTTAAAAGCATTTATCGTTCTAATGAAGGCATCAAAATCAGTACAAGAGCTTATTAAAAAAGATATTAGTAATTATGGAATGCGCACCTCTGACTTTGAAATATTGGAGGTTCTATATCATAAAGGAAAACTAACCGTTCGAGAAGTCTCAGAGGCCGTCCTCATCAATACGGGCTCTATCACCTATGTTATTGATAAATTAGAGAAAAAAGGACTAATTGAACGAAACAATTGTAAGGACGATAGACGTGTCGTATACATTCAGATAACTGCGGAAGGCAGGAAGTTGATGGATGATATCTTCCCACAGCATCAAAAAGTGATTGAAGCATTATTTGATGGGGTAGCCGAAGAGGATAAAAAAACGATGATTGAAGTACTAAAGACCGTTGGTCAGAAAGCTGCAAACTAAAAGGATTAATTACCAAAATAAAGATGAGGTCTAAAACTTCCTCATCTTTATTTTTTACAAATTATTCACTAACCCTCAATTGAATCTGATTACCAGCAGGGTCTTTTACCACAGTAGAATTTCCAATCGTTTCCGTACTTACGCCTATCTCGCTAAGTCTGGCAATAATTTTTTCCTTCGTTATTTCATCTGGTAATACTAACGTAAACCACTTTAGTCCAACACTATTAGCAGCTGGAGCAGGTGCCCCTACACCATTCCAGACATTTAGCCCCAAATGATGATGATACCCACCAGTTGAAGCAAATAACGCTCCAGGATATCTTGTTACAATGTCAAACCCAAGCCCATTGACATAAAAGTTTTCTGTCTCTTCCAAATCTGCTACATGTAAATGAATATGCCCCATAACCGTATCTTTTGGTATACCATCCCAATCCTTATCACTCTCTGCTAACAGGTTGTTAGCATCTAATGCTACCGTAGCCATATCAACATGCCCATTATTCCAGTTCCAATCCATCGATGGCTTATCGCTTGCCACCTCGATACCATTACCATCTGGGTCATCAAAATAAAGTGCCTCACTTACATAATGGTCAGATGCGCCTAATCGAATAGATGGTCCCTCCGTTTGAATAAGATGCTTGAGGAAGTTTGCTAAGTCTGCACGTCTAGGTAGAAGAATTGCAAAATGATAAAGCCCTGTTGTTCTACCCACTTTTGCCATAATATCCTCCGGCTGTTCGAGGATTAGAAGTGGTTGTACCCCATCAGCAGAAAGGACTACCTTCCGTTCTGATTGCTCCAGAATCGCGAATCCAAAGACTCTTTGATAAAAAGCCAAGGACTTTGCAATATTTAAAACCTTTATATTCACTTCTCCGACAAATATGGTCGGTTTTTGAAAGAATCTCTTTTCCATAAGCAGATACTCCCTTCAAAAAAGTAACTATTATCCACTAACTTACTAATTGTAAGTATAGTTTTAATTTAAGGCTCTGTCAAGTAGTTATCCTCCTTTAAATCTTACACTAGTCTAATTTAAAGGCATTCTAGATTAAAATACATCTTTCTATTTTTAACAATTTGTACTATACTAGATAAGTTCTAGCAAGACGTGGTTCGAAACCATCCCACGTAAAAAAACTAAGGGAGAGATTAATATGAAAGCAAAGACACTCGTTGTCAATGCACTAGTAGCTGCTCTTTATATTGCAGTAACCGCACTAGTTGCACCATTCGGATTTACGAATATTCAATTTCGTATTTCTGAAATATTTAACCATCTTATTGTTTTCAATAAGAAATACTTTTTTGGAATTGTAGTTGGAGTATTCTTAGCCAATCTGTTAATGTCGCCATCCAAGCTAGACTTACTATTTGGTGTGGGACATTCCGCAATATCACTAGGGATCGTCATACTAATTTCCAAGTTTGTAAAGAATGAATGGGCATTATTAATAACAAACACTATCGTTTTTACATTTAATATGTTCATCATCGCATGGGAATTAAAAATCCTCGAACCGATTACACCATTTTTACCTACTTGGCTGACTTTGGCGGCTAGTGAATTAATAGTCTTGGCAATCGGTATTCCGATTATGTATGCATTAAATAAATCTATTAAATTCCATAAGATGATATAAAAAAATCCTTCACAGATCTCTTAAACGGGACCTGCGAAGGATTTTTATTGTATTTTTTCCTGTAACAAATTCATTTCCTTATCTAACTCTTCCATTAGAACATCCATGGCTTCCTTTTTGGATATTCCCTCAGGTAAATAAATTGGTTCTCCATAAATAAGTCTAGGCTTAATACGCTTAAATAAATCTTTAAAATTATTTGGGCCGACATATGCTGCTGGAACAATCGGCACATCTGCATGTACCGCAATGGTTACCGCACCACGTTTAAGTGGAGCACCTTCACTGGAACGTGTTCCACTAGGAAAAATCCCAACAACCTTCCCCTCTTTCAGTAGCTTTCGAGGTGTCTTGATTGCACTTGGTCCAGGATTTTCACGATCAACTGGAAAGGCATGTAAGCTCTCCATTAACCATTTCGTGAACTTCGACTGAAATAATTCCTTTTTTGCCATATAATGAATTTGTGTTGGCATCGTCGCAATTCCTAACCATAAGATATCAACAAAGCCTGTGTGAGTACATGCAATAACATAACTGCCGGATTTTGGCAGATTGTCTTTTTGATAAACTTTTATCCTTCCAAAAAGGCTAAGAAACGCCTTTACCACATTGGCTGCTAATTTATACATGTTTCTCTCCTCTATTCTTTCTCATGCTTACCTTTATTTTACCACAAACTAATAATACCTGGTACTAAATTAGTACCCGAACAAAAATATTATTTTGCTATGTCCATTACTTCTTCTTCAGCAAGAATGTCCATAATTTTAAAATTGATAGCTTCCCTAACCTCGAGATATTTTCCCCAATCTGTCGTCTTTGTAAAGAAATAAATCAAGATATCAAAACCATTGTCCATGTAATTCTCTAGATTGACCTGAATCGTTTCAGGGTGCACTTCATTGCTTTCTTGTAATAGGGAACGAATACGCTCCAATACACGTTCAATTTTTTCTCGTGGAGTATCATACTTAATCCTTAAGTAAAAGGATACTTGTCTCTTCCCCATTTTGCTCCAGTTTGTAATGGCCTCATTTGCCAGTGTATTATTGGGAAGCGTTACAAGAGCCTGGGCAGCAGTTCGAATCTTTGTACTACGGAAGGTAATATCTTCTACTTTTCCCTCGACACTTGGTGTCCGAATCCAATCACCAATTGTAAATGGTTTTTCCGAAATAATGACAATTCCTCCGACAACATTTGCTAATGCATCCTTTGCGGCTAACGATACAGCTAATCCACCCAGACCCAGACCTGCTACTAAGCCATCAATTTTATAATTAAACTCAGCTAATATAACACTAATACTTATAGCAATAATAACTACTTGTAATGCCTTTGACAGAAACGGAATCAGGATCTCATCAATATTTATCGTTGTCCTTTCATTTATATTACGAAATAAATTGGACGAGGTGGATGATAAGCGGACAAGGCCCCATGTCAGCAAAATAATCATTATTATCTTAATAGCAGTCCGAAATGCTTCATTGTCCTCATTTAAATACGGATAATAGGCAACTGCCGCATAGATCCCGAGAATAACAAACACCCACTGAACCGGCCGTTCAAATGAGCGTAAAATATTTGTCAGAAGACTGCTGTTAGAACGACTGACAAATTGCTTTAAAATAGCAAAAATATATTTGGTAAAAATTTTGCGAAACAAAAGGAATAATAAAAAGATACCTATAGCAATTCCTAAATCAATTAAATTCCATGGTGTTAAAAATGCATTCCAAAACTCATTCCAATTCCCATTCATAGAACCCGAATATCCTCCTAAAAAAAAGTAAGTTTATCATACCATATTACTGCAAGCTTTCGCATTTAAGCATTAGTCTAAGTCACGGATAAAGGTAATTAGACGTCCCGCTTCCTGAAATCCTAGGCTGATATGGAATGGATAACTATCCTTATTATCAATCTCCATATCTGAACCTACCTGCTTACATCCATGTTCAACTAACCACTTTTTCCCTTCATGAAAAAGTTTCGTAGATATTCCCCTTCTCCTATATGATGGGCTAACGTATACTCCTTCAATGTATCCTGTTGGACTTGAATCTGCTCCCTCTACATATTCTGTTCGGATAGATAAATGCATAAATGCCACTGCTTCACCATCAACTACATACAATAGAAATCTATCTTTATCGGTTTGTAGCATTTCCTCAAATTCTTGTTTAAATTCCATAAAATCATGTCCTGGCCATAATTCCATGGCTAATTTCGTAAGGCCATCCAGTTGCTTCTTTCCAGCTACTAAAATTTCTCCCAATGACAACTCAACCTTCCTCGTAAACTTTATAATAACTACTGTTAATCTTAGAATATCTTTTCAATTTAAGGGTTTCAACGTTTTTTTCCTAATCGAAAAACAACTTCCATTTTTAGGTTTATTTCGATAGGTTCTGGCAAACATAGATACTGTGAAGAATGACGATGAAAAGGAGCCAGGCAAATGGATAACAATCCTTCAAACGAGAATCACCAAACAAATATTGAAAAGGAAGATACCCTTACCACTAGGCAAGGCCATCCTGTTACCAATAACCAAAACATACGAACTGTTGGTAACCGTGGACCGGCTACATTAGAAAACTATGACTTTATCGAGAAGATCAGTCACTTTGACCGCGAGAAGGTTCCCGAGCGTATTGTTCATGCCCGAGGTGCTGGAGCACATGGTTATTTTGAAACATATGGCACAGTTGGGGATGAGCCAGTTTCTAAATACACAAGGGCAAAGGTATTTAATGGAAAAGGAAAGCGAACCCCAGTTTTTGCACGTTTTTCAACTGTCGTAGGTGGGCTTGATTCGCCTGAGACAGCACGTGACCCACGCGGATTTGCAATTAAGTTTTATACCGAAGATGGAAACTGGGATTTAGTTGGCAACAATCTTAAAATCTTTTTCATCCGTGATGCTATGAAATTCCCGGACATGATCCATGCCTTTCGTGCCGACCCAGTTACCAATATGCAAGATCCTGAAAGGTTCTTTGATTTCTGTGCCAACTCGCCTGAATCCTTTCATATGGTTACCTTTGTCTATTCCCCATGGGGAATTCCGGCAAACTATCGTATGATGCAAGGGTCAGGGGTTAACACCTATAAATGGGTTAATCAGGAAGGGAAGGCTGTCCTTGTGAAGTATCACTGGGAACCGAAACAAGGCATAAAGAACCTAACGGTTAAGGAAGCTGCCGAAATTCAAGCAAAAAGCGTTAATCATGCAACACAAGATTTATATGAAGCAATTGAACGTGGTGACTTTCCAGAATGGGAACTCTTCGTACAGATCATGGAGGATGGGCCACATCCAGAGCTAGACTTTGATCCACTTGATGATACGAAGCTATGGCCAGAAGATCAATTCCCATGGCTACCCGTAGGAAAAATGGTGTTGAATAAAAACCCAGAGAACTATTTTATGGAGGTTGAACAAGCAGCCTTTGGTACGGGTGTCCTTGTAGATGGACTGGATTTTTCCGATGACAAAATGCTACAAGGAAGGACATTTTCCTATTCTGATACACAGCGTTATCGAGTAGGGGCTAATTATTTACAGCTGCCAATTAATGCAGCAAAAAAACGTGTTGCAACAAATCAAGAAGGCGGACAGCTTCGGCACTATAATGATAAAGCACCTGGTCAAAATCCGCATGTAAACTACGAGCCTTCTATCCTCGGTGGTTTAACGGAAGCCGAGCAAGTTGGAAAGGAATATACGCCAAAAGTAGAAGGAAATCTCGTTCGCGAATCGATTGACCGAAATGATAATACGAAGCAAGCTGGTGAAACATATCGCCGCTTCGAACAATGGGAAAAGGATGAACTCATTAACAATCTAGTCAATGATTTATCCATTTGCGATAAACGTATTCAAGACAAAATGATTGCTCTTGCAGAAGAAGCTGATGAGGAATATGGTCGACGCCTTCGCGAAGGAATTGCTGCTAAAGTAAAGGAAATGGGTAATACGAATATGGAAGCAGGAGAAGAATTCCACCCGCTTGGTGCTAAAGATGCCCCGGAAGCAGTCGATGATGCCATTAGAAAAGGACGGGAAGCCGATCCTTATTGATATTGTGGAGAGGTACCAGTTTGATTGGTACCTCTTCTTTTTGAGAAGAAAAAGTTATATTTAGTGAAACGCTGATATATGCTCGGAATTCGCTGATATTTTTAATAATGCGCTGATATATGCAGGGTCCCGCTGATAAACTCAAATATTCGCTGATATGCTGCTACTATTCGCTGATAATCATGTTCCCGAGTTCTCCAAGACCAACTTTATCGTATAAAACTACTTCAGAAACCAAAAAAAGGCAAGGAAACGTATCCTTGCCTCATGCAAACCTATTAATGATGATGTCCCATTTTAGGATTTGTAATTACCATTTCTTCCTGTGGCACATAGAAGTATTGAATCCATACTCCATCTAAATACTCGTTTCCTTTTTCCAATATAATATCGATGTCCTTGTCTGTTTTTACCACTTCATCATTTTCTGTAGGTGTATCTAATTCAATATCATAATGAGCATGGTCTCCGTGAATATGAGTAACAACGACACGAATCATTTTTCCTTGTGCCTCTTCTGACTCCAGCATCTTTTTTAGGACTTTCGCAGCATTTCTATTTATTTTACATTGCATAATAATGAACTCCTTTTACTAAAAATTTACTTTTATATTGTTTCAGTTTTCACCAAAAAACACAAATTAAACATCTTATCAAAACAACTCCCTACTTCCTTCTTTAAAAATCACATATTCATAGAATAAGTTTTCATGTATACTAGAAATAGAGATAGTTATGGAGGGGGGATTCCGTTGCCAATACCAAATAATCATACAAAACCCATTCGTACTACAGCTAAGGAAGGCGCATATAAACAACTACTTCATTGGATCATCGATGGTACCTTATACCCAGGTGAAAAGCTAAACGATACAGAGCTCGCTAATGCATTAGGTGTAAGTAGGACACCGGTCCGAGAGTCCCTACAGCTGTTAGAGTCACAAGGATTCGTTAAAATGTATCCGGGTAAGGCGACCCAAGTAACTGAAGTTGAAAAAGAGTCTATTAAAGAATTACTGCCACCATTAGCTGCATTACAGGCATTGTCAGCAGAGCTTGCTATTGAGCATATCACTTCGAAAGATATCTCCTTATTAACTACTACCAACCATGCCTTCCGTGATGCACTTTACGAAAAAGACTATCATTCTGCCTTGAATATAGATGAGCAATTTCACCAGGTGATTGTGGACATTGCTAATAACGGATACATAAATAATATCGTTGAAAAGCTCCAAGCACATGTAAGAAGGCTGTTCTTTCATAACTCCATCATTCTATCGGTCAACTCTATCGACGTTCACGAGAGAATCATTCGTGCGATGGAAAAGAAGAATAAAGAAGAAGCGTCTAGCTTAATGAAACAAAACTGGCTAGGAATACTGCAAGATTTTCAACTACCAGAAAAAATTAGTTAATAAAAAAATAGGTGCCCTCATTTTGGACACCTATTTTTTTATGCCTCTACAGTCCTTCCTACCCTTGCCAATCTAGCAATAACTCCTGTAATAAGTATGACAACCACTGCTGGAACAAGCCAACCGAGGCCATTATCATAAAACGGTAGTATATCTTGATAGAAATTTACAATTGGTTGGAAGAATCCATAACCCTCTATTTCAAGAGAACTATATAACGTTTTTAGGCCGTCTACAATACTTACTAAAAACGTTACCGCGATAGTAGAAACATACACGATACGGGAATGGTGAAATAAAGGTGACAAGAATGTCAACAGCATTAAAACAACAGCCAATGGATATAAGAACATTAATACTGGTATCGAGTACGTAATAATATTCGTTAATCCAAAATTAGCAATCACAAAAGTTAATACAGTAAAGAAAATAACGAGCGTTTTATAGCTAAACCTCGGTAACAACCGGTGAAAGTATTCCCCACATGCTGTAATTAAACCAATATTTGTCGTTAGACATGCTAATATCATGACAACCCCTAGTAAAATTGAACCAAAAATACCAAAATAATAATCCGCTGCACTACTTAAGACAGGTCCACCAGTGTCAAAAAGACCAAACTCCTCGACGCTTACAGATCCCAAGTACGAAATTCCGAGATAAATTAATCCTAAAAACGTAATTGCTATTAAACCAGTTTTGGTGGTTGCTGCAAGTATACCTCTTTTGGTTGTGACTCCCAACGAACGGATTGCATTAATCACAATGATTCCAAAAACTAATGATGCCAAAGCATCCATTGTATTATATCCCTCTAGAAAACCAGTAGTAAAAGGACTGCTTTGATATACTCCTACTGGAGATTGAGGTGTCCCTAACGGTTTTATAATGACAAGAATAAGAAGAATAGCAAGTAATACAACAATACCAGGAGCTAGTATTTTCCCTACATTATCTACAATTTTTGCCGGATTTAAGGAAAGCCATAGCGTAATGGCAGAGAATATAAGTGTAAATAAGAATAATCCCAACGAATGTGAACTCTCACCTAAATGCGGTAAAATAGCTACATCAAAAGCAACCGCCCCTGTTCTTGGTGATGCAAAGAAGGGTCCAATTGTTAAATATAGTAAAGTTGTAAAGAACACACCATAAGCCGGATGTACCCGACCGGAAAGTTCTTGCAAGTCTTTACTTCCGGAAAAACCCATAGCGAGTATTCCTAAAAAAGGTAATCCTACTCCGGTTACTAGAAATCCTAGAGCAGCTAGCCATAAATTCGTTCCTGCTGCTTGTCCTAACTGAGCCGGAAAAATTAAGTTCCCCGCTCCAAAGAACAAGGCAAAAAGCATTGTACCTATAACTAAATACGATGAAAATGATAGTTTTTTCGTCAATTGTCTCTCTCCTGTTGTTTTTTTCTGAATTATCAGATTAATAGACGAGCAATAAATCAGATATAGACGAAATTTATCTTACTACTTTCTTTAGTAAAATGCAATATATTACGGCTAAATTTTTCGACTTTTTGGCCTTTTGTACTATTTTAGCTATGTGGCTAGTATCGTAATGCAATCTAAAAGTAAATTATCTAACTTCATTAAACATATTCCTGATGATTAGAAAGTAACCTCCTTCACCATAGATAGCACTTATAGTAATTAAAATTATTTCTATCAAAAAGCTAACCCCAGGGCCCTATTCCCTAAGATTAGCTTAAAGTTAAAGCTTCGTTAAGTTATAAGATTTCATTAGGCTGCTACAATTTCCCCCGGCCGACGATATTTCGCAATCAGACCGTGCTTAGGCGAACCAATAAAACTGATTAAAAAAACTATTCCCGTTGCAAATGCCATCGAAGCAGAGATGGACGTATCTACCCATGCTGCAATATAATATCCCGCTACTGCAGAAACGACTCCAAACAATGCACTTAATAGTAACATTACAGACAATTTATCTGTCCAAAGATAAGCAGCGGCGGCTGGTGTAATCAGCATGGCGACAACCATAATAGCGCCTACCGCATCAAAAGACGCCACTGTCGTAATGGATACGAGGCTCATGAATAGATAATGCATAAAAACAACTGGGATACCTAGGCTAGCAGCAAGAGCCGGATCAAATGATGTAATTTTCCATTCTTTATAAAATGCTATAATACAGACCAACACGATCATCAGCACTAGTGTTAGAAGGGCAGTCGCTTCAGGTACTTTTCCTACAACTGGAAGCGTAATAGTCTCCCAAGGAATAAATGTAATCTCTCCCATTAATGCATGCTGAACATCAAGGTGAGCATTTCCGATAGAGGTTGTAATTAATATGACTCCAACTGCAAAGAGTGTAGTAAAGACAATTCCAATCGAGGCATGCTGTTCGATGTCAAATTGATGAAGACCTTGAACGAAAAGGGCAGTTAGAAGTCCAGCTAGTATAGCACCCACCAACATATGTGGCCCACTTAATTCCTTGGTGATAAGAAAAGCAGTGACAATTCCTAATAAGACTGTATGACTAATAGCATCCGCCATCATAGCCATTTTTCTTAAAATAAGAAATGTCCCTACAAGTCCACAAGAGAGTCCAACTAATGATGCAGTCAAGATTATCCATGCTGTATAAGACATTTTAATTCACTCCTTTTGTTCCGATTGTCGAGGTCTGTTTTGTAGTACCAATTCGCTTACGTTCCAAATATTGCTCAAACCAGGTGATAAATAATCCCTTCTCTTTCCCAAAAAGCAAAGAAAAGATAAAGAGAATAGCAGCAACTACTACAATAAACGGGCCAGTAGGCCACCCTTTTCCTACTGCACTTAAATAAGTCCCTATGGCCCCAGATAGTCCTCCAAACAATGCAGATAGAATAAGCATATAGTGAAAGGAGTTGGTCCAATATCGAACACTAACGGAAGGAATAATTAGCAATGCGGCAATTAAGATAACCCCAACAGCCTGAATTCCAATTACAATCGTTGTCACCAATATTAGGGTGTAAATAACATTCATCATGCTCAAGGAAAGGCCAAGCCCCTTCGCAAACTGTGGATCAAATAAAAATAATTTCCACTCCTTGAACCCAATTGAGATAATCGTAATGGCTACTAATGCTAAAATGAGCATTGTGAAAACATCCAGTTTTACCATTGACGCAGCTTGCCCGAAAATAAAACTATCTAGACCACTTTGATTCCCACCAGCAGAACGATTGACAATCGTTAATAACATAATCCCAAGACCAAAGAAAATCGAAAGGACCATTCCCATTGCCGTATCTTCTGTAATCCTAGTGGCAGACTGGATCCATTGTATAAAGAAAGCCCCGACTAATGCACTAACTGCAGCACCGGTAATGAGAAATATGATATTTTTCTCCCCGATGACTAAAAAGCCAACAATGACACCTGGTAGTGCGGAATGAGCTAATGCATCACTCATGAGACTTTGCTTCTTCCAATAGGCTAAGCAACCAACCATACCAGAGGCAATGCCTAAAGTCATCGTACTAGCTAATACCCATTGAAAGTTACTACTAGTTAGAATGGACCACATAGGAACCCCCCTCAACTATTCTTTGCATTTTTCCGCCATAGGTTTTCATGATGTTTTCCTTTGTAAATACTGAGTCCGTCAAACCATGCTCTTTAACCGTTCGATTTAAAAATAAAACATGGTCAAAATAATCCGTGACAGTCTGCAAATCATGATGAACAACCATCACCGTTTTCCCCTCATCTTTTAGCTCCTTAAGTATTGCCATAATTGCTTTTTCCGTTGTCGCATCGACACCTGCAAGTGGTTCATCCATGAAATAAAACTCTGCATCCTGAACGAGTGCACGTGCGAGAAAAACACGTTGCTGCTGTCCACCTGATAGCTGACTAATTTGCCGATCTGCATATGGTGCCATATCCATTTTTTCTAGTGCCTCATATGCTAATTTCCTATGGGCTCGGGATGGTCGCTTTAGCCACCCGATTTGCCCATATAAGCCCATAACAACTACATCCAACGCGTTTGTTGGAAAATCCCAATCAACAGATCCTCGCTGTGGAACGTAGCCAATAACTCGTTTTGCCTTTTTAAAAGGTAATCCATAAAAGTCTATTTCCCCTGAGAGAGAGGGATGTAAGTGTAAAAGCGTCTTAATCAAAGTGGACTTTCCCGCACCATTAGGCCCAACTATTCCTGTCAAGGATCCTTCCTCGATTACAAAATTTACGTTTTCAAGCACCGTATTTTTCCGATAGGATGCAGATAGATTAGTAACCTTTAATACTGTTTTTGCCATGTTAATTTACCCCTCCCATTAATGCCTCATAAATCGTCTTTACATTATGCCGATACATACCTAGGTACGTACCCTCTTCGGTTCCAGCCTTCCCCATTGCATCTGAATAAAGCTGTCCACCAAGTTCCACATCAACTCCTTCTTCTCTTGCCCCTTCTATAACAGCCTTAATGGAGCTCTCATTAATACTACTTTCCACAAAAACGGCAGGAACATTATATTGTTTAATAATTTCAATGGTACTTCTAATATCTGAAACGCCAATTTCACTATCTGTACTTAATCCCTGAAGTCCAATAACCTCTAAATCATGCATTCTACCAAAATAACCAAAGGCATCATGTGCCGTAACTAAGTATCGATGTTCAACAGGAATCTCTGAAAGCTTTTTGGATTCTTCGCTTAAATCATCCATTTTTGCAAAATATGCTTCCTTGTTTTTCGCTAATAAATCGGACCTCTCTGGTGCATATTTCTGTAATTCCTTAACAGCCTCATCCAGTGCTAGCTTCCATAGCTCTAAATCAAACCAAATATGCGGATCAACGGAACCCTTTTCATCCTTCAAAAGTAGTTCTTCCGGTACTGCATCTCCTACCGCTACAACAGGCTTTGCAGCTTTCATTTCTTCAAATATACCGACCATATTTGCTTCAAGATTTAAGCCGTTATAAAAAACAAGCTCAGCACCGGCAATTTTTGTAATATCTCCGTGTGTAGCATTATAAAGATGCGGATCTACCGAAGGACCCATTAAGCTGTTCACCTCGACAAGATCTCCACCAATTACTTGTAAAGGTTCGGCAATTTGGGCAATGGTTGTAACAATCTTTATTTTCCCATCGCTAGCATGATTAGCTGATTCCCCAGATGAACAAGCCGTCAAAAACAAACCCAAGCAAAGTATAAGAATTAATATCCAGCCTTTACTAAAACACTTCACTTTTGCACTCTCCCTTTTGTTTTTCCATCGGGAAAAATTATTAGTTAATTACAATATTAAATAGTACAGTTTGTATTAGTCAAGTTATTTTTACTAAAACTTTAAATTTTGCCCAAAGGAAACATTAAGTGTTTTTAGTACTATGCAGGGATAAGCTAAAACGTGCAATCTATTGAAAATAAAAAAGCTGCTCAAGGTACATTACCTCAAACAGCTTTTTAGCAATCCATATACTATTTCGAAACCGTAATACTACCATTAACCGTCGTTAACTTAATTCTATTCTCTCCATTACCGGTTACACGGCTTCTTGTATTACTACCAAAGATATCAACTTTTCCATTTACTACACTAGCATCAATGGTTGCATTTGTTGGCTCATTTTGTGTTTGAACCTTAATTCTTCCATTCACAGATTCTAGATCAATTGAGCGATCTAGATCGTCCGTTATAAATGTGATGGTTCCATTGGTAACATCGCTAGACACCTGACCATCTACATAATTAAATCTAATACTCCCATTTTCAGAGGTAACATGAGTCCGATTAGTGATAACTTCAGTAAGCTCTACTCTTCCATTTTCTGTTTCAATTGCTACATCTTCAGCGGATACATTTTCCGCTTCTATCTTTCCATTTTCCGCTTCTATTTTTAATTTGTGATACATTTTTTCAGGTAAATATACTGTTAATTTAGGACTTTTAAAATCAAAATCCCAACCGAAATGTAGAAACTGGATAACCTTTTCTTCTAATTCAATGGCAAGGGATTGACCTTGTTCTTCCAATTCTAGATTATATTTTTTTTGTTTGGATTCTGTTGCATAAAATTCTACCGTAATAGTTTCTTCTTTCGTAGGCAACACTTCAATTCCCGCATTATCCGCTTCGATTGAGATATCCGTTATATTTGTATTTTCAATAACTTCTTTTTTACTTATCTCTTCTGCGGAACCAGTTAGTCTAAATGTAGCTAAAACACCTACTAACCCTACAGCAAGAAGACAAGAAGCAATGACGATCAATAGCTTTTGTTTAGGCATCTTTCATTCCTCCTTTAACCATTCTGACATTGAAATTCAGATAACGAATAAAGCCCTTAAATAACCAGCGTGTAACATAATACATCCCAATGATCACGAATATACCGAGTCCACACAATGCGATAGTAAAAAATAGCCCATATAGTTCAAAAACTTCTGGATAGATGACCACATTCAGCAAATACAGTACTGGATTGAGTAAAAATGTTACACCAATGACCCATCCAGAAAAAAGAATTCCTAATAATGCAATAAAAGGTCCTAATACAATTACTAGATTGAAAAAACCCAGTCCGATAACTGCCCAAACAGCACGGAAAATATTACCGGTAGAGGCAGTCTCCTCTACCTGTTCTAAGCGATACGTGACAATCATTTCCTTAGCAATTTGCTGTGGTGATCCCAAGGAAGCTGCAATCTCCTGCTCTGTCTTCCCTTCACTCAATCCAATCTCGAAATGCTCCTCGAAATCATTTATGATATCCTCTCTCTCTGAAGAAGGAAGTCGTTTCAAGGCATCATTTAGCTTTTCTATAAACTGCCCTTTATTCATCGCTAACACCTTCCTTTATTAACTCATTTACCCCATTGGTAAACTCATCCCACTCTCGTAATAGCTCATGAAGATACTGACGCCCCTCATCTGTTAATGCATAATATTTTCGAGAAGGCCCCTCCGATGATTCCTTTAAATACGTTGTAAAATAACCTTCCTTTGTTAATCTTCGTAATAATGGATATACCGTTCCTTCTGATATAGCAATCTGATCTGATATCTTTTGTACAAGTTCATAGCCATAACGGTCCTGCCTATCTAGTAGGACAAGTACACATAGCTCTAACACGCCTTTTTTAAATTGTACATTCAACATTTTCACCTCTTCGTTTTCTCATCACTATTATATAATGTATAGTACCGGTTTATACACACTACTTTGCTCAGCTATAATATAACACACACTACTGTTCAATGCAAGGTACTAAATGAAAAAAAGTAAAAACGATTAATACCCTCTTTAAAAAAGGTACTAACAGTTTTTACCTTTTTACTTTCTTTCGATGGACTGAACCCTTTTTCTCAACGATAAAAGGACATAAACATAGAGTACTATGACTACAGCATCTACGCCCACTATCGTATAGAAAAAAGGATAACTCTTCCATGAAGTAAAGAGACCAGTGAAGATGCCAAGCTGTGACACAAGGAAGCATAAGAAAATCGTTACATAGAAACGAATCATCCGATTAAAGGAATCTCTTATGGATTCTTTATCAGAATATAACTTTCTAACTTCTTTATTGGATGTTTCGGTTCTAAAGTAGTGGAATGCATTTATCGCATTTGTTACATACTCCCATCCAGCATCCTTATATAGCTGTAAATAATCATCCTTCACATTCTGCTGAAAATCAATCTGATACACATAGGACTTTTCCGGATCTTCTTCAAAGGTATAACTAAACAACTGATACTTTTGAAGATGCAGTCCATTCCTCGACATCTCTGTTAACCATTCTTCTTCCTTCCCTACATCAGAACCTAAAAATAATCGAAACTTTCTTTTTGCCATATTAATTCCCCTCCATCTGTTGAATAATTTCACTAGAATTTTCCACTAATGATTTCAAACGTTTATATTCGAGCTGTAAAACCTCTTTACCTAATTCCGTTAGCTGATAATACTTACGACGATCATCATCCTGTACTTGTGCCTTCTCTACCACTTTTTGTTTTTCTAATTTACTTAAAGCACCATATAAGGTACCTGGTCCCATTGTCACTTCACCTTTACTAACCTCCTCTACATCCTGCATGATTGCATAGCCATGCCGCACTTCCCTTAAGGATAATAGAATATAGTAGGTCGCTTGTGAAAGAGGCAAAAATGCTTCTGGTTCTTTTCCCATTTTTTCACCACCATTATATCTAGTGTCGATATATCGTATGTCGATATATTAACATGTAAAAAAATATATTGCAATAGCTTTTTTAAAAAAATACAAACCGAAGCGAATCAAAGACCATATTTTAAACAAAAGATTAATTATCCTGTATTCCGAGAAAGATAAATTGAAGCTATATTGGTTTTTCTTTATACTAAGGGCAATGAAAGGGGTAATAAAATGGGACAAATAAATCTAGAAGCAAAAGTACTAGCCATCTTAAAAGATAAAATACAATCCATTAAGACACCGGAAGGAGCAATCTATTTAGTCGGCCCAATTCAGCTTCCTGTTAATTTATATGGTGAAACAGTTGAGTTCAAATGGTATTGTTGGTTACATTCCGATGAGTTTACCGATGACTATCAAACCATTATTGATAACTTATCCTCACAAAATCTAGCCGAACTCCAACAATCGAGTGTATTAGTGTACGGTGATTTTGAAAACGATGATGATGCTCTAATCCGTATGCATTCGATTTGCCACACTGGCGATATTTTTGGTAGTAAACGCTGTGACTGTGGCTTCCAATTAAGAGAATCCATGCATAAAATAGTTGAGCATGGGACTGGAGCCATTTTCTATTTGGCGAACCACGAAGGTCGCGGCATTGGACTATTTTCCAAAGCAATGGCTTATATTTTACAGGAGAATGGCCTCGACACTGTTGAAGCAAATGAAGCACTTGGCTTTGTCAATGACTCCAGGAATTATGATGATGCCATTCGTGTACTTAAACAGCTTCGATCAAAACCTGTAACATTAATTACAAATAATCCATTAAAGCTCGAGGCGATGAAAGAGGCGGGCTTAACCTTAGTTGGTCGTGTTCCACTTTGGGGAGATGTCTCCGAGTATAATGAGCGTTATTTAAAAACAAAGGTTGAAAAATCAGGGCATCTTCGTGAAGAGAGGAACTGCTCTAATGACTAACCATGAATTTTATATGGACTTAGCCTTACAAAATGCAATTGCCATGAAGGGGCAAACAGACCCCAATCCATTAGTCGGTGCGGTTATTATTAATGATAATCGTATTGTTGGGGTAGGTAGCCACTTAAAGGCCGGTGAGCCACATGCGGAGATTCATGCGCTAAGAATGGCGGGAGACAAAGCAAAAGGTGGAACAATCTATGTTACATTAGAGCCATGTTCCCATCATGGTAGAACGGGACCATGTGCCGAGGCAATTGTGGAAGCAGGAATAAAAAAAGTTATCATTGCAACACTAGACCCAAACCCAATTGTCGCTGGAAATGGTGTCAGAATTTTAGAGGATGCTGGTATTGAGGTAATTACTGGAATACGTGAAAAAGAATCCATTAAAATGAATGAAGTCTTTAATAAATTCATCCTGACCAAAAAACCATTTGTGACCCTCAAGGCTGGGGTGACGCTTGATGGAAAAGTGGCTACACATACCTTCAGCAGTAAGTGGATTACTTCAGATGAGTCAAGGCAGGATGTACACCAGCTCCGAAGTGAAAACATGGCTATCCTCGTTGGAATTAACACTGTATTAAAGGATAATCCATCACTCACTTCACGAATTCCAAATGGCAGAAATCCAATTCGTGTTATCATGGATTCTACGTTGAAAATCCCACTAGATGCAAATGTAGTAACAGATAATCAAGCTGAAACGTGGATCTTTACTAGCCAGCATTATGACAGTGTAAAAAAACAGCAGCTGGAGGAGCTTGGAATTCATATTTTTGTAACGACTAGTGAAAATTCCGTTAATCCAAATGAAGTAGTAAAGATATTAGGGGAAAAGCTTGTTTCCTCTTTATTTATCGAAGGTGGCGGCAATATTCACGCATCCTTCTTGGAAAATAGACTAGTAGATAAGGTCGTCCTCTATTTTGCACCAAAGCTAATTGGTGGAAAGGATGCTCCTACTTTCTTAGAAGGAACAGGAATTGCCGACATGGCAGATGCTGTAGAACTAATGGATACAATGATAGAAAAAGTAGGCAGTGATTTTAAGTTTACTGGCTATCCAACCTATGGAAATTGAGGGATTGTATGCGGTTCGGATTTGATATTGATGATACATTAATTAATCTAAGAGAACATGCCTTTCAGCTTTATAAAACAAAACTAAATAAGGAAGTACCAATAGAAGAATTTCATAAGCTTCAACGGGTAGAAATTCACGAACCATTTGGATTAAGTGAAGAAGAAGGCAATAAGATGTGGAAAAGCTCCCTAGAGGAAATTTATTTTACAGATTGTCCTGCGTTTCCGGGTGCTGTGGAAACTGTAAATAGGTTGGTGGAGCTAGGGCATGAAGTATTTTATATTACTGCTCGACCAAAAAAACATGGTGAGCGAACGAAACAGTGGATGATAGAGCAAGGATTTCCTATCCACACTGGCCATTTCTTCTATGGAATGGAAGACCATGAAAAAATTCATATTATAAAAGACTTACATCTTGATTATTATGTGGATGACAAGCCAGCAATCTTGGAAACCTTGTCCAAGGAGCCGATTAAGCTATATCTGAAGGATCAGTCCTATAATCGAGATAGTAGGTTTGATCGAATAGTGGATTGGATGGAATTTTTACCAATCATTAACGAATAAAGGTATTGCTGTATTAGCAATACCTTTATTCATTAATATCTAATTATAACTCCTGGGCGTACAAGCCTAGCCTTTTTATTTGCTCAATCACCGTCTTTTTCTCTTCCGTATCCAACCCACCCATAATCTCACTAATTGCTTGGGCATGCTGGGGAAAAATTTCGTCCATGAGCTTTTGTCCGGATTCTGTTATTACTGCATATGTTACCCGTCGATCTGTTGGACAAGCTTTTCTAGCTAAGTATTTCTTTTCCTCTAGCTTATCCACTACATATGTAATACTGCTACTGGCAAGTAAAACCTTTTGACCAATCCGCTGAATAGGCTGTTCCCCCTTATGATACAGTAATTCAAGTACACCAAATTCAGTCAGATTAAGGCCGTAGCTTTTTATATTTAAAACAACCTGTTTTTCAATGGCTTGAATTGCTCTTGTTAATACTACAAATAGTTTAAGTGAAAGCTCCTGGTCTTCATTAAAATGATCCGAAGCAACCATGATTATCATTCCTTTTTATTTTTGGTAAATAAGTTTTATTTAGTATACCGTATATTACTAGGATTTTCTATTATGATACAGAAGAAAGCGGAAGCAGTATCCATAATAAAAAGCACCTCCAATTATTCGTTATGTGGAACAATTCGAGGTGCAGATTCGACTAAAGAGACTTTTTCATTAATCGCATTGCATTCAATACGACGATAAGTGTTGCTCCCATGTCAGCAAATATTGCAATCCATAGGGTCAGCCACCCCGGTATTACTAGTAGCAGTGCAACTAGCTTAAGAGCAAGTGCAAATATAATGTTTTGTTTGATAATGGATAGGGTTTTACGACTTAACGATATGGTATATGGTAATTTTTCTAGATCATCTGCCATTAGTGCAATGTCTGCTGTCTCCAATGCAGCATCTGTACCAGCACCTCCCATAGCAATCCCAACATTAGCTGCGGCTAGTGCAGGTGCATCATTAATACCATCTCCTACCATCGCAACATTACCATATTTCGCTTTTAATTCTTTGATAGCAGTCAATTTGTCGTCAGGTAAAAGCTCCGCCCTTGTTTCCGTTAAACCAAGGCTTGAACTAATAGCCTCCCCAGTTAATTGATTATCCCCAGTTAACATTATCGTTTGTCTAATTCCAAGGTTATGAAGCTTTTGGATGATGGATTTACTCGTAACCCTTGCTTGGTCAGCTACTGCAATAAGAGCAATAATTTCACTTTTCGTTCCAAGAAGCATTACCGTTTTGCCTTCTGATTGCAGTTGGTTAATTCTTTCTTTTTCTTCTCTAGAAACTGTATTATATTCTTCTAATAATGCTAGGTTCCCAATAAGATATTCCTCATCCAGAACTTTCGCCTTTGCCCCTTTTCCAGTTATAGATATAAAGTTCTCTGCATGGTATTTATCTATATTTGACTTGGTAGCTTTTCTAATAATTGCTGATGCAAGTGGATGCTGTGAGTATTCTTCAATCGCACTTGCAATACGTAAAATTTCTTGTTCGCTCTGATTAGCTAGGGACACTATATCGGTAACTTCAGGTTTTCCTCTCGTAAGTGTTCCAGTTTTGTCAAAGGCTATTGCTTTCAGATGTCCAGTTTCTTCTAAATGGATACCACCCTTAATCAAAACGCCATTTCTAGCGGCATTTCCTATTGCAGTTACGATAGCGACTGGTGTCGAGACGACTAGAGCACATGGGCATCCAACAACTAATACCGCTAAACCACTATACACCCACTCTGACCAGTCCCCACCAAGGAATAACGGAGGAATAACTGCTACAAGTAAAGCAATGGCCATTATTGCTGGGGTATAATATTTAGCAAATTTGTCGACAAATTGCTGTGAAGGAGCACGTTCTGCTTGCGCTTCTTCTACAAGATGAATTATCTTCGCAATGGTCGTATCCTCTACGCGCTTTGTAACACGAACCTCTAAGGAGCCCTCTTCATTGATGGTTCCTGCAAATACCTCATCTCCAGTTGTCTTGTGTACCGGAATGGATTCACCAGTAATTGCTGCCTGATTAACGGAGGACTCGCCGTTAACTACCTCACCGTCCATGGCAATTTTTTGTCCGGGTTTAATTAATAAAATATCGTTAATTTGAACATCCTCTACAGCAATTTCGATTGTCTCATTACCTTTGCGAATGGTAGCCTTTTTTGGGGCAATATCCATTAAGGATGTAATGGATCGTCGTGCCTTATCGATGGAATAGCTCTCCAGGGCTTCGCTAAGCGCAAACAAGAAAACAACGACAGCACCTTCTGCCCATTCGCCTATAATGGCTGCGCCAATTATGGCGATTGTCATTAAGGTCTTCATATCAAATTGGAGCTTGGTTAAATTCTTTAAACCTATGATAAAGAGACTATACCCACCAATTAGGATAGCCGCCAGAAATGCCCCTATCGTAAGAGGGTGAGATTCATTTATCATAAAATAGAATATATATCCTAGCATTGTAAAGAAAAGTGAAATCATCGTTATCACATTTTCTTTCTTTTTCCAAAAGGATTGTTTAACCTCAGAAAGCTTTCTCTGCTCGGGGATAACCTTAATTCCATCAAATGCCCCTGCTTCTTCTAATTCTTCAACCGTAGCTGCCCCCTGAATGGTCAGCTTTGCAGCACCAAAGTTCAATTGTGCATCTTCAACAGAGGCAATATTTCGGACATTCTTTTCAAATTTTGCTGCACAATTAGCACAAGACAAGCCTTGTAGTCGATAGACATGTTGATTTTCCGCCAAATTATTCACCTTCTTTCGCGTGCTCCAGTGCGATGGAAACTAATTGGTAGACATGTTCATCCTTTAGCGAATAAAATACTAGCTTTCCTTCCTTACGATATTTGGCAAGACCCATATTACGCAGTAATCGTAAATGATGAGAGGCTGTTGCAGTTGTTGAACCTATAATATTAGCAACATCACATACACAGAGTTCTTCCTCAATCGTCAATGCATATGTGATCTTTAGCCTAGTTGCATCTGATAAAGCCTTAAATATTAGCTCTACTCCTGCTACTTCTGCCACTCTAGGTTTAATACGATTAACCTTCTCCTCATCAAAGGAAAACGTTTCACAAGTATCCTTCTCTAACTTATCATTCACTGATTCTACCATTTCATACCCCTCATTCAAATATTCATTTGATTATAAGAATAGTATATGTGAGAAATGAAAATATTGCCAATAAAATATTCAAATGAGTATTTGATGGAAAGCACCTGCTTAAAACTGTCTATTATATAATTATAAATAGGGGATTCTGAAAACACGCAAATCTTAAAAATCTTGATTAAATGATATTTTCTTGCGTTTGAGATAGATAGGCACATTTTTCATATCTTATTCCAAGTTCAGACCACAACGTATTTCTTTTTTGTTCAACTAAAAGAACATTATTTTGAAATGGTGTGCTATTCTTCAATTAGTAGAGTTGCCTATTTATTTTAGCAAGAAGCATTTAAAAATGAACTTCGAAAGTGAAATTATATTATAAACTTTCTTTTCTTTTTACTGTAAACTTTCTCAAGGGAATTGACTCTTTAATAATGAAGGGTCCTTAGAAAGGAGGAGCTATGGATTCACGCTTTTTATTGAATATATATAATGAACAGGCGAAAATGATATATGATTATTTAAAAAAGAACGGTTGTAGTCATGAAGACGCGGAAGATATTGTTCAAGAAAGTTATAAGGTATTGTTATTTATGGTACAAAGGATGAATTAGCAGATATCATCAAAAAACCTTTCATAAAAGCTTCTTCACTAGGAGGAGTGATAGAAAATGATTAGGGGTATTGGAAAAGTAAAAAAAATCGAATGTGTTCGTTTAATAAACGTCCTTTCTTTTTAAGTAAACCGGTGCTAATTGAATAAGGAATTAAAATCTAAAATAAAGAAGCTTGTTAAATCTAGCTCCTTTTCTTGTGAATTATAATCTGATTTTCTTGTATTGAGAATTCCTTTGCCATTTACTTTGATATTTAGCTCGGCGCACCTCATAATGGAACACGTTATTAAAATGCATTTATTTTCACTTTTTACTACTCTTAGATTTACGAATAACAAATATAATTAGTATTACAGCTACAATAATAGCAACAAGGAAACTAAAACCGACAAGTATAATTGGCATCAATATGTTAATGTTGCACACCTCCAAATTTACCTTTTAGTAATTAATATACAAGATAATAACCCGAAGTATGTACCTTCTTGGAAGGAAACACCCACTTTTAATATCCGTTTTCTCGGTTTGAATCTTCCTTGCTTGTTCTTTAAGGAAATATGGTAGTGTTAATGGTAAATTATGTTATTCAATATAATCATACTGATACAAAGCTTCAGCCCATATCTGGTCAAGACCCAACTCCACTTCGTAGTCGAGCCAATCCTAATATACCTTCAACACTTCACACTGGAATCCCATCAATTGGTAATTTTGCTTCTGATACATTTCTCTTGGCGTATCCTTCCCATCAGCAATTAAAATAACCGTACGATCCTGATATAAATCCATAACATTTCGTTGGAGCTGACTCCCTATCCCTTTGCGTTGCATAGAATCTATTACAAAAAGGTTATCAATCTCGGCAATCCCTTCACTAAGAATGACGTCAACCGCACCTACTGGTTTATCTTGATAGAATACGATGAATTGAACTACGTCATTGCTATGAAATCTAAGTTGATGCAGCTTTACCTTCTCCTTAGCAAAATTCTCTCCAAACTGGATTTCCTGATCATACTGTAGCTTTAAATATTCTTCATAATTCTTTGCATTTACTTTTTCCACTTGTATATTAGGATTCTCAGAAACCATTGGAAAGTTTGCAGGGTTTATCGCGTATAGTTCATTTATCCCTGAAGTGTATCCTTCCATATTAAAATATTCTACTAGTTCAACACTTACGTTCTGATTTGGTGGGAAAAGAAATTTTACATGATTTTGCCCATTGTTTACGTGAAAATTCCTTAAAAACACCTCTGCCTCTTTAAATTCATGCATAGTGGGCATCCGTTTAAACGCTATAAAATTACTATCATATCGAGTTAGCATTTCCGGATAATGATAGTGCTTATATAAGTCATTTTCTTTGATTACATGACCTTTAGTTTCTATATTTTCAAATGTTATATTCATACTTTTCACCTTTTTCTCCATTAGTCTTACATACCATGACCGGCCTTTCCACACTTGACAGCTCATACGATTGTCCAAGCAGCCTGCAATACCATTTAACAGATTCCATCAAATCATTTACATGGATAATAACTGTATGTACTCTATTTTGATTTGGACTTATCATTTACGTTCTTCTCTGTAATAAGGTATCTTCTTTACTAATATTTCGCCAAAACTTTCGATTTTCCTTCTAACATGCATTAATAATCTAATCGATAAACTAAAAAGCGTTCATTATTGTTTTTTTCATATAGACCTGGAACCACAACCTCCTGAGCTTGTTTAAATGCTGTACGATTTTCTAAGTAAAATACATAATCCTCGGAAGGGTAGTAAAGAATAATGTCCACTTCTCTTGGGGCCTTCTCCACCGAAAGCATAATTTGATTCACTATGTATTGAAAGATATGAACGGAAAATGGGTTAAAGAAATAAAATCGATTATCTATTTCACTAATTTCATACTGCTCAGCTAAACAGTGCTTAAACTGGAGTGTCTCTACAGAATTATTTGTTTTCTTTGTGTAAAGTTTTCGGTTATGAAGAGCCTTGCGATAGGCGATTTCATTCATTTCAATTCCGGTCACTGCTGCTTGATAAAAATAATGAATAAAGAAGTTTAGCCTACCAAGGCCACAGCCAAAATCCACGAAATGATCACTACTTTTCACTTCATATTGTTCAACTAAAATCTCTAAAGCCTCGTATGGAGTTGGTTCATACGGATAATAATGAGTTATTTGGTTTAATACACCTTTACCTATTGTTTGTATGTTAAATAGCTTATCATAATAATATTCCTTCATATCTGTGCCTCATTATCTGTTTTTATCGTAATATTACGCTTGTTTTACTCATTAGACAAGGTGGTGTCTCCCTATTTTATCGTTGGCTGACATAATCTTTTTCTTTGTTGATACTAGTTTCGGTAACTATCCTAATCTATAACTCTTCTCAGGATAATCATGGCATTTACGATTTTTCCTCTTGGTCACATTAAAAATTTCTGCCAATTTTAATCACTATTAACGCTTGTCAGCAAACTCTAACAAGTTTACTATTAGATAGGGAACTTAGAAAGGACAGAGTGAATGGATAAACGTGTTTATTTCTTAATGATCGTTTCATTTATTATTGGAATGGTCGAATTAATCATAAGTGGTTTACTGGATCTAATTGCCGGTGATTTACATGTATCGATTGGAGCTGCAGGGTTTTTAGTAACCATCTTTTCTCTTATTTTTGCTATTGCATCTCCGATTTTATTGCTAATGACAGCAAAAATTGAACGAAAGAAGCTTACCTTAATCTTTTTGTTTTTCTTTCTAATCGGTAATGTCGTATCGATTATTAGCCCGAATTATAGCATTCTGTTGCTGGGTAGGATTATTACTGCATTAAGTGGAGCGCTCTTAATCATTCTTTGCCTTGTCATGGCTCCTACAATCGTAGAACCTAAATACCGTGGAAGGGCAATTGGAATTGTATCGATGGGTGTTAGTGGTTCATTAGTGCTTGGTGTTCCAGTAGGATTAATGCTAGGAGAAATGTTTAGCTGGCGGGCACCTTTTATTTTTATAGCAATATTGACTGCCTTGTCCCTCATTGGTGTCTTTTTCTTCATGGATCGTGTGGAACCAAAGCCTGCTGTTCCGCTTCGACTACAGCTAGCAACCTTGAAATCAAGGAAAATATTGTTTGCGCATTTTTCCACCTTCCTTTATATGTCTGGACATTCCGTGCTTTATACGTATTTAAAGCCTTTTGTTCAGGAAACGATGGATTTAAGTGCTACCTGGATTAGTATTCTCTTTTTAATTTTTGGGATAGCAGCTGTGAGTGGTGGAGGTCTTGGTGGTACATTCGCTGATACGTTAGGTACAAAAAGGACGATTATTTCCTCCATCCTAATATTCAGTACGGTGATTCTTGTAATTCCATATACTACTTTCTTCATGCCTATATTCTTGATTGCACTCGTACTATGGGGAATTATGAGCTGGGCTATATCACCAGCGATGCAAAGCTATTTAATTGACTCTTCACCAGAAACATCTGATATTCAACAGAGCTTAAGTAACTCATCCCTGCACTTTGGCATCGCATTTGGTTCGTTCGTTGGGGGAATGATTATTGGAAAATTACCAATTGAAGCAAACGCAATTATCGGCGGATTATTCATCTTAGCTTCTCTTGGAACCATGCTCATCTCCTTAAAAAGTAGTCTAGTATCAAACAAAGCTTCTTCAACCATGTAAAATAGGATGACCTTTTAAAATTCATTTAAAAAGGTCATCCTTTTCATTAAGCAACCTTATTGCCCTGCTCTCATATCCTCTTACAACTTATGCCAATATAGCTTTTACTCATCTCAAGCACAGTCACTTGCCAGAAGCAAGATGGAACTTCTATATTCAAACCCGTTATATGGCTTCCACTACACATTCAGCTAACGTTTTTCTATGCTCGCAGGTTGTACCCCTACATCTAGTTTAGTTAGTTGTATATTATAGTTTTTGTCTGTAAAATAGTAAAATATTTTTTCCGAAAAACAAACATATCCTGTCCGAATTATTTCTTACAAATGACTATACCAAGTGGAAAATTTTTCTCTATTACCGCTGGATGTTCAGGTTGGATTAATGCACCTTTTTGATAAAAAAAGTTTTTGTCCGGATAATCTGCAAATAATTCCTTAAATTCCTGTACAGTCAGTTGATGAACATGGAATTCCTGCCCACTTGGCTTTCCTCTCCCTTCACCAAATGGTGTTGATAAAATCAATGTTCCACCTGGCTTGAGCATTTCATAAATATTTTTCATAAATTTGGCTTCTTCTTTTACATGCTCAATTGTTTCAAAGCTGATGATACAATCGAACTGGCCAAGCTTATCCGGTAATGTTTGATCAGTAACATCCCCTACTAAAAAGGTTGAGCATGGATGATAATAGGTAGCCTTTGCATACTTCACTGCATCTGGATCAATATCAATACCGATAACCGCTTCTACATGATTTACACGCGACTTCGCAATAATATGACTCCCATATCCTGAACCACTAGCAAAATCCAGTACTCTTCCGTAAGCATATTCCCTTGCAAAATGATATCGAGCAATATGCTCGATTAACAACCCATTCAATATCTTCATGTTCTCCGGGATAATTCGTTCCCCTGTGTCCTTTAGCATGTCCATCCCCACGTTCCATTTTTTTCATATTTTTTAGTCTACCATGCAGATACTCATCTGGGAAATATTTAATAGCAAGGGTATGTTATTCCATATATTGCTAATACTAATTGAAAAGCACTACTAGGAGGTTGGAAAGTGATTGAATTACAAACAGAGTTGGAAGGAAAGCGGGCCTACTTTGGCGTTGCCCGACAGTTAGCGAAGCAATTTGGACTTAGTATGTGTGGTAGCTGGGAGTATGACGGTGCATTCTTTGATGCAACACTACACCGTGAAAATGGGGAAACCATTTATCTTCGTATGCCATTTCACGTACTTGAAGGAATGTTAGATAGAAGTGATGCTTTCATTGAATTTAGAACACCATTTGTGATTAAGCATATCGTACATATTGGTTTAGACAAGGATGAGAACTCCTTACTTGCAGCAACAGGTTTTAATCAATTTCAGGAACCACTGGATAAAGATGGACAAATAAGAAATAAAACAAAGTGGGAAGAAATCGGTGAAGATGTGTCAAATGAATATGCCCGAGCAATCGCTGCTATAGAGACCAAACATATATCTTAACCGTAAAGACAACCAATTATAATAGATTGGTTGTCTTTACATTAGTATACTCGGGTTTGAAAGTATTTCCATATTTACAAATGATGAATTAGAATCAAGTGTTCCTTTGATTTGTTTGATGCGCAGCTTCTCTCCGTCCAACCATTTTTGAAAGTCTAACATTACAGGCTTTTGGTCACCACCTAAAGAAAACCATGCCTTCATTTCTCTTGGAAAATATGCTGAGGTATGGAGTGTACCTGCCCAAGCACCATATTTAGAAGAAAACACACCATTATTCGTATTATTCATCATCTGAAAAGCCTGATAAGTATCCAAGCTATTCTTTCCTTGAAGCATCATAGACGCTTGCCTATTCATGGATTCATCTGTTCGGTAACGGTTTTCCTCCGTTATTTTTTCAAAGTGATTTGTACATGCATTACTGTGATGGACCTCTACTCTTCGTGGGGAGGCTTCAACGACATAGCTCTTACCCTGTTTATCAAGAAGGACATAATTAAAAGAGTGTCTATGTGGGATCTCTTTTAACAGATCAACTGCCTCTGCAACAGATGCGCAAGACTCGAGAATAAGTCTCCCAATCATATTACAAATAAAACCACTATCAGAACGGACACGATTAACAAAGTTATATCCCATTGCTAACCCTTTTTCATTTATCCCATCAATACGCCCGGTGATTTGCATCGAAGGTCCAGCTATTGCATACCCACCATCCGTAGGCTGATAAAGCACATATCGTCCTTCATAGGATGCAGGATGGTTATCGTAATTCCGTACCATATAATCCTCACCGGTAAAAATAGAGCACCCACTTTTACCATATTCTAAATAGTATCCGCCAAATTCTCGAATCGCATCGTGCATATGCCATTGCAGTGCATCACATAGTCCCTCTATTTCCTCCCATACGCCAGGAGCAAATTGCAAAATAGCAGACTTAACCTCCTGCTCGTCAATCGAAAAATGATATTTTCTCTTTGGTCCCCATTGTTTTTCACGATTGGCAAGAATTGGTGATTCTCTAAGTGCCTCACCCTGCATAAATCCGAAATCATAGTGACCTCCGCGAAATTGAATTATGTCACTGTATACTGGTTTCATCGTTATCTCCTCATTCCAAATGTATCCTAAGTTTAGTTTATTTTTCATAGGAAAGAAAAAATTATGCCTGCGAATAAAAGGAGTACCGTAAGCCATTCTACTATCTGAGGTGATTAAATGAAAAAAGAGGAAAATAAAAAATTTGCGATGCCTGTTGAAGCAAACATAGACGGAGAAATTGGCGCGCAGAATGGACTACGAGCAAACTATCCATTTGACTATTTAAATAAAATGGTTGGGGACTCTGTTAAGGAGCATAAGGAATTAGAAGCAGCAAATGAAATAATTGCAGAAAAGGAAATCGGGCAGTCATTCCATAATTCTTGAATGAAATACAATATGGCAGTGGGAATAGCCTATCCCACCGCCATATTCTAAACACTCTTTAATAATGCACCATTTTTCCTAGCAACCTTTTCCATCATTGTCGCAAACACTAACGAAACCAATAAATAACAGATACCGATAATTAGCTCTTTTCCTAATAAAGGGTATACCGAATACGACTCGATTCCATAAATGGAACGTAGTGCCTCAATGCTATGGGTTAATGGTAGCATTCTTGCGATAAATTCCAGGCTGTTTGGAAGCAGTGTAACCGAGAAGTTTACCCCACAGAATACTTGAAAGACTGCCAATGCTAGGTTTAAAAACAGGTTAACATTAGCAAATAATAGACTAAGGCAAGCGAATAATAATGAAAAAGCTAACACCGAAAACAGGGTGACAATAAATAACACCAGAATATTTCCAATTTGGTCTAAAGGTAATGGAATATCAAATATGAGCCAGCCGATTAGTAAACCGACGGTAAAAACAAACATTCCATCGAACAATGGTACAATCGCTTTTCGAATAATAATCCACAGTGTCGGTGAAGGAGAAGCGATATTTAACTCTAGCGTCCCATACCTTCTCTCAAATCGGAACATTGTCATAAAGTTTATCATAATTGTATGACATGTATAGCTAGCAATATTTCCAATGACTACAAAGCTTAAATAGTCCGACCCAATCATGGCACTGACTAATGTTGCATAAAACAAATAGTTCATAAAAGGATCAACAATGCGAAACAAAATAAACAGCTTTAATGATTGAAAGGAATATAGTGCTTTATAGGATAGGTTAGTAAATCCGTATTTATGTATCCAAAACATCACATTGCACCTAACTTTCCATGTCTACGTAAGACCATTTCCATTTTTCGAATAACAAATGCAGCTAATAATAAATAGATGAAACTTATACCTAGTGAAATTATCATGGTCGTATACATCATTTCATTTACCTCAATTGCTTCATAGACAGCTTTTATTCCCCAGGTCATCGGTATACCATATGAAACAAATTGGATAACATTAGGCAATTGCTCAACTGGAATAAATACCCCACACATTAAAATAATTGGTGTCAGAATTAAATTTTGAAAATCAAACACATTTTGAAATACCGCAAAAACTATTGCTAAAATGATTCCCACTACACATAAAGAAATAATAAGCACAATGACAGAAGAAAAAAACCAGAAATAATTTGAAATAGTAATGGAAAAACCAAAAATAAATCTGGCATATACGAAGCTTAACACCATCGTAATTAGTGCAATCATGGAATTACTAAATGCCTTTGAGATAATGACTTGAAACAGTGAGGTTGGTGCCGCAATAACAAGCTTTAATGTGTCACTCCATCGTAAAGAGACTAATGCAGAACCCGAGGAATATAATACATAGCTCCACATACTAATTAATGCCGAAGCTACTACAAAGCGGTCTGTATTTACATCTCCCCTAATCTGCTGTAGAAAATATACAATCGTTAGAAATACTAAAGGCTGGAAGAAAAGTAGAAATTGGTACATTTTGTTATGAAAATTTGTAAAGTATTTTATCTCTTGGACGAATAAATTTAGCATCTTAACCTACATCCTCCATTAGATAAATATAGGCATCCTCTAACGATATCTCTCTCTTACTAAGTTTAAGCACCTGACCAAATTGTTCCAAATAACTAGTTGCCTCATCCTCACTAGAAATTTTCATTTCGAATTTAATATGAACAAAGGATCCCTTTAAAACTTCTTCCTCTACATTCTTAAAGGTTTGATCCGCTTTCAGCTTCTCTAAATGTTACGTGCTCAATATCGCCTCATACAGGTTCAAATGATTACAGCTCTCCTTAATATGACTTGGTTCACCAATGATGCTGATTTTCCCATCGCGAATAAAAGCTATGCGGTCACATAAATCATCTGCTTCTTGCATGTAATTGGTTGTTAAAATTACTGTTATCCCTTGTTCAGAAAGTTCTCTGACTAAGTCTCGTAATAATCTTGCTCCAACCGGATCAAGACCGATAGTAGGCTCATCCAAAAACAGGATTTTCGGCTCATTAATTAAGCATCTAGCAATATGTAATCGTTGAATCATTCCTTTGGAAAAGGTATGGATTTTCTGGTTTTCTGCTTCCTTTAAGGAGACTAAATCTAGTAGTTTATCAATTAATGCGGGTTGTTCCTTCCTCTTTACCTTATAAAGCGTACAAAAATAATATAAATATTCCTTTCCCGTTAGCCGACCATAAACGCCTCGCTCTCCACCATATACAAAATTAATTTGGTTTCTAATTTTTTGACTTTCACTGACGACATCGTAACCTAATACCTTTACATCGCCTTGTTGGAAGTAATAATGTCGTAAGTATTTTAATCGTCGTAGTCTTACCTGCACCGTTCGGACCTAAGAGACCAAATACCTCTCCTCGTTTCACATCAAAGGAAATATGATCAAGTGCAAGCTTATTCCCCTCTTTTAGCTTATATACACGTGTAAGATCCTTCACTTCAATAACGTTTTCCAACCTAATTCCCCTTTTATTATTGATATGTTTTGAATTTTATCATACTTGGGAAATAATTCCTATATTGAAAAATATTCAGGGAATATAGCTGTTATAATCACTTGAAATAGGTAATATAATTGGATAGAGCTAAATGAAAGGTCACGAAAATTGGCAATTACTACAGAATAACGATGCCAAAGAGGATGTTGAATGAAGTAAGGGATTAGTTACGGGATGATGTCATAGATAAAAAAATGACTTTGAAGAAATGATAAATATAATTCAAAAAGATAGGAAGAAAGTGTTATAAGGCACATCCTTATTATTAGAATGTGCCTTCCAAGGCTATTTTTTTATTCTATTTGCAAATATAATATCTTTTCTAATTTCTGTTTATTTATTTTATTTTCCTCGCAGAACCGCTAACAGGTCGGCTTTGAATACATCACGATCCACAGCTTCACAAACCCTCACATTAGGATTCTTCCCACTCCGATTATTGATATCTACCATATTATAACCTCTCGTGATCTCGCCTTTTGTTTCTACATCGACATAGTACATCGTTGACTTTGTCATTAATTCCTCATTCGCTGCAATCGCAACTAATAATGTATCTGGATGTGTTGTTCCATTAATCTTATGTACTTCACGGTTAAATTTCAGTACAACACGATTTATATCCATGAAAAATTTCGAGCGCTCTGTTCCTAGCTTTTCAATCTCCTGATGGTCCTCATCTGCCATAACAGAGTACCTTGTACACATATCCCAGCCGACCATTGTAATTGGAATACCAGAATGTAAAACGATTTTAGCTGCTTCCGGATCCACATAAAAATTATACTCTGCAGCTGCCGTAATATTACCGAGGGAATTGTTCGTACCTCCCATGATATAAATATGTGGAATATCCTTCACAATTGTAGGGTCCTTCTTCATCGCCATCGCAATATTCGTTAATGGCGCAATAGCTAATAGCTCTATCTCTCCGGGGTTTGCTTTTACCGTTTCAATAATAAAATCAATCGCATGCTTGTCCTCTGGTCGTTGCTTAGCTTTTTCAAAGAATGAATCCCCCATTCCGTCTTTTCCATGGACATCCTCTACTGTTACATGCCCTTCCTGTGTTCCAAGGATTGGACCCTCATATCCTTTAAAAACTGGCACATGATAATCCGGATTAAAAACCTGGATTGTATACAATGCGTTCTCTACCTCTTGATCAAAATCTACATTTCCACCAGTAATGGTTACTCCTTCAACTTTAAAATGATGAAGTGCCGTTAGAATGGCAATTGTATCATCACCTGCTGTGTCCGTATCAATAATAATTCTTCTCATTTTGTATTCCTCCTATGCCTGTTTAGCTAATTCCGTGATGTAAGTGAAGAAGGCATCTCTGTCTGCCTCATAAACCAATTGAACTGCTCGTCCACTTTCAGACAGCTCTGTTTTACCTTGACTAGGTCCATCCTTATAGACAATGCTTTTGACCTCTTTTTTCTTAACTAAATCATCTCTGCCAACAGTAGCAGTTGTTAATACATCCCAAAGGAAATAAGTAGAATTTGTTTGGAAATGAACTAAAGGCGGTACAACAGCATAGCTTTGCCCAAGAAAATCTACACCTTCATATTTCCGCTCAGAAGCCCAGTGATTTCTCACATCCAATGTTAGTGGAACCATATTCGTACTCTCTAATGCCACTAGATCTATTTGAATATTCGAGTCCCACACAGCCTTTACAGCCTCTGGGTCCCAAAAAGCATTCCATTCTGCTGTTCCATCATGCTCAGGCTCCTCGACATTACCCATTTCTAAGAATGTGCCACCCATCCAAGCTAATTTTTCAATTTTCCCTTGAATGTCAGGTGCTTCTTCTAATGCTCTAGCTAAATCTGTCAGAGGACCGACGAAGACTAAGGTTATTTTTTCTGTGCTATTACGAAGTGACTCAATTAAATGCTTGTGAGCTGGTAGATCAGATAACGGTGTTTTGACCGGTAAGTGCTCATTTAATATCGGCAAAGCATCCACCACAAATGCATGCATTCGCCAATCTTTAGGAAATGGATTTTTTCCACGTGAATTGGAAGCAGAAACCTCAATTCTTCGACCCTTGCCAAAACGATCGATAATTTTTCTACTTGCAGAAACTGCTGGTTCTAGATAACAGTCTGCAGGAATGACACCCACCCCAATTAAATCAACATCATCCATTTGTAGCAATAGAAATAATGATACTAAATCATCTACTCCACCATCGTGGTTCAAGTAAACTTTTTTCTTCATGGATGCACTTCCTTTTTCATCTACTGTTTTGACTATATTATAGTCCACTTTTACAGATAGTGGTAGCTTTGCTTTTCTTATGAAAAGGCATCAAAAAAGCGCAATCCCAAAGAATTGCGCTTTCCCAACTTAATCTCCTTCCTCCATTGCTTGTGCTTTGGTCGTATGGACTGTTCCATGAGGGTGATGTGGAGGAGCATAGATGGAATAAAGCTTTAACGGTATATTTCCTGTATTGATGACATTATGCCAGGTCCCTGCTGGTACCATTATAGCCGTGTCATCCCGTAATCTTCGTTCAAAATCTAGCTTATTCTCCTCTTTCCCCATTTGAACAATACCTTGCCCTTGCTCAATGCGAAGAAATTGATCTGTATTTGGGTGAATCTCTAATCCTATATCCTCACCGACATTTATACTCATCAATGTTACCTGTAGGTGTTTACCAGTCCATAAGGTAGTACGATAATTTTTATTTTGTTTACTTGCTGCGTTAATATCCACAACAAATGGTCCTGGACCATGGTCTTTCAATGGTACCCTAGCCTTCAACTTCTCTGTTTGCCAATAGCCCCAACGTGTGTCAGGAACCTGCCAGTAAGGCGTCTGCATAGGATAATACGCAGGGTCATAGTATAGAGCTGTATTCGGATACATCATCGGAACATAGTACATTTTCTCCATCCTCTCATAGATTTTCTAAATTATTGTATGCTCTATGTTAGGCGAATGTACTTGTTAATGTTATCCTTACTTAACTACTTCTATTTCCTGCTCCTGATGTTCATGTAATCCATCATCATTTGTGACATGGATTACAATCGTGTATTTACCTGTCTCTGTAAACGAGTGTGCACTACTATATTCACCAGATTTAGCTTCTTTTGCATCGACCCAATCATGCTTTTCAGAACCATCCTGGTATATTTCATAACGTACATTTGCAGCTACAAGAGGTTGATCACCTAATTGCAGATGAACTGTTAATGGCACTTTTTGGTTCTGTTTTACACTATCCGGTTTTTCAAAATGCATAGAAAAACCTTCTGTACTTGAGTGCTCATGCCCTTCCTCATGACCCTCATCATGCGTGGCTGCTGCACCATTACCAACTGTAATCGATTTTTTTGGCATGGAATGCATGTCTCTTGCTGTTGTATGTGCATAGATTTCATAAATGCCGTCCTTATCAAAAGTCACTTCGGCAGTATATGTACCATCTGCATTATTTTTTGCATTGATAGTCTTACTATCCTTTTCCTTTCCTTGTTCCCAATATTCAAATTGAACCTCATTAGCATCTTTAACTGCTTCTTCACCATACGAAACAACTGCTTTTAGTAGTACTGTTTCATTTACTTCTGCATGCTCCGGAAGATCAAAATCAACACGTAATACGTGCAGTTCTTCTGGTTCACTCTCGGTCTCTTTTTCAGAATTTCCACATGCTGATAACAACCCTAACACAATTACGATTAATCCAATCCAAATTTTTCGTTTCATTTTCTTTCCTCCATTCTGGTATTTTAGCTGTGATTATGACATCCATAAGTCCCGAGCATTTTATCGGCAATGACTTCCATAGCCTCTTGAAATCCATAAATCTTACCACCAAATCCTTTTACAAACTTCTCGGCATGTTCTAGGTTTCCAAAGGTTAAAACTTGTGGCTGACAACAGGCAATATTTAAAGTAGTATCCATTATATACCAAGTTAATGGTGCACTTATCGTTGTATTTAGGAAAAAATCATGACAAATTGCCTGCAGTACTCCGTTACCTAATTGTCGATGTCTTAGTAGACCACAGTGTGCACAGCAAGCAGTCTCAATTTGGTCATTTTCCAAGATTAGCCGATATGCCATCTTTGCATTAACTGGCTTCTGACAATACGTACATATCCCCTGGTCAGGCAAACGATTATCCTCTTTTTCGATGAGGGAGATCCCACCAAAGGTCTTGATAATCAGCCCCTCTTCCAATAAAGGCTTAATGTCACGATAGACCGTCATTTCTGAGACTCCTAGCTTTTCACTTAATTCACTAATTCTCATCGCCTTTTTCGAATAAATTAATGCTCTTATTTTATTTTGCCTTTCAACCGGCAGCATAGATTCACCCCTTTGTTATAGTTTGAGGAAATTTGTTTCAATTTAACAATCTAACACAAGTATAACACCTAAATATTCTTATTTATTCAGGTAAGTTTGAAAGAATTGTGACTTTATTATTAAATAGAAAAAACCAAACTTCCATGAAGCTTGGCTTTTTATAAATAACATGTAATCGATTGTTCAATCCAGTACATAAATACGGTACCCGGACAATTTTTTTCAAATTCTTTCATTCTTAAATACATATCCAGTCCATCTGAAACATCATGCCATAAATCTGTAAATACAAAATCATAATTATTCATAGGCATTTTTTCCTCAGCAAATTCAAAGGCATCCGCTTTTATAATAGTAATTTTCTCTGCATTATCAAACTGTGGTAGTATATATTGTTTAAATAACTGAATAACATCCTCATTTTTCTCCACAATGGTGACGGTTTTGACTCTCTCTTTTTCAGATACCATATAAGCATAATAACCAAGTCCCAAACCATATGTCAGAACATGGCCGAATGCTTGATCAACCGCTTCTTGTATCGTCTCTATTTCATTTGGAGTAACAGTCATCCAAATACGGTTACGTTCCAGAACCGCGGGGTAAATAAATTCCCTATCAAAAAATCCAATTTGCGGTATTTGTCTACCTTCTTTCGTTTGGATAATATCATCACAAACAAAAGCCTCAAATGGTTTATATTTTTCATATTTTAATTCACTATTACCGATTTTTATAGTAGGTAGCTTGATATTTTTGTAATATGGGTTACTAGAATATGTACCTCCATCAAGATGATGAATCATCTGCAGAAAGTACTGGTTAAATAGCTCCCTGTCTGCTGTATTATCTACTATATCCAGTCCAAACGCAGCAGCTAATATAATCGAAAAAGCATATTCATAGGAGATACCACTTTCAACAAGCTCCTCGATTTCCTCTTTTTCAACATAATCAGGCGCATTATTTAAATAATTGCTTACTAGGGAAAATACTTTGTAGTTATCTTGTTTTACGTTTTCTTTTACCATATTGTGCCTCATTCTTTCTCCTAATCCGATGCAGTTTGTTTAGGGTGATCTATATAAGTAACGCTATTTTAATTTTACCAGTTGTACCTCATTCTTTCTCCTAATCCGATGCAGTTTGTTTAGGGTGCTTTATATAGGTAACGCTATATTAATTTTACCATTTGTTCCTCATTCTTTCTCCTAATCCGATGCAGTTTGTTTTAGGGTGATCTATATAAGTAACGCTATTTCAATTTTACAAGTTGTACCTTTATTATTCCAAAAGGATTGCTAATCACATGCGATTAGATTGTAGTCTAACCCCATTCTGGAAAAATTCTTGAGGTGATTCCCAAAGGACCCGAGTCAGGATGTTATTTCTATTCTGTCTTGAATAATTGGATAATTTTTCCTATAGTATACTATAAGACTATGAAAGGATGTGAGGAAGTGGATGATAATGACAAAACCAGAGGAAATAAATATTTTTCAGTATTTAGAAGCCCGCTTTAATCTTTCAGAGGGAGATAGACTATACTATTCGAACCTGCTAAAGGGTTATAAGGGAGAACAACTATTTGTCAAATTGCTTAGTGACCAGGCTGAGACTTGGACAATCTTAAACGATGTTATTCTTGAATGGAATAATGCTACCTTTCAAATTGACACATTAATTATCTTCCGCAACAAGATCTATTTGTTTGAGATTAAAAATTATGAAGGAGATTATTATATTGAAAATGAAATATGGTATACCATATCGAACAAAGAAATTAAAAACCCGCTTCTACAGCTAACCAGATGTGAATCGTTACTCCGCCAGCTACTCCAACATTACGGATTCCGTATCCCTATTGAATCGTATATTATCTTCATTAACCTGGAGTTTACACTATTCCATGCCACGACAAATCTACCAATAATACTACCAACCCAGTTAAAACGTTATTTGACTCAGTTAAAGACAGCACACCAATCCACTAGTAGTAACCATAAACTAGCTAAATTAATTGCCACACTTCGCAAAGATAAATCTCCATATACAAAAATACCCACATACACCTATGAGGACGTAAAGAAGGGAATTACATGTAGTGCCTGTAGCTCATTTGAAATAAAAATTATAAAAAGACAGTTAATTTGTATGCACTGCAATTATCATGAGCATATAGACGCCGCCATTTTAAGGTCCACACGACAGTTTAAAACTCTGTTCCCTGATAAAAAAATAACCACTAAAATAATTTATGATTGGTGTCAGATTATCGATTCTAGAAAAACTATTCGTAGAGTACTAGCAAATAATTTCACTCAATTAGGGCATGCAAAGTCTATTTATTATGTAGACTCTAGTGAAATAAAATAACAATGGAAGTTTAGGGGAGCTACCATGTTGATCTATTGGTCGCTGAGGTTCGTGGGATGAAATAGGTGCTTTGGTTGGTGTTTCTTGTCTGGGGACGGATTTTTGGTGGCAATAGCGGCTTTGTTTACCGTTTTTCGTTCGAGTACCGATTTTCGGGAACCAATAGCGGCTTTGTTTACCGTTTTTTGTCCGGGCACGGATTTTCGGGTGGCAATAGCTGCTTTGTTTACCGTTTTTCGTTCGTGCACGGATTTTCGGGAACCAATAGCGGCTTTAGGTACCGTTTTTCGTTCGAGTACCGATTTTCGGGAGCCAATAGCGGCTTTAGGTACCGTTTTTTGTCCGGGCACGGATTTTCGGGAACCAATAGTAGCTTTGGCTACCGTTTTTTGTCCGAGAACAGATTTTCAGGACACAATAGTAGCTTTGGGGACCGTTTTTCGTCCGTGCACCAATTTTCAGGAGCCAATAGCTGCTTTGTTTACCGTTTTTCGTCCTAGCACGGATATTGGGGAACCAATAGCGGGCTTTGTTTACCGTTTTTCGTTCGAGTACCGATTTTCGGGAGCCAATAGCGGCTTTGGGGACCGTTTTTCGTCCGAGCATAGATTTTTGGGAGCCAATAGCGGCTTTGTTTACCGTTTTTCGTTCGTGCACGGATTTTCGGGTCGCAATAGTAGCTTTGGCTACCGTTTTTTGTCCGGGCACGGATTTTCGGGGAGCAATAGCCGCTTTAGGTACCATTTTTCATAAGAGCACCGATTTTCGGGATGCAATAGTGGCTTTGGCTACTGGTTCTCGCCCATGCACGTTTTCGAGAGACAATAACCGCTTTGCTCACTGGCTCTCGCCCGAGCACAGTTATTCGCGAAGCAATAACTGCTTTGCATGAAGCTACCCGGTCCCAACTAGGAAGAACCGGGGGACAATAATATCAATCTATGACTCTAGCTCTCCACTCTCTTAAAAAAGATCCAACCAACTCCCAATAGGAGCATTAAGCTTCCTGCAACATAATAGACTGCTGATAAACTATAAAACTCTAATAAGACAAAAGAGGCGAGTGGCCCAAGAGCGGCGCCGACATCTACAGCTAGGGTATGTGCTGTCATGACTTTTACATGGTCAGACCTGGATGCCGCACTAGTAGCTAGCGTATCTGTTGTAGTCGTGAACATTGTCGATATAAGCTGAAATAGTAATAGTGTAATTAATAACCAGATTATAGATTGGACACTACCTAATAAAAGAAATAAAACCCCACCACCAATTAATGGGATAAGTATAACTCTATGTAAAGACTGTAAGGAATCTAGCATTTTTCCAAGTAAAGGTGCAAGAAATGGATCCCATCCCCAGCGAATTGCTTGAACGAATCCTGCAAGAGTTGCTGCTCCAATGGTTATATGTGAAAAGCTCCATTCCGTTACATGGGAGCGTTCGATTAAAGGGCTTAGGGTCGAAGCAAATAATCCGGACACGATAAATCCTAATGCTATCCCTGTTGCTAGCACCATTTGAATATACGGTGTTAGCCATGGCTTTGTTACAGTTTGGTTAATCTTTTCCTCTTGCTCTTCATTTTTGGAAGCAGGGACTAAATACCAAACAAAAGGTATTGTGATTAACGCAATGATTGCAAACAGCATGGTAACAAACGTGACAGATGTTTGATCAACCAAAATTCCTCCGGCTAGCATTCCTGCTAACCCTCCAAGTCCCCATAATCCATTATATACGCCAACAAACTGTCCACGATTGCTGTCACTAGTAACATCGATTACGGTTAAAAATCCCCCCAAACGGAGAAAAGACCAAGCTACACCCCATAAAGCACGCATCACAAGCAATAGCCAAAATTGATTAACAATCCCATACGAAGCAGTAGTGATGACAGCTAATACAACCGCTATAAAGACTCCTGTACGCATTTGATATCGTTTATAAAACAGCCCAACCAAAGGAGTAATTGGTAATCGAATGAACCGGTTGATAGATAATAGGATACCCACCTGCCAAAGAGCCGTCATGCCAAAGTCCTGCCAATATAATGGAAGAACAATAAAAAGCATGGCATCCCCCATTACTGCCACCGCGGTTATTAATGCTATTCCAACAACCCTTCTCCTTGTAGTTGTCATGTGTATGATTCCCCCTTCGTTTCATCAAACCAGTCTCATGTATAAGAAGTCTTCTATTTATTTTTTAGACTATTATTATTTCACAGTTTCTTTTATTAGAGTACATCATACCATACATTCTTAGTTATGAAGTAAGCTTCTTTTCAGAGAAATACCAAACACAAATGATGCGAACGAAGAAGAAGGATAGAAATAATGTAATCCAAGTATAATACCACTCCCAATGGGTATATTTAATTAGTTCGGTATTTCTTTCTAATAAACCCTCGATAATAGTCATGAAGGAGCAATAGCTAACATAATAACCTAATTGAATGAAACGATTGGAACCATTAGGGTACCATACATTAAATGCAGCACATATGATTGGAAAGATGTAGTATTCAAACGTAAAGCTCGTTCGATTAATTGAAGCAAATAAACGAACAGGATACTCAATCATCCCCAGATCTACAACCAAAAGCCCAACCAAAAAAGTAATCGCCTGGTTAAACAAAAAAGCAACGATAGCAAGTCGGTATTTACCTTTTGGGATAAAGAAAAGTACACTAGTGGCCAAAGTATAGGCAACTATTAATATCCACCACTCAATTATCATTAAACACACAACCCTTATGGAGCAATTATTTTCTTCCTCTATAGAACCAACTACAGCACATTTGACTCATGAAAAAGATGAACCCATTATAAACCCACATCCCAAAAGATGTTATCCTATCATATTCCAATAAATTAGTATGTCTTTCAATTAACATATCGAATAAAGTGACAGATGAAACCCAGATTAAAAAATATGTAATTCTATATTTTAAACTGCCATTTGCTTTCATATGGACGTAATACAACGAGAACAACATAGGATAAAATAAATAATTTATTGTAACCGTGAGATCTGTCGCTTTCGGAAAAAATCGTACAGGTGCACTTAACAAGTTATTGGAAAAAGAAAACATATCACAGAGCCAAATAATTGCTTGAAATATCATGAATACTAAAATGCCCTTTCGCTTCTCTTTACGTGGAATGAATACAATAAATCCGATAATGCCAATTATCCACATGGCAATTAAGATGAAATAATCCATTTGCATATTAGCAACTCCCTATTTTGAAAAAAGCTGTTGTACACTAGATTTTTTTAAAATATGTTTGATCTCAAGATGCACTCCAACATTTATTACGTAACCACTAATCAATACCATAATAACTACAAACAACTATTCCAACTGCTATCGCCGCCACTAAGAGAGCATCTTCATTGATATCAAATTTAGGATGATGATTAAAATATGGCTTCTCTACACCCTTTGGTGTACAACAAATATAGAAAAAGCAAGCAGGAAACCTATTTGCATAATGGGCAAAGTCTTCAGACGGCGATAGTGGTGGGAATTCCTTAACTTCGGTGATATCTTTGTCGTTTGCACTTTTTAAAGCTGCAGCAACCATATCTGTTAATCCCGGATTATTATACAAAGGCGGATAATCTGGTTCATAGGTTAAATCACATTTCACATCAAATTCCTCTTCAACACCTCTAGCAATCCGACGAATTTCACTTTCAATTAACGCCCTTGTTTCTTCCGTCATTGCCCGAACATCACCTTCAAGTTCCACACGATCTTTAATCACATTAAATGTACCCTTCCCATCAAAGGAACCTATTGTTACGACCCCCATGTCAAACGGGTTTAACCGTCTACTTACTACGGTTTGAATTGCTGTTACAAAATACGCCCCCGCTACAATAGCATCATTCGCTAAGTGAGGTGAGGAACCATGGCCCCCTAAGCCTTGCACCTTCAACTTAAAATATGCCCGACCTGGAAAGACATAACCACTGTTGTACCCAACCACGCCTGCTGGCCCCATTGGTAAAAGATGAATACCAAAAATATCATCGAGATCATCTAACAAGCCAGACTCAATCATTCCAATCGCACCACCTGGTGGTACTTCTTCAGCAGGTTGATGAATAATTTTTATCGTGCCAGGAATTTCATCCTTTAATTGGATTAAGCAATCTGCAAGAACCATTAAATAGGCCGTATGACCATCATGTGCACATGCATGCATGACTCCAGGGACTTTCGATTTAAAGGGTACCTCTGTCTCCTCTTGAATCGGAAGTGCATCAAAATCTGCTCGTAGTCCAATTGTTTTCCCAAGCTTTCCACCTTTAATGGTAACAATAATCCCATAGCCGCCACCGACATTTGTTTGTATTTCAGCATCCTTTCCCTTATAAAATTCTTCTATGTATTGACTAGTATTTTTTTCATAAAATGACAGTTCTGGATACTCATGTAGATAACGGCGAATATTTATTATTTCATCCTTACGACTTTCTAACATGGCTATTAAATGTTCTCTCAACTAGATTCCCCCTATTCTGACGTTTACTTCCTGATATCATTAGTTATTAGAGTTTTTGGCATTTACTATTCCAAATTGCTATTTATTCTTGTTTTGAACAAGATTATTGAATATAGAAAAATCAGGTTCCCCAGATATTTCATCAAATTTCCTATTGACAAAATCCCCCATTATCATAGACAATTGGAAACATTAATTACTTCAGGAGGAATCGTATATTGGAACAGCAAGAACAATTTACTACTAGATTGGGTTTTATTTTAACTGCAGCAGGATCTGCCATTGGCTTAGGAGCAATTTGGAAGTTTCCATATATCGCTGGTCAAAATGGTGGAGGGGCTTTTTTAATTATCTTTATTTTATTTACCATTATTCTTGGGCTACCCCTTCTTTTAGCGGAATTTACGATTGGTAGAAGTGCACAGCGAGATGCCATTTCTTCCTTTAAACGAATAGCCCCTGGAACGAAATGGTATTACATAGGAATACTTGGTGTGATAACCTGTTTTATTTTATTGTCGTTTTACAGTGTGATTGGCGGCTGGATTATCAGCTACCTCTTAAAGGCAATTACTGGTGGGCTGAACGGTCTTGATAGTCAGCAATATGCATCCTTGTTCGAACAAACTATTGCAAATCCTGTTACTAGTTTAGTGGTACAACTGGTGTTTATTTTACTCACTATCATTGTTGTCGCAAAAGGACTTCAAAAGGGGATTGAACGGGCAAGTAGTATTATGATGCCTGCTTTAGCGATTCTATTTATCATTTTAGTAATTCGTTCGGTCACATTAGATGGTGCTTCAACCGGAATTGCTTTTTTACTTGAACCTGACTTTTCCAAAGTTACGTCTAAAACTATTCTGGAAGCAATGGGCCAGTCCTTTTTCACTCTGAGCATAGGTGTTTCTGTTATGATTACATACAGCGCCTATTTACCGAAACATCAAAGCCTGCCTAAATCTGCTTTTTCAATTGTAGGCATGAACATCGCCATTGTGTTGTTGGCCGGATTAGCTATTTTTCCTGCCGTATTTTCCTTTGGTCTTTCTCCAGATGCAGGGCCCGTACTTCTATTCCATGTACTGCCAACGATTTTTAGTCAGTTACCATTTGGAATGGCATTTTTTGTAGCTTTTCTTATCATTTTTTTATTTGCGGCACTGACATCAGCCTTTTCAATGCTTGAAATTATTGTTTCTGTCATAGCGAAGGGGGATCAAGCGAAGCGAAGTAAAGCTGCCTGGATAATTGGTATCGCTATTTTTATATTTGGCATTCCTTCTGCATTGTCATATGGTCTATTAAATGATTTTACTATTTTTAATAAATCCTTTTTTGACCTTGCTGATTTCACTGTGAGTAATATTTTAATGCCTTTAGGATCATTGTTAATGGCGGTATTTGTTTCCTTTAAAATGAAGAAGTCAGCTCTATATGAGGAAATAAAACGTGGAAGCAATATTAGTCAATTCATATTTCAACTATGGTTTATCCTAATCCGGTATGTAGCACCAATATTAATTATTGCAGTTATGTTAGATGTGTTAGGTGTTTGGTAGGAATAACGAATATTATTTTATATATTAAAATAGGAAAGGGCATCTCCCCTTTCCTATTTCTACTGATCGCTACCTTCCAATATCCCTTCTATTATATCCAATAAAACCAACCATGGTTAAAACAATAGCGATAGTTACCAATATAAGGATTGGTACCCATGTCATATCCTCCAGCTGGATTTGCGGAATATGGCCAAATGGAGTAAGCTTACTAAGCCATTCAGGAAGCTGGAATAACCCTCCCATATATAGAACAAAGAAGGAATAAACAATATACATCCAGTTGATACTGGTTATTTTTGGTCTAATTCCTATTAATAAGACAGCAACACTAATCATGACAAGCATTGCTGGATAATAAATAATGCCCCATCCGTAAATTGTTTCGAATTGATAAGGCTCCTCCATTGTGGATACTCCTGCCAGCCATAAGCCAATTGCAGCGAGAGATATCATGACAAATCCATTGATAATAGAAATGACAAGGAAGCTCCCCATCAGTCGCGTTCTGGAAACAGCCCTTCCTAGTATATGTTCTATACGGCCTTTTTTCTCCTCACCATATAGTTTATTCACTGTCATTACTAGAGAAACTGTTGCAAGAATTGCCATTACCATGATAATCATGGATACAAATTGAGTAGTTACCGAATTGCCTTCTTCGGATGCGAATAACTGCTCCAACACATCATTTCCTTCAAAAAATGAATCTATATCCCCTAAAATAGATCCGTAGGTAACACCTAATACAAACATCCCTATTGCCCATGATAGAATTGCTGTTCGTTGGAGCCTAAAACTTAAACCAATCGTACTCTGTAAAAAAACAGAGGCACTATTTCTACCAGGCTTTGACGGTAATAACCCTGCCTCTAAATCTCGGTTACTATTTAAATAATTTGCTACGATAAATAGAATCATAGATACAACAAGCATTAAAGCCATTGGCCACCAATTATTCTCGTCATAGATTTGTGTTTTCGTTATCCAACCAAATGGTGAAATCCAACTTAACGCTTCATTACCTACATCCCCAACTGCACGTACAATATAGGCAACGAGAAGAAAACCAATGGAGAGGCCAATCGTTCCACGCGAGCTTTCTGATAGTTGACCAAAAAATGCTGTAACACCTGCAAAAAATAGACCTGTTGTCCCTAGAGTCACTCCATATAACAATGACCCTTCTAAATCCATACTTTCAATTTGAAAGCCATAAAGTCCAAAGCCAACGATAAGCGCTAATAGTATATTTATAAGGCTATAAACAAGTAAGGTTGCATTTAGATACGACAACCGCCCAATTCGTAAGGAACGAATCATCTCTATACGACCATTTTCTTCATCCCCACGGGTATGTCGTGTTACGAGTAAAGTACTCATCAATCCAACTGCCATAGCTGTAAAAAGCAACATCTCATGTGCTGTCATAACACCAATCGTATAGTTCGACAAATCAGCAGGACCAAGCATTGCAGTCATGGCCGGATTTTCCATCGTTTGTGCCAATGTATCTCGCTGTTCTTGTGAACCATATAATTCAGTAAATGATATAGGTACGATAAACGTAAAGAAACTGATTCCGACTAACCATAAAGGAATCCTAATTCGGTCTCTCCTAATGATAAATTTTGAGAGCGTTCCGATACCTTTATTTATTTGACTAGCCATTAGGACCTCCCCCCTGCTCCCGCTTTCCCTTCATAATGACGCATGAAAAGATCTTCCAGAGTTGGTGGTGTGCTTTCCAGTTTAACCACTCCAAATTGACTAATATGTTTCATTACTACATCTAATTCTTCCGTATCCACTTGGAAGGAAAGCACTCCCTCTCGTTCATTTATTTCATGAATGCCTTTTAACACATGGAGGTCTGTAATTTGCTCCTTTGTTTTCACTAGCAAATTAATTCGCGTCAAATGACGTAACTCACTTAATGTACCCGTTTCAATTATCTTTCCTTGACGAATAATACCGACCCGGTCGCATAACTTTTCAACCTCAGATAAAATATGACTGGATAGAAGAATACTTTTTCCTGATTGTTTCTGCTCCATCACACATTGTTGGAAAACCTGCTCCATTAAAGGGTCAAGACCAGAAGTTGGTTCATCAAGGATATATAGATCAGCATCTGATGAAAAAGCAGCAACTAGTGCAACCTTTTGCCTGTTTCCTTTCGAGTACGTGCGACATTTTTTGGATGGATCTAAATCAAATCGTTTAATTAATTCCTCACGCCTATTTGTGTTATTTCCGCCCCGCAGCTTTACAAACAAATCAATAACTTCTCCACCAGTTAAATTTGGCCACAAATTAACATCACCTGGTACGTAGGAAATACGCTTGTGGATTTCAACTGCATCTGCCCAAGCGTCCTTACCGAAGATTTTCGCCTCTCCTGCTGTTGCCTTCAGAATCCCAAGTAATATACGAATCGTTGTTGACTTTCCAGCACCATTTGGCCCAATAAAACCAAATACCTCTCCCTCTCTCACCTCTAGGTTAATACCATTTAATGCCGTGAACTTACCAAACCTTTTTGTTAATTCACTCACTTGTAGGACACTCATTTTGCCCCCTCCTCTTTTTGGTAATATACCGTCTTAAGGACCTCTAAATAGCCATAAAACTCAGCCCAATAAGGATCGAAATTAATGGTGGATAGATTTTGATTTTTTAACTGATTGATTAATTCATTTTGATAGCCTTCAATAGACCATTGTATTAATTTCAATGCTTTATCTGTATCAACGTCTTTACGAAATAGGGTCTTATCAATATTTTCAAATAGCTTCAAGTTACTAAGAGCTAATAATTCCTCATATCGCTTCCTATATGCCTTTGGAACCTCTAATGCTTCATTTAAAATAAAGCTACCTAAGAAGTTAAGTACATAAGGATTTTTGAGATGATATTTTGCTTTTACTTCTGCTATCTGCTTTAGTCTCTCTACAAAATCAGGTTCATTTGTATCGATACGCTGAAAAAACTCATCCATCGTGATATCCAAGCAGTAATTAATTAGAAAGAGATACAGATCCTCCTTACTGTTGAAATAATAGAAAAGCATTCCTTTTCCTATTCCAGCATTTTTTACTATTTGGTTTGTCGAGGCTTTCTCATATCCATTCTCTGCAAATTCCTTTAATGCTGCTTCTATAATTCTTTTTTGTTTATCTATATCGAGGTTATAAAATGATTGATTAATTTCCAATCCCTCCCTTGGATTCAGTAGTATAGTTAAACTGTTAGACCACATCGGTCGATTTCATCGTAGCATTTTAGACCACACTGGTCAATAGGCCTTACGAACAAAAATCCAGCACTTAAGTAAACACTTTATTAAGTTAGGATATTCCCTTCTGCCCTACTGAATATTAGTTGAACAAATAGCTTGCTTTAACTTGCCACGCCCTTGCTTACCATTTTCAATCTCCTTCAAATTCTTAAGTGATTTATTTAAGCCTCTTAACCTGCAATAGCCATAAAAAAAAGGGAACGAAAGTCCTAGTAAACTCGTTCCCTTTATCCCTTCATTTTAGAAGTAAGCTTTTCCGTTCCTATACCTAATCCGACAATTACAACGTTAAACTTCATTCAGTAGATGGTTTACATTCAGCTAACCTGCTATAAATATTGGCCTGTGTATGATTTGTTACATGTTATGAGCGAATCTGGCGTCCCTTCCGCAATAAGTTGACCACCTTTATCCCCACCTTCTGGACCTAAATCGATAATCCAGTCAGCTCCCTTGATCATTTGACTATTATGCTCCACCATTATAATTGTATTACCTGCGTCGACAAGTCTGTTTAAAAGCTTAAGTAATTGCGTTACATCATTTGGATGTAATCCAGTTGTTGGTTCATCTAATAAATAGAGTGAACGTTTATTTCCTTGCTTTATTAATTCCTTCGCTAGCTTGAGACGTTGCCCTTCACCACCGGATAGGGTTGTTAGTGATTGACCCATCTTTAAATAACCTAATCCAATTTCAACAAGTAATTCGAGCACTTCTCTTACCTTTTTCTCTTCTTCAAAAATGGCTAAACAATCCAGAATAGAGCTTTCCAGTATATCATTAACAGTGAGTCCCTTATATTGGACGGAAAGAACGTCCTTTTGAAATCTTTTACCATGGCATACTGGACATACAACCTCTAAGTCTGGAAAGAAAAGCATGTTCGTTGTTACATATCCTAACCCTTGGCAGTTTTCACAACGACCTCCTACTGTATTAAATGAAAAGTGTTTTGCAGTTAGTCCTCTTTCTTTCGCAGCTCTTTCTTTCGCAAAAATATTTCGGATATTTGTAAACACATCGTTATAAGTGGCTATATTAGAACGTTTCATTCTACTAAGTGGAGATTGGCCAACTGTTATCATCTGATCAAAATGATGAAGTCCTGTTACACTTTCAAATCCTTCATGTATTTTGTCATACCCTTTGGCTAATACATCGAAAACGAGAGACGATTTACCAGAGCCAGATACACCTGTCACTGCCGTCAGACACCCAATTGGAAAAGTCACTGTTATATTTTTCAAATTATGTATTGTTGCATGATGAACGGTAATTCCTTCTCCAGTTCCTTCGCGACATGTTTTATTTATCTCTACTTCTTCACGTAAAAACCTTCCTGTCACCGACTCTTCTTGATTCACTAGCTCTTGAAGGGTACCTTGACCAACAACCGTTCCACCTAAATTACCAGCCCCTGGACCAATATCAATAATATAATCCGCTTCCTTCATGACATCAACATCATGCTCAATAAGCAAAACGGTATTTCCTAAGTCTCTTAACCCTTTTAGAACACTTACGAGACCTAAAGTATCCTTTGGATGTAATCCAACAGTAGGCTCATCCATGATATACAGGACTCCTGTTAGAGCCGAGTCAAGTAGGGCAGACAATCGTAACCTTTGCGCTTCTCCACCCGATAACGTAATCACTTGACGGTCTAATGTTAAGTAGCCCAAGCCAATCTTGATTATTCTCGCAAGTTTCGTATTCAAGTCCTGAATGAAGGTTTCCACTAGCTTATAGCTTTCTTGAATTAACACCTTCTCCAGTTTGAGGGTCCAATTTAGCAATTCCTCTAGAGAACAATTTACCAGCATTGGAATTGTCATGCCTTCTACCGTTACATTTCTACTTACTTTATTTAATCGATCTCCCTCACAGTCTGGACAAACTTGAGAATAAAAGTATTCTTCAGCCTCTGATGATGACCCAGATTTTTCTGCAAATCTTCTCCACATTCCAGTTAATACACCTTCAAATTTACCTTTTTCTACTGTCTTAGGAGGTAGAATATCAGGAAAATGTCCTTTTACTTCGTCACTTTCAACACCATAGTAAAGAATTGCCTTCTGTTCCGGGCTATAATCCTTTAGTCGAAGTCCTTTTTCAAGTGGTACACCATAATAATCCATCGCATTTTTTACAACAGACACCATATAGTCACCATAACGACCTTTCCAGAAATCAACAGCCCCCTCTTCTTCAATTGGAAGCTGTTGGTGAAAGACCGATTCTAGATGAATATTTACCGTCTCACCTAGACCTTTACAAGTCGAACAAGCTCCTTCCGTTTTATTGTATGAAAAGTGGGTTCTTGTCAGCCTCTCCATCCGATGATGACAGTTAGGACAATGAATATATTCTTTATAGCTTCCTTCCTCTTTCTCTATATCCTCTTCGTGGAAGGTAGGATCTATTTCATGACTACAATCTGGACACAATCGCTTACCTAGTTTTTCAAAAACCATTCTTAAACTCGTGTACATATCTGTTACTGTCCCAACAGTTGAACGCGGATTCCTATTGGTAATTTGTTGGTTAATACTTATAGCTGGTGAGAGCCCACTCATTAAATCTACTTTGGGCTTATTAATACCTTGAAGACCCATGGATTCTAAATACTGTCTCTGACATTCCTTAAATAACGTGTCCATCGCCAGTGTCGACTTTCCAGATCCAGATGGACCAGTAAATACAACGAGTTTATTTTTGGGAATAGAGACAGACAGCCCTTTTAGATTATTTTCCCTTGCACCTTTAACAAGAATAACATCCTTCAATCCTAACTCCTCCTTTTCAGCATCTATTCTAATCATACAACATTTATGCAAGTGCAAGGTTACACCTATTATGTTACTATTATGATAGTATTTTTAACCAACAAACCCGTCATGGTACTTTAAGGTTTTAAATCAACCTTTATACTTCTATTTTGTTTTGGAGGTTCAGATGGAATTAAGACCAGTAGATATTGCTCGTAAATTAGATGTAGGAACAAGCGCTTTAAGACATTATGAGGAATGGGGGATTGTCCCGCCAGCTAAACGGAAGCCAAATGGATATCGTATTTATACAGAAGAACACGAGGCATATTTCTTATGTATCCGAGCAATGTATCCAGGGTTCGGGATGGCTGCTGTTCGAAAAATAATGCCGATGATCCAGCAAGGTCAATATACAGAGGCATTATGGGAAGTAAATAAGCTGCAGGCAGATTTATATCAGAAGAAAATGCAAGCAACAAAAGCCTTAGAAATACTTAAACCTGCTAATATGAAAAGTTTCTTGGATAAAAGAAATAAAGATTGGTATACAATTGGTGAAGTAGAAAGAGAAATTGATGTACCCACTACAACGCTTAGGCATTGGGAGAAGGAGGGTCTCATTACTCCGTATAGGGACCCAGAAAGTGGATACAGGAAGTATAACCGAGAGGATATTCGTAGATTATTAATTATCCGAACTGTTCAATCATCGGTTTACCTACTCGATAAAGTTAGAGTAATAATGGACAAAATCAATCATTTAAGTATTCATGAGGCTAGAAAAATCGTTATGGATTCATTAGCTCATATGGACTATCAAATTGAGCAACAGTTCCGTGGTGGGTATTATTTATACCAATTAATAGAATTACTTAAGAAAAACATAGAGGATTCCTAGAGAGAAACCCAGATGGATCAGAATATACGGTTTAAACTTCTCTAGTATTTCTGGGTTGTATTTGAGTTTTTTCTAATTGGAAATTCCTTTAGTGCTGCTTCTACAATCCTTTTTTTGTTTATCCACATCGAGGTTATAAAATGATTGATTAATTTCCAATCCCTTCCTTAGGATTAACATTTAACTATTTTAGACTACAATGTTCAATTGGCCATTTCTAAGTTGAATGAAAAAAGGCTGAATCCATTCTGAATCCAGCCCAATTTCTTAATAACCAAAAAAAGCACTCTTTTTGATATTCCGTTTTGAGATATTATTATCTTGTAAATAGCTATGCATAGAATCTACCATTGACTTTGGCCCCGAAATAAAGAATCTACCGTCGTTTGAATAGGAATTAGTAATCTCATCTATTTTCTGATACAATTCATCCCTTGAAGCAAGATATGTTACATTTATTGACGTACTGCTAGCAATAGTATCAATCTCATCTTTAAATAAATAGGATTGTGAGCTATCTAAGTAAAGTAGATGAATTGATTGGTCAGCTGTATCTCCATTTGCCTCAATCTGTTTTATAATCGATCGAAACGGTGTAATTCCTATTCCACCTGCAATTAAGAAGGTTGGACAGTTATCTCTTAAATAAAAAGACCCGACAGGACCACTCATCCTAATTTTCATTCCCTCTTCCAGCTCTAGCATCGCCCTCTTAAAGTCACTTGGATTATCACTAATACTTGTTGTTATTTTAATAGTATTCTCTGAGGGAGCAGATGCCACACTAAATGGTCGTATCGGATTCTTGATTTTCTTATGCGTAATACTGAATAACCCATGTTGCCCTGCTTGCCACGTTACATCCTTCTCTTTTTCAAATAAAAAGGTATACACACCATCAGATTCTTTGTAGCTATCTAAGAGAACTAAATCTCTCTTTTTAAATACGGATAATGTATCTTGCAAAAAACTCATTTTTAATACCTCCTTTTTACCTAACTAACATTTATAAGGACTATTTCCGCCAGAAAGTAGTACAGTTTGCCTTGTCCCAAATATTAAACTCAATCATTTTCTCTAGTAATGAGTAATCAAACGGCTGATTCCAAGGGAAACGTATTAACTCCTTCGTGTATTCAAAACCCGCCTTCTTAATGTCATCCTCTACATATGTAATAGTCACAGCTTCAGGGGCGACAGCTAGATGTTTTTTAGATGCGCTAAACCCAATAATAAATGTGCCATGATCTGTAAACATTGGCTGATTCCATTTAATTTCGGGCTCTAAATTTGGATAGTTATCTTTTATCCAAGTAAAAATTTCTTCTGTTCTTTCTCGATGGGAAGGATCATCAATCCCTGCTAGAAACTCAGCAAAATATTCCATAAAACACCCTCCAAGGCTTAAGATATGTTACTTTCAAGAGATTCCTCTAAAACCTTCTTTAAGTCCTCCATTTTTCCAGCCCAACCATATTTTGCACCATTGAACGCAAAATCTTCTTTTTCAAATCCTGTTTGTTCCAGATGTAAGTAGGTCATTTCTCCCTCTTGTTTTAACGTCCACGTGACTACCGTGTTTATTGGGCCCCCTACCCATGTGTAAGATAACTTATATGGTTCATCTACTATCAAAACCTCACTATCTACTATTAAGTCGATTTCCTTATTTTGAAACTGACATTTGTATCCTACGATAGGTTTAAAATTATTTTCCATTACCCACCTTGCAAGGGTATCTGAATTAGTTAAGGCATCCCATACTTTATTGATAGGACTCTTAAAATGAAAATCTAACGATATATCTGCCATGATCTATTCCTCCTCCAAAATAGTTTTAAGTACCATTGCTCTTTCATTCCAGAACTTCTCATAAAATGATAACCAATCTTTAACCTCTTGTAAGGGGCCAGCATTTAATCGATATCTAGTTTCTCTACCTAATTTACGGTTCGTTACAAGATTCGCTTCTTTAAGGATCGCCAAGTGTTTTGAAACTGCGGTACGTCCAATTTGAAATTGTTCCGTTAATTCATGAAGAGGTACCTCTTCTTCATCTGCCAGCAAGCGTATTAATTTACGTCTTGTCGGATCTGCTATAGCTATAAAAACATCACGTCTTTGGTGAGTGCTGTTCAATGTCATCACCCTTTATATTTATTAGACACTAATTGGTGTCTTAATTATACGCCACCAATTAGTGTCCAGTCAAATGTATATTATTTATATTAGCCCTTACCCTATTTATTTCTCTATTACTCTTGCAAAATTTCCACTCGATACTCGCAAAATTATAAATCAATATACCTCACTTGCAACCCAGAAATTTGACCTAGTAACTTCCGATAATACTCCGAGCGAATCGAAAACTCGCCATATTCTTCATGCGTTGTACATGAAAACCAAGCAAAGTCATTTTTTAGAAAAGTCAAATCCTCAGGCAGGTTTGGTGCCACCCAATCATAAAGTGTATTTGCAGATTGTTGCAATAGACTACATGTATCCCGATTCGATTCCATTACATATACAGTTGCTTTTGGACCTTTTGTAATGGTATTTGCCCATTTTTTAGTTTTATAGGTTTCCAGAATATATGGCTGAAACTTCTCTAGTATTACTGGATTATATTTCAGTTCTTTTCTTGTTACGAAATAGAATTTATCTGAATGATCACATAGCACCTTCATTAACTGCTGGTAGGTTTCTCCAGTAGGATTTTCAACTATTTCCCAGTATTCCATTTCAATCACCTTTTTCACATTATTATTATTTTCTATACGTGATACGCTTTAAAATGCATCCATTGTATAAAAATGCCTTCCCAATTATAAAATTGAGAAGGCAGAGAATAATCTACATAAGTGAATAAGAGGTCATTAGACTCAAAATATTATCTTCCTGAATCGTATTATAAGCTACCTTATTCCGTTGTAATTTACCACATTTTATACATTCATGAATAATTTGATAACCCTTTTTCCCAGAGTAGTCTAAGCTAATCGGACGCATTAAGCCCTGACAATTACTTAAACGATCACCAGGTTGATTATCGAGGTGCTTTGAAAATAAACAAAATGGACAGTGATTTCGATAGCTGCCATTTGTTAAAGGCATGACATTTGCTCCACAATTTCCGCATTGAAAAGCTGTGTTTTCTGATATTCTACTCAACGTTATCTTCCTCCAAGATGAATTTTCCATCATTGGAGAAAGGGTTCCGTTTGTTTTCCTACTAAAAATGTAGTTTCAGGCTTTTAAGGCGAAGGGACATATTCACCGCTCTGTTCTGGAGAGCGATTACTTCTAGTTCCTGCTTCACAAGGACATGTTGCATCCCCTGATCCGGACCATGATTGACTTTTTCATAATTGTATCAACCACTGTAAGACGGACTTCTCCACCTTCCACTAGTAGGTGTTCATCCTTAATCACTGACATAGGCATCGTCCCCTAGAAGATCCGATTGAGTTTTACTAGTTGATTCAAAAAATCACTCCAAAATTTCTTTTTATTTAGATTATTCCCTTTCCTAATTATATAATCTATTAGACTCGAAAACAAATATAGATTAATAGTTATTGCGTTAAGGGAACCATTGACGTAATCTCCTTTTATATAGCAATTCCCAGATATAAAAGCAAAATGTATTTTGGGGAGGAAGTAAACTTAACCTTCGACAGGAATGGATGTCGTATAATGTTGTAATTAAATACATATCGAACATTTAGAATGATTATGTTTCATGCGCTATCTAACTCATTCTTCCTCAATTCGCATCCTCATTTCCATTAATATCCCTTTTTCTCGATTGGAAGAGTAATGAAGGTTTACCAATGACTCGTAAATATCACTTATTACCGTTAATCGATTGTCTTCTACGTATTGGAGGAGCTTTTTTAAATTTGTAAAATAATCCTGTTCTGATAAGCTATAAAATGCAATACATACATATTTCCCCCGAGGAATGGTTCTGATCTCGGTATCTTTTGATAGTTCCAAGGTATCCTCGTTCGATAAGACAGGTGTGAATAAATATTTGTAGGAGACTTCCTCGGCACAGGTATATGACCGGTAAGGGAAGATAGCGCCATAATCATTGTACCGAAAACCCTCTGTCGAAGCTGTAATTTGCTTAAGTTTTTGAAACGATGCATTTAATATATTTGTCGGATTAATTCCATCAGCGCCTGTCTGAATAATTTGGGTTTCCTCTTCATTAGAGAAAAATACTTCACCTATTGTCGGGTACTCCTTTATACGCTGTATACCCTTTTTCGCACTTGTAATTGTTTGTTCAATTTGCATTAAGTTATCAATTTTATCCTTTACAACTCTTTCTTGTTCCTTTAAAAATACTAGTAAATCATCTGCGTTAAATTCCTGCACCTCTTTTATTTCCTTTAAAGGGATGCCAATATATTTCAAGGATTTGATTAAGTCTAACAGGTATAACTGCGAATCATCATAATAGCGATAGTTCGTATTTGGATCAATATAGGCCGGTTTAAACAAGCCAATTTTATCGTAATGCCGAAGCGCTTTTATCGAGATATTCATTAGCTTAGAGACTTCGCCTATGGAATAGTATCTTTCCGTCATATGTTCATCACATCCTTAATCATACCGTATAGCAAAAACTGTATTCCTTGCAACATACAAGGAATACAGTTTTTCCATACTTAAGCCTTTTGGTGTTTTGGTTCTTTCCATGCAAGTGTTAGCCCAATTCCTATAGCTAAAATAATGGTTGCAAAATAAAATGGGTAATTAAGATCAATATCGAATAATAATCCACCGATTACTGGCCCAATCACATTCCCGACACTGGTAAACATTGAGTTCATACCAGCAACAAAGCCTTGTTCCTTACCAGCAATTCTTGTTAGATATGTCGTTACAGCTGGGCGCATCAAATCAAATCCAATAAATACTGTGATGGTAACAAGTAAAATTGTAAAATATTCATGAACCATCGTTAATAAAAATACGAGAACAGCCGATACCATAAGGCTATATCGAATTAAGCGAATTTCCCCTAGCCATTTGGTCAAGCGATCAAATAACACAATTTGAAAGAATGCACCGATAATGCCTCCACCTGTTATCGCAATGGCAATATCCTTCGGTGTGAAACTGAACTTATGATCGACAAACAATGAAAATAGCGATTCAAAGGATGATAAACCGAATGAGAATATCAATATGATCACAAAGGATATAAAATACATCGGTGCAAAAATTCGTTTCCAACCTTTATTTTGTCCTACATTGTCTTCCTCATGTTCAGGATTTCTCTCTGGTTCATGAAGCAGTATAAATGACAATATTGCGGCAACTAAAGCAACGCCTGCTGCAACAAAGAACGGTAAACGAGTATGAATATCTGCTAAGAAGCCCCCGATACCAGGTCCGATAATAAATCCTGTTGAGATAGCTGCCGACATATAGCCCATTGCTTTGGAGCGAGTTTCAATTGTAGTAATATCAGCAATAAAAGCTGTTACTGCGGGCATGATAAATGCAGCACTTACCCCACCAAGCATGCGCGAAGCAAAGAGAACGCTAACTGAATTTCCAATTCCAAATAGTAATTCGGAAAAACTAAAAATAATTAAGCCAACTACAATCATTCTTTTACGACCAAATTGATCAACCCATCGACCTGCAATTGGTGATACAAGCAATTGTACAAAAGCAAAAGCAGCGACCATATTGCCGAGAACCGACCCGGATAAATGCAATTCATTCATAATAGTGGGAACGACTGGAATAACAAGACTAATTCCCAAGAATGCGATGAAGATATTTGCTAAAACGATAGTTAATACAATGTTGTGTTTCCGCATATTGTTCTACTCCCTTAAAAAACGTATATAACCTAATTTAATACCTACCCTTAGGGGAGAGTCAATGGATTTGTACTTATTTTACAATAAAGGTGTTTATCTCTTTTTCTAGCTAATCTGGCTTATATCGATAATCCCAGGGCTCGACATCCTATCGAAGGACATATAATTATTCTTATCCAAATCGCCACTTAGTAGTCGTAGGGTTGTTTGTAGATCTACTTCTAATCCGTTAAATGCGAGTTGCCTCGTATTTTCTTAGCTAGCCCATCCTCCCCAAATATCAATTAAGTTACACCTATAAGTTCACTTAAAGGGATATTCGTATCTCATACTACCCTTAAAAGGGGATCCATATTCTCTATCACAAGGAATGGGGGGGGAATTGGCAAAAGGAAAAGGACTAGCCCGTATTTTATTGGGCCAGCCCTATTGTAGCGAAAAGCTAATGGAATAACGGTTAACTTCACAATGGTTCTCCCATTACCTTACACCGCTTCTAGCCGTTTCGATACTAACCATTGATTAGGATTTACGTTAAAGGAGAGTATACAACTTGAAGCTATCAATTATCAATCACTTCAAATATATAAGGGGTATTACGATAATGATGACCAAAGTTCAGGCCATATCCCGCTACAAACAGGTCTTCTATAACAAACCCTTTATAGTCAACATCAATATCGGCTTGTCTACGTGACGGTTTATCAAGAAGTGTACAAGTTTTTAAGCTTTTGGGATTTTTTTCTCTTAATACATCGTATACTGCCTTCATTGTATTCCCCGAATCCAATATATCATCAACGATAAGAACATCATATTCGGAGATATCCTCTGTGAGGTTCGAGAATATTTTCACTTCACCTGTGCTCGTTTTTTCAAATCCGTAACTTGCCGTTTCCATAAATTCAATTCGAACTGGAATCGTGATATGCCTTACAAGATCTGCTGTAAAAATAAAGCTTCCTCTTAATAATGAAATAACAAGAAGATTTTTACCCTCATTTTCATAATCCTTTGATATAACTGTGCCTAGTTCCCTTATCTTTTCTTTTATTTCTTCTTCCTTGAATAAAATATTTTTTATCATTCATTTCTACCACCCTAGTTATAATTCACATGTACAGCTTTTATTTAAAATACGTACTGAATAACAAAGTTACCGATAAACAAAATGGCAATCAAATAAAGTGCAGGGTGGATTTCCTTCCATTTCCCCATAAGGAGCTTTATCAATGGATAAAGTATAAAGCCAATTGCCATACCATCTGCAATACTATACGTTAAGGGAATTAATACAATAATTAATAGTGCTGGTATACACTCCGTTAACTCATCCATTTGTATATGAACAATGTTTTGCAACATTAGAATCCCAATCAATATCAATATTGGAGAAACTGCACTTGCAGGAACTATTTTAATGATCGGTATAAACAAGATGGAAACAAGAAACATAATTCCAGTTACAATACTCGTTAGCCCAGTTCTGCCACCAGCTGTAATTCCTGCCGCTGCTTCCACTGATGCTACAGTAGGACTTGTACCAAATATTCCTGAGGATAAAACCGAAACCGCAGTTGCCTGAAGTGATTTCTTGCTGCTTTCAGGACGATTAAGCATTTTACTATGCCCATGTATTAAACCAATGTTCTCAAACACAATCACCATAGCAAAAGAAATGGAGGTTAGCCAGAAAATGATATTTCCAGCCTGTCCCCACGATATTTGGCCAAACACGCCAATGTATTCATGAAAGGATGGCATAGAAAGAGATATTCCCTCAAAATTAGAACCACCGAACCAAATCGTTAGAAACGAGGTAATAATAATACTTAATAATAGGTTTCCTGGTACATTTTTAATAAATAATAGAATGGTAATCGTTAAACCAATAAACGTTATGATTGCTGTAGGGTTGCTCAAATCACCAATTGCAAGTAATGTGTGCTCAGAGCTTGTAATAATGCCCGCATTTTCAAATCCTATTAAGATGAGTAGGATGCCTATTCCAATTGTAATGGCTTCTTTTAAGGAATTAGGAATGGAGGATGTGATTACTTTGGCCAATGGTGTAAAGGCAATAACAATGAAAACGAGGCCAGAAACAAAAACCATTGCCAAGGCTTCCTGCCAGGAAAATCCCCCAGATTGAACGATCGTATATGTGAACATTGCATTAAGGCCCATACCAGGAATAATAAGAAGAGGAGCATTGCTCCATAACCCCATGACTAAGCAGCCAATAAAACTGGTCAAAATAGTTGCAATAATCCCTGCTTCCATTGGGATTCCTGCTACCGCTAAAATTGTTGCATTAACAATAATAATATAGGCCACAGTAATATATGAAATTAACCCCGCAGAAATTTCTTTTGTAATTGTCGTACCATATTGATTAAATTTAAAAAAACGCTCCATCTAATCACCTTTCCACTTTACCTTTTAAAGGAATATGAAAATCATGATAACATGGACATATCCATATGGAAAATATATAATTTAAATGGAAACTATATGTTTTTTATATAGAAGGAGAAATATATGGATATTAAACAATTACGGTATTTTATAGCTATAGCTGAGGAGAAGAATATAACTGCTGCTGCCAGTCGTCTACATATGTCTCAACCACCTCTAAGCATGCAGTTGAAGCAATTGGAAAGTGAGTTAGGTGTTAAATTGTTCGATCGAAGTGGCAAAAGAATGGAGTTAACGGATAAAGGTGAAGTACTTTATAAAAAGGCTTTACACCTTGTAAATAATTTAGAGGAAATAAAAAACGAAATACAGGAAACCGAGCAAGGAAAAAAGGGTGTTCTAGCTTTAGGTATTAATACTTTATCGCTTTCAGGATTTTCAGAAGTACTCCAGTCCTTCCACAAAAAATATCCGTCCGTTTCTTTAAAAATTGTTCAAAACGATTCTAATTACTTAGCAGAGATGGTAAAAACGAGAGCCATCGAAATGGCATTTGTACGGCTTCCACTCGAACATCATGGTTTGATATATCAGCATCTCATGAATGAGCCCTTTTATTTCGTAACAGATAAGGAAACAAGCACGATTTCACTAGAAGAGGTTTCACAGATCCCTCTTATTATTCCAAGTACAGAAGGGCTGGGCATCTATAGTACGATTCTTGAAGCATTTACAAAGCAAAACCTGCAACTAAACAAAATGGCAGAGTGCTCTGATATGAATACATTAATGGATTTGGTTAAAGGGGGAATTGGTGCAACAATTGTTCCAAAGTCGGTACTAGATGTCTATGGTGATAAACAGCTCTGTTCTATACCGATATGCAATACTAATATGGCATCTTCTTTAGGAGTCATTTGGCTTGAAAACCATTATGTCTCTACTCCTGCAAAGAAGTTTATAAGTCTACTAAAGGAATACTATAAACTCCCATAACTAAAAGACTAGCTTTCATAAGAGTAGAGGAAAAAATGAAGAGATAGTAGGAAGCCACTGAGATAGAGAAAATAATAAAGACTGAATCGGTATTGGATTCAGTCTTTATTATTATTGAACTTAGCTAGTATAGATTCTGCTTCAAGCTACTTAACCTTTAGGTAAGAAAACTAATTCTCTCAGGAACAGAATAGCATTCTAGCACTATGATGACCTATTAATTATAATGACGTACCTTCCAAGCCTGATACCACTTGATTATTCGCTGGCTAGGCAACACGTTCAACTCATCTTTTAATTTAGTTTGTAATAATTGAAATTGCTCTTCTACTGCACTTACTTTCTTCAAAGATGCATAAACCATCATCAATTCAAAATAACTCTCTTCCTCTTCAGGATACATCTGTTGAATTTTCATGCTGATTTTGATTGCGGCTTGCATGTCACCTTTTTTTCGATAAAATTGAATCAATCCTAATCCATGATTTATCCACAATCGCTTAAGTCGTTCTTTTTCTCCCTCTGCCCATAGGTAACTATAATCTCCTAAATAATCCCCTTTATATTGATAAAATACTTTCTCATGCTCTATACTATTTTGATCAGATAGTTTATCTAGATTAATTAATTGTTCTTCCCATTCCTCGGTTTCAATACGTATCGTTGAATTTTCTAACGTATACCCACCGTTTCTACTACTAATTCGAACAGCATCTAGTCCAGCTTGCTTGAGTGTTCTTCTTATATGGTAAATAGTTGTATATAACTGCTGCATACCATTTTCTAAATCCACTGATGGCCACAGTAAATCTACTAATATGCCTCTATTAATCGTTTTACCTCTGTGATGGAGCAAGTAAGCAAAGAGCTCTTGTGCCTTAGATGTCCGCCACTTCAAGGTCTCTGATTCGGTTCCTCCCTTTTGCACCTTTAATTGATTAAAGCTCTGAATGATACTATTCTCACTGTCTCTTTTCACTTTAATTATCGGTTTATTACTAATTCGTTGGCTTAACTGCTCGATTGTCTTTCTTAGCCTTTCCACCCGTATCGGTTTCAATATGTAGTCAAACGCAAAAAGTTCAAATGCTTCAATCGCATACTGACTATACCCCGTAACGAAAACAATTTCTATATCTCCGGCCACTTCTTGAATCTTTTCTGCTAATTCCAACCCATTAATTCCGGGCATCTCAATATCCATAAATAACACATCTATGGGATTAGAAGTGATTTGTTTATAAGCTTGCATTGAATCCTGATAAACTCCTACGACCTCTACATTATCAATCTCATTTTCTAATATATCTTTAAGTCTTAATAATGGTAAATATTCATCGTCAATTAGAACGACTCTCATTTTATGACTGCCCCCTTATATAACAACCACAGTTGCTACACGATGTTTAACATAAATAATAAAGTTAATACATGACCTTATAAATTACGATATAATTATTGTAAAAAAAAATCTGTGAAATTACTATTTATCATACAAACCTGATATCTACATCAAGGATATTATACAAAGCGTTTAGAAGCGAGGAAAACATGAAAAAGAACAAACTATTCTTTGTCATAAGTATCGGATTATTTGTTACCATTTTAACTATTATTCGACTTATTTGGGAGTCTTTCCTAGCAGTACCTAATCACCCTGAAGCTGTTAATGGGGTGTTAGATTTGAGAGACTGGGAATTCTCGGAAAGTCAAACCATTCGGTTAAACGGAGAATGGGACTTTTACCCAGATATTCTGCTAGAACCCAGCGATTTAAATAATTCTGAAGCACTTTCAGGACAAAGAGAATTGGAAACGACTGAAAATTGGAAAAGCCTTGCAAAAAATTCCGCTTATAAGGTCGGGACATATCACCTTCGTATATTGCTTCATCCGAAAGATTTGCTAGAAACATATGGATTTCGTGTTAATAGCATTCCAACTTCATCTAAGTTCTTTATAGACGGACGGCTATTAGGTGGGTCAGGAAACCCTTCTGAGGTTCTTCAGGATTACACACCTCAGAATCAACCCTATTCCTTATCTTATACTACAGATAAGGACCATATCGATGTACTCATTCAAGTCGCTCATAGCGAAAGCTCTGGAACTATACTTCCATTTAAGACCATTAACTTCGGGCTTGACTCCGCAGTTAGTAAAGAAACATTATTTTGGATAATGATTCAGATAACAGTAGCTGCCATTTTATTTACGCTTGCGGTTTATGCAATCTTACTGTATATGATTGGCATTAAACAAAGGGTACTCGTTTATTTCTTTCTCCTAATGATAAATGGAATGTTAATCGTCCTAGTAAGTGATGATAGATTACTATTCGAGTTCATTTCTTTAGGCTTTGAGGCTAGAACTAGATTATCAATCTTAACCTATTCTTGTATTGGACAATCTCTCTTTCTGTTTTCCAAACACTTATTACCGCAATATGCTCATGGAAAAGCTTTTAAATGGTTTCCTAAGATAGGAATAGTTTATATATTGTTCGTTCTATTATACCCATTGAAATATTTAGAACGGTTTAGCTTTGTTCTTTCCCTTTTTATGATTATAGCTGCTAGTCTTATTGTCATAATATTTATCAGAGCAATTTTAGACAAAATAGATGACATTATTTTTTTATTACTCGGTGGAACAGCTGTATTACATAATATTATCTGGGTTGCAATAGCTCGAAGACTGTCACTAGAAGTAAACTTTTATCCGTGGAACCTTCTCATAGCTGTTTTCTTATTTTCAGCATTTTGGTTCAAACGTTATTTTCGAAGTGTAAAACGAACCGAAGAGCTGACAGAAGAATTAATTAGAGCAGATCATAAAAAGGACGAATTTCTTGCTAAAACATCTCACGAATTGCGTAACCCATTACATGTTATCATTAATATAGCTCAATCCCTTCTCGAAAATGGAAAGAATAATATGGGGCAAAAAAACAACCAGGATTTGAAGCTACTTATTACTGTTGGAAGAAGAATGTCATTATTGCTTAATGACATTCTTGATGTTACCCGATTGAAAGAGAATAAAGTACAGTTACATAAACGAAGCATTAACATTCAATCTGTTGTTACTGGTGTAATAGACATGCTTCAATTTATGATAGAGGACCGAGACATAGAAATTTCCAATAAAATTCCTTTATCCTTTCCACCCGTTGTAGCGGATGAAAACAGACTTGTACAAATACTAATCAATCTCATGCATAATGCGATAAAATATACAGATCAAGGGAAGATAACTATTTCAGGAACTATCGCAGAGAATGAAGTTTCTATCCATATCTCTGATACAGGTATCGGAATGGAAGAAGCTATACTTAATCGAATTTTTCAGCCATATGAACAAGCTGATATGGATAAGGATGTAAACCGTGGAGGTATTGGTCTAGGCTTAACAATTTGCAAACAATTGATTGAATTGCATGGTGGCAGATTAACAGTCGAGTCCATGATGGAAAAAGGTTCTGTCTTTACTTTCACATTACCGATTAGTTCAGAACAGAATGAAGAAAAGGTTAAAGAAAGTTTTGTTAACCCAGAAAGTGAGGTTGCAGCAACCGCCTTTATCGACACTCCTTCATTTAGGACTCTATCTTATAATCGGGATAATACACTATTTTTAGGGAGAACAAAGTTATTAGTCGTTGATGATGATTCTGTAAATCTACGGGTTCTAAAGAGCATATTGTCAACTGACAATTACAATATTACGACAGTAACTAGTGGAAAAGAAGCATTAGAGAAAATAAATAAAGAGCAATGGGATCTGGTCATTAGCGATGTCATGATGCCTAACATGTCTGGGTATGAATTGACCGAAAAAATTCGCAAAAAGTATTCTATTTCAGAATTACCTATCCTACTTCTGACTGCACGAAGTCATCCTGAGGACCTCTATAGAGGATTTCTCTCTGGTGCGAATGATTACATCACAAAGCCAGTAGAACCACTAGAATTAAAGGCAAGAGTAGAGCTATTAACTAATCTAAAACAATCCATTACAGAGCTACTTAAAATGGAGGCTGCATGGCTACAAGCACAAATAAAGCCGCACTTTCTATTTAACACCTTAAATACAATCTTAGTATTATTGGACCATGATTCGAAAAAGGCAAAAATGGTGTTTGAAGCATTTTGTAACTTTTTACAAACTAGTTTTCAAATGCACAACTCCAATGCTGTTATACCGTTAAATGATGAGCTTGACCTTATACGTTCATACTTAACTATTGAAAAAGTAAGATTTGGTGACAGATTGCGTTATATATGGGATGTGGACAATAACATTGATTCTCATGTACCTCCACTATCTATACAGACAATTGTTGAAAATGCACTTAATCACGGAATACTTAAACGCCCAGCAGGAGGAACATTGCACATTCGAATTCACCAGGTTCAAGATGCAATAACTATTACAGTTGAAGACGACGGGATCGGAATGGATGAAATAAAGCTAAAGAAAATACTCGAGAGAAAAGCTAATCAAAAAAACGGAATAGGGCTATATAATACAAATAAACGCTTAAAGCAACTATATGGACAAGGTCTACTAATAGAAAGTAGACCGAATGAAGGTACTAAAGTATCCTTTACAATTCCAATTAACAACGCACAATAGAAATGGAGTAAATAAAAACAAACCTAGCGCATTTTAACTAAGAGTTAGTGTGCTAGGTTTGAGCTAATTTCATTACCATCAATGGACAGAACTTCTTTGGAAGCTACCGTCTTGTCGGTTAATCCATTCATCAATTTCTTTAACTTGCATTGGCTTACCATAAAAATACCCCTGCATTACATTACATCCTAACTGGGCTAATTGTTCAATATGCTCCCTTTTTTCTACACCTTCAGCAATCACATCAAGATTCAAGTCTTCGGCCATTAAAATTACTGCATTTAAAATTGCATGCTTCTTCGGTGTATGGATGTCTTCGGTAAATAGGCGGTCTAATTTCAATGCATCAATAGGAATTCTATCTAGTAATCCAATGGAGGAATATCCCGTACCGAAATCGTCCATTGAGACTCTTACCCCCAAAGAACGTATGCTTTGAAGCTGTTGAATTATTTCATCAATATCGACTAAAACCATTGATTCCGTAATTTCTAATTCTAGTAAAGAAGGATCCAATTTCTCCTTCTCTAACACAGTCTGAACGATTTCTACTAAATTACCTGATTGAAATAGTCTGATAGAAAGATTCACAGAAACTGGTTGGATCAGATCCTGCTCACGCCATTTATTACATTGTTTACAGGCATTTTCTAAAACCCACTCCGTTATGGGCACTATCAATCCCGTCTCTTCTGCAATAGGAATAAACTCCGTTGGCGAAATGAGTCCTAATCGAGGATGGTTCCAACGAATTAATGCCTCAAAGCCATACAAACTATCTGTTTTCACATTCCATTTGGGCTGGTATTCGATAAAAAACTGTTCATTCTCTAGCGCAATTTGCAGATCCTTTTCAATTTCCATTCGCCGCACTTCTTTAATGCCCATTTTTTCATTGTATACGACGTATTGATTTTTTCCTAAGCTCTTCGCTTTATACATCGCAGTATCAGCTGTTCTAAGTAGTACAGATCGGTCTGATTGATTAACAAGCCCGATACTTATTCCAATACTACCGGTTACATATAGCTCATTTCCTTCAATACGGAATGCTTTTTTAAGTACGTTTAAAATTTCCTTTGCCAATTGCTCAGCTTGTTCTTTATCACATTGTTTGACAATGATTAAAAACTCATCACCACCGATGCGAAAGACTTGCTGGTTAGCATGAATGAACTGGCGTAAGCGAACTCCAACCTCTTGAACAAGCAGATCTCCTATGTCATGACCCAAGGAATCATTAATTACTTTGAACTGATCCAAATCTAGAAAAAGCACTCCGATAGTATCCTTATCTAATTGCGTATCGAAAAAACGGTTCATTTCATTTCGGTTGGGCAATCCCGTGATTGAATCTCTATATGCCATTTTTTCCAATACATGACGGTCAAAGTACTGGGCACCCCATGATACTAGCAATATAATAAAAATCGTTACTGTTACTCCATATAAAAGAAAGTGATTTATAGAATGCCCTTCGTTCATTATCACGTCCCCATGAGGTTGAAACTTAGCTGCTTTCATACCAGTATAGTGCATTCCGCTTATCGCCATACCCATTACCACAGCAGAGCATAATTTTAACCAGTTATATCCTAATTGGCTTTTAAAACGAAGAAATAAAAATAACGCCGCGTAAGAAGCGACGAAGGCAATAATCGCAGATAAAAACCACAACCTATTATCATAAGTAAGCTCTACATTCATAATCATGGCTTCCATTCCCATATAATGCATCGAGACGATTCCAATACCCATAATTAGACCACTTAAGGCAATTTTATACCAATGAATCGTTAGCGTCATAGTAATATAAAAGGCTATGAACGAGGAAATTAAGCTTGCTAACAAGGATAAGAAAGTAAGCACTACATCGTATTTCACAGTTACATGTAGGTGAAATGCTAACATCCCAACAAAATGCATAGACCAAATGCCACTACCCATTACCAGAGAGCCAGCAAATAGCCAGAATAGCTTCGTTTTTCCACTTGCATGAGAGATTTTTCCAACAATGCTTAAGGCAGAATATGATGCTAATATTGCAATCAATACGGATAGTGCAACAATATAATAGTTATAACCGCCTTCCATAATCATTTCATCCACTCCATTTAATTTATCCATACACATATAAAACGAAAAATAATTGTCCATAAAAAGTTTAAATAGGCAGCCAGATAATATCTGACAGCCTATTTATTCTTAAGTGATAGTTCCATAAAAAACGTCGTGTTACTTGTTTCTTATTCTGCATTTGACTTCACAAAACGTCTTTGTAGTACTAATAGTACCAGCCCCAAAATTACTACCCCAAAACCTATAACTAGCATATTATATGTGTTGGTTGCAGTTTTAGGCAAGAGACTATCGCTTTTATCCTTGATCAAACCAGCTTGAGCTTCCAATAAGTTAGCGTATGCTTCATCAATTTCAACCTGTGTTGCTTTAGGATTCGCTAAAACATCCTTAGCCTTCTTTAATGCTTTTTGATACAGCTTCCAGCTTAATTTGGTATAATCTGCTGCATTAAAGTTTTTCTCCTGCTTTATTTGGGATTCTAGTGATTCTTTATCAACAGTCAGGCTTTCACGAGCCTGCTTTAACTGATTGAGAGCTTCATTAATCTCAGCTTGTGTTGCCTTTGGATTATTTAATACGTTGATAGCATTTGCTAATGCCCTCTGATAAACAGCCCAGCTGGCCTTTGAATAGTGATTTTCTACTAATTCTTTTGAAATTGCTTCTTCCTTCATCAAATCAGCCTTGTATACTAATTCTTGATAAGCCTCAGCTAAATCAGCCTTCGCTTGTTCAACCTCTGCCTGAGTTGCTTCAGGATCAGCAATAACGTTTTTAGCATGATTAGAAGCCTCTACAAACCGAGTCCAGGATTCTTCTGTATATGCTGCTTTTTCGTGCTTTTCCTTGTAGATCTTATCTGCTATTGCTATTAATTCATCTTTATCAACAACGATAAATGTATGTTGTTTTGTTACATCTGATCGCCCATCCTCAGAAACAGTTACTTCAACCACATATTCACCTGGAGCAAGCCTATCACGAACCTGATATGTCCAAGTTCCAGCAGGCTGTATATCAATATCAGCTAATTTTACAACAACGTTACCCTCGGAATCTAAGATTGTAATTGTTGCTCGATCGGCTCCTGGATCTACAGTACCTTTAATTGCTGGGGTTGTATCATTTGTAATATTTTTCGGCAAGTTAATTTGTACGGATTTCCCGAAAAGATCACCAGCTTGGAACATGAAATCTTCCACAGCTGTTCCATTTTCCTCCTTACCGACAAGGCTTGAATCCCCTGTTTTGGTATACTCTACTTTAACATTAGCATCACTTGATAGTAGCGCTTCATTCGGAAGAGTCAGCTTTACCTTATTTGTATCACCGTTATGATCGGAATCAATTAATTCCGAAGTAATGACATTTACCTTTTCACCATTGATAAATACTGAAAATCTGTGCTTATTGCCTGATTCATCACCAGTAAATGTTACATTTTTATCAAATTCTAATATAATCTCATTGGTACCATGCTCAAAGGTAGCATTTTTAGCTATTGGAGGGTGCTTTTCAAGCAAATCCCTTTTTGCCTCAAGCTCTGCAAATGCCCGATCTACCTCTTCCTGGGATATGCTTGGATTATTTAAAGTCTCATATGCACGATTACGTGCAGCTTCAAATTCTTCCCATCCGGCACGATAATCGTCTGCCTTAAAATTATTTACCTCATCATATTCTGTTTGAAGTTCTGTTTTATTTATAACTGTGAACGTTGCAGACTTTGTTACGCTTCTGCTATTTTCTGTATCTATTGCTGTTACTTCAAATGTATAACTACCAGGTAGAAGTTCATTGCTGACAGGAATCGTATACGTCCATGTACCCCCTGAATTCATTGTCGCCTCTACATTCGTTAGAACAGGATTATTTTGCTGATCGTATATAGTTATCCTAATTTGATCTGCTTCTATATGAGAAGTTCCTGTTAAAACTGGAGTTCTAACATCCGTATTACCTGTTATAGTTTGAATCTGAAGTGCAGAACCATATTCATCTGTTGCTATAACTGTAAAGTCTTCATCAGGAGAACCATTTTCTTCATCTCCATAGAGGTTCGGATTTGCCGTATTCTTTTTATAGATGACAGTAATATTTTCAGCATCACTGTTTAACGGTTGATCAATGGTTAATGTAACTTTGTCACGATTAGCTATAGCTGATGTAACTTGGTGTTCTTCACCATTAATCAGTATAGTAAACCCTTCTGCTGGATTAGCGGTATTCGTAAGTACCACATTCTTATTAAAGTCGATCGTGATTTCTTTTCCGCCATGTTCAAATATTGCAGGTACTGTTTCAATTGGTGAGTGTCTTTCTAATGCAGCTTTTGCCGCTTTAAGATCTGCCAGTGCTGCATCAACTGCCGCTTGATCAGGATTCAATCCATCACTAGTATCAGCAATATTTTTAAGTAATTCCTTTGCTGCTTGTAACGCGGAAGCAAACCCCATGTTTCCCTCTGCGCTGTCTTCCCAGCCGGCTTGATAATCATTCTGGTTTAGTTCACTTACTACATCAACATATGCCTCTAATTCAGCTTTATTTACAAAATTGAAGGTAGATGTTATAGCTGGATTCGTTTCTAGGTCTGCATTTGTCGCAGTTACACTAATTTCATATACACCTGGCACTATTAATTCATCTATTCCATTTAACAACCAACCCGAGTCTGTAACGATAGCGTTCCCCATATATACGTAGCCATTTGGACCAGTTACGGTAACACTTACGGTTGATCCATCTAATACATTACCCGAAATTGCAGGAGAAGAACCATAGATGAGTTCACCCTCATGAGGTATGTTAATAGTTAAGGATCTTTCCAGTTCATTGTCCATTAGAATTGGAACTGTTACTTCGTTACTAGGTTCCCCAACACCATTTGTCAGTGTAATGTTTACATGTCGATCCCCTAGTAGCTTCGTAGTTTCATATGTTACAAGATGACCAATTTGTTCAGCTATGCTTGCAACCACTTTCCCACTTAGAATACGAATATTATCTATACTTAATGTCGCCCCATGTGTTGTACCATCTGTTCGATTAAATGATCCAGCAACAAAACGGAAACGATATGTTCCATCTTTCGGAATTACCCCAGTATTTGTAGTCCAGGATTGTGCGGACCCTCTTCCATAAAGTATCTCCGTATGCTCCTGCGTTGCTTCATTTACTAAAAATCCATATACTTCGTAATCATCGCCACCATCATTCGCTTTCCAGTCAAAGCCTAGTTGATCGCCTGCATTTGCCTCAAATGGATCACTGATTGCTTCAATACCAAAGGAAGAGGCAATTTTACCATCTAGTACATTATAATCACCAGATTTAAGTCTAGCATTTAGGAAGCCGATTTCCAGAGCCTGACTTGAGGAAGACTTGTCCACATACACGTTACTCACATATTTTTCAAGGGTTCCAAAAACTGCCTCATAGCCTTCAACATATTGATAATCCTTAGATATAGCTTGTTGGTTATAATCTACATTTGTCACATAAGTGTACGAACCACCTGGACCTGTAACTGTGTAGGTGCCGTCCCCATTGCTTATCACACTATCATAACGACGGCTTTGTGTTTTGGTTGCTAAATCCCCTAACCAAATTTGCTCAATGGCGGTTCCATTTGGACCATTACTAGAATTATTAATAGTCCAGTTTGGAACTGGAATAAACTCCCCAACTGATCCTTCTTCAAAATTACCATTAGGAATTGGAATGGTTGAGAAGTCAATTTGAAGTGACGTACCATCCCCATTTAAAGAATCGTTCACTTTCGCAATGTCCTCACCCGGATCATCATAGTCACCATCTCCGTTGGAATCCATATAAATGGTGCCATTAATGATCGCAATCTTTTGTCCGCCTTCTAATGTATACTCTCCATCTGGAAGCTTGAGTTTTTCAGATGAGTCACTTCCTTCGGCAATATCAAACCGGATGTTCCCACCTGAAAACACCTCATTGACTTCTGCAGCAACCTTAAGATCAGGGGCTACGTTAACTGATACCGCTATCTCATTAGGAACGTTATCATTATAGTCAATCCCTTCAGTATTAGTGCCGATATTTGCTGCAAATACAGGTCCTAACCCAATTCCCGGCGTTATGGACCCAAACAATAAAAGAACTGTAAAAAACATTGAAATTTTAGCTTGGTGCTTTTTCAACCTTGATATCTCCTCTCATCTTCTATAGCCTTTTATCTATAAAAATCAGGAACCTTAAAGTCCGTACAATATTCTAGATGCTACTATTCCGATGCTAGCTTATCAAAAAAGGCTATACAAAAAATATACAAAATCCGACACCAGGTACTATTGTTCTCGTTACTTTGAATAATCATTGAAAAACTTGGATAAAAAAATATATTTAGTCATAAAATTGAGGAATTAGCCGTTGTAATCGAGGAACGGATATGGTGGGATAGGTTACAGATACTTCAGAAGATGTAAGATATTTGTTATACATAGTCTTAGTTAAAAAGCCTATTTGTTATCATTACGACATTGCGATGTACAAACAAAAAAGGCCTATTGTTTCACATAGAACAACGGACCTTTAAATTAAGTCTTGTCTAATAAAATTTAATACAATACTTTATTTTACCCTTTTTGCAGTATAAATAAATCGTTCTGGTGCATCCCCTAAATATCCGAAGGGATAACATGTCGTTACTGTTAGAATTTCTTCCGGAGCGGTAGATTTGATGACGGTTCGATCATCCGCGTCTACAATTTTAGTGTCTACAATCTCATACGTGAACTCGCCATATTGTACCTTCACAACAAAATGGTCGCCAATTTCGAGTTCATCAAACTTTTTAAATACAGTATCTCGATGACCAGACAATACGATTTGATCACCTTGAGTAGGAAGAGCGGTACCTATATAATGTCCGACCCCTTTTCTTAATTCTTCATCATTCGTACCCTCAACAATTGGTAGCTTCTCATCTATCTTAGGAACCTCCAACACCCCAATGGTATCTCCTTTATCAAAGCTTGGAATAATAATCTCCGTTCCTTCCGGATTAGTGCCTGCTAATATTTCTTCAGCTTCAGCCAACGTTTCATCTGTGTATTTCTTTGATTCCCAAATCTGATAGATGGCGTAACCTGACAACAAAACACCCGCTATTATTAAGGCTATCGAAAAGAAATGAATTAATTTTTTAAATCGCATCGTCACACAACCTACTTTCATGCAACATTGTTATTGTCTATATAGTGTTATATAATTCTATCATTTTAGACTATACATAAACTATATAAAATATCTATTCAAGTGAAAAATAATATCCAACATAGTTAAATTTATTTTTGAACCCTATATTCTCCGCAACTGCAACGGAGGGCTTATTCATTTCCATACAATCCCAATACGGAACCAAATGATTCTCGAAACAATCTTTTACAAAACTGTAAGCTACCGTTTGAGCTAATTTTTTCCCTTGATGAGCCTCTAATGTTTCAATATCTATGCAATGTTCATTTCCTGCCACAAAGCCTGAAAAACAAACACTAACAATCTCATTGTTATAAAGGATACAATAACCAATGCCATTTCTAAGGAAGATCTCTGGTGAGGACCAATACGCTAAAACTTTTGATTGTAAAAATTCTATGTTGTTTATCGTGTTATTCTTATTTTCAAAGAGTGTATTGCAGATTCTAATGACCCTATATCCTTCTTCAATTGCTGGCACAGAATTACTTTTAAAATTGCCCTTTCGCATAGTATAAACCCTCTGAATCCAGCTCTCTATTTTGCGATGTTCAAAAACGCTCTCAATAACCTTATTCCATTTTTCATGATTACCAACTACTTCAAACCATTTTAGTTGGACTTTTCTTGCTTCTGGTTTGATTACATTGTCAATATAATGATTTATTTCATTATTAAATGCATCGTTTTTCTCACTTCCAAAAAGGATAAAGCCATCATTATTTCCTAACCAAATAAGCCCGGATGTAGGGTTCTTACTATCATTTACAAAGATACGGCCCGGATTAATATTTTCAACAATTGCTTTTGCTTCTAAATGCCCTTGTTCATTTAACAGCTTTCTACACTTACCGAAATCAGTTTTATCTAATTCTACAATCATAATATAGCACCTGTTATCTCTCTCAAAAATTTCTTCGTTCAATATCCAACCATATTATCATAAATTTTCCAAAAACTCATCGTTTTATTGTGTTGTTAATCCATTTTCTACTCATTAATGGGATTAGCAATTGAAGAAGTAAACAATAGTATGTTACTAAAAAAAGGGTATTCGGATTCTAGTGTGGAACAAATAAATCCTATGATTTCTTATATGATAAATGGCTAAAGGAGAACAACTATCACACGCTTGGATACGATATCGAACTATAGGATGAACGTTACAAACCTAAAGATACAAAAAATGAAATTGAGATGTATGTTACTGTGAAGCATACTTAATTTATTTAAGGAGGCAGTGGAAGAAACCAATTCCAATTGCCTCTTTCTTTTTAAGGAGAAAGCTAGCATCTTTTTCCGAACCCAGGAACCCCGCTTCATTGGCTCGGAATTGCGGTTATTACGTAGCAATTTCATTAACTAGTTTGGTAGATATTTGTTTTATTAGCAAAAGGTGGTAGGTAGGTTACTATGATATGCATTACGTTTGTCATTAAGGTGATTCTATTACGCTGGTGGCCGGGTTTTTCGTTATCTTAGTCTATTAGAGCGGTTCTATTAGACTGTGTTCCGGGTTTTTCGTTATCTTTGTCTATTAGAACGGTTCTATTGGACTGAGTTCTGCGTTTTTCGTTATCTTAGTCTATTAGAACGGGTCTATTAGACAGTGTTCCGTGTTTTTCATTATCTTTGTCTATTAGAACGGTTCTATTGGACTGAGTTCCGCGTTTTTCGTTAACTTAGTCTATTAGAGCGGGTCTATTAGACAGTGTTCCGTGTTTTTCATTATCTTTGTCTATTAGAACGGTTCTATTGGACTGTGTTCTGCGTTTTTCGTTATCTTAGTCCATTAGAACGGTTCTATTAGACTGAGTTCCGCGTTTTTCGTTAACAGAGTCTATTAGGACTGTTCTATTAGACTGAGTTCCACGTTTTTCGTTATCTTTGTCTATTAGAACGGTTCTATTGGACTGAGTTCTGCGTTTTTCGTTATCTTTGTCTATTAGAGCGGTATTTCCACACTATTTTCCGATTACCCAAAAAAAGCTGATTTCCGTTACAGGAAGTCAGCTTTTGATTCATATATTTAATTTTCAACATCATAGCCTTGCTCTTCGATAGCGTCTTTCATGGTATCAACATTTACCTTTGATTCATCAAAAGTAATATCTACTTTACCAGCTTCTAAACTTACTTCTGCTTTTGATACGCCATCTAATTTTTTTAATGCACCTTCTACTGACATTTTACAATGACCACAGGTCATACCTCGTACATTTAACGTTTTCTCCATTTTCTTTTCACCTCCTTTAAAAGGGTCTGATTATAGTTTTACTCGTTTTAAACGAAGTGAGTTGGTAACAACACTTACAGAACTTAATGCCATTGCTGCACCAGCAACCCATGGTGCGAGTAGCCCAATAGCTGCTACTGGAATTCCTGCTGTATTATAGCCGAATGCCCAGAAGAGGTTTTGACGGATATTTCGAATGGTTGCATGACTAATTCTAATGGCTTTCGGTATGAGCAATAGTTCACCACCCAGTATAGTTACGTCAGCAGCTTCAATCGCTACTTCTGTACCAGTTCCGATAGCAATTCCAATATCTGCAGTAACTAATGCAGGTGCATCGTTCACACCGTCACCAACCATTGCCACTTTTTTACCCTGTGCTTGAATTTCTTTCACTTTATCGGCTTTCTCTTCAGGCAATACCCCGGCAATCACTTTGTCAATTCCTACCTGTTTTCCAATTGCTTGAGCTGTTCTTTCGTTATCACCTGTTAACATGATTACTTCTAGCCCTTGTTCTTTCAATTCTCTAATTGCTTGTGGTGCTGTTTCTTTAATCGTATCTGCAACAGCCACTATTCCACGAAACTCCCCTTCAATGGCAATCAACATCGCTGTTTTGCCATTGGTTTCATATTCAACTAATTTATCTTCATTCGCTTTAATATCAATTTGGTGATCATTCATTAACTTTCTATTTCCAACAAGAACTTGTTTTCCAGCAATCTTGGCTTCGATACCATGACCAGGTATCGCATGAAATTCATCGACATCCACAAAATCAATTTCGTTTTCTGTTGCGTACGCCACGATAGCGCCTGCTAATGGATGCTCTGAACCCTTTTCTGCGCTTGCCAATAATTGCAGTGCTTCTTTATCGCCAGTAAAATCCGTTACTTCCGGCTTTCCTTTTGTAATGGTTCCTGTTTTATCAAGAACGATAGCATTCAACTGATGGGTTCTTTCTAAATGTTCTCCACCTTTAAACAAGATGCCATTTTCAGCAGCCTTACCCGTACCAACCATAATAGATGTTGGAGTTGCTAACCCTAAAGCACACGGACAAGCGATAACCAGAACTGCAATTGCCGCCACTAATGCAGGTTCAAATTGACCTGGATCGACAAACACGATCCAAACAATAAATGTTAGAATAGCAATTCCTACAACAATTGGTACAAAATAGCCAGATATAATATCAGCCAAACGTTGTATTGGCGCTTTTGATCCTTGCGCTTCTTCGACCACTTTGATAATCGATGCAAGGGCAGTATCTTTTCCAACCTTTGTCGCTTCCATTTCAATGGAACCATTTTTATTAATGGTAGCCCCAATTACTTTAGTTCCGGGATCCTTTTCGATAGGAATTGATTCTCCTGTAAGCATGGATTCATCTACAGAGGTTCTTCCTTTAACAACGATACCATCTACAGGTATTTTTTCCCCTGGTTTTACAACTAATCTATCACCGACAATAACTTCCTCAACCGGAATCATCACTTCTTGCCCATCTCTGATGACACGAGCTTCTTTTGCTTGTAAGTTAAGCAATTCAGATAGTGCATTCGTTGTCTGGCTCTTTGCTCTTGCTTCTAAATATTTACCAAATAAGATCAACGTTATTAACACAGCACTGGTTTCAAAGTATAAATGTGGCATATATTCAGGATTACCGATGGTCTTCACTGCTTCGTACAAGCTATAGAAGTATGCAGCACTTGTACCTAGTGCCACTAGCACATCCATGTTTGCTCCACCATTGCGAAGGTTCTTATATGCACCTACATAAAATTGCCATCCAATGATAAATTGAACAGGGGTTGCTAAAGCAAATTGGAACCATGGATTCATGAATATATCCGGTATAGTCATATTAAATAAATGAACAAGCATGGTAACCAATAGTGGTATCGAAAGGATGGCAGAAACAATCAACTTGATCTTTTTACCTTGAAGCTCTTTCTCCTTATAGGTTTGCTTTTCCTTTACTTCTACCTTTGGTTTTGCGTCATAGCCAATATTTTTAATCTTTTCAATCAAGCTTTCTACATCGACTAATGCTGGATTGTATTCAATCGCTGCACTTTCTGTCGTTAAGTTCACTGTGGCATTCGAAACGCCCTCTTGTTTATTCAGTACCTTTTCAATCCGGGTTGAGCATGCTGCACAGGTCATTCCAAACACATCGAGATCTACTTTCTCTTTTAATACACCATAACCGATATTTTCTATTTTCTTTGTAATCTCATCTAGTGAGGTTTTTTCTGGATTGTAATCAATAGATGCCTTTTCCGTAGTTAAATTAACCTGAGCTTCTACCCCATCCATTTTATTTAATGTCTTTTCAATACGGTTGGAGCATGCCGCACAGGTCATACCCGTTATACCTAATGAAGCGTGACTTGTTTCGCTCATCATGATTCCCTCCTACTTGGAGAATTGTTTTAGAACCTCCATTAATTCTTCAATCGTTTCTTTGCCTTCACCTTGTCTAATTGCATCACTGACACAATGGTTAATATGTCGTTCCGTAACAGCGAAGCCTACATTTTTTAAAGCGGACTGAATGGCACTAATTTGTACTAGAATATCGACACAATAACGATCATCTTCCACCATCTTCTGTATTCCACGAACTTGACCTTCTATTCGTTTTAAACGATTAATAACTTTTTGCTTTTCATCATGTGTTCTCGGTTTACTTGGGTGATCATGTAAGAATTTATCCAAATAAATCACTTCCTTATTTTTTATACTTATACTATACCCCCATACGGTATTATTGTCAACTGAAAAACTCCAGATGATGGACTGAAGAAAGGAATGTCGTAATTTCAGAATGCATTCGTGTAACCAGATACCCAAGTTCACCTATACTCACAAAGTAAATGATTTTATCGTGTCCTTATGGCAGTAACGCTTATCATTTCAAAAAGTCTTATAGTAATCCAATCAATTGTTCTTTCCCTATCCTCTTCCAGAACTTAAAAAATGTCTCCCGCTTTTTCCCCATTTCCGAGTAGGTATCAATAATCTTTTCTATCGTATCGTATAATTCCTCTGGCTCTATATTTTCCTTGAGCAAACATCCGACCTCCGCATCCATTCCTTTTCCCTTTCCGCCGACATATAAATTGTAATAATCCTTAAACTTCATAACACCAATGTCGCTTACCATCGGTTCACCACAGCCTATAGGGCAACCAGTATAGGCCATCTTCAGTGTAAATGGCACCGGTTTACCCGCAAATCGTTTGTTTAATTCTTTTGCTACTGGCATACCTTCTCTTTCCTCACCTTTACAGAAATTGCAGGTTCGCAAGCTCTTTACAAAGTTACCGACTGGATAATAAGACAATCCAACACGTTCAAACTCTGCTATAATTTCTTCTTTTCTATTCTCTGGAATCTCGATATACAGCTGTTGAAAAGTGGTTAATTCAAGTTCATCATCTGCATTCATATACGTTGAGATGGTCACCAATTGTTTAGCATCTAGCTTTGCCCCATAGCCTATTCCCCCGTTTACGGCTATTTTAACTTTCTTCAACTCGTTTTCCATAAATCTCTCCCCTTTTATAATTCTCCATATTATTTCGCACATTAGCAGTTACCATACTGGGGGAGGGTATAAATATTTCAAAAAAATATATTTACTTACCCTCACCCCAAAGTATGGAATGCCAACTATCCTACTTTTAACAGTTTCTTTATTTCATCCTTATTCGTTTCAAACCCTATCATACTCTTTGTCTTTCTCATCAATCCGAATAAAGATGACTGAGAAAATACAAGCGCTGGTACGATTCTATTTCCCGTTATTTTTATAAGCTCTTTTTCTTTTGCTGGGTCTTTTGCTAAATCGTATTCCTTATGAGGAATATCGTGACGTTTCAAGAATTCTTTTAAGTCCTGGCAATCAGAGCAAGTAGGTCGAGTGTACACTTCAAGTCGATAGTCCTTCATCTACCTTACCTCCTTTAACAATTTGCTTATTCCTTTACCTCTATAACAAAAGGATAGACATATTTGTTATCACTGAACTTAAATTCTGCCCAAATCTTGTACATACCGGGCTTAGTAAAATACGCATTAAAGGTAGTTGTATTTGCTGAAGCTGGATGGACATGAATATACGTTTCGACATTCTCATCAACAATAACTACATGGCCTAAAGCACCAAGATGTGGCTCTGGCTTTTCTCCATGCATATGAAAGACTAACGGAACTTCTTCCCCAACAGTTGCATCTACGTCAACTAAAGTTATTGTCTTTCCATTTTGCTCTTTCGTCCAATTATCCTTTCCGTCAAGGTTCGCTTTGCTCGTATCCTTTGTTCCAACTTGTAAAATATTTGGCTTAATCTGGTATGCTTTATTTTTCGGTGTTATATCAACGAACGCTTGATAGGTACCATCTTTCAGAAGTTGGTTTACTGTATAGATTTCTTGTTGCTCCTTCGTTGGATGTAGATGAAAGTACTCCTTCAAATCATTAGAAACAATAATGAAATGCATCACTTTTTCATGTTGAGTCGAAAGCTCGGGTGGGTTACCATTATCATCTTCCAACTTAATAACAACTTTTCCATTATTATAGGTCACAGTTGTTTTAATTTCTGATTCCATATTATGTGCATGGTGATGATGATGTTTACTATGATCCATTGTTCCTTCCTCCTTTTGAACTTGTGAATTTGTAATAGATTATCTTCTTTAAACCTTACGATAACCAACACTATATTAAATTACTCAGGAAAATTAGCTTTTTGGTATTATTTAAAGTTCAGTTTCTTACGCAACATCATATCCTTGCTCTTCAATAACTGCTATAATATCCTTCAATTCGACTTTCTCTGGATCAAAGGCTACATCCACCTTTCCATCCTGTAAATGAACTTTTACTTCTTTAACACCATTTAGATATCCAACACTTTGTTCAATAGAATTCACGCAATGCCCACAAGACATCCCTTGTACGTTAACTGTTTTATTTAACATGTTAAATACCTCCTAGTTTTTATTTCACCTCCACTTTACCATACCCCCGATGGGTATTGTCAAGTATAAAAATCGAACTACTCGTTCCAAATTTACCTCGAGACATATTTGGATAACCGTTAATGCTTCTTCCAGTTCATGCACTAACTAAGTCAATGCTTGATTACACCGATTACTAATACACCCTCAAGAAAATGGTAAAATGTCTAAAGTTATTGACATTTTTATCAAAATTGATAAAATAATTATGTCCAAAACATTTGACATAGGTGATACTGTTGAAAAATAAAATTAAAGCAATACGAAAGAAACTGGGGATAACACAAGAACAGCTCGCTAAGGAGTGTGGTGTTGTTAGACAAACGATAAATTGTATCGAAAATGATAAATATGACCCCACACTGGTGCTAGCTTTCAAATTATCGAAAACTCTAAAAGTAAAGGTAGATGAGTTATTTATTTATGAGTAAATTTCATTCAACGTACATAATTACAATGGAAGATATCATAAGGGAAGGAAATGAAATTCTTCGTCAACCAACAAAAGAAATAATAGGAGCTCCATCTGATGAAGATAAGGAAACATTAATTTGTATGATGAATTTCTTGAAAAATAGTCAAGATCGCCATCTATCAAAAAAATACAAATTGCGTGCAGGAGTTGGCTTATCCGCAAATCAGATTGGCTTAAATAAGCGAATGTTCGTAGCTTATTTGACTGATGAGAAGGGGAATAAGCATGAATATTCTTTAATTAATCCGAAAATAATCAGCCATTCCGTTTCCATGATTTACTTACCACCTAGCGAAGGTTGCCTCTCCGTTGATCGTGATATAAAAGGGTTTGTTCCCAGATATGAGAAGATTAAAGTTAGAGGGCTAAACGTAGAGGGGGAAGAAATAGTAGTGAAGCTTAAAGGCTATGCCTCTATTGTTGTTCAACATGAAATCGATCATCTTAATGGAATTATGTTTTATGATCACATTAATAAAGAAAATCCTTTTAAACTACCTGAAAACTGTAGAAGTTTATACTAAAAAATTAGCTCCATATTCAAGACTTATTACTATATAGGTCATTTGGTTAAGGTAACGTTATAAATCATATTTACTAAGTAATACCATGTACACGGTGACAAAGTAATCAATGAAGTGAATGCACCAGGGTAAATTGAACGAATGATGGATTGCCCCATATGAATAAAAGCATGTAGAATAAAACCAATAGCAACATGGTAAAAAGATAACTATTACCAAAGGCTCCTTGATCACCTATTGATTAGCCAAAATAGCTAAATTACTAATGAATAGAAATATAACTATTATGGCAACCGCAAACTCAGTAGTTGCCATATTCGTTATCTTTTTGATTACTGTATCTGCAATCTCACCGTTTAGCTGAATAACTACAACTTAGCGTTTAAACTCGATAAAGTGACTGGAATTCGAATAAATATTTTCCTTTGAAAATCCAATTAAAGTATAAAATTTATCAGCCTGTTCGGTGTCTGTATAAAGTACCAATATTTTATAATATCTTTTTGCTTCGTTAATTATTTCTTTTACCAAAAGACTTCCGATGCCGTTTCTTCTATACGCTTTGCTAACATAAAATCTTCTTAGCCTGCCAATATTTTGTCCATATGAAAATGGGTCTTTGTTTAATCCACCAATAGCAACAAGTACATTGTCATCATTAAACACACCAAATAAACCCTCTCCAAAATCGTTGAAGGTATTGCTGCCATTTTTATAATCATTTACTAATCTTTCTACAAAACAAAAACCTTCTTCTCTGCTTTGTTTTACTAAACTATCCAAATCAAAATTCAATAGATTATGTATACGCTTGACCTCATATTTCCTCATATAGTTTCTCTCCAATAGATTTTTCTAAAGCAAAATACACTCAAAGCTATTTGACCAAAATTATTATAGGATCTATAGATTCATTGGACATTAGTAAACGAACGGAAATATTCACGCTTCTACATTACAATTTTGATTGAAATAAAGTTTTGCTTAAATTAAAAGGTTCAATAGCACAGTTACTAAAACAAATATCTATTCTTTCATTAAATCACCCATTTATTGAATAAAAATTTAAAGGGCTAGGATTAATCACTATTTTTTTATCTCTCCAAAAGTAATTTTCATGCTGGGGGCGTAAATTAAAGAGGAGTCCATGTTAAATACTTGTGAAAACAGTAGTTCAGCCTCAAATTGCTCTAGTGCATCCTTAGCTGATATCCCTCGTTTTATCAAGTTTTCAATAAACTGGGCTTTATCTACAGGTGCTCCACCCACTCCATCCTCCTTAAGTGAATGAAACAATTTTTGCTTATCTTGTTGATTCTTATCAGGATGGAGGAAATTAACCTTATCACTGACTCGACACTCAATGTTCTTCACGCCCAATTCAGATAAATAAATGGGTACTTTTGCTCCAATATTCCCATCATTTCCAGTTTTGTTTTTACTTCCTTCAAATAGTTTCTGAAGAATACCTAGTGGAACAATTTGTGATTGTTCATATCCCGCAAGTTCGTATGATGACATACCTGATATCCAATGTGGCTCGAAGCAAATTATTTTTCCATCGTTAACAATAGAATCTATCATTCTTTGAAGCATTCTTTTTGGTTCGGACATATGTAACAAAAAAGCATGACAAACAGCAATGTCGTACTTACTCTCCATTTCTATCTCATTCGTATCCGCTACAAAGAATTCCGTTTCATACGGAAGGTTATGAAAGTATTCTTTCGCCTTATTAATAAGCTGTTGGCCTTTATCTATTCCTGTGTATTTAGAGCCCTTTGGTAAAATTGGCAATAATTTCAGTCCTAAATACCCATATCCACAACCAAAATCTATTATATGTATCGGTTTAGAAATCTTCCAAACGCTAGTTACTAGAAACTCCAAATAGTCATCGTTATAATATAAATCTCTTGTTCTTCTTAGGTATTCCAGTTGGGTATCCCAATAATACGCCTCCATACAAGTCCTCCCTTATCCTTTTTTAAGGAACAAATTATTATAAGCTCGATAGTTACTTCTTCTATAACCAGGTTCATTAGAACGTCTGTCACTCATGCTACCATATACTAACACAATATTCCAAAAATACTATAATAATATTGACTAAAAAAGGTGACCATTCCATGATCACCTTGGTTAATACCCTCAAATAGCTAATTTAAAAGCTCGATTATTCCATAAATGAAGTAGCATAAGAGTTTTAAGTGGTTTTATTATAACACTAGCCAGGTAAAACCCATCTTCCCATATAGAAGGATTTCCCCTAATTGAATATGTTTCTATTTTTTTGAGCGATTCCTCCTACCTTGAGGTTCATTATGTGAAATCTCTCCAAGTAAAATCAACACTCAGAATCCCTACTGGCTTTTCATCGGCTATATAGTTATCTTTAATAGCTAATTTCGGTTCACGAAAACAAACAAGATTTTGATGGTGTCCAAATGCCCTGCAAATTGATGGACGTACGGAATGAATACCACATCGATCATTTACTTCATCATAAAAAATACAGGTACCAAAAAAACGTTGTTGCTTTTCTAATTCTAATCGTTTTTTTAGAGGCATCGCCTTTACCTTCTTTTTTATTCTCTTTAGCTCAGCCTCTGTAATAGGAACTGGCCCACAACACATCCCTTTGCAGCCTTTACAAGGTAAAGTTTCCATTGAATCATCTCCTAGAATTATTAATAAGACAGAATCTGGTATATGAATCTTCTAGTTGAATGAATAAACATAGTATTTCATACATAATGAACGGCATTGCTCACTTATCGAGGTATTTCTATTCTCAACAAAACGCAGTCCTATCCCCTACCTAATCCATCTGATAGTTTATATGACATTTCTTCTTCACTTAACGAGCAATATTATTTTTTAGTCCCTCCTTTATAATCTTAAAGCAACTCAAAAAGGTCTTAGACACATTTGAAGTAGCTTTCATCAAATGGTCAAAGACCTTACATTAGCTGTTTAGAAATATAGACTCGTTACTTAACAATAGAAGATACCACATTTAAATTATGAGAATAGTATATCTATTAATTAGTATAACAAAATTGTCCGCTTCCCACAAATAATAAGTAATTAGAGTAGTAGGTAGAATCTATTTCCGCAATCGCGCAATAAATGGATTACCCTAATACTAATGCTGCATCCCTAATTAAACCTACTTACAGAGTAAGTAGCTATCCTATTCTATAAGTGAATCCCTGCAATAGAAACAGTGTTTATAACGGAACCGTACGTTAGAATGTCAATCACTTTCATTACATATTTTATTTATTATTATTCTAAGGAGTCTTTTATTAATTTAAATCGCTCATTGATCATTTCATGAGGATTAATGTTTTTAAATGCAGCAGCCTTAACTGAAAAACTAGCAAAATTTAACCCTGCACCAAATATTTGTAATGCACCATCAGCCAGGTTTCCTTTTTTCAAGTCCTCAATACCATCTTTAATAAAGTTATTACTTTCGTCTAGATGGCAATCTGCTATATATTTTTCTCCTTCGTGAAATAATTTTAGATTTTCTAATATTTGGTTAGCTGTATTTTCCGATATCCCTGCATCTATATCCATCAGCATATCGTTAATAGGTTTTACTAGCTTTCCATATAAACTGTCATATTCTTGACAGTACATTGCAATTTTTTCTCTTAACTCTTTTGAATTCATTGCACTTAGCCCCTTCTATAAATTTATTTCCTAGAATAGCTTGCTCTCATTTTAAAAATTTTATTACTACTATCATGAGAAGAAGCTAAGTTGAATTATAAACGTATTATTTCTTACCGTCGACTAATAAACCTCCAGACCTTCCTAAGCATACATAGCTCTCAATAGAAACTTTTACCATACTTCAAGTGACTTAGATTCAGTTCGTACAAAGAACCACTTAGAACGCTTTCCGTTGATAAATGAAAGTGGTAACTCCCCATGAAACAGCATAGAATGTTATGATAATAACTGCCGCTCCTATATATAATGCTGGGACGGATAAATTAACAAGAAAATCAGTTATTGCTGTTAAATGTTCAGCTAAAAATAGCACAATAGATGGTCCAATACCTGCTAAAAGGATAAAGCTAATGAGTACAACCGTTGAAATATAGCCTGGTTTAAATATATAAAACAATGGAAAGGTAAATGCAGCAAATACTAAGAATAAGCCTCCGCCAATCGCAATATCAGTCATCGTAAACGGTTTATTGAAAACAAAAAATGTTAGACTTGTCACCCCAATGGCTAAAACCATATAAATAATAGCACCAAGATAGCGCGATGCGATAATTTCCGTACGTGTATAAGGTAAGGAATTTAATAATATGTTTGTCTCTACTTTTTCATCGTAAGCATAGGTGTTAAAGGGAATAAAAATGCTAGCAATGAGAAATGTCAAGGCTGGATGTGCATCCATAATGATAAAGAATAGGATAAAAGGAATAAAGATTAATAGTTGCCTTTTCTGTAAGATGACATCACGTCTGATCAAATTAAACATGCTGTATCCCCCCTTTGAAGTGATACATGATATCTTCTAGTGATGCTTGTTCAATGACAACCGAATCCCCAAAAATATTTTTCACTTCTTTTATATTATCCGTTAATGCTTCAAATCCTGTTGGTGCACGATGAACATGAACAAAAGCGGTTTCCGTGTCTCTATCCAGAAGCTCCACTCCCCCTTTAACGAGTGCATAGTCTTCAGCTATATCGTGAATGGACTTATTAAATACTAATTCCCCTCTCTGTATAAAAGCGATATAATCTGCAATACGATCTAAATCAGTTGCAATATGCGTAGAGAAGAAAATGGTACGATTATCATCAACCATTAATTCCTGTAAAAGATCCAACAACTCTCTTCTAAATATAGGGTCCAAGCCTGCTGTTGGCTCATCCATAATAATGAGCTCTGCATGATGTGAAAGGGCTATTGCCAATGATGCCTTCATTTGCATCCCTTTTGAGAAAGTCCTCATCGCTTTATTAAGCGGTAATTCAAATTGCTCCATATATCGATAAAATAATGTATCATCCCAGTGCTTGTAAGCTGGTGCAACAATGCGCTTTATATCTTTTAAGTTCATCCCTTCAAAGAAGACATTGCCATCATATACAAATCCGATACGCTCCTTAATCTCCTTTTCATGTTCCCTGTAATCCAACCCGAAAAGCTTAACCTCCCCAGCATCTGGCTTTAATAGATTCATTATCATTTTTATCGTTGTTGACTTACCAGATCCATTTGCCCCAATGAACCCTGTTACAAAGCCTTGCTTTACTTGTAAATCAATATTATTAACGGAAAAACCTTTGAATTCCTTCGTGACATTTTTTAATTCAACCACCTTTTCCATTCTTCTCACTCCTCATATAGAATCTTCAGTAATTGCTGTAGCTCCTCAAGTGACAGACCAATTTCTCGGCTATTCGTTATGACTGCGCTCAACTGCTCCTCAATAACCCTCAGCTTCTTCTCGCGAATAACCTCTAGATTTTGCTCTGCGACGAAGGACCCTTTTCCGACAATGGAATAGATAAAGCCCGCCTTCTCCAATTCCTCATAGGCACGCTTCGTTGTGATTACACTAATTTGTAAATCCTTTGCAAGTTTACGCATAGAAGGTATTGCAGTTCCTTCTTGTAGTTCTCCTGCTAAAATTAACGATCGTATTTGATTTACAATTTGTTCATAAATCGGCTCCTTTGAACTGTTGGAAATAATTATTTGCATGTGAATCCCTCTCTCTTATTCTTTTCGAAGCAAACTTGCAATAATGTCGTGTACGGCTTGAATCAGTATAGCAATCACATGAATTGTCATGAACATATTAAAAAAAGGAAAGGAATAAGGAGATATCCATTCCGTAAATAGCTTCGAATCCAAAATCCCTCTTGCTATTTTGGCAAATAAATTATCACTATCGTTTATGTTTGGCTCCAGGGAAGTGCCATCAACCACGAAAAAGATTAATTGCATAATTAAAAATATAGCAATGATGCTCATCCAGCGTTTTGTTAGATTTTTATTATTTGTTACTACTTTTTCTACCATTTAAACACTTCCACCTTTCATGCTTCACATTTTGAGTAATTACTATCTTTGAACCCTTTATAGTGTATATGAGTAGTAGTTGTTATACGTTTATTTTTTTGTCATTACCCATTTACAAAATTACCCCTACATATTGTATATATACTATATAAACATTATATACACACATAGAACCTCCTGCAACAATTTTGTTAAAAGAGAAGGGAAAAACATAAAATCGAAAAAGACAATAAAAAAACAGTAATGACAAGGGATTAGTAGAATATGGAACAACGAAAAAAGACTGAGTCCCTACTAGATCCAGTCTGAATTTGTGTTGATTTTTAATTAGCCCGAAAGCGGTTGGACAACGATTGCATCGCATTATAGTTGAATAACTATATTAAAAATTACTGCAAAAATTAATGCACAAACGATTATCCATATTATTTCTATACGAACAATAGAAATCCATACACTACGATTCTTTATTTTAGCGATATTTCTAGCAACCTTTAGATTAATTGGTACGAAAAATAATGAAAACAGGAATCCCACTGATAGGGAAATACAAAAGTGAATGATTGCAATATTAGAAGTTAACTCTGATACGAAGCTACCAATAATAAAAACTGGAATACCAGCCCATAGAAAGAAAGTAAAAACTAATAATACAGATACCATTATGACTAACATAAATTCCTTTTTAAGGACATCTTTAAAGTTCTGAAAATATATACTCATGATATCCTCCCTAGTTCTTTATCTTTGCAACATGCCTACCAATAGTTAAAGAGGCTAAGAACTCCATTCCTCATCTAAGATTGCGTAATAATACTCATCCCACCACTCGTTTCCTTGGGGTATACATTTCTTGAAAAACCCTTCTCTTCTCATGCCAATCTTCTCCATTACTCGATAGGATGGCGTATTTTCAGGCTGACAGGTAGCTATTATTCTATGTAATCCCATTGTCTCAAAACCATATTTTAATATAGCGTGTGCTGCTTCAGAAGCATACCCTTTATTATAATATTTAGGATTGAACACCCAACCTATCTCATATGTATGATCACCAAAATACTTATGGAACACAATGTGACCAATCAAATTTTGGTCTTCCTTTAACAACACAGGGAAATACTTAGCATTTTCACCACTGTTGTCCATTACAAATTTTTTTGCATCTTCAACAGAAAAAACATCCTCTGGTAAATACTTCATAACATTGCTATCCGATGTATACTCATAGACACTTTGCCAATCGTCCTGTGTAAAATTACGTATAACTAGTCTTTCTGATATAATGTTCATTTAATTTACCTCCATATGGTTCCATTCAAATCTTTTTCTATCTTTCTTTACCCCGCTGTTGTTCATTCCGATAATCCTACCCCAATCTTTTATCCAGTATTCGGTACAATCCTTAGAACGTTCCATAAAGTTATATTCAATTAGGTATCTTTTGATTGTAGCAAAATCACTGTATATTGTCTTTAATATTCCGTTAACTTCCTTTTCGGGGTAAATCCTATTCTGTTCAAACCGTTTTATTATATGTTGTAAAACAATCAATTTTCTTTTTTCTTCCCTTGAAAAAGTCTCTAAGTTACCATAAATACCTTGCTTAAGATAAGCAGATAAGACCTTTTCTTCTCTTCTTCAGTCGTCGCATTCCGTTGATCCACCATTTTATCCCCTTTAAGAGAACTAACAAATTTTATTCACTCTCTTTTTTAGACTAACCTCTCATTTACTCACTTAATACATTTAAAAACTTTAATAAAGCCGAAGGTACATACTTATCCTTTCTATAGATGAATACCGTTTTTACTTTTCTATATTCTTCTGGAAGTAAATGCTTTCTAAGCGTTCCTTCTTGTAATTGTTTTTCTACAACGCTTTGTGGGACCATACTAATTCCTAGACCAGCAGATACACATCCAATGATTGCATCTAGGGTTCCAAATTCCATTATTTTTTTAGGAATCACCCGTTCTTGGTGAAACCATTGTTCGAGCCTCTCCCGATAAGAGCACCCTGTACGGAATACAAGTAATGTCTTCGTTTGAATGTCCTTGATTGAGGATATAGGAGGATGAATTGCATCTGTTACAAGTACTAACTCTTCTTCAAATACCTCCTTTTGAATGAGATCAGGATGTTCAATAGGCTCAGCTACAAATGCTCCATCAAGCTCATACTGGAGAACACCTAGGATATTTTCTTCCGTAGAACCTGTTTTTAGAGTGAGATCAACGTCTGGATAGTTTATAAGGTACTTTGAGAATATGGCTGGTAATCGAACTGCTGCAGTTGTTTCCATCGAACCGATAATTAAAGGACCTTTTGGTGTTTGATCATCATTTATTACGTTTTTTGCTACTTCTATAAGATTTAATATTTTTTCCGTGTATGTTAATAGCAGGCTTCCTTTGGCGGTTAAAGCAGTCCCTCGATTATGTCTATAAAATAAGGTCGTTTGTAGTTCTGCTTCCAATTGCTGTATTTTCATCGTGATATTCGATTGTGCATATTGAAGTTCTCTTGCTGCTTGTGAAATACTCCCAAGCTTTGCAACCGTCTGGAAAACTCTTAATGTAGACAAATCCATTAAAAATCCTCACCCCTTCCTGCCATCTAAATTACTGATGGCCAATATCAATATTATGTATTATTCAATATATCAGAAAAGAGATATCCTTTACATATAATCCTCTATTACTGGATGTTTCTATTTAAGGAAGTAAGCTATTCTATTAAATAGGGAAAAACTGATTTAATTTATGTTAAGAGGATTAAAAGATTTGCCTATCCCCCGCTCTTCTACTTATGCAAAAAGATTTTTCCTTTAAGAATACAATTGCTGGTTATACGGTATCAAGTAATGAAGCTACGAGGAGTGTTAATTATGTTTACTAATGAAATGACAAGACGAATGAATATCGAGTATCCAATTATTCAAGCCCCTATGGCTGGCGGAATAACCACTTCTAAATTAGTGGCTGAGACTTCAAATGCCGGAGGTCTAGGAATGATAGGAGCAGGGTATATGACGCCTGCGCAAATACGAGAACAAATTAGGGAAATAAAACAGTTAACTTCAAATCCGTTTGGTATTAATTTATTTGTTCCTAAAAAATTTAAGGTTATAGAGAACAATATTAAATCAGCTAATCAGTTCTTAAATCCCATTCGTCAGCAATTAAATTTACACCAAAGAGATAACTTTGAAATTCCTAATTTTAATCATGCTTTTGCAACATTTATGGAGCAAATTAAGGTTGTGAGGCAAGAAAAGGTTCCTATATGTTCTTTTACATTTGGCATTCCATCTGAAGAAGTGATCACTGAATTAAAACAATCTAACATTATTCTGGTGGGAACAGCAACAACAGTTACAGAAGCAGTCGAAATTGAAAAAGCACAAATGGATATTGTTGTGGTACAAGGCAGTGAGGCTGGTGGGCATCGGGGAAACTTTATGAATGATTCTCAAGAAGGTTTAGTTGGTTTAATGTCCTTAATTCCACAGGTAGTAGATAGTGTAAGCATTCCTGTCGTAGCTGCCGGGGGAGTTATGGATGGAAGAGGACTAATGGCTTCGATTTGTTTAGGTGCTAAAGGCGTACAAATGGGGACGGCTTTCTTGACTTGTAAGGAAAGTGGAGCAAATAAGATTCATAAAACAGCAATTCTTCATGCTAAAGAAGATCAGACCGTTTTAACCCGTTCATTTTCAGGTAAATGGGCAAGAGGAATTAAAAATAAATTTATTACAGAAATGCAGGAACATGAAACACTTTTACCGGATTTCCCTATTCAAAATACACTAACACAAGCTATTAGAAGAGCTTCTGCTGCACAAAACAATCAAGATTTTATGTCACTTTGGTCTGGTCAGAGCCCAAGATTAGCCAAAAATCAAACCGTTCAATTATTAATGAACAGTATTATTGCTGAGGCAAAAAAATTAGGTTCCGTGGATACGAGGTAATTTACAATGTAGAAAAAGACCTAGCACAAAAAGCTAGGTCTTTTTCTATATTGCGGAATCCCGCCAGTAAGCATTCACTTAAAAAGTATGATCACCATTAAATAAGGCAAACTGAACTCCACTCAAACTGGATTTTTAGCAGTTAGCATGGTTTTTTTATTTCTTTCGCTTTAATCCAAATAGCTTCAACGTAAACTCCGATTATTACCGTCAGCAACACAGCGTTTGCATAAAAAACGCCATCTTTAACAGAATAAAAAAGTGAAGGGAATGATAAAGGTGTTACAAGCGACAATAAAGATCTCTATATTCTTAGCTTCTTGGTTATCTGTTTTCTTTCTACCGAACAAAAAGAAATTATTCATCAAATATTTACCCGTTTCCTTGTTTTCAACCATGCTCCTAATACTTGAGATATTTTACTTTACAGTAAATAAATTATGGTATGTAAAAGGTCCTAAAAAAAATCTATTTCAAACCGCTGTGCTACTTGTTTTTGGCCCTTATCTTATATCAAATATATGGTTTTTTCATTTATCTAAAGGAAAATTCCTTCCATATTCTATAATCAATCTCGTAGCAGACCTAATCTACGCCTTTCCGATAATTGCCCTATTAAAAAAGCTTGATGTGTTTAAAATAAAAGTTAAATCCAGTTATTTTTTCATGTTAATTTTTACTGATGCATTATTAAACTATTCCTTCCATAAATTTTTTAATAAAATACAACCCCAAATAAAAAGGTAGTTGGTGTAAGAAAATGGTCAACAATCTCTCTTTAACTATCTCTACCGGTTCGTTGATAGAATGAACAGAATGACAACCTATGTCACTTGTAAAAGACATTTTTAAAAAGCTTATTCCCTCTAAGAAGATGACTTCTGTATTCAACAAGTGTACTGCACCCCAAAAGTTAGAGCGATATTCAAAGTTAACTTTTGGGTGTCACACAAAGAGTCATCTTCTTTAAATTACATTTATTTTTGCAAATGTAATAGTGGTTATTTCATAATTTTTTTAATAATGATACTATTAAAAGTGATAATTATACAAAAAGGAGAGATTTCTATGACAACTGTAACAAATGATAAAGCTATCATTAAAGAGATAACAATTAACGTGCCATTACAATTAGTATGGTATGCTTGGACAATATCTGATAGAGTTGCTGAATGGTTTGCTCCTGAAACCGTAGTTGAAGCTAAGATAGGTGGTGCATATGAACTTTATTTTGTACCTGGAAATAGAGAGGGTATGAATACTAATGGCTGTAAGATCACTAAGCTTATTAATGAAAAAGAGCTACATTTCACTTGGAAAGGACCAGACCAATTCGCGACACTAATGAACGATGAAAATGAGCTAACAACTGTAAAAGTATGTTTTGCAACTATCGATTCAGATTCTACAAAGGTGATTGTTGAACATGTGGGATTTAAGGATAGTGAGGACTGGACTGAAGCATTGAATTGGCACCAAATGGCGTGGTCAGGTGTTCTTGACAGTTTAAAATCTGCCTTAGAAAAGGGCGAGGGTAATTTATGTTGCCAACCCTAGAAGTAATATATTTACATAACATAAACCATCTATATTTTTAGGTATATAGATGGTTTTTTGTATGATTATGGCTCTTACAATGTAGTGACTACTGGCCCTTCCTTTGTAAGAATAATCGTATGTTCATATTGAGCTACAAAGCTTTCATCGGTTAGATATGTCCATCCATCTTCAGATTGGAAAACTTCCTCTTCAAGAGTAGAGATAAAAGGTTCAAAGGCAATTACCATACCATCTTTTAAAATTTCGTCATCCCAGCGGGAGAAATAATTGAATATATGATCGGGGGCTTCATGAATCGAGCGCCCAACTCCGTGTCCAGTAAGGTTTTTTATGACTGTTAAACCATATTTTTTTGCTACATTGTGTGCAGCTTTGCCAAGCGCGCTTTTTTTCGAACCTGGTTTTGCCTTCTCAAGTCCAGCGTCAAATGCTTCTTTCGCAACGTCACATATTTTCTGTAACATTATCTCTCCTTTCCCAACAACAAAGGAAATTCCAGTATCTGCGAAATAACCGTTTTTCGATCCTGAAACATCAATATTTACAATATCCCCTTCTTGAATGACCCGTTCCCCTGGAATTCCATGCGCTACTTCTTCATTTACACTAATGCACGTATATCCCGGAAAATCGTATTCTCCTTTTGGTGCCGATTGAGCACCTGCATTTTCAAACATGTCTTTAGCAATTTCATCGAGTTCTTTTGTAGTAATTCCAGGTTTCGTACATTGGACTAATTCATCTCGAATCGCTCCACAAATTCTACCGATTTCTTTTAATCCATTAAAATCCGCTTCAGTCTTTGCAATCATCGTGGGTCCTCACTTTTTTAGTATTTTATGATTATCATTTCATTTATTTTCTAGCATAAATTTTAATTGCTTTTTTCTCAACAAAATGGTTTTCGAATATGTGAACTTGAATTAAATAAGACAGTCCATCCAAAAACTACTTTCGTTTAAATATGTTCGGTTAGTCGTTTAGCCTCATCAATGCATTCAATATTGATCATTGCTTTAATAACTATATCGAAAAGTTCAGGGTAGTCTTGCAAGCTATAATTTATTTGCAGATCCCTAAATATTGCTAGTCTTGAGGCAATTGGTTTGGAAGATAGGTATTCCTGCAATAACTCCAAATCAAGATTTGTGTCCTTGATTGGAAAGTGTATGTGTTTTTCACCTAGAAGTAGTGGATTTGTAACGCCCAATCCATCCTGTGTCTGGATGATTATATTTTTCTCCCGCTCCCTTTTAACAGTTTGAACGTATCGATACGGATTGTCAATACGAGGTATTTTGAGATCGTCTATTAAATAATTGGAGATCCTCTTCCTACTGAAAACTTCATTTTCAGTAGGTTGATACGGGGAATTATTAGCCTCTTCACGCCATTGTTCTTTAGCAAGTAAATAATTCTCTTCACTTTCAAACTGGTTATAGAACAGTTCACTGTCTGTCATATTTACCAAAAAAAAGAAGCTACAGCTACAGCTTCTTGTTTCGCTCAAGCTACTTGCTATTGAATAAGTATTGATGAGTAGTCTGGTTATCGTTTCCTATACCAAATCACGGTATAAATCATTTAATACTAAAATTTTCTTTTTTATTTCAGCTACTAACTCTATGGGTTCAACTACTTTTGCGTGGTTCCCCATTTGTATGAAATAATCAGCTAAAAACTCTATTTCCGTTTCACTAATTGACCCCTTAATGACTCCATAGCCTCTACTATCAATGGATATTTGATAGTAAAGTGAAACACTAGATTTATATTTTTCTACTCCTTCTGGTGTTAATTCCACTTTAAGCTCATACTCTTTTTTTGTTGTTAAAATCTTAATAATATCATTTAAGTTGGTATCTTTTAGATTCATCTTGTCGCTTCTTGTACTTCTTTCAATCTCTGATATTCGATCGCAACGAAAAAGTCTAAAATCCTTCCTAAGATAACAATACGAAGGACAATACCATCTTCCATACTGAGAAAATAATCCAACTGGTTGTACCTCTCTTTTCACCCCCAAGTAAGAAATCCAGAGCGGCTCATTTCCTATTGCCGCCATAAACAACTCTTTCAATAGAGGACTTTCTTTACTCTGGTTATCTATTTTAAAATCAATCTTATTTTTGATTAAATCAATTTCATCCTTCATCTTTCCGTTTAAGTTCAGATAAAACTTCTTTATGATTGAATTATATTCCGATTCAAAAGGAAGGCTAATAAAATGTTTTAAAGACAAAAGAGCAAAAAAGATAGAGAAAGTTTCTTCTTTTGTAAAAGAGACAGCAAGTAGATTTTTTTCTTCTAATACTTGATATCCTCCATTAGCTCCTACTGCTGAAATTAATGGGACCCCCAAAATACTTAGTTCTTCTAAATCTCTAAGAATCGTTCTTCTTGAAACATTAAATTCTTTTGCTAAATCATCTACCTTAAACTTTTTCACTCGATTAATATACAACCTTAATTCATTTAATCTAATTGCTTTACTCAAAACTTTCACCCTTTTTTCTAATTGTGTCATCAATTGTCACTATTCCATTATATACTGAAGACAGTATCAAAATAATAGAATTTTTCAATTTAATTAGGAGGAAATAACATGAATCAGACTGAGAAAAAAGAGATTTTAATAGTTGTTTTGGAGGAATTTGCTGATTGGGAAATAGCATATGTAGCAGCTTTTTTAAATGAAACAGACAAGTACATCACTAAGATAGTTGGTATCAGTAAGGGAGTTATAAAGTCTATCGGTGGATTAACTGTTCTACCAGATTATACGGTAGAAAATATACCTGAAGTCTTTCATGGTTTAATTCTAATTGGGGGAAACTCCTGGCGTAAACCACTAAGCAATAACGTGATCCCAATAATGGAGAAGGCATTTGCCATGGATATTCCAGTAGGGGCAATATGTGATGCCACAGTTTTTATGGGAGCAAATGGATGGTTAAATGACATAAAGCATACAAGCAATGATCTGAATGATTTAAAAGCCTATGCAAAAGATACCTACAGCAATGAAGGGAATTATGTATTCGAACAAGCAGTTCGTGACGGAAAGATTGTTACTGCAAATGGAACAGCTTCATTAGAATTTGCAAAAGAAATGCTTGAATTATTAGAAGCATATCCTAAGGAGCAAATTAATCAACTGTATCTTTACCATAAATTAGGCTATTACGAGGCAGAAAAGACAAATTCATAACTAGCAAAAACTTACAATGCACATAATCCTTAAGAAAGGAATTTATGTGCATTTACTCTAAATAAGAAAAAAGCGGGCAAAATTATCCGTCGATAACTAACCCACTAATCGTAATGATTATCATGAAGCATTACTGTCAATTAATTCATTTACCATCATTTTAAGTTTATTAATAAACTCATCGAAGTTTTCCGATTTTCTTAATTGCTCTACATTGTAGGATTCAGAAACTATTTCAATAAAGAGCTCAAATAATCGATTAAAGGTTTTTGATTCTTTATTATTAATCGCTACAAGTGCAACCATTTTAACTTCATGACCAGACCATACTATTGGTTCTTGTAACGTTACTATTGCGATACCACTCTTAATTGCATCCAGCTCAATCGAATGGGGTACCGCAATACCAGACGGAAAGCTTGTCGGCGACATTTGTTCCCTTTTCTGGATACTATAATAAAAGCTATCATTAACATACCCTTCGTCTACCATCATTTGATTCATACGTTTGACAATATCACCTTCGACTAATCCAGAGGGATCAATCTGGTTCAAATAGAGCGCTTCATTAAAGAATCTTTTGATAAAATTATTAATGGCGATCTTTTGATGTAGTTTTCTTGTTGCTTCCACACGTCTTTCAATCTTAATAATATCCCTATCTGTCAGAAACGGCTTAATAAACACGGAACCTTCGTATGCGGAAGCAACTTTTCTATCTGTTGTCACTAATAAATCAAACATATACAATCCAATATCATTATGATTAGGAATTGATTGAATTCCCACAGCGTCCCCTAACCGTTTTATAATCTTATTCGTTAATTGTTCCCGTATACCATGGTAATCGTCTGCAACCAACAGTATCCGAATTTCGTGCTTATCAATGTCTCGTTGTTTTTCTAGCAAGGAACCAATATGCAGCGCTATAAATGATATTTCATCTTCATTAAATCTAACATCAATTTTTTCTTGGATTAATGAAGAGATATATACCGACACATCATAAATAATTGGATAGCTTATCTTAATATCGAGTAAACTACTATTCCGTACAAATTTTTGATACTTAGACCGGTAGAATAAGCCTTGTAAATGTATTGCCAATTTATTAATAAAATCAGCATCCTCAAAGTCAATGAAATATACCTTTTCTGCTTTACGCAAAACATCTTTTAATGTAGATAATATCGTACTGTCAACATATGTTTCGATTTTTTCAATATTGTCCTCAACTAATGATTTATCGTATAAACCAACAAATTGTAGAGCTAATTGATATATTTCTAATTCCGGAAAATGAATATTATATATTTTTGATAGTTCTTCCGTTATTTCATTTGTTAATATATATTCCTGTTGACTTAAATTGTTCTTATATAAATCTTGATCATTCTCTGACAGAATATTACCTTGTCGAATTCTTTCGATACTCACTGCAAAATGAAAAGCAATACTATTAAGGGAGTATTGATTAATAAATATATTATGATCTGATAGGGCAGTACGAATGATATTCCTTAGTTCATCTAAAGAAATTTCTTCTATCATTTTCTCAATACTTGATTTTAATTCGTCATATATATTACCCTCATCATAAAGTAATTCCACCATATATTTTCGTCTTGAACGCTCCGAACCCTTAAGTTTAACGATATTATTTTTAATCGTTATCTCAAGAGTTTGTGCTGGAAGACTTTGTTTCAATTCTTGAATATCATTTTTTAACGTAGACTCTGAAATAAATAGTTTTTCACTTAAATCGAATAAATCAATTCCATCTGATGAATATTTAAGCATTTCCAAAAAGATTCTTGATTTACGGTTATTGAGTTTAAACTCCGAATCATCACTATTTTGTCTATTACTTTTTAACGCTTCTTTATTAAGTCTGTAACCAATATTACTTGATTCTATCGCATTTGATAATTCATTGTTTATCTTTGAAACATAATTTCTAATTGTTCGTGTTGAACAATTAAGAAAATCCGCTAATTCATTAGCGTTGATCCACTCACCATGTTTTCTTCTCAATAGGTTCAGTAATTCTTTTTGCTTCTCATTCATGATCATTCAGACTCCTTGAATATGAACAGAAGTAGGTTATTAAAAACAATAACCTACTTTCTTTCGTGTATCTTAAAGCTCAGAACCATTTGTTTCAATTACATTTTTATACCAGTAGAAGCTGTCTTTCTTAATTCTTTCACCTGTGCCTTTGCCTTCATTATCTAAGTCTACATAAATAAAGCCATAACGCTTATTCATTTGAGCAGATGAACAGCTAATAATATCAATTGGCCCCCATGCACAATACGCAAAGACATTTGCTCCATCATACATTGCTTGTTTCATTGCAGATATATGGGCAGAAAGATAAGCAATGCGATAGTCATCATGAACTTTTCCATCTTTAAGTTCATCATACATCCCTAAACCATTTTCAGCTATCATTAATGGTTTCTTATAACGGTCCCAGTAAGTTGAGAGACTAACATATAATCCCTGTGGATCTATTGCCCATCCCCACGGACTTGACTCTACAGCCGGGTTAGGTGTGACAGATACTTGTTTTATTGTATTTTTAGAAGCATCTGCTGTGTCTGTATAATAATAGGACATCGCTAAATAATCCATTGTGTTTTCTTTTAATAATTGCTTATCTTCTTCCGTTATGTCTAAGTGAATACTATTTTCAGCAAAATAATTTAACGCATATTGAGGATATTCTCCAAAGAACTGTACATCGGTGTAGTAAAATTCCATGCGATTTTTCTTTAATGCCAGCACAATATCATCTGGCTTAGATGTTGCTGGATAAACCGTTACATCGGAAACCATTGTACCAATCTGCATTTCTGGATTAACTGATTCAGTATACTTTTTTAACATGGCACTTGCCACAAACTGATTATGAACTGCTTGATACGCTGCTTCCTCATAATTATCTACTGCATCAGAAGGAATTGCTGTCGAATTAAATGGCTCATAACCAATTAAATTAATTTGGTTGATGACAATCCAATATCTCACCTTATCTTTATAACGATCTAATACGACCTTACCGTATTTGTAAAATAAATCGATAACTTTACGATTATGCCAACCACCATATTTTAATGAAACATTAACCGGTGTTTCATAATGTAATATTGTAATGATAGGCTCCATACCAAGCTCAACAATTTTATCTATTAAATTGTCATAATACTTTAGCCCCGCTTTATTTGGTTCTTCCTCATCACCAGTCGGGAAAATTCTTGTCCAATCAATCGACGTTCTGAAATTTTTAAAGCCCATTTCAGCAAGTAGTTCCAAATCTTTATCGTAAGTATGGTAAAAGTCAATACCATATCTCTTCGGATAATAACCTTCTTTATCTTCTAAATTAGCTTTAATTTGCGAGATTGTCATACCTGCTTTTTGTTCAGCCTGAATTTCAAAATTGGATTTATCAGGATAATATTTATGAACATCCGCAAGGCTCTTCCCTTTTCCTCCTACATCATGAGCCCCTTCTGCTTGATTTGCAGCAATTGCTCCACCCCATAGAAAATCCTTTGGCATTTGATAATTATTAAGCATTCGAATACCCCCAAATTATTTTTTCATTAGCTTCTCAAAAATTGCTATTAAATTTTCAGCTATTAATATCTCACTTTGTGCAGTCATCATTGTATCTTGTGCGTGAGCAAATAGAATCGAGTATCGAATTTGCTCTCCCATTGCTTCTTTTTGAATAGTGCTCGTTTGAAATGAGTGAGATATGGTAACCTCTTCTCTTGCCTTCTTTAAATAGTCATTCGCTTCCTCAAAGTTTTCATCATGAATGCTTTTTAGTGATTTAACCAAATAGTCACGTGCATTTCCAGCGTGTATCAAGACATTCATTGAAACCTGGGTTAACTCATCAATCTCTTCATTATGATCTAAATCTGACATGATCTAATTTTTCCTCCTTACAAATTGCTATTTTCTTCCTCTTCCTTTTTCAACAAGGATTTATCATATACTTTAAAGAATGGATAGAATACTGCCCATGTTATGGCAAATAGGACGATACACCAGATTATTGCCATAAAATCTTGCGTTGCAAAATAGGAAGCAAGTGGGTATGGCATATACCATAACAAGAAAGTTGATGATGGGATATCTACCCATCCCCAAGACATAATACCGTATACAATCGTTGGAACTAGTAAGCCGTTTATCCACATAGGTACCATCAAGTATGGGTTAAAGGCAATAGGTGCACCAAATACCAATGGCTCGTTAATATTGAAAATAGATGGAACCACTACCGCCTTACCAACCGCTTTCAATTGCTGTGATCGACTAATAAATGCCATCATGATTGCTAATGCTAAGGTTGTACCTGTACCGCCAATATAAATTAAAGCGTATAATGTTTCCTGGGTAGCAACATTAGCAGCAACCCCACCGCTTGCTACAGCATCAATATTACCTGCCAAGTTAGCCATGTAAATAGGATAGAATACCGGGAATACAGCCCATCCTGAAATACCAAACGAATATAAGAACACTGGAATAAATACGGATAAAACAAATCCAGGATATGTTGAAACAATACCAGCAACAGGTTTGAAAATACTTTGAATTACTTGGAATAAATCAACCTGGAATTGAATTGTAATCAACCAACCAACAAAAAGAAGTAATGTGATTGGTAATAGATTATCAAACCATCTTATGACAAAATCAGGAATAGAAGAATCTTCATCAAAGAATGATTTTGATGCCATAAAGTTCATAATCACCGCTACAAATAAACCAGTTATAATAGCTACTAACATACCTTCAATACCAAAACGAGATAAGGTAAACGATATTTGCCCTTCCTCAATGGTTGGAAATAATAACAGTAGATACAAAACTAATGATGTTGCTCCAGAGATTAGTTTGTTATCCGAATGCCCCTTGTTTTCCATCACATAATACGGAAGGAAAAAAGCAATAATTAAACCAAACATACCAAATGAGAAAGTACTCATTAGTGAAAGATCAGGCATCCAGTCAAAAAAGTTATTCAAAATAGAAATCATCGTAATTAAAGAACCAACAAATACTAACGGTAAACCTGTAAGCATTGAACTTTGAATACCAGACACCCATGGGTTTGCAACAATTTTGTTCACTCGTGGAGCAAACTTAGTGCTCATAAAGTTCATTAATTTAGTCAGCATTTTTTATTCACTCTCTTCCAAGCTTAGAGCTAACTCCAAAGCTTTTTCTCCGTTTAATGATCCATAAATTAGTTGCGGAATAATAGCAACCTTAACATTCTTCCCTTGCGCTTTTTCTCTAATTTCATCTTCTTTATAAGCCAAATGAGGACCAATTAATAAATAATCTATATTATCAATTACTGAATCTAGTTGAGATTCACTTGCAGCTTTAACAGTGACCTGTTCACCTTTCTTCTTAGCAGCCTTCCGCATAGATGCGGCCATAAATCCACTTGATGCGCCAGAACCACAAACTAAAAATATATTTTTCATATAAATTCCTCCTTTTTCTTATCTGTCTTCATCTTATCTACGTTTGGGACCGCTTACAAATTTATATTTTTCCTAGTGATAGGAAACTAGATTAGGTATTTTCCGATTATTAGAAAAGCGATATACGTCAAATATTGGGAGAAGTGAAGAATTTTTTAGTAAAACGGGGGATCTAATGGATTTAGAGCATGATAGACTTCAGCTTTCCTAAAAGGAAGAGCGATAAATATTATATAGTTAAAAAGATTGACATCCCATAGACTACAAATGTAATATAGGACTACAGTTGTAGTGCTCGACTACATATGTAGTCGAAATTTAGATAGAAGGAGGTAATGTTTGGCTATTAATGACTACATCTGTGATTGTGAATATGTGCGAAAAGTAAAAGGACAGTAGACAGCCTACAAATTAATGACTATTTGGCAAGCATTGAAGACACATACTTCATCAGTGCTATGCAAAAGAAGTCAGTTTTATATTGGATAATAGAAACTAGAAAGAGGTCATCAAGTTGATAAAAAAATATAAAAATAAGTTCACCATGCGTCCATTTTCACTACTTTTGCTACTAGTCGCAGTGTTAACACTCACTGCTTGCGCGGATAAGGACGGTTCAAATAATGATTCTCCCAGTGAAGGAAATGAAGTGGAACAAAGGGAAAGTATAGATGAAAAATTTGCCGAGCTTGAGAATGAGTTTAATGCTCGAATTGGTGTCTATGCGATTGATACAGGCACAAATCAGACGATCGAATATCGTCCAGAGGAGCGCTTCGCTTTTGCATCGACCTACAAAGCCTTAGCCGCAGCCATCTTGCTGCAGCAAAATTCTTTGGAAGAGCTTGAGGAAGTGATTTCCTTCACCGAGGATGATTTAGTTCCCTATTCTCCAATTACAGAGAAACACGTGGATACCGGGATGACCCTTTTGGAATTAAGTGAGGCAGCGGTTCGATCCAGTGACAACACGGCAGGAAACCTCTTATATGAGGGATTAGGGGGCCCAAAAGGATTTGAACAAGCTTTAAGACAAATTGGTGATAACATCACCCATGCAGATCGCTTTGAACCAGATTTAAATGCATTCACCCCAGGAGATAATCGAGACACCAGCACACCGAAAGCTTTTGCCACCAATCTTCAGGCTTTCACACTTGGTGACGTACTTTCCGATGAAAAACGTGAATTGTTCATTGATTGGCTAAAAGGCAATGCAACAGGAGATACACTCATTCGTGCAGGATCACCTGAAGAATGGGTGGTTGGTGATAAGAGTGGTGCTGGAAGCTACGGAACGAGAAATGACATTGCTATTGTTTGGCCACCAAACAGAGAACCAATCGTCATTGTAATTATGTCCAACCATGACACAGAGAATGCCGAATATGACGATAAGCTAATTGCACAGGCTGCCAAGGTTACACTAAGCTTTTTAAGGTGAAGATTGGATAATTCGGATTTGGACATTTAAGTTCTAAGGAGTCTTTAACTACAGAGCGCGTATAATATCCTTAAACAATGATATTAAGCGCTCTTTTTTTTATTTAGCTATGTTAAAGGATAATGTTGATTTTTCATATGAAAAGATGGAACTCCATTAGGGTTTGGGGCTCCATTCTAGGTTAAAGACAGTTTTTAGGTTAAGGGCAGTAATTAACCAGACTATAATTGTAATATATCTAATTAAATGTATCTGCCACTATATTACTGAATTCCCTTAGATAATGAAGATAATTGTCTCCACCATAGTTATATCGCTTATTATACATTTTTGCTACGACTAAATTATGTTTAGGTATAACTAACAAAGTTGGACCAGTTATTCCTAATATTTGATAAGAGCCTTTAGGTACTCTTTCCCCAATTTCACTTTTAAGAGAAGGCGTATCTTGAACATACCAAAACAAGCCGTTAAGTGGTATCTCTATGTCATTGTAATTTGGGCTTTGTACTTTGGTAGCTAATTGTATTACTTCTTTTGGCACTATTTGTTTGCCATTCAAAAATCCTTCGTTCAAATGAAGATTACCCCATAATGCAAATTCACGGGCTGTTGTATGAAGGTTTGAGTCGCTTCCATCGTTTGTACTTCCTATTTTGAAGTTCGCAGCTTCGTTTGGATTATCAATCACTTTTACTAGTTCATCATTAGGGTTTGTATACCAGGCAGTTTCATATAAACCTAACGGCAGGAATACTCTTACTCTTAGTAATTCGGGAAAACTCTTTCCATATAGCTTATTTATTAAGTCCGTCATCATTAATACATTAATTCCTCTGTAAGCCCACCCTTTACCTGCGTCAAACTCTCTAAAAAGAGTCCCATCATCTTTCAGATGTAATCCGTGAGAATGTGTAACTAAATGCCTTATAGTTGTGTTTGCAAGTAATTCTTTATCATATCCATCAAAGTAATCTACTGCATAGTCATCTATACTTTTAATTTTCTTTTCATACAAAGCAAAAGCTACCGCTAGTCCTAAATAGCTTTTCCTTGCAGATGCTATGTTAAATTTAGAGGCTTCCGTAATGGGTACTGAACTAACTAAATTAGAATGGTAGCCGCCGTAGTGTTCTAATACGATTTCATTGTCCTTAATTACAACCAATGCAGAAGCACTGCTATGATTAAGTACCATTATTTCTTCTACATATGAAATTAATCTTTGATAGTTTACTGTCACTTTCTCCATTACCCCCGATGTTACTTATTTGGAAAGTTCTGATAGTCTAATTGTTTTAGTGGAAACGGAATAAAGAAACGCGCTTAGACAATCTTCTTTAATCACTTCTGTAAAAAAATACTAGCTTCCAACAGATAGCAACTTATCCTTATAAAGATTAAAAGTAATCAATAGGTAATTGTTACAACTATCATTTTAGTTTAATGCTAATGTACCTTCTTTTGTAGTAGTAAAAATTCTTCTAAGTTTGGTGATTGATTATATTTCATTGCGGCTTGCTTATCCTTTTTTATAATGGCCTTTGTTAAATCAATATGATTTATACTTGCAATGGCCACAGCGTAATGTATAACATCAACTAACTCTTTTTCTAAAGAAGTATCCCCTTTATTTTCCTTTCGCCCTTCCAACTGGTTCAGTACCTCTGCTACCTCACCAATTTCTTCTACTAGTTTCATAAACAAAGAAGATGAAGTGCGTCCTTCTTTATATTTTAGTGCTAGGTAGCTCTGTAGCTCTTGAAATGTTAGTTGCTTCATATGAGTCCTCACTTTTAATACTACTTTTTCTTTTAACTAGTCAAACAATAGTTTTCTTTATTCTATAGTTTCGAACAGCCTGTTTGGAAGCTTGATGATTACGCACATTGGTTTAGCAACATCTGAATCCGCGCACTGTTTTCACCTTCGTCTAAAATAAATTAGTTCGACAAATACTTCTCCCTAATCTAATATCCCTTACTAATCATTGTTAAATTAGCCTACACTTCGTACTATAGGAGTTCAAAAGCAACCTTTACTTGAATAGCTCCCCTGCTTTATTTTTTTCTTTTAAATATTCTTCTGTAAGTTTTCGCAGTTTTTCTTCGTTATCAAATTTACTTAATTCTTTTCCGTACCATGCTTGGAGATTTTCTTTTGTTATTTGATATTCTTGGTTATCAAAATTAAATGTTATCCATTCTGCATTTTGAACTAATGCAAATAAAAACGTAGCATTATATATCGCTGTTTCTTTATAATCTTGTTCTGATGCTAACCAATCATAATTTAAGATTATTCCATACGGTTTCTCTTTTGTTTTCAGTTCAAAACCTTTTAAATTCTCACCACTTCGCAACTGATTTGCAATGTTTCCTACTGCACTGTTATCCCCTACAAATGAATCTTTAAATTGAAATATATCTTCGTTTTTATTGTTCGAATTACATCCATATAAGAAAATCACTATCGTTAATGAAAATAACATTAATTTAATCATTTTTCCCAATTGGATTCCCCCTTTTTTGAATTGTCTATACAAATTTACCATACCATTTATTTATTTACAAAGACAGATTTCACAAAAAGATTAAGTACATAGCTGTTTTATCTGCCACTTATGAAAGTCATCAACATTGTATGACTTGTTGATATGGAGGAGGGAAATAGCAAGATACCCATTTAATTGTACATTTGCTTACCAGCTTGATTTCTTTACTCCGGGAATTTGTCCATTATGGGCGTATTCACGAAAGGCAATACGAGACATTTTAAACTTTCTTAAATAGCCTCTTGATCTTCCAGTTAGTTCACAACGATGATGTAAACGTGTAGGTGATGAGTCGCGTGGCAGTTTCCTTATTGCATCATAATCACCCTTTTCTTTTAATTCCTTCCGAAGCATCGCATATTTTGTCACTATCTCTTGCCTCTTTTTTTCCTTTATAATCTTAGACTTCTTAGCCATTTAATATTCCTCCTTCACTTTAGTCATTTAAAATGTAACCATTACACTTTCTATCAAAAATTATGAAATCGCTGAAAAACTCATGATTGCTGTAAATGCATTCGCTCAACCATTAACGAAGTAGTAGTTGCAGTTTTGAGAGGCACAAAGTTCGACACTCCCGCTTTCTATCCCTCTTTTTACCAAATCAATACCCAAAATAGACTTTGATATATGTCAGATTAAAATCTTTCATTCGTAATATCTGTATTTACGGCTACAGCTGCCTTGTTACCTTCTGCAGCTGCAATCATTAATGAAGATGGTGCTGATCGTGCAACCTCCCCAGCAACATAAACATTTTTCTGTGAGGTACGGTTAAAATCATCCGTTACAACTAGTCCATTTTCTTGTAGTTGGCAACCAAGATGCTCAGCAAATTGATTTGGTCGATAAAACGATGGTGCAATGAATCCACCCTTTCTATTGATTTCAAATCCTGAGGTAAACACCACCTTTTGAAGGTAACCACTTTCCCCATATAAATTTTTTATTGGTTCTGTGATAACTGAGATGCCCTTCCGATCAAAATCATTCCAAATATGCTGAGATATTTTGTGACCATTGGTTGCAATTACTAAATCATTAGACCAATTACTAATTAATTTTCCCATATGATAAGCTGCATCTTCATATTCCGCGATGACAATTAGTGGTTGATCTCTTAATTCCCATCCATCACAATATGGGCAACTAAACAAGCTCTTTCCGTAATACTTACTGATTTCTGGAACCATAGGATATTTTTCTTGTATTCCCGTAGCTAGAATGATCCTCTCAGCGAGATACTCTCGTCCCCTAGAGGTAACGGTCTTGAACATTTGATCATTTGTTTGTTTTGTGACCTGTGTTACCGTTTCTTTGAAGAATTGAACAGATGGATACTTACCTAGCTCAGCTATTCCCAAATGCCTAAACTCTGCTGGGCTTACTCCATCTCGCGTTAGGAATCCATGTGATTCTTGAGTAACCTGGTTTCTATTTGTTCCATTATCAAATAAAGCTACATTTCTACGTGATCTTCCAAGTATTAAACTTGCACTTAATCCTGCAGGTCCAGCACCTAAAATTACACAATCAAATACTTTTTCCATTGTTAACCTCCTAATTCAAATTTAGTTACAAATATTTTGTTAGTATATTTAATTACAGATATAAACACTCTCTAATATCCGTTATTTACACAAAAAAATAACGATTGATAAAAGGGATTATTCATACAATAATACAGTCGAAAACAACCGTGTTTTAAAAAACGACAGTTGCTTTCTTAGCAAGATCAGAAATTTTATGCTGCCTCAACTCCTCCTCCATTTTTTCCTCTGCTGAAATCATTACCTTTTGAATCAGGCAATCGGGATTATCGTTCAAACAACCGCCGAATAAAGATGCAGATCCTTCAATAGCATGAATGACATCAAGAAATGAAATGCTCTCCCAATCTGGTTTTAACTTATATCCACCGTTTGCGCCAGTGGAGGATTCAATCATTCCTGTTTTGACCAGCTTAGTGAGGATTTTAGACAAATACGTCGGCGAAATATCTTGCTGCTCTGCCAGCTGCTGCACGCCCACACGTTGATTCGGAGTAGCAACTGCAAGATGAAGCAGGATGTGAAGGGCATAGTTCGTTGCTTTCGAGTATTTCATTTCATTACGCCTCCTTTAAAGACCTTTAATGTCTATAATATGACTCATAATAACTATTGTCAAACTATTAAAATTGTAAAATTACAATGTAGATTCTATAATTCAACCCCATTATTCTTCTATAAACGAAACAGCCGTATCTATTCTCAACGAAACTGCAATATAGCTTTACTAAGCCTAATAAAAAGAGCGCATTACCTTGTTCTAGGTTAGCGCCTCTTAACTGAACGTACTCTAAGATAGAGCCTTACTTAACCCCTTGATATAGTTCATACCAATCATGATACCAAGAAAGTATTTTATAACGTTTCAACAATTGATAAAAAATCAGGCAGTGCTTTTTCATGCTTATCAAGCATAATCTGTTCTGGCTTAATGCCCTGTTCATACAGTACTTCAATGTTCTGAACTAGGAACTCGTCGCTACCGACAATATAGAAGAGTCCATCCTTATCTGTAGCAAGACTTTTCACTTCTTCATAGTAGTCTTTACGGTTATCAACGAACTGTGATGTGAAATTCTTGTCAGGTGCTGATTCAAAAATATTTGTAAATAAGAAGTCTTTTGATGAATCAATATTTAAGGAATGAATTTGATTGACGTTGTCAGCACGTTCGAAATAATCAAGTACAAGTGGACGGAAAGTTGCCAGGCCGACACCTGATGATAACAAGTAAACATTTTTGTTTTCTCTTTTAAGTGGGACATTCGAATGCGTTTTAAATATAGCAACTTCATTGCCGACCTCAAGATTTCTTAAAATCGCCTTAAATTCAGAGCAGTTCTCTCTGATGCGTGTTGTGATACCGATTGAATTTTCGTGCGGTAAAGTAGAGATCGACATATGGCGAATCAAACTGCGGTTTGGTTTATCTCCCGCATTGAAACCTTCTAGTGCAAAGTGAGTGTGGGAACCTTCTTCCCATGTAAAGTCTTCCGGACAGTCGAGCAGGTATGTTTTAACTTCAGAGGTTTCTTCAATAACTTTATTTATTTTAGTCCAGTATATTTGCATGATATATTCTCCTTACTCAATTATATGTATCGTTACTATCTACTATACAATAAGTGATAACGATTCTCAATTAAATGCACTAATTATTTCGGGCTCGTAATCTTTACCATCAAAATAAAAATGGTGCAATACCATAGAGAGCACCATTTTTTTTGATCTTGCCTACTATTTTTTAACGTTGATCATTCTTCCAACACTTTCTCAGTACGGTCACCTTCAAACCATACTAATAGCCCAAACCCGAAACCTGTACTTCTTAATAAGAGCCCATAATCTTCCACATCTTCAGGTACAGAAAAGTCTAATATTGCTCGCATCTTCCCGTATAGCAATTTTTCATCCTCCCAGTCCTCAACTTTAAGAATCGTTACATTAATGGGGTAATAGCGTTCCTCATCAACTAGAATTAAGAACTCTTTATCTGGTCTCATCCTATATCCCATATCGTCTAGGTTTTCAAAATAGAATTCTATTGAAATATTCTTCATTCCTTCTTCTGGTTGTGGTTGTTCGCTTTTGATTTCTTTTGCGTAATAAGAAAGTATCGAATTTCCCGTATCCTTTATATCTTCACCTTCATCTAATACCTTATAGTACTTTTCATCTACAATATCATCTCTGCCCCAGCTGGAATCATTTCCCAAAAGTTCTTCCGATTCCTCTGGAATTTCATGATCTACAGATGTCTCTACACCAATCTCCCCCTCAGTTGGGCTAAATTCCTGCTCTTTGCCAACTTCTGGATTGGTATATTCGATATTTGGAGCTACCTTTATCATCGTAAATAAAAATGTTCCAACTAATGCGATGGCTGTAAAAATAACGATAAGCTTCATCCGCTTTTCGGTTACCTTTCGATTAGAATAGATTCCACCCATCCCTTGATTCGGTACAATCTGGACTGCACGTTCTGCCGGGAATACGGTTCCAAGTAAACCAATAATGACAGGAATTAATCCCGTAGCTAAGAGGAAGCCTATTTCTTCTGCAGGAAAAGAACCATATAATCCCCATATCATAAGGAATGCGATAGTAAGACCAATCACCGCTGCAAACAGGCCACTGAAGAGTCCCTCTGCTAAAATTAGCCTACGAATACTCCACCTTCTCCAGCCGATTGCTTGAAGTAACGAGATTTCTTCTTTTCGCTCTGATACATTTTGCCAGGTAATTTCTGCTGTTGTTAGTATCGCTATAATTAAGGATACAATAATAGCTACGTAATGTGCTGGCCCAACCTCTAGTGCTACGTACTCTCCTAGCAACGACGTGTACATAATTCCTCTTAAACGGAAGGTAATATAGAGGAAAATAGCTAGGAGAGCAGTTGGCAATGCAATTGAAATTACTGATAAAATGCTCCTCTTCCATTTCCCAATAAAGTGGTTAAAGGCCATGCGATTGATCCCTTTAGCCTTAAACAACCGTTTACTGCCACCCGTTATTTCCCCTGTTCGCATTGCTTCATAAGGAGAAATATTTTGTGTTAATAGCATTGGAATAATCGATCCAAGCATATATACGATGAGTCCAAATAATCCAGTCCATACAAATCGAGTTAAGGAAATAGTTCCGTCACTCGACACATAAACAAATGCCAACATCATCCAAGAAATTAATGCGACAAATAACCCAATTATGCTAGATTCCAAGAATAACAACCGACTTAACTGACTTGGCCGCCAACCTACAGAAAGAAGGACAGCAAATTCCTTTCTTCTCGCTAATAAGCTCACTATTCCTGAAGCCCATACATATACGACTGCAACAGCAATAACACTCGCCACAACTCCAGAAAAACTAACCTTGGTCTCTCGAAATATAGAAATAGAAGACCCAATATTTACCCAAGGTTGTTGAATCCAACCAAGGTCTTTTTCACCATTTAAGCCTGGCACATAGGTTAATGCCAGTTGCGGAGAAGAACCTAGCGTAATGTCGGTAATTAGTCCAGTTCTATTCTCAATTTCAGCAGCTATTTGTTCCAATAATGTTTGACTTTCATCACTCATATCAGTAACTCCAGCTACTTTAATCCGAATTGCTGAAATTGGTTCATCACCTAATAACATCTCTGCTGCTTCAATAGTAGTTAACATGCCAGGAGGATCTGTTAAGAAGCTATAGGGATCACCTGTAGGCTTTAATTGTTTTGGTGGATTGATTGGATTACCCTCTTTATCCATCACAAACTCTGCTGAAGCAGGACGATACGTTTCCATCGGCAATTCAGTAGTAGGATCTTTTGAGATTTTTAGATTACTTGGATCATAAAATCCTATCCAATTCGGCTTAATACGAGGAAGATCCACAAACTCCTCCGCCATTAATACAGGCTCTCGAAAGGATTCCTTATTTCGATATATTCCTATTGTATCCTCTCCATTTTGAACAGGGACTGCTTGATAGGAATATGGCCATCTTTCCGCGTAAGGGCTTGAAATTTCGCGATATTCCAATGGACTTGGTCTAAATACAATACCTGTCACATTTTCATCAATTGGTGACCGTAATTGACCTTCTCCTACAGATTCCTTTTCTTCTAAATCTATTACCTCACCTGTATTCCAATCCACCCCTGTCATCCGGCTAACAAAGGTTTGGAAGGTTTCCTCTCCAGTCACAGAGAACGTATCAATTACTTCACCTTCTACAGTATCTAAATAACTATCTCCCCCTTTTTCTTTTACCTCTTCCATTATGTCATTCGCATTGTCTAAGTTAATGGAAATATGAAGACGCTCATATGTAATGTTTTCTATTTTTTCCACAAACGAGTTTTGATTAACAATGATAGGAAATTCGCGGAGACCAGTAGCCTCATTGAAATAATAGGAATCACTATCATCAAAATACCTACTCGTTCCTAAATCCATAATTGCTTCATCCAGCCCAACTAATTTCGCTTCTTGTTCTGGATCTATTCCAGCCAAGAGAGATTCTCCACCTACAATATATTCAGTAAATGGTGCACCAACACCATATTCTCCCCCTTTATTGATAATGTCCCAAACCTGGTTAGGGAAGTAGTAATTGCTAGATGCAACTTCTTCACCTATTCCATTATTTATAGTTTTCGTAGTCTTTCTTCTATATAGACCTTCTTCAGGTAATTCAACCTGTCCAAAATTCACTTGATAATCCGCATACCCAATCATCGCAATCGGTGCAGCGACTTCTACACCAGGTATATCCTTTATTGCTTCATATTGTTCAACACTAATTCCCCCACTTAAGCCACTCAAGTAGTTTGGTTCTAATAATCTTTTCTCTTCTGTAACACTTCTAGTACCTTCTGGTCGAACCACAATATCATACGAAGCTGACCACCTTTGTTGCAAGGTGTCTACAACGGTACCTTTATTTGCTTCGGACAGCCCAATTAAATAAGTCAAACCCGCGCTAACAATAAAAGCACCGATAATTAAGAGAATAAACCGTTCCTTCCGCCTCCACCAATTCTGCCATATAAAGCGAATCATATAGAGATACCTACTTTATCGGAAAGCACTACCCCATCCTTCATAGTAATGATACGATTTGCTTTGGCGGCTAAAGCTGGGTCATGAGTCACAAATAAAACACCACACTCTTCTTGTTCATTTAATTCTTTTAATAATTCATAAATCCGCTCTCCTGTTTCCGTATCTAGATTACCAGTAGGCTCATCTGCAAGTAACCAGCTCGGTTTATGTATGATTGCACGGGCAATGGCAACTCGTTGTTGTTGTCCTCCTGATAATTGGGATGGAAGTGAATTCATTTTATCCTGAAGCCCGACTTGTTTTAGGACTTCTTTTGCACGTTCTAATTTATTGTATGGGACTTTTCTTGAAAACAATGGGGTAAGGACATTTTCTAAGGCAGTTAAAGTAGGCAGTAGATGAAATTGTTGAAAGATGAATCCTATTTCTTGGAAGCGAAAGTCTGCTAATTTACCTTTACTTTTCTTTAAGATTTCTTCAGCATCGTAAGTGATTACACCCTCACTTGGACTATCTAGAGTACCAATAAGACTTAACAAGGTAGATTTGCCAGAACCTGATGGACCGATAATAGCGGTGAATTCTCCTTTTTGAAATCTCAAATTGACATTTTTTAACGCTATCGTTTTTGTTCCATCTCCTTTATAGTATCTCTTGAGATTCGTACATTCTATACGGCTGATCACTATCATATTCCCCCTTAAACCGGCATTGAACTTCTCACGTTTTTCTCGTTTAATAGCATATTATTAAGAACATTAATATTCTTAATATAATTACTTAATATAATAGTACTACTTTCATCAATAAGTACACCGTGAGGTACATTTCTTATAAAATATAAAGAAGTAATCTGATTAGACCTTATATAAATAATGCTATCATCGAGTTGTTTAGTAATATGATCATCGTTTGATACATTGTCACTATTAATTAGCAAAAAATTAATATCATAATCTGAAGAAATACTATTTATATCTGCCAACAAAGATTTACAAGTTGGACAATTAGTATTTATAAAAAGAATAAGGGTTCTCTTCTTACTAAACATCTCTTTTGAAATGACTTTCTCCCCAGTCTCACTAAATGTTCTAAATGAAGGTGCTTTTTCTCCTATATCTAACGAGTCTAGTTGGATCCCTTTTATGCTTTGTATTTGCTTCAAAAAGTTACTATTATACTTTAAAAAAAAATACAAAATCCCTAATTCTGCAGTTAATAATAATAATACTATGACTAATACAAAATCATTCCACATTATTTACTAACCCCCAAATGAAATACTCTTAATATTTTATCTAATACTTTCTTGCCAGCAATAAATTCTTTAATAATAGCCCAAATCATGATCAGACATATTGAAACAAATACTGTAAATGATGCCTCATAAAAAGTTAATTGGGTAATTGTATATTCACTATTTATAAAAACCAACAAATATACTAAGATTAAAAAAGCGTTTCTTATGACGAGCCAAAAATTCAAATTGCTACTTTCAAGAATACTACCACAGCCGCAAGAAATATTTACATTCCCTCTAAATAGATTAATCACTATTGCTACAGTATAAACAATTATTAACAACAGAAATACAAGTAAATTATAATAGTTTGCTCTCATTAATAGTAAAGAAATGCAAATAAAGTATTCAGCTACTATCATTAATACTGTAAGAGGTTTTATCAAGGAATCTTTAACTATTCTATAATTCTTAATTGTATCGATATGAGTATTCCAGTGTATAATCTTATCCGTTGCTGTTAATAAAAATATCATTACAATTATTATGGATAAAATATTAGTAAGATAAATCATGTTAATTGGACCTCCCCTTTACTAGTATCTGAGTACCACTGTTTCTGATGTTCATATAGGGTAAAGTACTCCCCTTCTAATTGAATTAACTCCTCATGGTTTCCCTTTTCAATAACTTCCCCCTCCTTTAAAACTATAATTTCATCAGCAAACTTTGTTGCTGCTAGTCTATGCGTAATATATACAATTGATTGGGTATCTCTAGAATTATTAAACAAAGACTCGATTAATTGTAACTCACTATTTGGGTCAAGTGATGCTGTTGGTTCATCTAAAAATAGAATATCTCCATCCCGAAAAAGAGATCTGGAGAGTGCTATCTTCTGCCACTGACCACCTGATAGTTCATTCCCTTCTTCAAACAGTCTACCTAAAGAGCTCTTGTATTGCTGAGGTAAACCTATGATGTAAGAATGGATACTAGTTCTAATTGCAGCTTCCTTAATTAAGTTATAATTATTCATTTTATCAATTCTACCTAACCCAATATTTTCTTTAGCTGAAAACTCGTACTTATTAAAGTCCTGACTTAAAACCGCAATACATTTATGATATGACTCTAAATCCAATTCTTTTATGTCAATATCATTCACCTTTATAAAGTTATCCGTAAGATATAAACCTGTTAAACACTTTAATAAAGTAGTTTTTCCTGAACCATTCACTCCTACAATCGCTATTTTTTTTCCCTGTGGAATATTGATATTAATATCTTTTAGTGCATATTGTTTGGAATTAGGATATTTAAATGTTAAACCAGAAACTTCTAAATTAATAACATTCTCAATCTTTTTCCGTGAATTTATATTAATCTCTTTTAAATTTAGAAAACTTTTAAGATCATTTATTAGAAAGCTTGATTCATAGATTTCCGATAAAGAATTAGTAAGGGTATTCAGTATCCCTTGTATTTTTTGTATAGATTGTAATATTGCAACAAAGCTTCCTACCAGAACTACCCCTCTTACGATTAAGATTATTGCGAATAAACCAGATACCATATAAACAATCATTTGAATCATTTGAGTTATCATTAGCCACTTACTCTGACTAATTAATATTTTTAGATTCTTTAGTGCACTAGTTTGGTAACTGCCTACCCATTTTTTAATGATATAATCCTCTATTAAATTCAGTCTAACTTCATGTAACGATTTAGGATTCTTAAGAAGTTCCTCTATATAATGTTCTTTTCTACCAAATGGTGTTAGAAATTTAAACAACTCATACTTTTTTCTTCCAAACTTAAACTGAACTATAATTAAGGGGATCATTCCTACTAAAAGCAAAGGTCCAAACCACCAGCTGATTGTAATAAGGTAAAACAGAATACCAATTAAGGAGATAAAATTAGACGAAAAATCGATTCCACTAGTTGTCATTTTTATTATTTTTATATCATTTGAGTTTATTCTATTCAGGTTATTTTGAAAGTCATGGTCTTCAAACATTTCAAAGGGTAGTACACGTTGTTTGCGAAACAAAATTTTCTTAAAATCTAATTTAAAAATATCTATCATTTTTTGTTCTACTATAAGCGAAACCTTTTGTAAAAAGAATGTTAGCAATGTTATTAACACTTCTAATACGAAATAAAATAGAACACCACTGATATGTCCCCTATCGTTAATGAAATTATTAACATTATTTATTAGTCTTTCTGTGCACCATATTAAACTAACAGGTAATGTAGCTAATAATAGCTTAATGACTACCAAAATTATTAATTGCTTTTTGCAAAACTTCCATGTTAGTTGATTGGCATAAATATATGATTTTAAAATTGTTTTCAACATCCTCATTGATACTCTTCCTTATACTTTTATTATTTTGAAACCCTTTACAGTTTATACTATATATAATATAATTGAAAATGTAAATAATTTAGAATATTTAAACCAAGAGGGGTTTGAAAATGCTTGTAATTAATATTTTGATAGGAATACTGATAATTTTTTCACTTTTATTTTCATTTCTACTCTATAAAAGGTTAGTAAAGTGGAACTTTGAATACAAGATTTATTTAGAAAGATTAAAAAGCCACAACCAAGAAAGTAGTGATATAAATCATCCTTCACTTGGTAAATTGGCTCCAAACTTTAAGGCGTTTTCAAAAAAATATAATACGAGAATAACTCTAGAAGGTATTATTCAAGATGATCTTGTCCTGGTCTTTTTGAATACTGACTGTATCTACTGTGATAATAATTTGGAAATATTCCTTGATGTGGCCCGTAACTATCCATCATTTAAATATGCTGTGGTAATGGATGAAAGTGAAGAGGCGGAAGCTGATATTTTATTTAATTTATATGAAAAGGATGTAGAAGTACTTATTGTTAGTGAACAGACATTTATTGATTATAAAATAGCCTTTTTACCATCTTTTGTTCATTTAAACAAAGAGTATGTAATAGAAAATATTACACCTATACCTACTTTTATATTTCTAGGTAGTCAATCAGCTTAATCGAATTAATAACTTTAGGTATAAAACCTAAGTTATATAATTTAAAAATAGGGAGGTGAAAAAAATGAGACCTATTTGTTCAGATCCTAATTTTATGACTTCATATTACTATTGCGCGTATGATGAGATGTGCTTTAGAACAGAACGAGCAAATGCACGTTATCGCAGAAGAACCGATCATGGAGATGTATGTGATGATGTAGCAATAGCATGCCCATGCTAATATTAACTTTTAGTCAGATAGTGTCTTAGGGACTTCTTCTAAGGCACTATCTATTCACTATATTTGTTAGTCGTTAAAACTTACTAAGTTAAACTTACAAATTAGAAAGAATAAACATAATTCGCATTTAAAAACTATCGTATTTATTTGATCTTCTCTTGACTTTTCCCACTTCTATTATAATTACCCCACTCACTTTACTACTTCCAAAATAAAAGTTTTTTCCCAAATCACTAAATAAAACAGCACTTTTTATTACCTTTGTGTCTTATAGGTGTTAAGTTATTTTATTCCCACTAGAGAGGTGGGTATATTGATACTAATCAGTACAGATCCTAGCAGATTCTTTACTTATTACTATTGTGCACCTCATATTAACTGTAGTGAACCCTAGCTCGTTATCGTAGAATGGTGGATTCTGGTGATGTATGTGAGGACATAACTATTGCTTTCCCATGCTACAGTCAACGGAAAGTGCCATAGTAATTATAAGTATTTTCTTTTTCCGAATATTGTCTAAAAATCTTATTTTTAGGATAGGTCCTAAATCAGCCTTTACCACTTTTATTGGCGTAATAATTGTTTTATCTGTTTATAAAATATAGAAGCAATTCTTAAACTGAGCTGACTTAGTAGAATGAGACAAGAAAAAGTTCCTATACTACCTTTTCCCTAATTTGAAGGGAAAGGTAGATTAATATTTAAAACGGTCGTATATAGTTGTCATAAAAAAAGGACTTCCCTTTACTAAAGGAAAGCCCCTGATTTTTTAAGCACCTTTTCACAGTATTTTGGTCTTTTGTGACTTCTCATTTTCATCTTACTTTATTAATTAACTCTATATATTGTAAATCTCCATAACCGACGGTTGGGAAAAGTTCAAATAACCTCTTGATTAATTCTTTTGTTGATAGATCTTTATTTTTACTAATATATTTTACCACTTCGTTATCGTCGTGTAGCATTTCTAAATAGATGTTTATTGCTTGATACATAACTGGAATAAGTTCATTAGTTGGTTTCGTGTGATTGATCATTACCTCTTTATATACGGAGTAATAATGACCTAAAGTAAGTTCGGTTTGATTAACTTTAAATTCATCTTCTCTAAAACTATTTAAAAATACCTTCCCCTCATAACCTGACTGTTCAAGATAGGAAAGTATGGTAAGTAGGTTCATTTGACAAAACATATCTTCACCAAACCATAACACGATACATTCATACTCTTTATTAAAAAGATTGGCTAACGGGGCGATAACCTTTTTAATATATCCCTCTACGGGTTCATGATGACCTGCCGCTCGAATAGTTATAAATTCTTTAGCAAATATTTGTTCTGAAGTCGCATGCACGCCCATCGCTTCATTAAATGGCGCATAATCAGAATCACCCATCAATCTGTTATTTTTAAACTCCTCATACATAACTTGGCCATTTAAGATATGTAATACGTCTTTATCAAACAACTCACTTCGATCACGATGTAGCTTTTCAACCTCAATTTTTTTGGAAATATTCATTTTATACCATTCCCCATTTTTAGTAATAGTGAGTTTAACAACTGACTGAACGGGTAATTTGTTAACTTGAAGTTCTCTAGGATTGATGCCAAACACATTTTTAAATGCTCGACTATAGGCTTCCTGTGAAGAATAACCATAATCAAAAGCAATATCGATAATTTTCTTATTGTTTGCCAAGTCCTCTGTAGATAAATACAATCTTCTAAGAAGAATATAGCGCCTAATACTTATACCTGTTACTTGGTGAAATTTAAATGAACAGTAATAAGGGGAATATCCCATATAATTCGATAGTTCATCTAATGAAAACTTATTTTTTAAATTTGCTTCAATCCAATCAATCATAAGCTGTATTTGTTCATTCATTTGCCTCACTCCTACAATAATCATATAAGGAATTGGTTTCTATTTCTTGATATTTCTTGTGTTATATCAATTTAACCTTATATAATCGGCAAAAACTCTTACTTTATGCTGTGAAAAATAAAAGACTTAGTTTCTACAGTTGCATCTTTAAATTCCCAATCACCATAAACTTGAATTTGTGAAAAACCTACTCGTTGCAATGATTCATAGAGTTCTTCTTGTGTTCGGAATTTTAATTGCATTTTTTCTTGAATTAGCACTTCATCTGTACGTGCATTCTTCACCGTTTCATAAAACGTATAAATATCATCTACAAAACCTTCGTATTCTGTCCAGATTTCAAGTGGCTCCCCAGTCTCCTGATTTATCGCAACATCAGGCGTCATATCTTTTTCCCACTGCTCCCACGCTCTTGCTAATGGGTTACGTGTATCAAAGATAAAATGCCCTGCCGGTTTTAATGCCCGATATGCGTCAGATATGACTTGTTGCCAACTTTTATCTGTAAGAAATACTTGTGCAACATTTGCTGTCATTATAACGGTATCAAACGCATTGGTTTGTAAATCTGAGCTATCACCAACAATCCAAGTCACCTCGCCTGGATACTTTTTATTCTTCGCATATTCAATTGCTTCTTCATTCGGGTCAACAGCTGTAATATGATAGCCCGCTTTCGCAAAATGAGTTGTTAATCTTCCGGTTCCACAGCCCAAATCAGCTATTTTTTTTACATTTATTTTTTTTAATAATGCTAGAAAGAATTCATCGTCTTTGCCCCAGTGATTAATTTGGTCATATACTAAAGGAATCATTTATTTGCCTACTCCCTATATCATACTTGTTATTTTCTTCTACTTTTACCATACCTAAAAACCTACTTTCTTCATTTACCCTCAATTTAACTTAATCCCTATTTCAACAGTCTTGCTCATCATTATTGCATACTATGAAGAGAGCTATTCATTCATCTCTCCTTCCAGTCTTTTATTAATGTCTTCATCCGAATCTACGAAACCATTTTCTGTTAATTCTACAAAAACCATACTATGATATTCATAGCTTTCTAAGGAAGATGGATCTATATTTGCAACTTTCTTTAACTTATCATTCACTTCTTTATATTCATCATCGTTAAATATCCAATACGTTGCTGAAATAGAAGGGCCATTAAACACATCGTAGGATTGTTGAACTATCGTTTTTAATTTCTCTGCTGTAATACTTTTATCATTTTTCATGACAATTTCAACATGTATATAATCTGCATTCGATTTTTGTAGATAGTCTTCTATTGTCATATCTTTCGTGATTTCAATAGGTTGTTCCAAATGGATTCTTATCCAAGAAGATGCATCTAGACCCTCAGCTATAATCGCTTTATTAAAAACGGATGCAAATTTATTCATTAAAAGCATTTCTGGATAATTTTCTACGATGTTTTCCGATTTATCCATCAAGGCAGTAAACATTATATTAGAATCTAATGCTTTCACATAAGTCGTTACTGTATTATTACTTTTCGTACCCCATCGCTCTCCTAAATATTTTACTTCAAAGGACTCGTTGTATTTTTCGGATAAATATTCCTCGATGATATTAGCTGTTTGTTTATTTAAATCGCTGCATCCAAATAAACTTAATATCGAAATCCCCATTACAATAATGCTTACTTTCTTCAATAAATTCCTCATATCCTATGCCTACTTTCATAAAAAATATTTAAACCCTTTTCCACGTATGAGGAGTAAGGTTGGAGAAAATCATATACCCCAGCTCACTAATCTGCCAATTAGTTCAGGGACTTCGTATTCAAAATCTTATATGTATTTTAACATAATTATCCAATTATTAGGTGTTCCCAAACCATTCACTCCGAAAGAAGTCTAAGATAATAAATCAGAATAGTACCCTTATAAAAACCTCTGTTCCTATATTGGAACAGAGGTTGAAAAGTTTGTTAAGTTTTCTACTTCTTTACTTTGAAGACTAAGTTAATATTGTATTTCCTATCACATTTTTGAAAGTAAAAGGTTAAGATAGACATCTCTTTATTGAAGCTTTATTGTACATTTACTAACAGAACAGGGACAGTCTTGTAGCTTTTAAAATAAAGTTTAATAAAGGGATACCATTTGCTTTTAGCACTCTACTTCACAATCAATGCTGCAATTGATAGGAAAAAAATGTTATTCTTTAAATGATAAACCATGTTCTTTTAATGAAGTTCTCATAACAGGTATGGAGGCTGGTCCAATACCATGCAATTTTAAGATTTCCTTTTCAGTGTACTTTGAGAGTTTTTGTAACGTATCTATCCCTTGATGGACTAGAGCATTTCTAGCAGGTGAACTTAGTTTTGATAGGAAACCACTTTCAGGTTTATCATCTTTATTACAAGTAGGGCAACTTGGACAATCACTACTTTTGTAATACATATGTCCTTTTTCGCATACCCTTAAGCTTTTCTCTGCTGTCAAAATAACCCCTCCTACTAATTTCTTTATCCATATCCTTCTTATTTACATACATAGTTATACAGTCCGATAAAACTTTGTATTTTCCTATTATCCAAAACCTGCCCCGTTAGAACACTATCTTGAATCTTCCTCTAGTAAAGTATCAATTAGTTAAAGTACATTCTTTCATAAGATTAGCTAACTCGTTTGACAAGAGATTGACCAAACTCATTTTATGTGAAGTTATACAATTTTATAAAAAATACTAATCATTTCATCGATGATCTTAATCAATCGCGACTGATTACCTAAGTTGATTGATCGTGTATTAGCCACCTACTAAATACAAGCAAAATGTTGGCTATGTAAATTAAGCTCCCGTATTTCTTTATCGTCATTAATTATTAGTATTTTGGGCTTCATGAATTAATTCCTTCTTACCTCCTCATAATTTACAATGAAGAATATAAGCCGGGGGTATATTTCTAAATTCTCTGTTCACTGTAATATTTGGGAAATAATTTCTCAAAAAAGGTATTTTAACCTTAGTATATTGAAAAGTCACAAACTCGCCACCTGTTTTTAAAACTTTTAAAGTGTTGGATAATATTTCTTTTGAAACATTCTGTGGTAAACTCGCAAACGGCAGACCAGAAATAATATAATCCACATAAGGAATATTGTATTCTTTTAAATACTGTTCAATATGTTCAGCCGAACCAAAAATAATGATTAAATTTCTAACATTATTGAATTTCTTCTTAAGTACTTGGTAAAACGCTTGATTACTTTCAATTACAACTACCAGCGTTTCTTTATTTCTTCTTTCTAGGATTTTCTCTGTGAAAACACCTGTACCTGGACCATATTCTACAATGTATTTTGTATCTTTATACTTGATTCCCTCCACCATTTTATTACTAAGAAATCCAGAGCTAGGACGTACTGCACCAACCGTTCTTGGATTAAATAAATATTGATAGATAAATGAGCCTTTTTTCATTTATATACTCCTCTGTGTAGATTTATAATCCAATATAAAATCAAAGCCTGTAGAGAAACCCTATTAGAAACTTAAGAATTCATAAGTTTTAAAAGTCTTTCTTATTCACCTAATCTGCCCGGTCCATCTGAGTACTTAATATTCAAAATCTTACACATATAGTAACATAAATATCCAATCCTAACTTAACTATTTTTAGGACGCAGCGAATTTGCGTTAGCAGGATTTTTATAAATAAATCCTGCTATAACTATTAATTTTTGTTCAATTATTGTGATTTGTTCCAGCTTTTATATTAATAGACATTCTGAATATTAAGTACCTACCAGTATCTATTTTTCCAAATACCCCTCTACGACATGGGATTTATAAGCCAAGGAACTAAACATGAAAAGAAGCCAGCATGAAAGTATATATATCAGGGTTAAAAAATATGGCATCATGACTTTATCTCCAAACGTCTCGAAAAGTATGCGTGTTTTTACATAATCACCACCGACCCCAAGAAATGTAATTAAAACTGGAATTACATAGTACATATATGCAATCCATGTTTTTATTTTTTTAATATCTCTATCTTTATCCGGGAAGACAATTGGCACTTCTGTTCGCTGATCAAATCTCGCCAAAAAGTACATACTTATAAATAAACCGACTAACAGCAATTGATAAAAGATCTCTTCCTTCAACACTTTAAGCAATGGGAAAGTGATTAAGAGGAGAGAGGCGTACCATTGATAAGTAATTGTCAACTTATACGCTTTCACCTTATTAGCAGAAAACCTGAAGACTAATACAATTGGCATTAGCAGCATTATGAGGAAAACAGCAAGGGTCCACATGGTGAACGAAGAATCATATGCTGGAGCGAAAACCGCCACCACTGCTGCGAACAGCAGCATTAAATAACTCCATATCATTAATTTAAATGGATTTCCCATTGAGTATGCCTCCAATGCAACGATATGTATAAACAATCAACTTTTTGGTTGTTTTATTCTCTCTTCATATAATAAAAATCAGTTGTGTTATATACGATAGAACAGAGAGTTAAGTTTCAAAGAGTTATCCTGATTATGTTTGGTTATTGATTATTGGTGCCTGGTAATTCCAACAAATGCAAGAGAGCAACGCAGAAATTTGCGTTGCTCTTAAATTATTGCACCATATAGTCTAGGTACATTTCTTCACAATCTCAGTCATATGTTTGTTAATTCTTAACAATGTCCCTTTTTAAATATGTAAAATCAATAAGTTTGTTTTTTAACAATGTAAAATGGAAATCGTATGGACTATCTTCATATAAGACAAAAGGTAGATATTTTGGTATTGCTTCACCTAATCCTAAGTTTTCCTCTGATAAAGCCCAATCTATACTTTTCCAATCCAATATCCCCTCTTTTGTCTTTATCGGGGTTGAATAACTAAAATCAGATGGAACTTCTACAAGATAAAGGTGAAAACCTCCAGCATCATTATTATCTACAGTCCAAGTGACCTGTCCTTTATATATTATTTGGAAATTCCTTATATCTATTGAAGTTTCTTCATTAACCTCTCGAATTACACATTCCAATGGAGTTTCAATACCTTCTATTTTTCCCCCAGTTCCATTCCATAGCCCTTTAGCTGGCTTGGAATTGCGATTTAGTAAAAGTAATTCATTATTCCTCTTAATAATACATAGCGTCATACCTACCACAATATACCACCGTTCTTCCATAACAATATACTGTAATTAATCATTCTGTTGTAACATATCCTTTATTCCATTAACCCGCCCCGTTAGTTGAAGTACTTAATATTCGGAATCCTATATGTATTTTAACATAAAATATCCAATGATTCGTTGTTCCTCAACTAATAACTCTGAAGTATTGTAAGATAATAAATCACAATAAAGTAACCAAATAATAGAACCTCTGTTCCTATTTTAGAACAGAGGTTGAAAAGATTTATCGTTTTCCAATTCTCTCGCTTTGAAATTTATTACTGGTTTGTAAGACTTGTTACATTTTTGAAAGCGGGGTTATAAATAGGCAAAATTGAAATTTACCACTAGAATGGTACTGGACATATACACATCTGTAGGTTTGAAATAAAGGTTGATTAAAAGGGATTTGATACTTTTCGCATACTAAGATTTTTTTATTAAAAATTTTATTATATCTAGGAACTCTTAATTTAACGAAAGCAAAAGTTAGATGGAAAAGAACCCTTTTTACGGAGTAAAATGGTACATTGCAATGACCTTATGGAATAATGTGAGGAGTTTGAAGCGTTTCCCCATCTTCAAGTGTACGAATTCCTCCGGATACTTCATAAGCTGCACCAATTGACACAAGAAAATCTCCTATAATAGCGATTTTTTGTTCTTGGAGAAGCTTTATTATATCTTCTTCGCCTATTTGACTTGATACTGATACAGCCTCTAATATTTGTCCAATTGTCTTAATCCAAACACCGGTCAAAATTTGTCGTTCACCAATTGAATCTGTATCATTCTCAATATTCAAAAGTTCCGTTAATCCTTTAATTTCAATAATCTGACCTATCACTTGAATCCATAGCCCCAACGCAACCTCCTTTTCAAGATCTATTATTTTTTTATCATCGAAATCTCTTCTATTGTTATCTTTTTTTTAGTGTGATCCATTTTTATCAGCTCCAGAACAAAGGTTTTGCTTTATTTTATGCTAATTAAGTTATTCTGTTACCTTTGAACGGTCACCTTAAAGCAAGTAGATTATTACATTGGTAATCAGTCACAACTAACAATTACGAGATGCAATTCATTTGATGTTCGCGTTAATTTCACACTTGCAATGACACAATTCCTTTGCTATTCAACCAAGAAATTCCAGCTGTTTAAATTGGAAAACATACAGTACTTAGCACATGCTCATATGAGATAGGAGCATGTGGAAGCTCAGGAATTATATAGGAATATGCTTAGATTTTCCTTATCATCTACGGCAGCAAGCAGAATATCTTTGATGGTTATATTTGAATAGGTATCTTGAAGTTTTTTAAGAAGCCATTCTTCATCCCTTCCTATTTGGTGTAACTGCTTATAATTAATTGTTCCCTCTTTTATAACCGTATTTGGATAATAAAAAGGTTTGACTGGCTTGTTAAATGTGGCTGCTGTTAAAGGCAAATGTTCCGTCTTCAGGAAAATGGAAACCTTTCCGCCGTGTTCCCATAAGGCAAGTGCGACTTTTTGGATGTCTTCAATATTTTTCATTCGCAGTTCGGTTTGCAGTTCATCAAGTGAAATCCGGGCCCGCTTCATATTACGGTTATTGATCATTCCATTTTCTATTAATGGTATCGGATCGGTGATAAACCACTTTCTGAAATGTTTTGAATACAAACTTAAGTAAATCCCGATTATATACAAGATTAAAATCACACTCATTGTAATCATCGACCCTTCCAGACCTAATCCTTCATCGGACAGCGGATGGGCAATAATATTTCCAATAATCAGCACAATGACAAAATCGAGAAGTCCTACTTGGGATAGGGAGCGCTGACCCATTAATTTGACAAGTAAGACAAAAAACACAAATCCAACAATTGCCCGAAGCATCCATTGAACAATGGTTAAGGATTCCTGAGAAGTGAAAAATTCCATGATCTGACACACCTTTAAACAGAATTAGAAAAGAAGGCTTATCTTGATCAGCCTGTATTTATTAGATAAGAAAATATTTATTTTAGGCAGAGTTTACTGTTTTAAGTAGTTACATATCCAGGGAGAGCGGGGACTAAAGCTGAAACAAGACTTCCCAAACCTCATGACACGTTATGTGGTTTCGACTGGATCGAAGTTTCTCTGTGTTTCCTTTTCACTCCCGAGCATAAGATTTACTAAATCTTAATAAAGTCAAAATTTATTCATATACTCTCCTAACGGCCAAGGAAGTTTGACTAAAACCGCCACCCTGATCGACAACATCGAAACGTCCACATTTGTGTTCTTTCCTACCTTTATTTTTCACTATCAATATTGTCGTTTTTCCATTGTAGTAATGACTTTTGAATTAAAATAATTATGGTTTAAGTCGACCTCAATCGCTCTTTTCACAGACATTCGCAATCCCTCAATTCCTCAGTAGTATTATTTTCCAATTTATAAAATTTATTACTATAAATTGGTTCAAACGTGCTTTCATATAGTAATTCTTTTATTAAAAACAGGACAAGAAAAAAGCGATCATATTATGATCACTTTGTTTAACTAATGCTCTTTTTACTTATATAAGGACTACATTTATAGGTCGATATCTTCAACCTCTATCCTTAAAATATCCTCTAACTTTTTATACAATTATCCCTGTACAAAACAGCTTATCCCACAAAAAGTTAGAGTTTTTATTATGCAGTCATTGGCTGGTTCGAGTTCGGTATTGTATTGGACTTAATCCAGCCAATGTTTGAATTAGGCTCTTTTCCATATAAAACGCTTCGCACCTAATATAAAGAGTGAAACAATTATGCCACCAAGCACAAGCATTCCGAATGAGATATACAATCCACCAAGTCCATTTACCGTTTCGTAAAAGGTAATAATTGAAGGTCCATCACTCTGCAAAACTACAAACCTAGTTATTTCTAAATATGCCAAATGGAAACCAATAGATGTCCAAAGACTTCTCGTCCAGAGACGAACTAACTGCAAGCATATACCATAACATAAGATCAAAATAATATAATCAACAGTTATAATGTTTCCGGGATTAAGTCCAACGAGAACTTGAAGCTGATTGACTACGAGAGGAACAGATAAAAATAATAGTGTTTGAAATAATACAGCTAACCAAGTGGCAAAACGAGAACGCAAGACATCATATAGCAAACCACGTATAGCTAATTCTTCGGGCAAAGCCTCATACAAAAAAGCAATGATAATGTTGAAAAGTAGCGGAGTAAACCAATAATCGGGATTATGCCATTGTTCAATAACGATCCAACCTTGAGTAGTTGCTATAATGAACCCCAACACAGCCAATGTAGTTGCCAGGAGAATTCCAGTAAAAAAGTGATATGCCCTTTTCCATGAATACACTGCTATTTTCGGTTTTACCCCTGTTATTCGATCAGCATGCCGATACAAATACAAAATAATCGGAACTACCAGTCCACTCATCACAAGACCCTGAATCAATAATTGAGAATTTCTAGATAAGCCAAACTGTTCAGCAACAGTACCAGAAAGAGAGCCTAGGAACAGACTGCCGGTTATAGTTACCCACCCGAGTAGAAGAAGCTTCCACTTCATAGCATAATCACTTCCTAATTTTATTCATGTAGTAGTGTGTCTTGAATAAATTCCGTTTCTCAATTATAAATCTTGAGCATAAAATACATTAGAATTGCAACTGAAAAATAGAAGAGTACTCCCTTCTAGTTAATCTTCAAATTGACTCTCATACCTGTTCACTTTTTCCTCAAGTATATTTCATATACGTTTATCACGAGAAAAGGTTCCTTGAAATTATGATAACTTCTTTTATTATTCCTTTTTAAACTACTCGTTAGGTGGAATACTTAGTATTTTGATACAGGCACCCTATAGTTTAAATGAAAATATTTACATTTTTTGTAGAAGCATATAAAAGAGCCACTCTAATGTAACCAAATAAAAAACCCTCTGTTCCTAATTAAGGGCAGAGGGTGAAAAATGTTTCTATCCACTTTATTGAAATTTACCAACTTTCCCTTCAATCAGACGCACCTTATTGTTGAAAAATGCTTCTTTGCTAAGCATTAGAATAACGATCTGATAGTTTCTTTTTGTGCGACTGAAAGACTTCTTCTAAAGGGATATCATACTTGTTGGCAATTACTATTAAATTACCTAGTACATCACCTAACTCTTCGGTTAAATCCTGTTTATGTTCCTCATACGAACCTCTTATTTCATCTGGCCTATCTCTACCAATCTCAAGAGCTCTTATAGCTCGTGCAACCTCTCCTGTTTCTTCAGCAAGAAAGCCAATACGAATGAATATGTCTAGCTCAGACCAGCCCCTACTTTCATAATAATCTTTCACCCATTGCTGAAATTCAGTTACATTCATCCTCATCTGACCTCCAATTCAATACTTAAGTTTAACAAAAAAATGAAAGTTTTGTATAATCTTTAATGGTGTGACTTTCTGGGAGGTGATAAGTTGAAAAGGTTAGCAGTATTTTGTGGATCGAGTAACGGAGCATCTGATATATATGTAGAAGGTGCAAAAAAACTTGGTAAAGAACTAGCAAGCCGAAATATTGCACTTGTTTACGGTGGAGCGAGTGTTGGTATTATGGGTGCTGTTGCTGATTCAGTACTGAATGAAGGTGGATACGTAATTGGAGTTATGCCAAGCTTTTTAGATAATAGAGAGATAGCTCATAAAAACTTGTCAGAGCTAATCATCGTAGACTCAATGCATGAAAGAAAAGCGAAAATGGCAGATCTTGCTGATGGATTTATAGCTTTACCTGGCGGACCAGGAACGATGGAAGAATTTTTTGAAGTTTTTACATGGGGGCAGTTAGGTTTACATAAAAAGCCTTGTGGCTTACTAAATATAGATAATTACTTTGATTTGTTGATTAATTTCTTTAGCCATATGAATAGAAAAGAATTTCTTCAAGAGAAATACCTATCCATGCTATTGAATGATTCTGAGCCTGCATCTTTAATAGAACAATTTCAAACCTATTCTCCGCCTTCAGTTAAAACCTATATTAAAGCTACTCAAACTTAATCATTTTAGAAAGAAACCATCGTAATTAGATGGTTTCTTGTCGAACTCTCCTACCCCGTTAGTACAATAACCTCTAAATCAAATTGAAGTAAACTCCATATTTTTGATTAATATCCCCAAGAATCAACACGCCAATTATCATTTTTACTATCCCTCCTCAATATCCAATTCCAATCGGATTGAGTTGAGTTTGGTTCGAAACTTCCATCGCCACCCGAAGAATTTACTTTAAAATTAGATAATAAAATCATAGTATTTTCGTCTTTCATACCATTCGAGCTTTCTGAATACCATAATTCCGTAAGCTCACATCCCCTAAACTCCTTAAACTTTTTCTTAACAGTAACTATGGCTTCGTTTATTTCCTCCTCGGAAAACTTAGTCGACTGTTCCACACTAACCTGAACATTATTCGTCTTTCCGACTTGGGAGTAAAACATAATTGACAGTAAAACTATTAATATACCTACTATAAATATATTCCTCTTCATATTAACCCTCTTTACGTCAGATTGGGGGAAAATTCTACTAACTAGCTCAAATAGCTACACTCGCATTAGGTTTAATGAACTTACTCTAAAACCCTGTTAATTTTTATAGAAAGTGAAATTCTAATTTGATAATAACATAATATTTAGATAATTTAAACCGAGGTAATATTAGCAAACTTTCCCCCTTGCATTCCTATGTATTCAACTGTTCTACTGATTCACCTTGTTCAACGAATCCACCCTTTTTTACCTTCTTCGTACATATCCTTGAAGTATTGAAATACATATCTTTTGTAAACTTCCTCCAATTTATCCATAAGTATTGAACCACTGGGGAGTGCTGTCCATGCATGATCAATTTCTTCTTCTAGTGCATTCTTCATTGATAACAGTGCTTCTTTTTCAAATGGTAATTCCTCTATTGTTGGATTGGACAATGCAGTTGTAATGAAATTATATACCTTACTATCTCTACGTGCTTCATCTAGAAGATCAACAACTTCACATCCTAATGCTACTAATGCACCTTGTTTTAAGATTTCCATCTGTCTCGGATAAAAATCATCTAACTCTTTGTCAGTAGTAGCAAAGAAAAATCTCTCATATTCAAAATGTTCATAATCAATACCATGACCGAATCCATTATAATCTGTAGTCATATGATAGTACATCCACTGTACTTTGCCGAATTCTATTTGAAACTCCCTATAAGTATTAGCTTGTAATTTGAAATAATTTTGTCCCATCACTTCCACCTCCTAATACAAATAACCGCCCCGTGAAGGGCGGTTTATTAAGCTATCATTCTCTGCTAGCGAAACACTTAGTGCGCCTATTTCTCCACCTCATAGCGGGTAGCAATAATTCCCGAATTGAGCGTTCGGCTGGACAGCAGCTTGAGTCTAATTTTCTCGCCGCCACCATCGAATACTGACTTTCCACCACCCAGGATGACCGGACAAATTGTAAGCAGGAATTCGTCAATCAGGCCAAGCTTAAGTAGCGTCTTCGCAGCTCCCGGGCTGCCGAATATAACGAGATCTTTGCCAGGTTGCTCTTTGAGCACCTTGATTTCCTCTGCGATATTGTCCATGATCAGCATCGTGTTGTTCCATTCCACCTTGTCCATCGTGCTGGAAATAACGATCTTCTTAACATCCTGCAGCCATTTGGCATGCTCCTTATCGTGCCTCGATGCATTTGGATTGTCCAGCTCCGTGGGCCAGTAGCTCTCCATCATGCGATACGTCGCGCGTCCGTAAACGGGTGATCCGACTTCGGCTACGACCTCCTCCGCGTATTTCTCTAATTCCTCGTCGTACGGAATCCAATCGAGTCCTCCATTCGAATCCGACGCATACCCATCCAGCGACACATGCATGAACAATACGAGTTTTCTCATGTCCGTTTCTCCTCCGATTTCGAATTTATTTTATTCGATTTTTTTGTAATTTTCCTGCGTTTCATCCTGCTGTTACGTTCATTATAAAACATTACGTTACGTAAGGTTCAAGCAGGAATTTTGAACTTTTTTGAAGACAAAAGTGTTGTGCTAAACTGCCGCTTTATGAAGACAAACCTCAAGTGATTAGCCCCGAACGAAAGCAAACATGCTCTGTTAGTTGTTATACTCATTATTCCAAGTAGTTCAACAAAAAGTGTTTCATGCCTACTTGGCCCAACGCACCCATTACTTTAAGTTATAACTATTCCACAATCTAGATTCCTTTTCAAACCAAGTGTAAGATTACCCTAAATACGATTAAACAAATAAGTATCATAAGTGCATTTTGGAAGTGGGGTCTTTTTATCCGTTCTTCTTGTTTTCTGGAAGCCATTATACTGGCTAATAATAAAAAGGTTGCTGTTAAAAACGCTATTACACCAACAGGTCTTACAATGATAGTCAAAAACGGGATCGTTATACCGTTTGCATCTAAATAAAAATAGGTTGAAATTGGAACGGCACCAATAACAAAAAATATAATCGCCAACCACCTTGCTGTTGAATACTTCATTCATTTTCCACCTTCCATATGATATCCACAATTTAGACTCTCATCTAGCTATATCTAAAGGGTTCTTGTCACTACAACAATTTAAGCTAATATGCTCTCATTCATTTTCGGTTAAATAGTTCATAGCAGTCACCCTTACCAATTCAATACTATCATAATATTCTAAATAATTTTCATGAAAGATATCGAACTTTGTATTTAATGATCAATCATATTAATAATACAACAAAAACAGATGCTCTCATTATGTTGATTTTCCAAATATAAAAGAGCCTGCTTTTGAAAAAAGATTGATAAAAACAGGCTCTTTAAATATTTCACGGGGATGAATTTTATAAAAAGTTTAATCATTTTCTTCCTGTGTTACTAAACAATCATGCCCTTTTCTTGAATAAGTAATCTGGATTATTCTATCTTTACGATATGGTGTTCTAATTTAATTGCTTACATCGCTCTTATTCCAAACTATCAGCAGATTTAAGCTATTATGTTAAAGATGAAACGAAAACTGTACCGTCTCCGATTCATCCCCTCCAATTTTATTGTAGAATTCAACAGCATGTTGATCTTCCACATCAGCTTGAACAAATAAATCCTTTATATCTTTTGATCTGCAATAATCCATTAATTCACCAACTAAATTACTTCCAATTCCCCGACGCTGATAGTTCTTATCGACCGCCAAGTCATATAAATACATTGAAGAACCCTCCTGGTCATACATCAGTAATTCGTAACCTGTTAAACCACCAACAACTTCATCACCAATAAAAGCAACAAAACAAATAAAATCGGGTTTAGCTATAAGACTTCTTATGTTCTTATCGTTTACGTAGTTCAAATTTGGTGACCCAAATTCTTTATTAAACAATAATACTAATTTAGAAAAACTACTTTCATCACCGATTGCCAGTTTTCTATATTCGACTACTTTTTCCACTCAATTTTCCCTCCGATCTAATCAGGTGTATATATCGTTGATTTTTTCAACAACTGTTCTGCCCCATTAATTGGAGTACTTAATATTCAGAATCCTATATATATTTTAACATAAATATCCAATTCTTAGCTGTTCCTCAAAAAATAACCCAGATAAACTGTAAGATTTTCAATCACCCTAAAGTAACCACAATAAACCCTCTGATCCTATTTAAGGGCATAGGGTGAAAAAATGTTCCTATCCACTTTTTTGAATTTTACCAACTATTATGTTACTGGACATCAGGTTTTCATCAAAAAATAGTTCTATACTCTGTTACCTTAATTTACCGAATTTGTAACAAAAACTGCTTATTCAACTAAAGCACCCTTTCGTTTAAGCACAACGTTCCGTAAACCATCTATTTACAACCTTCTGAAAACAATATACAATTTGATTATCTAAAACAAGGAGGTAATTTACATGAGAAACATGACAAAAAAAGCCGTATTAACATATAAGGGTGGAGCATTATCTTAAAATATAAACGGTGACTCCCCTTATATGTGTTTAAATAAAACACACAAAAAGGGGTAAATAATGAGTTTTCCAATCAAAAAATTCTTCTCATATTATAAACCATATTTAGGGTTATTTCTTTTGGTGTTGGCATGTGCCTTTATTACATCAATAGTTGATTTGGTTTTCCCGTTACTCGTTAGATTTATTACGAAAGATGTTCTCGAAGAAGACCTAACTATTGCTCTAAGTAAAGTATATTGGATTGGCGGGCTAATGCTCTTATTAGTCGTGATCAAGAATATTGGGAACTTCTTTGTGGACTACAAGGGTCATGAAGTTGGTGCTCGTATGGAAAGTGATTTGCGCAAGGAGCTTTTTGCTCATATGCAAAAGCTTTCTTTTAGCTTTTATGATAAAGAAAAAACTGGTCAGCTCATGTCAAGATTAACAAATGATCTTTTACTACTTTCTGAGTTGTATCATCACGGTCCAGAAGACTACCTTAAATATTCGGTTCGGTTAATTGGAGCATTTATCATTTTGTTTTTTATAAATGCACCATTAACGATTGCAGTATTCTGTTTTTTACCATTCTTAGTTATCTTCGGGTTATATTTTAATAAGATATTGAACAAAGCTTATACAAGAAACAAAGAGCGAATTGCAGACATAAACGGACAAGTGGAGGATAGTCTATCAGGAGTACGAGTAGTAAAAGCCTTTGCCAACGAGCATTTAGAGATTAAGAAGTTTAACATAGAAAATAATCGCTTCCTAGATAGTAGAAAGAAAACGTATAAGGCTGAAGCATACTTTTATAATTGTTTTGAAACAATTATCCAATTTATTACAATTACCGTGATTATCTTTGGGAGTGCCAGTATCGTTAGTTACAAGCTTGATTTGGCGGATTTAATTACTTTTTTATTGTATATCGGTTATCTAATTGAACCTATTCAAAAGCTCATCCATATGAGCACTCAGTTTCAGGAAGGAATTACAGGCTTCCAGCGTTTTATGGAAATCATGAATAAGAAACCGACAATTGAGAATAAGCGTAATGCCATAACGTTGACAGAGGTACACGGTGAAATTGAGTTCAGGCAAGTTTCCTTTCGTTACGAAGAGCAATTGAATGATATCTTGGTAAAATTGTCTCTTCATGTAAAACCTGGAGAGTACATTGCATTAGTTGGTCCATCTGGTGTAGGAAAAACTACTTTGTGTTCGCTTATTCCTCGCTTTTATGATGTATCAGATGGGGAAGTATTACTAGATGGGATAAACGTTCGTGATATCAATCTTCAATCATTAAGAAGCATAGTAGGTATTGTACAGCAGGATGTTTATATTTTTGCAGGGACGGTAATGGAAAATATCCGCTACGGGAATCCAACTGCAAGTGATGAAGAAGTTTTTACTGCAGCAAAGAAAGCAAATGCGCATGAATTTATCATGAGCTTGCCCAACGGCTATCAATCCGAAATCGGGCAACGAGGTGTCAGACTGTCTGGAGGACAGAAGCAACGACTCAGTATTGCTCGTGTATTTTTAAAGAATCCACCAATTCTTATTTTAGATGAGGCGACGAGTGCATTAGATAACGAGAGTGAAAATTTTATCAAACAATCACTAGAATCATTAGCAAAAGGACGTACAACCATCGTGATTGCCCATCGTCTTTCAACAATCCGAAATGCCGGAAAAATCATCGTACTAACAGAAGACGGTATTGTTGAACAAGGTACCCATGAAGCTTTACTTGCACAAGATGGGGTATATGCACATCTGTATTCCAAGCAATTTAAAATAAAAGTATAAGTTTTTCTAAACAGAAAACGGACCACTTCATAACAAAAGGGGTGGTCTGTTTTTTTATTCGCTTGAAGGATTCCAAAGCAAATTACTACTGGAATCTTCCACTAAACTGCCCCGTTAGTTGAGGTACTTAATATTCTAATTTTTATATGTATTTGGGGGGCGAAGTTAACTCCCGAAAATTGTTACTAATGCCTCAAGCCTTTTAAACTAATTACCTGATTTTTTTGAAGATGTTTCCATTTGGTAGTAATAATGATTGATTTTTCAGAAAATAGGAGGATTTTTTTGATTTTAGATAGAACATTTCTATTAGCTTTGTTTCTATGAAAAGTAATCGCTCTTCAAAGTGGTTTGAGGAATTTTCATTTTATTTACTAACAAAAGTTGTCAGGGAACAAGGCTATAAACCAAATGGGGAGGAATTTGAAAATGATTAGATTTAGGAAGACATTAATGGTGTTACTTACTATTTTACTAGTTATACCAACATTTAGTTTAAAGCCTGAGGAAGCAAGCGCAGCAGCTACATTTATTCGACCATCAGAAGGGACTGTAACATCTGGCTTTGGTCCGCGTTGGGGATCCATGCATTATGGAGTAGATATTGCTAAAAGTGGGACAGTTCCAGTCGTAGCATCGGCTCCAGGTACGGTTATATTTGCTGGTCAAGCAGGGACGTATGGAAATGTAGTATATGTTCATCACCAGATTAATGGTGTATCTTATGTAACGGTTTATGCACATTTGAGGTCGATTAGTGTTCGTGTAAATGATGTGGTTTCACAAGGGCAACGATTAGGCTATATGGGGGAGACCGGAAATGCTCAAGGACAGCATGTACATTTTGAATTACATAAGGGAACATCAACATGGAACAGGGCGTATGCTGTTGACCCAATGGATTACTTTGACAAGAATATCGTACCAGTTGAGGAGGGATCTTTTAGGCTGTTAACAGGAACGTTTTCAACGGTAGCTTCTCAGCAAGAAGCAGCGGAACGTCTACGTCAAGCAACGGGATGGACGGTTTATACTGTAAATGAGAACGGATTACGTTTAAAAACTGGAACATTTACAACGAGAGCTTCAGCGGAAGCCGGTCAACGATTAATCACACAACAATTCGGTTGGGTTTCCTACATCAAACAGGAGTACTTCCGTTTATTAACGGGCACCTTTAATTCAACAGCAGAACAAAATGCGGCATATGAAAGACTTAGAAATGACACTGGCTGGACAGTTTACAAAGTAAACGAGAATGGATTGCGATTGAAGACTGGTACGTTTAAAACAAGAACAGCAGTTGAACAGGCCCAACAGCTCGTGACAAATGATTATGGGTGGATAACTTATATCCAAGTAGAAGAACAATAGAAAAAAACCTAGCTAAATCTATAGAAAGAAATGGACTGCATATTTCATGTGGTTTTGTCTAAGAAATTAGTTGAGAAGATGGATGCGGAGTTAAGGAGATGGATGGTTTATTCTACATATCTACCTTCCCATTCCACGGGTTCAAACACAAAAACGTCAGAGCATCATAAACGATAAAAGGACTTCAAGGTAGAAGTCCTTTTATCCTATTCAATAGTTAATTCAATTTTAAACTTAATAAGTATATCTATTTTATCTGCATGAAATAACATTAGGGAGTGCTTGAAGTTTATTATTGTTGCTCTATTATCTGTATAAGGTTTCCACATGTATCGTCAAATACAGCTATAATGATATCACCCGTTTTGGTCGGTTTCATAGTAAACCTTACGCCTTGGTTAATTAATCGTTGATATTCTTCTTGAATATCAGGAACGCCAAACATCGTTACCGGGATACCATCGGCAAATAGTTTCTTTTGGTATTCCTTAGCAGCAGGGTGCTCATTCGGTTCGAGTAAAAGTTCGGTACCGTCCTGAGCTTCTGGAGAAACAACCGTTATCCACCGATATGCGCCTGAGGGAACGTCATGTTTTTTAACAAATCCTAACGTATTGGTATAAAAGTCTAGTGCCTTGTCTTGATCTTGAACGAAAATACTGGTAACAATGATATTCATTATAATTAATCTCCTTCTATTTTTGGTTATAGGTTCTTATTCTAACGGTTTATAGTAAAACAAAGAAAAAATGTTACGGCCTGGAGCTTACTATTACTCTACCCATCCCTTCAATAAATTTTTCAGTGGTTCGTTGTTAAATATAAGTACTCGATATTTTCCTTTTCGCTTTGACATTACGAGTCCTGCATCTTCTAATGTCGTTAGATGTTTTGAAATCGCTTGACGAGAGATGGAAAGGCCATGCTTCATTATGAGACGTACAGTAAGCTCATACAATGTCAATTCATTGCGTTCGGATAGTTCATCTAATATTAGTCGCCGAGTTGAATCAGCAAGTGCTTTGAAAATAGTGTCTTTTTCCAAATTCATATACCGATTATACGCAACCCTTAGGTTGCTTGTCAACTTTATGCAACTGTTTGGTTGCATAAAGAGTTCGTATTGAATGTAGCTATAAATAATGATAAAAAGCAGTCAAACAGTAAAGGAGCTTGGTTTATTTTCCAAGCTCCTCTTCCATCAATATCCTACCTATATTGATTAGTGAAAGTAGATATGCGCTAAACCTCAGATCGGCCAATTTCAAAAAATTGTTTTTAGGGACCGTTGCAAGTCTCCCGTCAGGAAGGCTCTCCATGGCCAGTTTGATACGTTGACATTCCCCGCCCGACAAAGTGCTCAGAGGCTGGCCCAGTGTTATGTATCCGAGTCCCACATCCTCAAGCGACTGCATTATACGGAGCAAATTCCTTCCCACTGAAGAATGTCGAAGCTTCCCGTACCGTCATAGCGAGTACGTCGCTGATGGAATCGGCATCCGGTTGGTTAAACCGGGGCAGCCGATTGCGGATGAATGCGGTAAAAGTCTCATTAAGCTGCCTCTGCGCTTCTGCACTTACAGTGTCGAACACCAAGGAAGATTTTCCCGAGCCCGAGACGCCGGTGAAGATTGTGATTTTTCGCTTCGGTATACAGACATTTACATTTTCAGGTTATTCTCGCGAGCTCCTCTGATTATGATATCTTCAATGTTCATAGACTCCACCTCGTATTTCCATTTTTTTAGCTTTCACAGTATAACGGAATAATCACGACAACAGTGCCATGATTAGACGAATGATCTCAGGTGCAGATACAGCCTATTCGCACCTAGAAGGCTAATGATGTAGCTATACTCACCAGAGAAACCGGTGCAAAAATAAAGTTTTAGACTGAACCCAATATGAAAAAGCGGCGGTCTAAGGCCAGAAAATCAAGTCCTAAACTTGCTGCTTTTAAAATGAAAATAACGATCTTATCTTTGGAATGTGCAATATTCATTAGTTCCCATCAAAATGATAAATTAGTTGTACAACACCTGAAGAGAACGTTCTTGTATCAACCAGTTTTAAATTCAATCTCTGTTTTATATCCACAAACAGCGGTTTCCCTTCTCCCAAAACAACAGGGTGAACAGATAATCTAAATTCATCAACAAGTCCTAAATTGATAAAAGTTGTAATAAGACTAGCTCCACCATATAGCCAGATGTCTTTACCAGACTTATTCTTTAATTTATTTACTTCTTCAAGAATATTATCATTTATGAATATTGCTTTATCATCAGTCCCCTTTTGCGTCCTGGAAAACACATATTTCTCTTTACTATGATACAATTCCCAAAGCTCTTTTTCAGAATTCGTATGTTCAATTTCCGGAGTAAATTGTCCCCATAAATCATAGCTTTTTCTTCCATATAAAATTGTATCAATTTGATTTAAAAAATTGATAAACCCCATCTCCGGGTCCATAATACACCAATCAACTTCACCATTTTTCCCTTCAATAAAACCATCTAAGGTAACCGCTAAATCTAAAATTATTTTTCGTGTATTTAAGATATTTGACATTTTTATTCCTCCAATTATTATGTTTCGTAGTTATCCATGGTCAGCCCATTTACAGATTCACAGCCTGTTACATTAAGTTAAACGGTGCTATCCTTTCGTTGTATACTTTCTATAAGTATCAGTCCTTTCTAAATAGAGGTATTTCTATTATAATGATTAATTCTTGACATCTTGTGTCATATAATATTAAATAAAACTTAATATTTTTTTAAAAGAGTGGTGGGGAACGTTGAGAGGCGATCGATTATTATCGATTATGTTGTATTTACAATCTCATGGACAAATATCAGCAAAAGAATTAGCAAGCAAATTAGAGGTTTCGGAGAGAACCATATATCGTGATATAGAGGCACTCAGTAGCATAGGTGTTCCGGTTTACGCGGAGCGTGGGAGAAATGGTGGATTGTCACTAATTGAAGGGTATGAAACCAAGCTAACTGGACTCGACGAATTTGAAATCCGGGCCTTATTTGTTTCTCCCGCTGAACAAATACTAGAAGACTTAGGACTAAATCGAAATTCTGAAAGAGCTAGAAATAAACTTATCGCATCCTTACCTTCAATATCTAGGGAAAATGCTAAACGTGTATGGAACCGGATTCATGTTGATATAAGTTCATGGAGAGCACAACAAGAAAAAATGAATTCTTTTGAAGTTATTAAGGATGCAATTTGGAAGGAAAATAAATTAAAAATAGTTTATCAGCATCTAAATGGAAAGATTAATGAAGTAATAACTTGTCCACTTGGATTAGTCTCGAAGGGGAATAATTGGTACTACATAGCTTCCAAAGAGAATGGTGATATTCGAAATTACCGCATTTCTCGTATTCGTGAAGCAATCATTCTGAATGAGGCATTTTCAAGACCGCTAAACTTTGATCTTGCTCAATACTGGAAATCTTCAACAGAGGCCTTTATAGAAAACTTACCCAGCTTCGACGTATCGGTCGAAGTTAAGGCGTCTCTATTACCTAGGTTAAAATTCACGGGACGTTTTGCTCGGATAAAGGAAGTAGGATCTCAAAATAAGAATGGTTGGGTATCTGTAGAACTTTCCTTTGACACGGAGGATGAAGCAAAAGGATATATACTAGGTTTTGCAGACGATATAAAAATAATGAAGCCTATCGATTTGCGAGATAAGATTGTGAAAATGGCTGAATCCGTTGTAGCATTGTATAGACATGAAGACAGAACAACATAATTAACTAGTTTCCTTGTCTAAATACTTTTGAACTGTTATTGGAACAGGCTGTAAAAACTATAACAACAAAAGATGCACTTCATTTAAGAAGTGCATCTCTATAATCATACTTCGTATAATTATCAAAATACCCTTGAATATAAGATTTGGTTGAGTACATAACTTTATTTTTAAACGGCTGTCCATTTACAGTATAGTTCACAAATAAGGTTAACTCATTGGTGAATCTTCACAATCTTTTGTGTAGAAGCGCATAAAATAGACGCTTCTACTAAAGAAAAGCGCCCTAAATTTCATGGTATCACTTATCATTCGTAAGCTGTCACAATTACTCCACCCATATTGTCACCTGAAATCACATATTCCTGATGTTTTGGTATATTAATGGTCATGTTTTCAGAAAGAGGATAATAAGAAATAGTATATTTTTTACCTTCGACCTTAGCCGAAACCTTCTTTTTCTCCTTCAGGTAATCCAAATATTCTTCTAAAACAAAATTCTTTTCCTTCATAATTGCACTATGCGGCAATCCAACATAGCGGATATGCCATGGTTCGTATTGAATTCCTGTTATGTCCGATTTATTCTCTGGATAACGTAAAATGAATCCGTATTTCCAAGCATTTTCTTCTATCCACTCTCCTTCAGGCGCTTTAGCCATCGCAGTTTGAGTGGTTCCTACATCAAGCGATAAACCCAAATTGTGTTCGCTATATCCGGCAGGTAAAGCAGTACCAGAACCCATTTTTTGATAAAGTTCCCTTTGCTCATCAAAGTTTCGGTAGCCACTAGTAATCCAGAAATTATGAACTCCTTCTTTTTCTGCTGCAGCAATCATTTCCGAAAATTCATGTGCTATATCCTCTGACAAATAAGTATCGTTATATAGCACTCCGTATCCCTTTACCAATTCATTGTGCGTAGAAAGATTGACGACATCTGATTTAATACCTTCTTGGCGAACAGGATATTCACTATTAACTAAAAGCAGATTTCCTTGATAGATTTGTTCCTCTGTAATCGTTATTGTTTGGATGTTATCCAATTCCTCTACTTTATCTTTTTCCTGTTGATCATATCCTCGTACTTCTACGTTTGGTATATCTACTTTTGTTTCAAAGTTATTTATGAAAACAAAACATAAGCACACTAGTAATAAAATTAAAAATCCCCACTTCTTCATTTTTCAGCTTCCTCCTAATTCTTCCTTGCTTAAAAGAATAGCCAAAACTTTTTAAAAAAAGAGTAGGGTAAATCTTAAATTTTTCTTAAATCCTGTATTTTAAGTTGTTCTATCTTCATTAATTCGTTAATCATTTACTTTCCTTTGGTAATCGGACTTCAAAAACTGTCTGTGTTACACTACTTTGAACAGTAATTGATCCGCTGTGTTGCTCCACAATATTCTTCGCAATGAACAATCCAAGACCAGTGCTATTTTTGTTTTGAGTTCTTGCTTTGTCTCCAGTATAGAGCATATCAAAGATATGCGGGAGGTCCTCCGGAGGAATACGATCTCCATAATTCACAACTTGTACAACAACTTCCTCCGACTCAATAAAGCCGTTAATGTCTACAAACTGACCGTCGTATCCATACCGAGTCGCATTGATCAACAGATTTTCAAACACACGTGCTAAAAGCTCTCCGTCACCGATAATAGGTAAGTCGGTAGTCAATTTCATTCGAACAATCAAATTATTTTTTGTGAAGACAGGATACAATTCTTCTTTCAATTGATTAAGGAGGTCTCTTAAATTAATATGCTTTTGTTCAATTGGCAACATGCCATAGTTCATTCTCGTTATTTCAAATAATTCATCAATTAGACTTTCTAAACGTTGAGATTTAGTAAAAGCAATCGTTAAAAAATGTTTGACTTGATCTTTCGTCAAATTTTCATCATTAAGGATTAAATCTAAATAACCTAATACGGAGGTGAGCGGTGTACGCAGATCATGAGCTAAATTTACGACTAACTGATTTTTACTGCTTTCCGAGAATTCTCCTTTTTCAATGGCCTGTTTCAATATTTCACTTGCCAAATTAATATCTTGGGCAATATCCCTAAATTCGTCATTTGAATCGATTTGAACACGGTGATTAAAATTTCCCTTCGCGAGATTATGAATTCCGTTTGAAATCTTATTAAAATAGGTCAAATAGCGCTTAGTGAGTAAAAAGAAAAACAATATCGAAAGTGGGATGAATATTAGTAAAAAAAAGTTAATGTCTCCAATTTCTCTAATGATTTTGCGGAAATGGGCGAACGGACTTTCATAATCAACTATAGTGTAATAAAAAAATTGAAGAGTTTTATAAATGATAAACGTAATCGTACCCGACAGAAGCATACTTAAGCCAAATATTATAATCATTTTCGAACGAAAACTTCTTGAGAATTTAACCATTGAATGTATACCCTACGCCCCACACAGTTTTAATCCATTTGTTTGTTCGTTTATCTTCTCTAAGCTTTTTCCTTATTGTACGAACATGGACCATAACGGTATTACCGCCCTCAAAGTATGCTTCGCCCCACACCTGCTGAAAAATATCTTCTACACTGTAAACCTTCTTTGGATGACTAGCCAGTAAATACAAAATATCAAACTCTTTTGGTGTTAGCTCAATGTTTTCCCCATATAGAGTAACCGTGCGTTGATCAAGGGAAATCACTAATCCACCAAATTCCAAGTTCGTTTTATTACTCTTTTGGGGATGATTCAGCTTTATAAAGCGTCGCAACTGAGCATTTACACGAGCAACCAATTCAATGGGAGTGAAAGGTTTCGTTATATAATCATCAGCTCCAATTACAAGCCCTTGTACTTTATCAAAATCAGAAGTTTTGGCACTTAAAAAAATGATAGGCATATTATGTTGTTCACGAACACGGCGAGTTACCTCATATCCATCCATTTCCGGCATCATAATATCCAAAATCAGCAACTCAAATGCCTGATTCTCGACAACACGAACAGCCTCTTGTCCATCTGATACTTTAACAGCGTGGTATCCTTCTTTTTCCAAATGGAATACAATCAAATTAGCAATTTCCTCATCATCTTCAGCAATTAATATCGAAATATCTCTCATCTTTCCACTCCTAAATCAAGTTAACATAGAGGTCTATCTTTTTTTATATTCAAAAATATGGTCTTATTGTTGTACTAAAAATAAACACAGCTCGTCAGCTAAATTTCCCGTTATCATAATTACATTTCTTCATAATATCATTAAAAAATACCTTATTTTCCTTTAATGTGCTATTAGTTTAAGTAGATTTCTTCACAAACTCTCTTTTATTTTAACATAATATCTAAAAAAAACTGACAACACCCTTTCTTGCAAACCACCAAAAAGGGATAGAGTCTATTACTCCATCCCTTAAGATATTTATTAACTTTTTTGTAATTTACTAACTTTATTGTAAATGTACGGATCATAATGTTGAGGTACTTAATATTCTAATGTTATATGTGTTTTAACATAAATATCCAATTCTTAGCTCAAACAGTCCCTAGCCCCGATTATATGTAAGATTTCCATTCACTCTATAGTAATACAAATAACCCTCTGTCCTCATTTAAGGGCAGAGGGTTAAAAAATGTTTTGATCCACTTTATTGAGATTTACCAACTATTATGTTACTGAACATACTGTCCAAATACATTATAGTTCCTAATTTTTAAATGCAACTATAACAGGTGGTTTACGTATTTCAGTAAACTAAATACTTATATTATAGTTGGTAAATTGGGATGGATGGGAAAATAACAATTACATTATAGCCGGAAAGTATCTCCCACTATCTGTTAAAGAGTTCTATAAGTAAAAGTAATGGATCTCCACAGAGAAGTATACCTTTGTTCTTGTTGAACTAAGCGCCCCGTTACTAGAATAACTTATACCAATACAAAGTGGTTTCTATATTTGGATTATATGACTGTTTCAATGTGTCAACTCCACCTAGTATGAATCCTTGTTTCACATAAAACCTGCACGCTCCAAGATTATCATCTTGAGCCTCTAGAGACATTCCGATAAGTTTTCTTTGTTTTGCCCACTCTTCCGCTTTAGTTAAGAGCAACTTCCCGATTCCATATCCTCTAAATTCTTTTTTTGTAGCGATATTTTCAATATAACAGAAGCGATTCCAATCCTTAATTATTCTAATTTGCCCAATGCAATTATTATTCTTATAAGCTAAAAATAGAGCTTTATCTTCACGGTTTATATATCGGCTCCAATCAAGTTTATCATCTGGGAAACGAATTTCTTCAGTTTCATCAAATAGATTCTCTTCAAAAGACCATTTTCCTGATTGAAAACTGGGTACAACCTTACCAAACACTTTAAAATAATCATTTGTTTTATTGATGTCCTCAATTAATTCATCCTTTAATGGAGAAATTATTATTTCCTCTGCAATATTCATTTTGACACCTCCCCATTCTGACTATTGTGTATTATGCGGCTTCATTCAGCTTCCATAAATCTTGCATATGAGGAATATCCTTTAACATTTTTTCTTCACTAAATTCAAATTGCTTTTTTCCAATGGCAAATAATATGCGAATTAACTTATTACATAAAGCAATTAGAGACTGCATCTTCTTCAATGGTTTATTATGCGTGTAAAGCTTTAAATGCAGAGTTATTTGCGATTAGAATCATACACACCCTAAACAATAGCGCTCGTAACTTTTTTCTACCTCTTTTAGTAATAGTAGTTTTTCCTTTTTGCTTTCCTGAAGTGTTTTCTTTCAGGCTTAATCCAGCAAACTTAATTAGTTGCCGTGGATGAGAGTATTCACTTAGATCACCAACTTCGGCAAAAAAGCCGGCAATTGTATCCTTCCAACACCTTTAATAGCCAACATTTGTTGGACACCAGGTATCTGGTCAATTAATGTATCAATTTTAGAATCCAGTTCTTCGAACTTAATTTGGATTAATTCATATTTATCAATTAATGTTTCAAGCTCCAATTTAGCCATACTTGCACCTTGTTTAAGTCCGATGGACTTACTGGCTGCTTGTTTTAACTCTTGTATTTTACTAAGTCCAACACTACGTTTTACAGCTTTTCTTAGATCAAATAATAATTCTTGATCGGAGAACTTTACTAATTCATGTGGTAACGCGTAGAGCTTTAAAAACTGTAACGCTGCTTTTCCCTCCCACTTTCTGTAGATATATTTGGGAGAATAAAAAAAGCCTATTTGTTTTAATTAAACAATTAAACTCACTTTATTATAAATTCGGCTTGTTCAATTAAAGCACCCGTTTGTTTAATAAAGTCATCATAACTATTGTGAAAATACCTCTATTTTATCGGTAAACAATACAGGTGGATCTGATTCTCCAACATCACTATAATAGCCAACAATTCGTTTGCCTATTTCTAAATCTAATTCTTCATATTCTTCTTGGTTGAGGTGGTAGAACACACCATCATTTTCTTGTGCAAGTTCAATTAGTTCCTCTCTTGTTTTACTCGAAATATCAATGTCTTCCACACTTGGCAAAGATAATACGATGTACATTATTTCATCAAAAGTATCCTTCTCAATGTCAACAATGATACCTTCGTGTCTTTCTCCATAGGTATCATTCTCTTGCTGACTACAAGCTCCCAAATTCACAACAAGTAAAATTAATATTAATACCCTTTTCAAAAAAGCACCCCCAAATAATTTCTGCAAATAAACTCTTTGAACAAATAAATACTCCTTCTTCAAGGATTCTGCCCCAATAGTTTAATAACGGGTACATTATTCCTTCTTGTAGTAACGCACCCGTTACTTGAATAAGGTTTGTTCTTCCTTTATTCGTTAAATTCTTCATATGGGTTCGCATATAAATCTATATCAAATTCAGCTTCAATACTTGATGCAAAATTAATTACGTCTTTATCGAGATACAAAGCAGGGGTATGCCCCTCTTCCATAATGACTATAATAAAGAATTTACATTCAACAGAATAAGTCTTTTTTATCTCACTAATTATTGATACCTTATTTCGAAGTTTGGTTATAATTTGCTGTAATTGTTCATTTACATCAAGAGATTCTTGGTAGCCAGTATCTAAATCCCAAGAAGTCTCTTTTCTAAACTTAGTCGTTTAACGATTAGGAATTATATCTCCTTTTCTATGAGTATCAGAAGGTGTAATCCCTAATTTTTCAGTCACATAATCTAAGGGAAATATATCACCAAGTATACTAAAGTAAACCTTTACCTTTGTTCCCCCCATAGTCATACCTCCGAAAATCTTGGTCCTCTAAAAAATATTCTTATTGTACTAACCTGCCCCGTTAGTTGAAGTACTTAATATTCAGAATCCTATATCTATTTTAACATAAATATCCAATTTTTAGTTTCATCAACAATTAACTCCTATAAATTTTAAGATAATAAATCACAACAAAGTAACCATATAAAAAAAACCTCTGTTCTTATTTTAGAACAGAGGGTTAAAAAATGTTGCTATCCACTTTATTGAAATTTACCAACTATAATGTTACTGGACATCACACAACAAGTGTTATAAGAAAAAATAGTTCTATACTAGAATGCGTTACTAGCGCACAAGACCGCTCCCAATCGAGAGCGATATCATAATAAAGTTATATACTCTTTTGTCAGTTATTGGATTTCCCTTATATAGACATTAAAAAATGTTCTATACTATGCTACCTTTATTTACCAACCTTGTAATTTAAAATCGTATTGTCTATATTGTCTTGTTAAACTAAAGCACCCGTTAGCACAATAAGAACACTATTTATTTAACCTCAAATAAGAATTTGCTTCTTTTTTAATTCTTGAAATAACATCCTCTTTATTAAAATCCAGAGGTAAATTATCATAATGAAGTCTATCAATCATCTCGCTAATTTCATACCATTCAAGTAAATCATCGGGATAATTTAACTCTGTCCCAACAATTTCAAAAATCTTCTTAGCTAAATTAAACATTTCTGATTCGTTTGCTTGTAAAATTTTTCTTGCCAATAAACCAATATAGCCTTTAGCACTTGTCTCAAAGCTCGGCTCTAGTATTTTCAGCTCATTCAAAGCTCTTTTAAAATAATCCTCCACTTCAATTACATTATCACTGAATGAAAATGAAGCAATTATATTTAAAGATGGAGTTGATACATTACTTTCTATTAAACCACATGACCATTTTACATAGTCCTCCGTAACAACAATTCCTTTTTGAATTTTATAGAATAAAGTATTAGTATCCATTTTTCAAACCACCTTAATTAAACTTGCCTTCTAGAAACGCACCCTTTAATTCAAGAAGCCTTTATAATAATGGAAGAATATCAGACAAATCGATAAATTCTAGTTCAGTTTCTGCTTCTGCTTTCGAACGATAAACGGTAATTTTATCATAGGGTTTCATGTTGTCTTGCCATATTCCTATATTACTCAGAAAATCTTCTACGTTTTCAGAAATTATAAAGCACTCTAAATCCCTATTGATATAACAAATTGGTGTGTCATTTTCCGAATCACACTGTTGATAAACAATTCCGACAAATCCTCCTTTACTATCTTTTGCCATAATATCTACATGTGGAACCGTAAAAAACTCTAAATGTGGAATATCATCGTCAAAGATAAATTGAATATCATAATCGTTAGCGTATGTTTGATACTCTTCATTTCTATCATGAACACCCATTGAATTAATGGTTGTTCCTGCTGATATAATCTCAGTATCTTCTAAATTAACACCTATGGCTCCAGAGAATGCTGTTCTATCTAGATAAATTTTTCGCATATTAATCCCCGTTTAATCTTATTTTAAAGTAAATACTCATTACTTTTGTTATTTCTTATTCAACTAAACTGCCCCGTTAGTTGAAGTACTTAATATTCTAAAAGTTATTTGTATTTTAACATAACTATTCAATCCCTTGCTCAAATAACCCGATAAAACTGTAAGATTTTCAATCACTCTTTAGTAATCACAAAAAAACCTCTGTCCCTTTTTAAGGGCAGAGGGTGAAAAAATGTATTATCCACTTCATTGAAATTTACCAACTATAATGTTACTGGTGTTTCATAAAAAATAGTTCTATACTAAAATACGTTAGAACACACATAATGCCATTCCCATTTCAGAGCTATAACATAATAAAGTTATATACCCATTTTACAGTTTTTAGAATTACTTTATACAGGCATTAAAAAAATGTTCTATACACTGTTACTCTAATTTACCGAACTTGTAACAACTGCTTGTTCAACTAATGCAACCGATAGTGAAATAACATTTTTAGAACTGCATTCTATGGGTGAATAATGTGTTTAGATTTTATTCGTTTGAGTAAATGTAACTATATAGGTTAATATCAACACAATACCATATATAATCGCAACAATTACTATAAATATCAAAAGCATAATTGGAGTAAACTCATACAACAAGACTAAAATACCAAGACCTAATGATGCCCCAAACAGAATTCCTAAAAACGTCCAAATAGACGATTCTTTCATACATAACGATAGTACATCTTTGCGTTTCCAACCTATATCCCTTAATAAACGTAATTCTGTTCTCCTTAAAGATAGAAAGGCAGCGTTACTTTCAAGCACCGAGATAATGGTTAAACTTATTGAAACAATAATTACTAGCAGTAATAAAAAGTGGATGGAGTTATTGATAAATTCTCCCAAATTTGTTTTTCCTGTTTTATTCATTGTTGCAATAATGGACGGAATCGTAAACATTACTAATAAAGTTACCACTGATAACTGTAAAAAGGTTAACCAGATGAATTTGCGATAATAATATATATTTCTTAGGAATATTGATTTTCCAGATGCACCTTGCTTTTTTATCTTTTTATTATTAATTGGCATGATACCTCTTATTAAAATGATAATCAGTAAGGACAAAGAGCATACAGTAAACAAAATAAGTGATCCGTTATCCAAAACATGTGATGAAATCATCACCCCGATTATACACAGGGAAACTACTACGGAGACACATGTTAAAATTAATAGTTCTATCAAATGGAAACTAGTAATGTGCCGTTTTCTCCAGCCTAAATCAAACAAGAGTTGAGCTTCCTCTTGTCTTAATTCTCTCCAAAAAAAGATACGGTTCAACATATAAATTAACCCAATAAGAACGAACAGGAAGCTAATAACAATATTAGATAAAGTCCATCCATCGGAGATAGTTGTGGCGGCACCAATACTTGTCCACTGTTGTTTTACCATACCGATGGATTCTACATCCATGTTCATCGTTTCAGGGGATGCCCCGGCAACAATATCAATTTGAAAATCGCCTAATTGATACAACTGTTCAACGACATCCAAAATCTTTCGCTCTGCGGAATCATCATATGATGAAATACCGGAAACTTTAATTCTAATAGCGTCTATTGGAGCATTACCTTTAATTAGCTCTGCATCTTCAATTTGGATTACACCATGAGCGGGAGAAGCAATAAAACTCCCAGCAACACCTGTTTCGTGTACCACTTGTCCATTCTCTGTTGTAGTTGGTGCTTGATGATATATCCCTAATGGACTGGCAGATAAGGATTTTTGATTTTCTTTTGCGGTGTAGGAGCCTACCGGAAACAACACAAACGGATAGTCTCTCATCTCGTATGCTGGTTTTCCTTTTTCTATTAATTTACGATGAATAGGTACTTCCGATTCTGTACCAACTTGTTTTACAGACAAATAGCCATCATGTATACCATAATCAATAGTCTCTGTAAAATAAAATTTAGTCGTTTCTCCAATAGACTTTGCGTACCCTGTTACTTCTATTGGTTTACCTGTATAATCTAATGCAATAGGTTGAGAATCAAATGTAGATAAATAAGGTGACAAATCAAACTCGTAGGTTGTTTGAGATAGACGTTCTGTTTCGGTTAGAGTTTCCAGAAAGTCACGACTGTCTTTTTCTCCGTCAATAATAAAGTCTAACATATCCTCGGGACTTAGATGGAAGCGTTTTTTTATTGCCAAAGTATCCATAGTATC
>NZ_JBNPWZ010000007.1:0-171259 GCF_050433565.1 Ornithinibacillus bavariensis
AGGTGTCCTTTTTGTGTGCATAAAAAGAGTGGTATTCACCTGTTTAGGTAAGTACCACTCTTTTTTTATTTACTGGGGTTTTGTCCCAGCCTCTTTTAGTTGCATGAAAACATAGGTTTTTCACACATTTATTACATGCTGTTCATATAGTTACCATATATAATAGCCAAGAGAGGTGAAAAAATGTACTATTCATCTAGTCCAGCAAATCCATTCTTTCCAGCTCGGCAACGTGAACATAAAGTAAAGCTGTTCGGAGAGGGTTATGTTCTTGCCACTCCTGACAAAGCAACAATTTTAATAGGTGTCGTAACGGAAAGCAAAAATTTACAGGAAGCTCAGCAAACAAATGCCACAAAGACCAATACGGTCATAAATGCTTTACTAGAAAATGGAGTTCCACGCCAAAACATCCAAACCTCTGATTATCAAATTGAAATAGATTACGACTTCCAAAACGGTGTACAGGTTTTTCGTGGATACCGGATAACTAATTTACTTCAAATTACTATTGATAGCATCGAAAATGTGGGGAAGCTAGTGGACATTGCAGTAGAAAATGGTGCTAACACGGTCCGGAATATCCAAATGTCCGTCTCTAATCATGAGGAACTTTATAACCTAGCACTTGCAAATGCAATTAAAAACTCCCAGGAAAAAGCAGCAATTGTTGGTGAAACACTTGGTGTCACTATTAATCAAACACCTTTTAAAGTAAAGGAAATAACTGCTAGACGCCCTGAAATTCCACGACCAATGGTGCTAGGACTTTCCACGGAAAGCGCGACTACTCCTATTGAAGCAGGACAATTTAAAATAACTGCTATGATCGAGGCTGATTATCAATTTTCATAACACATAAAGAGGACTGTTCCTTAAAGCTTAGGTGGAATAATCCTCTTTCTATTCGTTCTTAATCCTGCATATGGTGCTCTAGAAAGAATTTATCCTTATTGTCTTCAAATGGGAAAATCTTTAATTCCTTTGCTTCACTTGCATATTTTTCGAAGATTTCACTTAATATATCATTTGGCTTTCTGCCTTCTGTATCTATGCCTAATTTTTCAGCAGAGTCATATATCTTTGCCTCGTGAATTTCCATGACAATCTCATGATGTTTCTTACCCTCTGTCTCTACACCATATTCTTTTGCTTCTTTTATCAGGATAGACCGGTTAATCTCCTTTAAAAGAGAACTTCTATTTTTACCTTCCGTTTTGATTCCTAATTCATTTGCTTTATTTTTAAGCTTGGCATCGATTACTTCCTCAGCTAAGGCGTCCATTTCCTTACCGTTTGAATCGATTCCCAGTTCTTCTGCTTCCTTTTTCACCTTAGCCTGATGAATCTCAGCAGAAAGTTCCTTTGGATTTTTTCCTTCTGTCTTAATACCCAACTCCTCTGCCTTTTTCAGCAGCTTTTTTTCCCTTACTTCCTTTGCTAGCTTAGCAAGATCCTTTCCTTCTGTATCAATTCCCAGCTCTTTTGCGTTGTACTTAATCCATGCCTCATGCCTTTTATGTACACCCTTTTGTGGTTCCTGGCTTTGCTCTTGCTCCTCCTTCTCCTTTTTAATAAAGTCAAACCAACCTTCGTCCATATTTTTCTGGCCAAATACGGTGGAAATTGGCCAGGAGCTGGCAAAGATAAGTGTCACAACCAATAATAATTTTCCTTTCATTACACTCGTTCCTTTCCTTATTTAGTCCAGTAATGCTATCTGTTACTATTTCCTAAAATAAAAAAAGCATGAATACTATTTTTGATAATTTTCTACAAAAAATTATCTTCATATTCCCCCTAGTCGTACTGTCAATTCTTTGTTACTCTTAATGAGAGAAGAAATCGAGAACGTTTTCAAAACGTATCCCAAAACGAACAATCTAGATTTCTACCAGGGGATGGGGGTAATAATGATGAAAAACTTAGTGATACTCGGTGGCGGATATGGGGGAATCAAAGTTGCCTTAGGTGTTCTTGATAAGGATTTACCGTCAGATGTAACACTCACCATTGTCGATCGGAATCCGTACCAATCCTTAAAAACTGAGTTCTACACAATTGCTGCCGGTACAGTAGCTGATCGAGAAGTTCGAAATGATTTTCCCAAGGATGATAGAATAAATTATGTGTATGGAGAAATTGTAAAAATTGATACAGATCACCAATTAATTTTATTCCAGGATCGCTCTGAGCCTTTAGCATATGACTACTTAGTTGTAGCATTAGGTTGCGAAGATAATTATCATGGGATCCCTGGGGCAGATGTGTACACAGAGAGTGTACAAACCTTTTCTAGAGCACGAAAGACTGGTCTTGAGGTAGGAAACCTAAAAGCAAATGGAAAGGTCACCATTGTTGGGGCTGGTCTCAGTGGTGTTGAAGTTGCCTCCGAGATACGTGAGAGTAGAGAAGATCTAAATATTCGAATTTTAGACCGTGGGGGATCTGTATTAAGAGCATTTAATCCAAGAATTCAAGGCTATGTTGCAGATTGGTTTAACAAGAATGATGTCGAGGTGCTTCATCACGCAAATGTAGAGTACGTTGAAAAAGACGGTGTTTGTAATAACGGTGTTTGTTATGTGAATGATGTCACGATATGGACAGCAGGAGTTCGTCCTAATAAGGTCGTTCGAGAACTCCCTTTCCAGAAGGATAATCAAGAGAAGATTATTGTTAATGATTATTTCCAGGTTCCTGAACAAACCAATGTTTATATCATTGGAGATTGTGCGTCATCTATCTTTTCACCGAGTGCTCAGTTAGCTGGTATTCAAGGTGAACAGGTAGCGATAATTCTAAATGCAATCCTTCGTAATCAAGAACCGAAACAGCCGAAGGAAATTCGCCTAAGGGGAACCCTTGGCTCCCTTGGGAAAAATGATGGCTTTGGTAATATGATGAATCAAGCATTAACAGGGATTGTACCAAGACTTGTAAAATCTGGCGTTTTATGGTTGAATAAGCGGCATTAGGGACGGAAGACTTGTAGCAAGGACTACAAGTCTTCTGCTCTTCTACTCGTCCCTTTTCTTAACCCCATCTCTTTTATGATTCATGAACATAATCTCTAATGGTTTATCTGAGCCTGATAAGAACTTATATAAAATAGATGAAGTCAATCGATAGCTTTCCTCAATTTTCTCAGCAACAAAGCTTGTTCTCTCATAAAGAATGGATCTTAAATTGCTAAGCTGACGGTACGACTTTTCCATCATGGCCTCCTGTTTTTCTAAATTATCAATGACCGTATCCTGCTTTTCATTTTGTTCTGTTATTTTGGTTGACATAGAATCATAAAGTTCCACCAGTTCATCCATCTTACCTACTAATTGTTCATTTAAATTTTCATATGCAGCAAGCTGGCCCACGATATCACGATTAGATTGATGGATTCGCGAAATTTCCTCCTTCATATCCTCTTTGACAATGGAATCATGTTGTATTATTTTTTGAAGCTCCAAGTTATTCTTTTCTAACATACCTAACCACTCCCTTGCCTGAGTCATGAAGGAATCCTGTCTTTCACTTGATTGGCTTAGTTCCTGAATCTGTTTGTTTATGCTACCCCACCGCTTATCTTCAGAATACTGATGCTTTTGAAAGGTGATTTTAAAAGACTTTAATGCACGCTCCAATGACTCATGTAATTCCTTTTGATTCGTTAAAAGCTCCCTCATATAGTCGGAATGGAAATAATCCTGATTTTGAGCTTCAATTGGCTTACTGTTCTGAAATAAATTAGGGTGAGAATTTCGATTGATATATACTCCCATAACCAATACATCTCCTATGAATAAGTTCTAAATTTCTTTTAAAAATACATATACCATCATATGAAATAAACTTAGTATACGGGACAGTTATCTATAATCCTTACTTCACAATAGATGCACATTCATTTCAAGTGGAGGGTTTGAATAGCCAACTATATCGTGTGATAGGTGGCTGAGTGATTCGATTTAATAAGGAGCAGAAAAATTTTAAGCCGATAGGAATGATACCCACCGGCCTTCACCTTCTAATCCTTTTGATTTAAATACTCATCCAGCTTCTCACCGTGAACAGAGCTATTCTTAAACTGACTTTTTCGACCATTCCTATGCTCACCATGTGTCTTATTTTCTTTAAACATATTATTAAATTCCTTACCTTTATTGACCATTTTCTTCCCTCCTTTAAAATCACCTTAGTTTTTGAGTAACCTAATAACTTATTCACATTTGCCACCATTAGAAACTATACTCCTTGCATTATTTATGTATAGTATCTCGCTTTACTTACGACAGCCCAAGATTTAACTAATCAATGACCCATCCCATTTCTCGTTCATATGATATGTAGACGAATGAAACTTAAGGGAGAAGTGTATATGGTTAATGAATTATGGGGTGTTAATTCTGCAGCAAGGGTTACACAAGACTTATATAACTGTGTGATTGAAAATCTTGGAAAACCACTATTTTGGGGACGCTTCTTAAATACGGTTCAAAATGTGTCAGATAGATTGACTGAGAGCGAAATACGTTTTCTTCGTCAGAATGGGGTTCGGATTATACCAATTTACAATGACTTCGCTTCCGCTTCTGGATACCGTAATGGAAGAGTGGCAGCTGCTAATGCTATTTTCCATGCACGCCGATTAGGCTATCCAGAAGGGAATATTATTTTTGTCAATACAGAGCGGTCATTTGAAATTGACGAAGCGTGGATACGTGGTTGGGTAGATGCCATTCGTCCAAGTGGATTCCGTCCTGGGATTTATGGCGATCCAAGCTCTGTCACATTTAATGAGGCTTACTGTACTGCGGCATCCAACAATGAAGCTGTTAGTAGACAGCTCATTTTATGGAGTCATGAACCGAAACATGGAACGACAAAAAAGAAGGATGCACCAGCATATAAACCGATAGTTCCGCCATGTATTGCCAATGTTTGGGCATGGCAGTATGGAGAAAATGCACAAGAATGTGCTGTTGATACAAATCTAATTGAACCGAAGTTGTATGAGGCCATTTGGTAAGATGTACAAAGGAAGCCTAACCATTTAACTAGGCTTCCTTCCATCGGCTAATCGTACTCTCTATTCGCTCTACCTAACCAAGCTCCTTCACTACGCTCTTTCCAGCAATACGCCCGGAAAATAGACAGCCACCTAAAAAGGTCCCCTCCAATGAACGATAACCATGCACTCCACCGCCTCCAAAACCAGCTACCTCCCCAGCTGCGAATAAGCCAGGAATTGGATTCCCATGAGAATCCAGTACTCTTGAGGATAAATCGGTTTGTAAGCCCCCTAGTGTTTTTCTACTCAATATATTTAGACGGACTGCAATTAAAGGTCCTTTTTTCGAGTCGAGGATCTTATGTGGAGTTGCTACACGAATCAGCTTATCCCCACGATACTTGCGGGCACCCCGTAGTGCTGTAACCTGTAAATCTTTTGTAAAAGGATTATCCATTTCTCGGTCTCGAGCAACAATTTGCCTCTCCACTTCCACTACATCCAATAAGCTTTCGCCTGTTAACTCATTCATTCTATTGACTAAATCATGTAGATTATCCGCTACAATAAAATCCTCACCCTTGTCCATAAATGCTTTGACCGGAGCAGGTGGTCCGGGCAATATTCTATTTAGCAGCTTACGAATATTTTTTTCCGTTAAATCCGGATTTTGTTCCGAGCCAGATAGAGCAAATTCCTTTTCAATTATTTTTTCTGTTAAAATAAACCAGGAATAATTATAGCCTGTTTTCATGATTGCCTCGAGTGTACCCAACGTATCAAATCCAGGGAAATTTGGTGCAGGAAATCTTCTTCCCCTTGCATCTAGCCAGATAGAAGATGGTCCTGGCAAAATACGAATCCCGTGTTCTGGCCAGATGGAATTCCAGTTCTTAATCCCCTCTGTGTAATGCCACATCCGGTCTCGATTTACAATCCTGCCTCCTGCCCCCTCGGTAATCTCTAGCATTCTCCCATCTACATGGGCAGGTACGCCAGATATCATATGGTTAGGTGGACTACCTAACCGCTTCGGCCAGTTCTTACGAATAAGCTCAAAGTTCGCTCCAATACCACCACTCGCTACAACGACTGCCTCTGCATAATATTCGAAATCACCTTCCACCTCACGTGAGCTCTCCTCTCCACGCTTTACATCGCTTGGAACAAGAACTGCACCACGAACACCAACCACTCGATCATTATCTTGAATGAAATGGTCAACACGGTGTCTTGGAAGATAATTTACAATACCAGTTTTTATATAGTCTCTAAGTTTATTCTCAAATGGAGTGACCACACCTGGACCTGTTCCCCACACGATATGGAATCGGGGCACAGAGTTTCCATGACCATCTGCTATATATCCTCCACGTTCTGCCCATCCTACAACTGGGAAGAATCGAATACCTAAGCTATGTAACCAAGCTCTTTTTTCACCAGCGGCAAAATTCACATATGCCTCCGCCCATTTTCTCCCCCAATAGTCCTCATCTTCTTCACGATCAAAGCCTGCCGTCCCTAGCCAGTCCTGCCACGCTAATTCCTTAGAGTCCTTTATCCCCATTCTCCGTTGTTCAGGGGAATCAACCAGAAATAGTCCTCCAAACGACCACCATGCTTGCCCCCCAAGCGAGCTTTCTGGTTCCTGGTCTACCAACAATACTCTTTTACCTGCATCAGCGATTTCGACGGTGGCAACCAAACCCGCAAGCCCTGCACCAACAACAATTGCATCATACTTCATCTTGTTTTGCCCCCAATTCACCTATCTCGTTATAATGCCTATCTATCATCAGTATAGTATTTCATTCAATAACGAACAATGATATTATTGAAAATTTTTAATATAAAATAAATACCGAATTACTTCTTTATTTTTTTATTTCCAAAGGAATATCTATGGTAAACTTACGATAAATAATTCTTGTATGAAACATCAAAGCAAATTATCACGTCTTATATACGAGATAGAAAGTTAGGAGGAAAAAGAGTGGGCCACTCGAAAGCTTTCCGTCCGACGTACAGTAAGGTAGACCTGGAGATATTACAAGCTAGTCCAAGCCAGGCAATTGAGACTATCATGAATACGTATGGAGATGACATTAAACGACTAGTATTTGCGTACGTCAAAAACGCTGCTGACACAGACGATGTGACACAAGAGGTTTTTGTAACAATTTATCAAAAATTGAGTACTTTTCAAGGTAATTCAACACTAAAAAGCTGGATATACGCGATAGCAATTAATAAATGTAAAGATTACTTACGGAGCTGGCATTCCCGTAATCAACGGTTACGAGAGCGACTGATACAATCCTCGCATACCTCAAAGGAGGAGACCACTACTCCTGAAGAGAAAGCCTTGGAAAAAGATTATGCAAGCGAATTATTTCGTAAGGTTATGGAATTGCCCATTAAGTATCGAGAGGTTATTATACTGTATTATTTTAAAGAGTTTTCCACAAAGGAAATTAGCCAGGTATTAAATATGAATGAAGCAACAGTTCGTACTAGGCTAAATCGGGGACGAGAGAAACTGAAGGAATGCTTTGCTCCTGAAAGAGGTGGTGAAAGCCATGGATAAGCAATTAAAGGATTTAAAATTACAGTTTGAGCAAATACCTACAGCTTTTACAGAAAAGGATAAAGAGGCTATACGTAGTAAAATTGATAAAATCCAACAGAAACCACGGAGAAGAGAAATTCAGCTATTTCCAAAGCTATTAACAGGTTTAGTCGTCACGTTTGCTATTATTATTTTTATCTTGACAATTGATCAACAAGGTCTTTTGAGGAGTGGAAGTAGCCAATTGTCTGATAGCGCTCTCGAAAAATCATCTGATAATAAAGCAGATATGGCACAAACAGAGGCACTGGAAAGTAAAGAGGAAAATTCCATTCACGATAGTTCTACTGAGAATAAATCGTTTGGTAATGATGATAGTGTAAGAGATACGTATCATGAGTCCATTGCATTATCTGAGGAATTAACGAATATTTACCAGGAGTACAAGACAACCTTAGATGACTCCTTATTAGTGGACTTGACCCCGTTTGATGTTTTTAAGCTACACAATTATGCTAATCTACATGATGACTTAGATGTGGTATACGCCTTATATATGAAGGGTAACAATCACTACGTTCCAGACAGGGATACCTTTATGGAAGAAGCGAAAAATGATATCACGGCCAAACAGCAGGTAGAAGAAAACTATAATAAAATGCTTGAGATTAATTCCTATACGGTAGTTTATCTAAACGAGAATGAGGCTCTTGTCGAATACCAACTAGATGATTTGATTGGGTTTAGGCTCTACAAGGACACAGAACTTAACGTATGGAAGGTGTCCTATATGCCAATACAATAATGCTAGAAGCTACTGGCCATTGTCTTCTAACATGCTAGATTAATCCACTTTAATTAAAGAATCCGTAACCCTCATGAATCGAGGATTACGGATTTCTTTATTTTGCACGGGGTGCACTTTCAAAGCCAATTTTCTTATGTGTCCCGTCACAAAATGGTTTATTAGAAGAATGCCCACAGCGACATAGGGAGAAGCTACTTTTAGTTTCAAATACGTTCCCCTCTGCATCTACAAGTTCTACATCACCAGTAATTCGATAAGAGCCATTATCATTTACTTTAATAATTACTTTTTCACTCATTACCTTTCCTCCTTTGTAATCGAATTATAAACAAACTTATATCATAAATACGGGTATAGCTCATACATTAATCTTCAGCTATTACTTGATTATCCATTCGCCCGATATTTTCGATCTCTACAGTTACAATATCGCCATCCTGCAAAAACTTTGGTGACTCCATCCCAAAGGCAACCCCATCAGGAGTTCCCGTCATGATAAGGTCCCCAGGCTGTAAGGTGATTAAATTAGAAATAAATTCAATTAAAAATGGAATATCATAGATTAGCTTTTCTGTATTTGAGGATTGCCTTTCGTCCCCATTCACATAGCAACGTATCGCAAGATTACTAGGGTCGCCAATTTCATCAGGTGTTACCATCCATGGTCCGATTGGGGTGCTACAATCTATCGTTTTACCTTGTAACCATTGTGGTGTTCGCTTCTGTAGGTCACGAGCAGAAATATCATTACCAATGGTATAGCCTGCAATATAATCAAATGCATCCTCTTTTTTTACCCTGGAAGCCGTTTTACCAATAACAATGGTAAGCTCTACTTCATAATCGAGCTTCTCCGTTAATCTCGTCTTATGTATGGCATCATCTGGGCCAATCAACGCATTCGCAAACTTTGCAAATAGCACTGGATACTCAGGAACATCACTATTCATTTCTACAGCGTGATCCACATAGTTCCTACCGACACAAATAATCTTAGATGGTTCTGGAATCAATGTGCCTAAATAAACGATATCACGTGGTAGAATGTCCACACCATCCCAATTATTCGCTAAACAATAGGTATACGCTTCCTGAACACATTCTATCGCCGGATGACCCAACCTAAAAAACGATGTGGGATCCTCTGGTATCAGGATGTCCAGTTCCTCACCATTCTTCTCTTTCCTATACCGATGATATATTTCCTGCACATCTACAATAGTATTTTCTACCACTGCCCCTACTCTTAGTGGAACGTCCTGATTTTTCAATCGATAACTTACTAGTTTCATGCTACACCTCTATCATCCAGTTTCTATACCCGACTCCATTCATACCATTATTATAGGACCACTCCTATAATTTTGCCAATTTTCTTTTTATCATTAATTAAATATGCTTTTTCCTAAAGCAGTAAAGTCCTCTGCTAGTAGCGAGTAAACAATCGTATCATGATACCTTTCTCCATCAAAATCTGTTTGTCTTAGAATGCCTTCCTTTTTAAAACCAAACTTTTCTAATAGCTTTCTAGATCCCTCATTTCCGGCAAAAATATCTCCTACGAGTCTATTAAACTCAAGGGTCTCAAAAACAAATGGAATCATTGTTTTAAGAACCTCTGTCATCACACCTTTTCCTTGAAAATCCTCATGAATGACTGCACCCATCTCTGCTTTCCTATGCCAAAAATCAAGCTTATGTAAGCGAAATTGTCCTATTAGGCTTTGACTATCCTTGTCAATAATCACCCAAGGGATTTCCTGTCTATCAGCGAACTTGGTTAAGGATTTTACAATTGCTTTATGCATTTCCTCTTTGCTTCTAATAGGATTTGCAGTAATAAACCGCATCGTATTTTTATTACTCAAAATAGAAAATAATGCATATGTATCATCTATGGTTACACTTCTCAAAATATAATGGTTGGTTAATAAAGTTGGAATTTCCGTTAAAAGATGTTGATCATGCATAGCTTTTCCTCCATTAATAAAGAGCTTGATGTGATTCAAGCTCTTTACCGTAACTTATTCACCTGCTGTTGAAACCTGCCATAGGACACCGAACTTGTCCTGTACTTGACCATATAGGGGGCTCCAGAAGGTTTGTTGTAAAGGCATTTCTACCTTTCCGCCTTCCTCTAGCTTAGAAAAAACCGCCTTTGTCTTTTCTGTATCGCTGATCATAATCGCTATGGATAGATGATCACCAACCTGATAGGGACTTCCAGGGTGTGTATCTGAAATCATCAATATTGATTTGCCAATTTTTAGGTGGGCATGTAAAAGACGATTCTTTGACTCCTCTGGTATAGGCATGTCCCCTTCTGGTAAATCTCCGAAGGTCTGTAAACTAATTACTTCTGCATCGAGGGCAGCCTTATAGAATTGAACTGCTTCCTGGCCATTTCCGTTTGTAACGAGATATGGATTTATCTCTTGTATCAAAATTACCACTCCTTATTTATATTTCATTCCTCTCTTCATTATATACCAACTTTTGCCAAAATATGTGACTATTTAGTCTATTATTTTTTTATTACACTAACTCTATTATTCATCTATGAAAATAGTACTAAATCCTTTCGTATAATTAGCGCTTTACGAACCGTTACTTTCTTCCTTCCATGGAAATATAGATTAAGTATATTATCTCATTCTTCAGAAAAATAGAGGGTTTTGCCTATTACATCTCGAAAAGATATAAAACTAAAGAGAGGAGGGATTATTATGTGGCAATCGTTAGGACCTGATGTTCAAGACACCTCTTAGAAGAAAGCCTTATAACTGCGTTTCATAAAATAGCTTTTTTCCCACCTAAGAGGTTTCACAAATGCTTTCTATAAAAATTTAGGAGGAGATTTGTTATGAAACTATATTTAGATCCAGGTCATGGTGGTACAGACGGCGGAGCTAGTGGAAACGGGTTGTTAGAAAAAAATGTTAACCTCGATATTGCGTTACGTATTCGCAATACATTATTAAACAGCTATGATAATGTTGAAGTTCGGATGAGTCGAACAAACGACATTACAAAGAGCCTCAAGGCACGCACAGATGAAGCAAATGCTTGGGGAGCTGACTACTATTTATCCATCCATTGCAATTCCTTCAATGGGTCAGCACGAGGATATGAGGATTATATTCACAGTAATTTATCCGATTCATCTTTAACTGCTAGATACCAAGATATTCTCCATACTGAAATTACAAAACTCAATCAATTAACAAACCGCGGGCAGAAGAAGGCAGATTTCCATGTTTTACGTGAGTCTAATATGCCAGCACTGCTTACGGAGAATGGGTTTATCGACAACCCAAATGATGCAAATCTAATGAAGCAGACATCATGGCTTCAAGCAGTAGCACAAGGACATGTAAACGGGTTAGCAATAGCTTTTAACCTCCCTCCAAAACAAAATGGTGGTGGAGAGATTCTGTACAAGGTTATCGCAGGCTCCTTTACTTCAAGGCAAAATGCTGAAGAGCGTGTAGCCTACTTAAGCAGTAAAGGCATCGATTCATTTATCGGTACGGTGAACATTTCTGGAACAACCTGGTACCGAGTTCAAGCTGGAGCATTCTCCAGTCGAGAAAATGCCGAACAACGCTTGCAACAGGTCAAAAATGCAGGAATAACAGATGCCTATATTGTTACAGAACAGAAAACAGCTAGCTTAGAGCCAATTATGAGCGAATAAAACAAATAGATTGGTCATAACTAAAATAACCAACTAAAAGGAAGAATAATTCTGTGTTCAACGGAGGAAATATACGTAGACTCCAGCGGGAGGAAAGGCATCGGTGAGACCTCGCCGTAGGTATAGAGTTTTGAAGGCTAAGAGCGCCACGTTCTCGGACTGCGATTACTCGCCCCACCGAAAATCTTTGTGGCAACGCCTTCGTGACCGACATCCTGTCTGCTCGAGGCTCACCAGCCGCCCGCGGAAAGCCAAGTATATTTCCGGAGCGAGTCTTTACACGAACCTAATTATTTAATTTAATATACTGCACTTTTTCACTGAAATGCTCTAATAGACTGAAACCCAGAAAAAAGCTAAATTCAGTCTAATAGAAATGCTCTATTAGACAGAAACCCAGCAAAAAGTCTCACTCAGTCTAATAGAAGTGCTCTAATAGACTGAAACTCAGAAAAAATCCCAATTCAGTCTAATAGAAGTGCTCTAATAGACTGAAACTCAGAAAAAAGCCCAATTCAGTCTAATAGAATGGCTCTAATAGACAGAAACCCAGAAAAAAGTCTAACTCAGTCTAATAGAAGTGTTCTAATAGACTGAAATTCAGCAAAAAGCCTAATTCAGTCTAATAGAAGTGCTCTAATAGACTGAAACTCAGCAAAAAGCCAAATTCAGTCTAATAGAAATGCTCTAATAGACTGAAACCGAGCAAAAAGCCCAATTCAGTCTAATAGAAATGCTCTAATAGACCGAAACTCAGCAAAAAGCCAAATTCAGTCTAATAGAAGTACCCTAATAGACCGAAACCCAGAAAAAAGCCTTATTCAGTCTATTAGAACTGCTCTAATAGACCATAACTCAGTAAAAAGTCTTATTCAGTCTAATAGAACTGCTCTAATAGACTGAAACTCAGAAAAAAGCCAAACTCAGTCTAATAGAACTGCTCTAATAGACTGAAACCGAGCAAAAAGCCCAATTCAGTCTAATAGAAATGCTCTAATAGACCGAAACTCAGCAAAAAGCCAAATTCAGTCTAATAGAATGGCTCTAATAGACTAAAACTCAGCAAGAAGCCCAATTCTGTCTAATAGAAATGCTCTAATAGACTAAAACCGAGCAAAAAGTCTAACTCAGTCCAATATAGTAGTACCCTGTACTAACCATTTAGAAAAGGCGAGTAAATCTGGAAAGATATAATCTGCTTTACTAGTCACTTTCTCCCTTGTACCGACCAATACCGTCTTTGTCCCCGCTGCCTTCCCTGCTTCAATATCTGGATCACGGTCTCCAACCATATAGCTTCTCTTCAGATCTACATTATGTTTTTCTGCCAAATCAACAAGCATTTTTGGCCCTGGCTTCCGACAGGCACACCCTTCATATGGTTTGTGCGGACAATAGGCAACATCATCAATTCTAGCACCAAATTCAGCTAAATCATCCTTCATCCTTTGATGAACCTCTATAAGTGTCTTCTCTCTCATATACCCTAACCCAACACCACCCTGATTCGTAACTACAAATACCTTAAGACCTTTTTCATTCAATAATCGAATTGCTTCACCAACACCATCTAGCAAAAAGAAATCACGTGGTTTATTCACATATTTTACACGACTTGTTAACACTTCATTAATGACCCCATCACGGTCCAAAAAAATGGCAGATTCCATCAGCTCATCCTCCAACGATTCTCTTTTCTATTATGCCCTAGATTGTTGCATATTTAAAAATTGACAACCTGTCTGAACAAAGGTATTTTCAAACTAACAAATACCTATTAAGGAGAAAAATGCATGACGACATTTACTTATGTTTCCTATATTCATACCTCTGCTGAAGAGCTTTGGAAGGCTTTAACTAGTAGTGCGTATACAGAAAAGTACTTTTTCGGAAGTGCCATCGAATCCGAATGGAAGGTAGGGGCAGAAGTTAAATACCTTCGAGAAGGAGAAACCGTAGACTATGGAAATATCATAACGTACGAGCCATACCATCAGCTTACGTATACATGGACCTCGATCATGGACAAGAATAAAGACAGACAAGAACCAACAAAAGTTACCTTTTTATTAAAACAAATGGGACAAGTTGTAAAGCTTACCTTAAAACACGAAAATTTACTTCCAGAAGATATAGTAGAAGAAGAGGATACATTCCAGGGATTTAATAATGGTTGGCCTGCGATCATCAGTAACCTTAAAACACTTCTAGAAACAGGAGATGTATTAGAACCTGTTCATGTATAGGAAAGAGGAGTCAGCATGTCTATTATTGAAAAGCTAAATATACCAAAATATCGTAATATGGTTGTCATCAATGAACCAGATGACTACCATATATTTAAAGAATATCCAACAACCTTAACAAGGCATCACGATGCCATCTTTATTTTCGTTCTGACACTTGATGAGATGATTGCTCATACAAGATATATTATCGAACATAACGATTTTTTAACCGAGAAAGGCTATCTATTCTTCGCTTATCCGAAAAAGGGCAATAAGCGTTATGAAACTTCCATCCATAGAGATGAGATTTTCCCGGCTTTACATGTCGACGAAGACGGTTATGTCGAAAATAGTGATGTCAAATTCTCACGGATGGTTAGTATGGATGACGTATTTACTGTTGTTGGGTTAAAACGTGAGAAAAGAAAAACAAAGAAATCTACTACAGCCAGTCAATCTGTTGCGGATTATGTTGGACTAGAAACGAATATCGAGGAATTACTTGCTTCCCATCCAGATCAACTCACATTTTATCAAAATCTAACTCCAGGTTATCGCAGGGATTGGGCACGATATATCTTTTCAGCAAAACAACAAAAGACTCGTGATAAACGAACAGAGCAAATGGTAAGCATACTATCCCAAGGCTATAAGACGATTGACTTATATCGGATGAAGAAAAAGTAAAAGCAAATGGCCCCACTGGTAATAAGTAGATCCGTTTTTATGGAGAAGATTAGAACATTGCTATGGGCTTCTGTGGTCGATACAAAATATGTATAACAGATAAGTGTATGTGGAATATTCTTTAACGAACAGAGAGGTTACTTCAAAGAAAGTAACCCTTTTTAATTTTTAAAGTAAAGAATTAAAGTTGCTTTTCAATAATATACATCGTTATAATTGGTACTAGATACTAATACCAACTTATAAAAGAGGTGACTAATTTGGTAGGAGCAAGAATAACAGCAATTGGTACGTATGTACCTGAAAAAAGGCTGACCAATTATGAGCTTGAGCAAATGGTTGAAACAAGCAATGAATGGATTATCGAAAGAACAGGAATTCACGAACGTAGAATTAGCCGTCCCGATGAATTCACAAGTGATTTATGTGAGGCTGCAGTAAAGGATTTAATGCATCGGTATGATAAAAATGTGGAAGATGTTGATATGATCATCGTTGCAACAAGTACCCCAGATTTTCCATTTCCATCTGTTTCAAGTATCGTACAAAACCGCTTAAATATTGCTCAAACAGGGGCCATTGATTTAAGTGCTGCTTGTGCAGGCTTTGTTTATGCATTGCATACAGCCCATAGCCTTATTGCTTCTGGACTTCATAAGAAGATACTTGTAATAGGGGCAGATACTCTCTCCAAAATTACCGATTATACGGATAGAAGTACATGTATTTTATTTGGTGACGGTGCTGGCGCCGTATTGGTAGAAAGGGACGAACAAGCGAAAAGTTTTATTGGATTCCATATGGGAAGTGACGGAAGTGGAGCACAAAATGTATACCGAACTGGTCTGTCTAAAAAAGTTAATGGGATTGAGTTAGTCGATACGCAATATCTCGTACAAAACGGCAGGGAAGTTTTTCGATGGGTTGTAAGAAATATTCCCAAAAGCGTACATCAAATTTTAGAAAAAACACAAACGAGTCTAGAGCAGGTTGATTGGTTTATCCCTCACAGTGCTAACTTACGGCTCATCGAACCGATTTGCGAAAAGCTAGGATATCCAATAGAAAAAACGCTTTATAGCTTGATCAATTTTGGAAATAGCTCTGCTGCAACAATTCCTTTAGCACTTGACCTAGGTATTCGTGATGGAAAAGTAAAAAATGGAGACCGAGTGCTTTTATACGGCTTCGGCTCTGGTTTGGTTCATGCTGGTCAATTGCTAGATATCGATTTAGACGAACAAGTAAATGAGCCAAGACCATTGTAGTAGAAAAAACTTATGAAACCATCTACTTGAGCGAATGGGGCAATAGTAAAAAAAAATGCTCAGATAAATGAATTTTATTTTTTAGAAATTTAATCGAAGCATTATGTTTCTCGTGAACAACCTTGTACGAACAGCTAATTTCAGCGCGTTTATTGAGGATACAGTGGGTTATTGTGTGATTAAAGAGGGAGTACGTATAAGAAACTAACTGTAGTATTAGACAGCTTATCCACGCTGAAGATTATATCCAGCCATTTATATTCCATATTTTTCAACAGGAACCATCATAGCATGATAACTCCTGTTGATTTTTTTATCTTTTGACACAGTCTACCTAAAAAGGAGAGGTGCTCTATGAGGAAATATGTTGCTATTTTAAAGGATAAAAAGAAAGGGGAACTAACAAAGGAATTATTACACAAACACGTTAGCCATTTACAGCGCTTGACTAAGGATAGGAGGCTATTTCTCTGCGGGCCCTTTAAGGATAATGATAGCGCAATGCAAATATTGATTTGTAAAACAATTGATGAGGCAATAAGGCTTGTTGAAAATGACCCATTTATCAAAGAGGGTTATTATGCTACATATGAAGTAAATGAGTTAATGGAAGCAAACGAGGATAATAATTGGTTGATGGATATACCAGTGACTGAAGAAAACGGAACAGTTGGAAATGAAGGTACTCTTCCAACAAACGAGTGAAATGTTAAACACTATTTCCTCTAATTATATTCTTAACCACCTTTTAGGAAAATAAGGTTTCAGAAGGAACAGTTGTAAGACTTCTAACGTCCTATTAGAAAGGGGATGTTAAAGTGAGGATACAAAGACTATTTTTCACTTCAATTGTAGTTGCTTTATTTACTATTAGTGGATGCTCTTTAAAAGGAGAGAAAAACAAAGGAACAGTAACAATAGATAACATTGATGCCGAAGAAGTATTAACATTAGAACCCGATGCTGATATATTTCAGTATGATGGAGTAATTTATAGGACTAACATTGACTGGGTGGAAGAATTATCTTTATCAAAAGGAGAACAAATCGGTGAAATAAAAGTACAAAATGATTCAAATACAGACTTTAAAGATGAAATGGCGAATAAGCTTCCAGTTGGCGCAAAGATTTTTGCCGTAAAGGAAAGAGGAGATATACTAATTGTCGAATCGGAAGGAAAAACACTAAAATACCTTGCGATTGTTGAAGGTTGATAACTTGTCCATTTTATCAAACGAATGCTTTCATTCCATCAAATGATTAACTGTATTACTAAATAAGAAAAGGAAGTCTAAAAGGAAATTTAGTAATACGTCGAATAAAAGGTGTTAGATCTACTTACAAGGTCTTTGAACCATTACTAAAGGAGCTGAAACAGCATGCCGCATGTTAAGAAGCTTTTATTAGATCAGTTTTTAGCAAATGCGAATGACCCAAGCTGGTATCTTCCATTTACCGAAGCAGTTGAAAACCTATCTGAGGAAGAAGCTTTTTGGAAGCCAACTGAAAATAGTCATAGTATTGCTGAGATTATACAGCATCTTATCTACTGGAATGAAACATGGCAAATAAGATTTAAAAAAGCGAATGTCTTAGCAGTAACCCCGATAGAAAATAATGATGAAAGCTTTGTTATCCCAAAGAATAGAAAGTTTACTGAATTAAGAGAGCAATTAGAAGTGGTGCTGTTACAATGGCAGAACCTGCTAACTGAGGAACAACTCGAAAGTGATGTAGTTGGATTCAGCTTATCGGCAAAATGGTATGAGGTACTCGGAAATGCTATTACACATAACGCCTATCATATCGGTCAAATCGTCTATATACGAAAGCTACAAGAAAACAGGGATACCAGGGGCAGATTATAATATTCTTTCATCCATTAAGAATGATGGATTGATAAAAAAACGCTTGGATTTGAACATCCCTAACCTTAGACAGTCCATAAACAGTTGGGTGCCGTTCTTTATCCAAGTGTTTTTGTATGCTATTTCCCACTCTCTTACAGCTTATAATCACCCGATTTTAAAAACACCTGGGAATGATGCAACTTTTTTAAGCATTTAGTACAACCTAAATATGAAATTTGACATATTATTAGAATTATAGTAAATTAGCTAATGTCGAACAATTGATTTTAACATTAAATAAAATATTCGTATTTAGGGGTGTAAGTTATGGAGAATGTATTTGATTACGAAGATATCCAATTAATTCCCGCAAAATGTATCGTTAATAGCCGTTCTGAATGTGATACGTCTGTTACATTCGGTGGGCGTAAATTTAAATTACCAGTCGTACCCGCAAATATGCAGACTATTATAGATGAAAAAATTGCTTTAACCTTAGCAGAAGACGGTTACTTTTATATCATGCATCGTTTTCAACCTGAAAAGCGAATCGATTTCGTTAAGGATATGCAGGAACGTGGATTATACGCGTCCATTAGTGTTGGTGTAAAAGAAGAAGAATATCGTTTTATTGAAGAGCTAAAAGAGCAAAATCTTACTCCAGAATACATCACAATAGACATTGCACACGGACATTCCAATGCAGTCATTAATATGATTCAACATATTAAGAAGCACTTACCTGAAAGCTTTGTTATAGCAGGTAATGTCGGTACTCCTGAAGCAGTACGTGAATTAGAAAATGCTGGGGCTGATGCTACGAAGGTTGGTATTGGACCTGGTAAGGTTTGTATTACAAAAATTAAAACTGGATTTGGTACAGGTGGCTGGCAATTAGCTGCACTTCGTTGGTGTGCAAAAGCTGCAAGCAAGCCAATTATTGCTGACGGTGGTATCCGCACACATGGTGATATTGCAAAATCTGTACGATTCGGGGCTTCCATGGTGATGATCGGTTCACTATTTGCTGGGCACGAGGAATCTCCTGGGGAAACCGTTGAAAAAGAAGGAAAATTATTTAAAGAGTACTTTGGTTCTGCATCTGAATTCCAAAAAGGGGAAAGAAAGAATGTAGAAGGAAAGAAAATGCTTGTTGAGCATCGAGGCTATTTAAAAGACACATTAATCGAAATGGAGCAAGACCTTCAATCATCGATCTCGTATGCAGGTGGAAATAAGCTAGATGCTATCCGCAATGTTGATTATGTAGTTGTGAAAAACTCTATTTTCAATGGCGACAAGGTTTATTAAAATACAAAAAGAAGAGGTGAGCATTTAGGTGCTCACCTCTTCTTTACATTAGTCTACCATTTTTTGAAGCTGGTGTAATTGGAAAGTCCGAACTGATCTTGGTAGGAAACGACGAATTTCATCCTCGTTATACCCAACTTGCAGACGCTTTTCGTCGATAATAATTGGTCTTCTTAACAGTCCTGGATTTTTCTGGATTAATTGATACAACTCTTTCATTGGAAGCTGTTCAATATCAACATCCATCTCCTTGAAAACCTTGGAACGTTCGGAAATGATTTCTTCTGTACCATCTTCTGTTAATCGTAATATACCTTTAATCTCATCGAAGGTTAACGGTTCCGAAAAGATATTACGTTCCTTGTAAGGAATGTTATTTTCTTGAAACCATGCTTTAGCCTTTCTGCAGGATGTACAACTAGGTGTAACGTATAAAGTTACCATGCAATTACTTCCTTTCTCTTTAGAAGAGATTTAAATAATCATCCACAGATAATTTCCTATGGTTCATCCTATGGAGACTTCTCCAATTCCCATATAAATCTATATCACTTTAATTAATTATCTTTAATTCAATATAATTTTATTACAGTTTTAAGGCAGTGTCAACCTGCCTTCCTTTACTCATATCAATTGTTTTCAATTACTATAACAACGAAAAACAAGCATTTGCCCATATTCTTCAGCAACTTCACATTCTCCACTAGTACAGGTCTAACAACTCTTATAGTAAAGCCCTATTGAAAAGTATACCCATAAGGCCCCCAATGTTATGCACGTTTATCTAGAATTGAAGCAAGAAAAATAAATAGTGCTTCATACCATTGTTATTTTATCAGAATAGTACGGAAAAATAATGAGAGGGAAGACCTATTTTATTTCTGAGTTTTTGTCTATTTTTAATGCTTTTATTGGACTTAATTGGGCTTTTTACCGAGTTTCGGTCTATTAGAGCACTTCTATTAGACTGAATTAGGCTTTCTTCTGAGTTTCAGTCTATTAGAGCACTTCTATTAGACTGAATTAGGCTTTCTGCTGGTTTTCGGTCTATTAGAGCAGTTCTATTAGACTGAATTTGGCTTTATTCTGAGTTTCAGTCTATTAGAGCAGTTCTATTAGACTGAATTTGGCTTTCTTCTGGGTTTCAGTCTATTAGAGCAGTTCTATTGGACTGAGTTGGGCTTTTTTGCTGGGTTTCAGTCTATTAGAGCACTTCTATTAGACTGAATTTGGCTTTCTTCTGGTTTTCGGTCTATTAGAGCAGTTCTATTAGACTGAATTAGGCTTTATTCTGAGTTTCAGTCTATTAGAGCAGTTCTATTAGACTGAATTTGGCTTTCTTCTGGGTTTCAGTCTATTAGAGCAGTTCTATTGGACTGAGTTGGGCTTTTTTGCTGGGTTTCAGTCTATTAGAGCACTTCTATTAGACTGAATTAGGCTTTCTTCTGAGTTTTGGTCTATTAGAGCACTTCTATTAGACTGAGTTAGGCTTTATTCTGAGTTTCGGTCTTTTAGAGCAGTTCTATTAGACTGAATTTGGCTTTCTTCTGAGTTTCTGTCTATTAGAGCATTTCTATTAGACTGAATTAGGCTTTCTTCTGAGTTTCTGTCTATTAGAGCATTTCTATTAGACCGAATTAGGCTTTTTGCTGGGTTTCAGTCTATTAGAGCAGTTCTATTAGACTGAATCATGCTCTTTGCTGGGTTTCTGTCTAATAGAAAGTGGAACCAAACATGATTTTCCTTTACTTTCCTGTATTTTCGTGCCTTCCACTTTCAAATATCTCTCATAACCGTTACAATACCAATAGGAATAATTTACTAACGTCTACGTGAGGTGCTTCTAGGGGGATATCATTGTGCGGCTTACAAGAAAAGAAATATTTTCTATACCAAATATCTTATCTTATATAAGACTAATACTCATTCCAATATTCGTGTTTATCTATATCACTGCAGAAAGTGCGCATGATTATTATGTTGCCGCTATTATTATCCTGTTTTCCGGGCTAACGGATATGCTCGATGGATTAATAGCGAGGAGATTCAATCAGATAACTGAGCTGGGCAAAACTGTTGATCCGGTAGCAGATAAACTTACACAAGCTGCCATTGTTGGTTGCTTAATGTTTCGCTACTACTATATGTGGGTATTGGTTGTATTACTAGTTATTAAAGAGCTTTTTATGGGTATTAATGGTCTGATTTTATTAAAGAGAGGCAAAAAATTGGATGGTGCCATGTGGTTTGGTAAAGTGTCAACTGCTGTATTTTATGCGGCTACATTCATCTTAATTGGCTTTCCAGAAATACATCCACATGCTGCTTCTATTCTTATGCTTATTACCGGTATATTTTTAGGGTTGGCATTCATCCTATACATTCCGGAGTTTATGAGACTTTATAGAAGAACATAGGAGGATATTTGATGGATACACACATGAAAAGAGCAATTGAACTAGCTATTCATAATGTTCAGGATGGTGGGCAGCCATTCGGAGCTGTACTAGTAAAAGGTAATGAAGTGATTTCAGAAGGGGTAAATGAGTTACATAAGAATTTCGATATTAGCGGTCATGCGGAATTGCTTGCGATAAGAAGAGCCCAGAAAAAATTAAATACGAACGATTTATCTGAATTCACTATGTATGCTAGTGGAGAACCATGCCCCATGTGCCTAGCTGCTATGTATTTTGTCGGGATTACAAAAATCTTTTACTGTCAATCTGTGGACGACGCTGAAGCTGTAGGATTGGGTAAATCTAAATTTATCTATGCGGAATTGAAGAAGGATAAACAGGAAATTTCGCTTGATATAAAACAAATCCCACTTACAGCGGAGCAACTAAATCCGATGGAGCTATGGAAGGATAAAGAAAACTAAATTTCATAATAGAGTTCGATACGTTTTAAGGGGACAGCATCTGTCCCCTTCCTTTATACCTCTATATCAACCGGTACCGATTCTTTGGCCTGCCTTTCTTTCCATACTGAGTAATTACCTCTACCTCACCTTTTCCCTCTAAATAGTTTAAGTACCGATGAACCGTCTGATAAGCGATTGGTAATGCGTCTTTGACTTCATCAATGGTGACCGCGTCCTCCTGATTTAATAAATGGCCTTTTATGGACATTAGTGTATCTGATTTTATTCCTTTATCAACAAATGCACTATGATGCTCTTTTGTTAGCTTACTTATTCTAAGGTTTAATCGAATTCTTGAGATTAAATCTGGCGCCTTAATTGGCTTTAAGGCAAAGTCGGTAGCCCCGGCCTCCATGAATGAATCAGCCACCTCCTGCCTTTCATCTACGGTTAAGACTATTATCGGTACATGCTGATCTCGCTTTCGGATTGTTTTTGTAGTGCTAATACCATCTCCATGAGGCAAATGATAATCCAGTAACACAAGATCAGGGCGCATTTGTTTAAACAGCTCTACAGCATCCTTGCCTGTTGCCGCTTCTAGTACATTCCACTCTGCATAATGACAAATTTCCTTTAACGTAAACCGAATATTTTCATCGTCATCCACGACTAAGATAGTTATACTCATCTACCTTTTCACCCTTTTCATATAATGGAAGTGTAATGTAAACCTGTGTATAGCTTCCAGGGGAACTATCCACTTGAATTGTTCCTTGATGGTTTTCTACAACTGTTTTCACGAAAGATAGTCCAATGCCAGATGAATTTCTCGTACTAAATCCATCCTCCCATATATCTTGCAGATGGGATGCTTCTATACCTGGACCATTATCAAGAAATTTAAATATAATACTTTCCTCTATTCTCGTAACATCAACAGTAATCTTCCCTGCTTTTCCAGCTAGTGAGGCGATAGCGTTTTCGAGAATGTTCGATACTGCTCTGGAAAATATTATTTTATTTACATAAATATTTGGTATATTATCTTCTATGCTTATATCGATTTCGATATTCTGTTCTGCTAGAATGAGGTGGCTTGTGACATACTCTAATAGCTCTTTTACAGAAATTGGTTGTTTAATATCTTCATATAATATTTCCGAGATCATATCATTCATTTTTTGAATCGATCCACCCATTCGATCTAGGTAGTTATCAATGGATGTTTCCGCCTTATGCTGTAATCGCATTTTGATTAAAGAGGATAAGCCTTCGATTGTCGAGAGTGGAGTCTTCAAATCATGCACCAATGAATTAACCTCTTCATATACCTTCGATTCTACTAACGCAATCCGTGCTGCCTTTAGTGCAGACTCACTTTCCTGTATTTTTTCCATCGCCATAATCTGTTTGTTCAATAAATGAACTAAAAAGGTCAACGTAATTGGAATAACCAAAAAAACAACAAACAGAATAGATGCTAATGTATTTAATAAATAGTTGTTTGATAAGTAGTGGTCAGTAATTTTAAGGCTAACTGCCATATCATCTGTGCCTAGCCCAAGCACTGATAGAGCTGGAATAAGCTGCACCCAGTTCATTGCCATTAAGACAAATAATAGAATGATAGAATAGATGACATAATAGTATTTTTGTTTGGGAATGTAGTTCTGTAAACATAGTAATATAGCTAATGTCAGTAAGTGACCAATATAGGAAAAGTTTTCCAGATGGAGATAGTTGTATATAGCTATCGTTACTAGAACTAAAACAGCGTAGAAATAAAGTCGATATGGATGGTCCTTTTTTACCAGCATGCCATCCGTAACAAGTATTGCCCCAAAAAATATAAAAAAGAAGATAAAGCAGTATTTAGTCATGTAGACAATCGAAGTAATGACCAATTTCCCTCCATCTTTTAGCAAGATACTTGCTTCAATATTTTCAATGACATAGGTTGTCCAGTCTTCTACAATATTTGGAAATAAAATGCCAATAATTAATAGAATTGTTCCAGATAATGTCTTGGTCGATATCTGATTATCATTTAAGCTCATATCATCATCCTTTTTCCACATACCCTTAACGATAAGCTGAATTAAAAGGAACCTCTATATCCATTATCTGATCAATGAGTGTTATTGGTATATGATGCTCCTTTACTATTGCATGTAGTTTATCCATTTTCTTCGTATGAGAGAAACCAATATAGTATGTACAATGGGGAATAACTTCTTCTAGCAGCTTCCAGGTCGTGGAATCATTACGAAGGGAACCAGAAAAATCAACTACGATGACAGAGATCCCATTAGCCTCTGCCTCCTGTACTAAGTGCTTAGAACGTGATAACTCCTCTTGGAAATTCCTCACAGTTTGAGCTAAGCCATTTTTGCTATAGCCAACTACAATGACTACACTCTTATATTCATACAAGTCCGTGTCCAGAGCACGTGGTCGATAATCCGCTTCTAAGTTAAGATTTTCTGCGATGGATTGCATAATCGCCCCTTCTACAGCTTGTCCCGCTGATGTAATCAAGATCCTTTCCTTTGCGATTGGTGCTGGTAAATTCGGGTATGTATTGATTTTAGAAGTGGTGGATCCTATAGAACTAGGAACAAGAATGAGTGCTAGACAAAAGCAAACAAAGGCTGGTAAAAACTTCCTCATGACTGCTCACCTCCAATTGTAATATGTGTTTCTAAGAAGCGTTCCACTGCTCTCTGGAGCATCACCTTACTAATCACAATTCATAGAAAAAAACTCTATTTTGGTAAATGACAAAAGGATAAAGCCATTAACTTTATCCTTAATAATACTATGGAATTACCAGAAATGTTACTATTCTTTCAATTTTGGGTCTAATGCATCACGTAGTCCATCTCCAAATAGGTTAAAGCCTAATACGAATAGAAAGATCGCTAGCCCTGGAAAGGCAACAACCCATGGAGCATGTTGAATAGCTGCACGACCATCACTAAGCATCGCTCCCCATTCTGGTGTCGGTGGTTGTGCACCTAGGCCTAAGAAACTAAGGCCAGCAGCATCTAAAATAGCTGTACCAATCCCTAATGTTGCTTGTACGATAATCGGTGCCATGCTATTAGGCAGTACATGCCCAAACAATATTCTGCCATGCTTTCCACCTATTGCCCTTGCTGCTTCAATGAACTCTGTTTCCTTTACAGATAACACTGCTGATCGTACAATCCTTGCAAATTGGGGTACTCCTACAATACCGACCGCAATCATCGCATTTCGTAAATTTGGACCAAGTACCGCTACTAGAGCTATTGCTAATAGAATACTAGGAAATGCCATCATGATATCAATAAAACGCATAACAATCTGGTCCACCCATTTACCAAAATAGCCAGCAACAGCTCCTAAGAACACACCAACTACCATTGAGATTCCAACAGCGATAAGTCCAATTTGGATTGAAATTCTAGTTCCAAACACGATTCTACTAAAAATATCCCGTCCCAATTCATCCGTTCCTAGTATATGTTCACTGGAGGGTGCTTGATATCGATTGGGAATACTTTGGACTGTTGGATCATGGGTGGCAATTAACGGCGCAAATAAAGCTGTAATCATCAAAATTAGGATAATTATTAAGCCAACAATGGAAGTCTTACTTCTCAAGAGCCGGAACAATGCTTCCATTCCGAGACTTCTTGATTTTGTAGATTTCACTTTTCCCTGCTCAACTTCTACATTTGGAATTGGTTCTATAGACATTGGCTGCACATCCTTTCTTCGTCTTTTACCGAAACAAATTCCATTAATCGTCAAACCTACTCATACTTTATTCTTGGATCTAGATACTTATATAGAATATCCGTAATTAAATTGACGAACACGAAGATAGCTGCAATTACTAAGATCGTACTCTGGACAACTGGATAATCTCGTCCAAGAACTGCTAGATAGACATACCGACCAACTCCCGGCCAGGAAAAAATGGATTCTGTAAGCACTGCACCTCCTAGCAATAACCCAAACTGTAGGCCAACAACTGTTAATACAGGTAAGGAGGCATTTTTTAAGGCATGTTGAAAGATAATAATCGTTTTACGTAAACCCTTTGCATTAGCAGTTCGAATATAATCTTGGCGCATTACTTCTAGCATGCTAGATCTCGTCATCCGAGCAATAATAGCCATCGGAATTGTTGCTAGTGCTATACCAGGCATTAACAAATGCAAAAACGCATCCTTTAAAGCTACCCAGTTTCCAGTAAGGATACTGTCTAATAAATAAAAATTCGTAATGGTGTTTAATTCAACCCCAGTTGTTAGGCGTCCACTTGGAGGGAGAATATTAAACGTAACGGAAAATATCCAAATCATCATTAGTCCTAGCCAAAAAATTGGTAAGGAAACACCGAATAGAGAAACCGTCATACTTATATTGTCAAACCACGAATATTGCTTAACTGCTGCTATAACACCTGCTAATACTCCAATAACAATGGCAATTACCATCGCGAATATCGCTAATTCTATTGTTGCTGGTAGCTTCTGAATCAATTCCACTCCAATACTTTCCTTTGATTGAATGGACTTTCCTAGATCACCTTGCAAAATATGTCCTAAAAACCTACCATATTGCACGACATACGGATCATTTAATCCGAGTTCATTGCGTAATGCTTCTAATTGAGCAGCAGTTGCCTTCTCACCTAATATGCTTCTTGCAGGATCTCCAGGTACTAAGTGAATGAGGGAAAAAGCAAGAATGGAGACTCCGATGAGCACGGGGATTAGCATGAGTAGTCTACTAGTAATGTATTTTAACATCGCTTTATTCCTCCGTTTTCCTTCAATAAAGATGTTGCCTCATAGGGAATATTTACCCTATGAGACAACAATTCTCTAATATCTATTTTTTAATATCTAGTAGATTGAATGGCTCACTTCCTGTTGGGTGTGGCACAAAGTCAACAACACTGCTTTTCGCTGCAAGCGGTGGTGTCGTGTGGGCAATTGGTACCCATGGAGCATCCTCATGGATTATTTCCTGTACCTTTAGATAAAGTTCCGTGCGCTTATCCTGATCCATTTCTACTTGTGCTGCTTTTAAAATGTCATGAACCTCATCACTTTTATAAAAAGCAATATTTCCTGCTGAACCTACAGTCGCATTATCCTTATCTAAAAGAACATATAGGAAGTTATCTGGATCACCGTTATCACCAGTCCAGCCTAAGAATGCCATGTCATGCTCACCGTTTTCTACTGTTGCTAAATGCGTATCCCAATCACTTTCAGTTATTTCCACATTAATATTTACTTCTTTTAGCATTTCTGCAATTGCTTGGGCAGCTAGCTTTGGCTGTGGCATATATGGTCTTGGATTAGAGAATGTGTGAAGGGTAATATCAAAACCATCTGCATAGCCAGCCTCTGCAAGCAAAGCCTTTGCTTTCTCAACATCATAAGCATAAGGCTCAATATCATCATTAAATCCCCACAATGATGGTGGAATTGGATTTTTAGCTTCCTTTCCAACACCCTCATATAATGCAATTAGTTCATCCTTATTAATTGCCATATTGATTGCTTGACGAACCAGTTTGTCTGACATAGGTCCACCTTTATCCATATTCATCGCCATATAGGAAACGTTCATCGAAGGTCTGCGAATAATTTGTAATGCATCATCACCCTCAGCGGTCGCAATATCCTGTGGGTTTAACCCTTCCATGATGTCAATTGTTCCAGCCTGTAATTCCATAAAACGAGCACCATTATCTGGAATCACACGGAATATAACCTTATCAATTTTTGCTACTTCACCAAAATAATCTTCATTTTTTGTAAGGGTAATGCTATCGTCTGGAACCCACTCCTTGAATACAAAAGGTCCTGTTCCAATAGGGTTTTTAAAATAATTATCCCCATGCTCTTCTATTGCATCTGGACTAGCAATTCCAAATGGTGGCATCGCTAATGTCTGTAAGAACGGTGCATTCGGTTCAGATAATGTAATTTGCACTTCATAATCTCCTGTAGCTTCTACCTTTTCAATAATTCCACCCATATCATCCTCAGAAGCCCCAAACATGTAACCGTAGTATGTAAATTCTGCCGAAGTAGTCCAGCGTTCAAAGTTATAAACTACATCCTCTGCGGTGAAGTCAGTGCCATCATGGAACTTAACATCATCTCGTAGCTGGAAGGTCCAAACTAAACCATCATCTGTAACATTCCACTCCGTTGCGAGTGCTGGTTTTACTTCCGTATTTTCTTCAACATAACGAACTAACGTATCATAAATCTGGTTTGTTACATAGATGGATTCACCATCTGTTACCTTTGATGGATCCAACTGAATCGAATCCGCACCACGTCCAAATACGAGTGTTTTTTCCCCGCCACCATTGTCCTTATTGTTTGACTTACTTGTGCTATCTCCACAAGCACTAAGGATCATGGCTACGATTATAAGTAACATAAACAAATATCGTTTCTTCAACTTTATTCCCCCTCATTTGTCATAATAATATTTATGAAACCTAGGATCATTTCATAAAAATCCTAGCTATTTCTAAAAAGCAGCTAGTAACCTATACGATTAAGTAAAATTCCCTTCTGTCACTACCTCTTTAGCAAAGTGACATGCTGCCATCTGACCACCTGTTGACACCAGCTTTAATTCTGGCTCCTGTACTCTACAAATATCCTCTGCAAAAGGGCATCTTGTATGGAATTTACAGCCTGCTGGTGGATTTGCTGGTGAAGGTAAATCTCCCTTTAAAATTATTCGTTCCTTTTCACGATGTGGATTCGTCTCAGGTACTGCTGATAGCAATGCTTGTGTATACGGATGCTTCGGATTACTATACACCTCACCTGCGTCGCCCAGCTCCACTATTTTCCCTAAATACATCACTGCAACCCTATCACTAATGTGATGAACGACACTTAAGTCATGTGCAATGAAGATATAGGTTAAGTTAAATTCAGCCTGTAATTCTTCCATAAGGTTGATAACCTGTGCCTGTATCGATACATCAAGTGCTGAAACTGGTTCATCACAAATGACAAGCTCAGGCTCGAGTGCAAGTGCTCTAGCAATTCCTATTCGTTGACGTTGTCCACCACTAAATTCATGTGGATAGCGCTGTTTATGGTATGAGCTTAGCCCTACAACATCTAATAAATAGTCAATTCGCTGTGTTACTTGCCCTTTTGGCATGCCAAAGATTTTAAGTGGTTCAGCAAGTGTCTGCTCAATCGTTTTTCGTGGATTTAATGAAGCATAGGGATCCTGGAAAATTATTTGCATTTCTCTTCGAAGCTTCCTTAATTGTTCCCCTCGATAATTCGTAATATTTTCTCCCTTAAACCAAATCTCGCCCTCTGTTGGCTCTAACAATTTTAGTGCCATCCTGCCTGCTGTAGACTTTCCACATCCACTTTCTCCTACTAATCCAAGCGTTTCCCCTGAACGAACGGACAGGGATATACCATCCACTGCCTTTAGTAAGGGCTTTTCCTTTGTGAAGAGCTTCTCACTTTTTAATGGAAAATGCTTTTTGATATTTTTCAGTTCTAATAATGCACTCATGTCGTTACCGCCTTCTTTGATTCTTCGTATAATAGACAGCGAACAAAATGGTTTTCGTCAATTTCTTGCAATGTAGGATCAATAGAGAGACAGCTATCCATTACATGCTTACATCTTGGAGCAAAGCTACAGCCCTTCGGTAAGTCACCTAGGTTCGGTGGTAGACCAGTAATTGGTATTAATTTTTCCTTATTTGGAGAAATTTTTGGGATAGAATTCATTAGCCCTAATGTATAGGGATGTTTTCCTTGATCAAAGAGCTTCTTCGTATCTGTAAATTCGGCTGGCTTACCAGCATACATAACCAATACACGATCACAGACCTCTGCTACTACTCCAAGATCATGAGTAATCATGATAATCGCCATATCTAGTTCCTTCTGCATTTTTTTAAAGAGCTCTAATATTTGAGCTTGTATCGTAACATCCAGTGCTGTCGTTGGTTCATCCGCAATTAATAAAGAAGGATTACAAGCAAGTGCCATTGCAATCATTACACGTTGTCTCATCCCACCACTAAATTCATGTGGGTAATTTTTAACACGCTTTGATGGGTCTGGGATACCAACAAGATTCAACAGTTCTATTGCTCGTTCCCTTGCTTGTTTTTTGGTCACCTTCTCGTGCGCTAGAACAGTTTCGACCATCTGTTTTTCCACACTAAATACTGGATTTAATGATGTCATTGGATCTTGAAATACCATCGAAATTTCTTTTCCACGGATTTGTCTCATTTGGTTTTCACTCTTTTTTAATAAGTCCTCTCCCTTAAAGAGGATTTCTCCGTCCACTATTCTTCCTGGTGGACTCGGAATCAACCCCAAAATAGACATCGCAGTAATACTCTTTCCCGATCCCGATTCTCCAACAATCCCTAAGGTTTCTCCTGGCTTCACATCAAAATTTACGCCATCAACAGCTCGGACCACTCCAGTCTTCGTAAAAAAGTGTGTATGTAAGTTTTTAACCTCAAGTAGTGGCTTTACAGATTCCATTTCAGCAACCTCCTTTGATGGCTTTTTCAATAAACTGATAAATCGGAATTATATATATTATACATATCATTTCATCAATTTATGTTTTTTCTCTTTTTTCTCGAAAAAAAAAACAAGCTATCAAAATAAGAAACTTCGATAACTTGTTTTTATCATAATTAGTTTTTAGCAGGAGGCAGCTCTATTCTACTTGTAGCTTTACTTCCTATTCTTTAACAGATAATCGTTTTTTAGCCGTTCGTATATTCGATGTTATCAAGCGATGATTTCTGGCTTTAGCTAGGCCATATATTGGCATATTCCCATACACAGATTCATAATTTCCTTTCGTCACAAAATATGTTTCGTGATAGATGCCAACAGCCTTATTATCACCTACTTTTTTATTAAATTCTCTCCAAGCAGTTACGTGTTTCTGCCCTTTAGCGTAAGCCAGCAAATCCTCAATCGATCTCCAATACGTAATTAAAAAAGTGGTTCGCAGGCCAAAAAAGCTCTCCATCGAAAGGAACCCTAGCTCCTCCTTATTCTCATATAGCTCCCGAATCATCGGTGGCATAGCCTTAAACACAGGGAACCATTTTCGAATGGCTAACCGGTTATTAATTCTCATACCTATAAGAAATACCACTATATCCTCATCATTATCTGTTGTATACCTTCCTGTGTACAGCTTCTTTCCCATCTAGATTCCTCCTCTCATACTAATTTTTTAATTGTATCCTCACACCATGCTATTTCTGCTGCTGTTATCCTTTTTCCATAATCTAATGTAAATAGCCAATACTGTGCATCAGCATTATCAAGTGAATGCTTATGTATGACAGACTCAATACCTCCATATGTGTTTAATTTTTCCTGTAATATCTCGTGATAATGCTGCAAACAGTTAATAGTTCGTTCCTTTTCCTGGTGTCTGCTAAAGAACAGCTTTAATAAAACCTCATTCTTATGAATTGGGATATCCTTCAAAGGTGATTTTAACCATTCTCGAAGCTCCTTCTCACCTTTTGATGTTAGAAGATATTCTTTCTTATCTGGCTTACCATCCTGCTTCGTATCCTGAACAGTTGCCAATCCCTCATCTACAAGTGTCTTTAATGTAGGATAGATTTGGCCATAGCTAATCTTCCAGAAATGGTTTAAGCTTCCATCAATCATTTGCTTAATTTGATATCCCGTTCTGCATTCAGTGGTCAGTAAGCCCAATATCGCGAACCTTGTATGATTATAATTTTTCTTCATCATTACACCTATCCTTTTGATATATATCTATATGATATATTATATAAATATTCCTGATTAGTCAATAATGTTCAAATTATTCATACAAAAATTAACCGCCTTATTTTTATTTACTTTTCTATTATTTGATTGTACTATTGCTTAGGGACACGAAATATTTTTATGGCAAACGACTGGATTTTCAAAGGACGGGGAAACAGCATGGGTGTATTCTTCCAAGAATGGTCTACACAATTTAAAACATATAATCAGAATATTAAGTTAGCAATTTGGGCCAATATCTTTTCACAAATTGGAATGGGCATGTTTATGGTCATTTATAATATCTATATCCAAGAGCTTGGCCTTAGTCACGAGGTTAATGGACAGGTAATTGCTCTTACCTCTCTTGCTACCGCTATTATTCTTGTTCCAGCTGGAATAATGAGTGATAAGCTTGGCAGAAAACGCGTAATGGTTTTTGGGGTACTACTTTCTGGAATGATTTTATTCCTGCGAAGTATCGTGGAGATGCAAACGCTTTTATTAATTACAGGATTTGCAACGGGGATTTTTACAGCCTTCCTACAGGTATCTTCTATCCCCTGGTTAGCAGAAAACTCTAAGCCGAAACAGCGGGTTCACCTATTTAGCCTTCATTCTGCAATTATGACCGCTGCCAATGTTATTGGTAGTTTATTAGGTGGTTTCCTAACTGACTTTTTCCATTTATTTACGACTGAGCTTAGTGCGATACGCTTCACATTAATTATTGGCAGTATCTTTTATATTCTAGCATTCTTCCCAATCGCAAAAATGGTTGAAAACAGAAAGGAAAAATTGCCGAAAAATAAAAAGATACCATTTCGCGAGTTTATACGTGCTAATAAATCGGGCTTCAAGGTCATTATTTTATTTGCAGTTGCGCAATTATTAATTGGTTTTGGTAGTGGACTTGTCATTCCCTATTTAAATCTATACTTTGCGGATCGATTTCTAGCATCTAATTCCATCATTGGGTTAATCATCTCTTTAGGGCAGGCAGCAACTGCTGTCGCAATGTTTATCGGACCTTTAGTGGTAAGAAAGGTAGGAGAGGTTCGAGCAGTTGTTTATCTCCAATTAGCATCACTACCCTTCCTGCTGCTTACCGCTTATACAGAAAGTTTATTGTTAGCTAGTATTGGATTTCTATTTAGGCAGGCTCTCATGAATGCTGGTAACCCAATTCAATCCTCTTTAATGATGTCAAAAGTAAATGACTCTGTTAAAGGGCTGGCTAATTCGATAAATCAAATGGTATTTCAGTTAGGTTGGGCATTTATGGGACCAGTATCTACAGCCATTGTCCTAAAATATGGTACATATTGGGGCTACGCAAATGTCTTTACGATAACTGCAGGGTTATATTTAATTGGATCCTTGTATTTCTTAATCGTATTCCGTTCACTTCAATCAACGGATGAAGAATAGGGACTATAAATCAGTCCCTATTCTTCATAGTTTAATTGTTATTTCAGTCCCATCAGATTCTTTAATATCGATTAGGGTTATCCCACGATAATTTTGAAATTCTTTGATAGTGGTTTTAATTAGTGGTTTAATAAATTGGTTATTTAGCGTGGAAGGTATTCGTGATGAGGTCTTGTCATTGTCACGATGAGTCATCAGTTGCTTCCAAACAAATTTGGAGAAAATGATGGAAACTGCGAAATGTAATGCAAAATAAGGAACTGGAATAATTAGCTTCATAGACCCTTCCGTCTTGATCTTTATTTTTACCATTGTTGCACCTTATTCAACATATACGTCAATTTTGTCGCCATTATTTGTTGAAATATCCACAATACTTCCTTCTAGCTCCTGATCAATTGCTGCTAAAATTAAATCTACATCCAAATCCTTCACATATTTTTCTACTTCTGGAATACTAGAGGCAATACCATGACCGGCTCGAAGCAATACTTGGAAAAGCCTAATCGGCAGGTTTACATTGACCTGATCATTTTCTTCCGATTTAATACGTATTTTTAAGGTTTTATCTAAATAACTAGTAGATTTTGCTGTTGAACCACTTTCTTCCTTTTCTTTTAATAAAGAAATTAACTCTGTTGCCTTTTCTGCGTCAATTTTTCCCTCTTCCATCATTCTAATGACCTTCGCAATTTCTTCTTTCATTTTCCTTTCCCCCTATTCTTTTAATAATTTTATAGCTTCATCAGGAGTAATCTCTCCCTTTTCGAGCATACTGACAATTTTACTTTCATCCATCGCTTTCTTTTGTTCGGAATCATGACCGAGAGCTTTAATGACCTCATTAAGCTTTCCTCTTACTGTTGGATAGGAGATTCCTAGCTCTTTTTCAACTTCCTTTATATTCCCTCTGCTAACTAAAAAAATCTCAATAAATTCAAGTTGTTCCTGTGTTAACAGAGCAAACTTTGGCAGCGAAAACTTATTTTCAATTACTGTATGACAATGGTCACACTGTAATTGAGTAACGGTTAGATGATGTTGACAAATAGGACAGTTCGTTAATACAGGATATGTCATAGTAAATTCCTTTCCTTATTTTAGTTATAATTATATACATTATTTTAAATATGTAAATAAATAAATTAAAAATATTTATTTTTTAATAAAAAATTATTTAATAATTAAACCACAAATCTAAATTTATTAATTTGAAATCAATTCACTTAAACAAATCTCCTCATCATTAATCATTTAGAGATTAATTTCACAATGCCTTAACAATCAATTAATAAATCGTTGGTAAAATTAGCTATATAACATACGCTTGTGGAGGTACGAATTTGATTATTAAAAGGATAAAGAATAATGCCCACAAAGGTAGTAGTTTAAAAAAACGTTTACTAGTACTATTTATCGCTTTACTGACCATTTCTATTATCGTTACGGGCTTAAGCTCCTATTCCATTGCCCGTGATACTACTATTCATTCTATTGAAAGCAGGTTAATACGTGAAACAGAGCTTATGAGTTACATAGCCGACAGTTTAAAGTTCTTGTATATTAGTGATGATGATTATTTTATGCAGCAGCTAGAATTAAACGTCCACAAGCAAAAAGAAAAGCTTGCTATGGACGGGATTACCTCAGATTATTTTTATATCATAGATCAAGAGATTGTTCCCTTCCAAATAAGTAAGAATAACCTACCAACTATACCAGGTTCCTTCATCTCAAAAATAGCAGAGTCGGAAAGGGGAACATTGCATCAGGATATAAATGGAAATGATTACACATTTACCTTTGTAGAAATGGAAGAAATTGGTGGTACATTTGTTTTAATTGTCCCTACAGCATCCTATATGGGGAGCGTTCACACAATGGCCTATCTAATGATTGTCATCATGATAATTAGTATTTTCATTGCAACCATCACTATCTTATTCGTCGTACGCGGCATTTCACAGCCATTACATGTTCTACGAGAAAAAATGCGAGCTGTTCGAGATGGAGACCTTCGGGAAGATTCCAGTTGCATCAAAACGAATATACCAGAGATAGCTTCGTTGCATAAAAGCTATCAAGTTATGATGGAATATTTGCGCTCATTGTTCCATCAGATTACCGAAATTACAACTCATTTAGAAAAAACGGGGCACGAACTGCAATATGCATCAAATGGCACACTAGCTTCTAGCAGAGATTTAATTACTGCCATACATAACGTTAAAATAGGTGCCGAACAAACCGCTAGTAGCTCTGAGGGAAGTGCTAACTCTTTTCAGTTGATGAAGGAAAATATTGTTCAACTAATAGCTCGTATGGAAGCCATTTTTCAAAATGCACAAGATATGACTTCTTCTGCACGTCAAAGTGATAAAAATATGACTGAATTAATACATATGCTTGCTTCCTTTAGGGATGATTTTGCACAGTTAACCACATCCATTAACGATATAGATGATTATTCCAAGTCGATACATCAGTTTGCCGGATTAATTCAAGGTATTGCTGAACAGACAAAGCTCTTATCATTAAATGCAACAATTGAGGCAGCACATGCGGGGGAATCTGGAAAAGGATTTGCAGTGGTTGCTCGTGAAGTAGGAAAACTTGCCGAACAATCATCAATTGCTGCAGACAAGATTACTACTTCCATTAAAAATATGGATGTGATTTCGAAAACTGCGGTAGATGCGTTCCATAAAATCCTCCACAAAACCAATAAGACGATGGATCAGTCAACAGAAGCAAAACAAGAGGTGGACAATCTATTACAAGAGATATATATGCTTAGTGAAGGGCTACAAGATGTACAAGGGGAGTTAAAGCAACTGGAGCTATATTTACCTCCTTTAGAAACGGAGACGTTACGCTTCCAATCCATCTCACAGGAAACCTTAGCAAGCGCTGAGGAAATGCTAGCTAGCAGTAAAAATCAAATAAATCAAGTAGAGAACACACATCGTATTGGTTTACAGCTAATCGACATATCTAAAAAGCTTACCGACAGCACAAAACAATTTACAATCCAATAGAAAAGAGGATGTTTCGTGATGAAACATCCTCTAGCTTATATAGAAAGGGAGATTTAGAGATTCACAAGCTTATCCAAATCGGCCAGATATATAATCCTCTGTACGCTTATCATATGGTTTAGTAAAAATAGTATCCGTATCATTAAATTCTATTACTTCACCATCTAAAAAGAAGGCAGTTCTATCCGAGATTCGTGCAGCCTGTTGCATATTATGCGTAACAATGATAATTGAATAGTTTCTCTTGAGCTCTTGAACAAGGTCCTCAATCTTCAATGTCGACTTCGGATCTAGTGCAGATGTTGGTTCATCCATAAGAATAACGTCCGGCTCGATGGCAAGTGTACGAGCAATACATAAACGCTGCTGTTGTCCACCCGATAGACCATAGGCATTTTCCTTCAATCGATCCTTTACCTCATCCCAAATATATGCACCACGAAGGCTTTTTTCCACTATTTCATCAAGAATTTTTTTATTCCGAATCCCATGGATTCTTGGCCCATAAGCAATATTGTCATAAATGGACTTCGGAAAAGGGTTTGGCTTTTGAAAGACCATACCGACATGTGTCCTTAAATCCTCCACCTTAAAGGCCTTATCCAAAATACTTTTACCCTTATACGTGATAACTCCAGTCGTTCGTACACTAGGAACTAATTCTACCATTCGATTTAATGTCTTTAGATAGGTTGATTTTCCACATCCTGATGGACCTATAATCGCTGTAACCTCTTTTTCATGTATCGTCAGGTTAATCTCCTTTAATGCATGTGTTTCGCCATACCAAAGATTTAAATCCTTCGTATCAAATACAATACCATTAACAGTAGAAGTTGAAATGACTGCATTGGATTGATTTTTTGCCATACTTACATTCTCCTTAACGGTTGCCAGACTCAATTTATGTTCCTCCCTCGTTTAATAACGTTGTTGGAATTTGTTTCGAATAAAAATTGCTACAGAATTTAACAGGAATAATAGAATCAATAAGACTACAATAGTTGCTGCAGCTAAATTTGCGTATTCAGTCACTAATGAAGAGTCAAGTGTCCAATAATAAATTTGCATTGGTAAAGCAGTAAATTTATCAAATATCCCCTCTGGAAAAGGAATAATTAATGCTGGAATTCCAATAACAGTAAGTGGGGCTGTCTCCCCAATTGCTCGTGATAGTGCTAAAATTGCACCGGTTAATATACCAGGTAAAGCGGCTGGCAGGATTATATTTTTTATGGTTTGCCATTTGGTAGCACCCATACCATACGATGCCTCACTAAGATAGCTTGGAACTGCACGAATTGCTTCCTGAGCTGCCACAATAACAATTGGAAGCACTAAAAGAGAAAGGGTTAATCCACCAGCTAATACGATATTTCCCATCTTCATTGCCCGTACAAATATCGTTAATCCCAAGATTCCATAGACAATAGATGGAACACCTGCAAGATTAGCTATATTTGTCTGGATAAAGGATTGTAATCGCCCCTTTCTTGCGTATAGTTCTAAATAAATAGCAGTACCAATACCTAGAATGAGCGTGACAGGGGCAACAACCACCATCATCCATAAGGTACCGAGTATGGCACCCATTATTCCTGCGCGCTCTGGGTCATGAGATTGTCTTCCCGTTAAAAAGCTCCAATCAATCCAGCCGATTCCGTCCACAACAACACGATAAATTAAGACAGCAAGTACAATAAGACCAAATAATGTCGCAAGGAAGAACAAGCCTTTCGCTGACTTATTTTTGACAATCCTTCCATTCATCCTTCTTGATACTTGAGTTGGATCCAAATACCTCATTTTAGTATTCCTCCCTAAATTTACGAGAGACAAATCTTGCAAGTAAATTCATCAAAAGTGTAAATACGAATAGCGTCATTGCTACTGCATATAACGAATAATAAATGGTTGATCCAGCTGCTGCTTCCCCACCCGATACCTCTACAATATAAGCCGTCATAGTTTGCATCGATTCGGCAATATCAAAGGTGAAGTTTTTCGAGCTTCCACTAGCGATCGTAACAATCATTGTTTCACCAATTGCTCGTGAAACGCCAAGTACAAAGGATGCGATAATTCCCGATAAAGCTGCTGGAATGACAACCTTAAAAGTAGTTTCAAGCTTCGTTGCTCCTAAACCTAATGCGCCTTCACGAATCGAATTGGGAACAGAGGTCATTGCATCCTCTGATAACGAAGCAATCATTGGGATAATCATAATTCCCATTACAATACCTGGGCTCAAAATATTAGTAGCCTCTACCTCTGGCCATATGGAACGAATCAATGGGGTAACAAATGTAAAAGCAAAAAAGCCATAGACAATGGTAGGAATACCGGCAAGTAGCTCCAGTAATGGCTTTAACACTCTTCGAACCCTATCTGATGCATATTCGCTCAAATATATTGCTGCCATTATACCAATCGGTCCAGCTACGAGCATGGCAATGATAGATGATATGATTGTGCCATTAATTAGTGGTAATACACCAAATTGAGGATTTTGGCTTAACGGTTTTAACACAGTCCCCGTAAAGAAATCCCATATAGGAACTCGCTTAAAAAATTCAATTGTTTCTGCAAGTAATGTTACTACAATCCCCACAGTTGTCAGAATCGATATAATAGCAAACAAGAAGAGTAGAATTGGAATTACCTTCTCCAATTTTCCTTGAATACTCTTTGATTGTTTATTTTTCTGTATCATTCCTTTAACATCTGCAGCATGGTTAAATTCACTATTAGCTGCCATTGGACAAGGCACTCCTTCCGAGTCTTATAGTCAACAATAAGATGAGAGCCTGTTAGAACTCTCATCTTATTGCATAAGGGGGCTAAACAATATGCCTTATTTTTATTGAAGAGCCTTTAGCTCGTCAACTAGTGAACTAGCTTCTGCCTCAGGGATTGGAGCAAACCCAGTTTCCCCGGCAAATTTATTTGTGTTTTCCATGACATAGATTGCATAGTCTAATACTTCTGGCTTTTCTTTTGCATGATTTACATTTAAATAAGTGAATACTGGTCGAGTAAATCCTGCATAATCGCCATCCTCTGCAATCGTATCGAGAGATGGTTGAACAGCACCTGCGCCAAAGTCAATTCCTACTGCTTTAACTTTGTCTTTATTGCTGTCATAATATCCAAAACCAAAGAAGCCAATTGCATTTTTATCTTCTGAAACTAGTGTTACGAGTGTTGAATATTCTTGTTGTAGATTAATATCGCTAACTAGGTCTTGCTCTTCTAAAATGTTTTCATAAAAGAATTCATACGTACCATGGTTTTCATTTGGACCATACGTTTGAATCTTTTCCTTTGGCCAATCAGCATTAATATCTGACCAATTTGTATACTCACCAAGGAAAATACCTTTGACCTGATCAACGGTTAATTCTTTTGCCCAATCGTTATCCTGGTTTACCACGATAGTTAAACCGTCAAGTGCCACTTTTAATTCCTTAACTTCTATACCAAGCTCATCTGCTTTTGCTTTTTCTTCATCCTTTATTAAACGAGATGCGTCGTTAAAGTTCGTCCCATTCTCTTGTAAGAATTTTTCAAATCCTGCAGAAGTCCCTGCACGACTAACTTCGACTGACACCCCCGGTTGCTCGTTCACCATATATTCCTCTGCTAATCGGGACATTAAAGGAAAAACTGTTCCAGATCCATCAATAACAACACTACCCTCTAATTCTTCTGAACCTTCACTTCCCTTAGAAGTGTTTTCGGATTGATTTTTATTCCCGGAGCTGTTCTCTTCTTTGTCGCTCCCACATGCTGCTAGTATAATGGCTAGCGCTGCTACAAATAGGAACATCACAAACTTTTTGAATCTCATCAAAATTGTCCTCCCCAACGTTCAATTTGTGTTTTTCTGAAGGGCTATCCCTCTTACAGCTTTAAGTATAGGGGAGAATTATTAAGTAAATATGTTGTGATTGTAAAGGGTTTGTAAATAATGTGGATGAATTGAAAAGAGGATAGCCGATCCCTTATAAGTCTATTCTCCTATTCATCGAGATTAAGGTAGACATCCATGGAAAACATGATAAAATTTAAGTAATAATAAAGGGGAAATGTACCATGAACCGTTGGATGAGAAAAATAGCTGTTGCTTTAATTGCCGTATTAACCTTTGGTTTATATACGCCTACTTATTTAATTGCCGACGAAAATAATAATAAGGAAGTAATATCACCAGAAGACTCCAATCGGGGGAACGTCGCTGTCCTTCCGATAAGGCAAGAAGCACAGGAAGAGACAGACATCATTCGTACGTTGACTGAGAAGGCAAAACAACAAAGCTTAAAGAAATTCGGTCCGAAAATTAGTGAAAAAGTAGAAGACGAATTTATGGAAGTAATATTACCAAACATTGAGCTAGCATTAAAGTCAATTGTAAAAGAAGATGAAGCAGCGTACATTTCCATCACAGAACAACCCTCAAACGGCTACGGTGAACGTATCTTCAATCTTCATAATGAACAAACAAATCAAGATATAGCAAAATTTCATGTTCGCAGGGATAATCGCCCACAAGAAGGCTATTGGTTTAATTTTCACTATCATGTTATGGAAGATAACTTTGAACAACATCATGCATTAGGCGAAATATACTATGATAAAAACACACCACCAAAATGGATGGCTTAAAAATCACAAGAACCTCCCAACTTGGGAGGTTCTTTTATACCTTTTCATATAAATTAGTTAGCTGAACATCAAACTCACGCTGTGGCTCATCTAGAGGAAATATTCTAGCCGTTCCATTTTCGTTAACCCGTTGAATGTAGACAGGCTTTCCATTATAGGTAACTTGCTTCATCTCCGGAGATTGAGCAATCTCCTCTGCTCGCATTCGCTGCATAACCTTCCCTCCAAATTAAAGGTGAATTGGCCCCGATTCATTTAGCCCATCCAAATCAACCTCTTGCACATGTTCCATAGAATCAAGCGGAAAAACTTTCGCTGCTTGTTGGTTTACCTCTTGGATAAAAACAGGAATACCGTGATAATTTACATTGACATAAACATCCGCATTCATGATCTCTTGCGCTCTATTTATATCCATTTTTGCCTCTCCTTTTACAGCCTTACACAATTATTGTCAACCACTTTAATGCGTACTATGCAAGGAGAAAATGGGGTTCATTGAGACAATTTACCAATAAAAACTGCGAAGCCATTCTTTTCTTCAGGCATCATTTAAGGGGCACTAGAAAATGTTTCTTTAACCGTAATAGACGGGATTAATTTGGTGACTTTGCAATCCTTAAACTCATCCTCTTCTACTAACCCCAGCTTAAAGGCAGATTCTAATTTTTCTTTGTCCGTTGTTCTTGTTACTATAATAAAATCCTTAAGGTTCATCTCATCTAGTTTCTTCACTGCAATAGCATCATCATAGCTAGTAGATACCCTTATTTGCCTTTGTAATTTGTAATTACCCCGCTGAACTTCCCCTTTTTTCTCTTTTCCATAAGAAGCATCCAAAATGTCATGGAATTTCTTTTTCAAATGATCCATTTCTTGTTTAACTTCCTTTTGCAGCTTATTTAATTCATAATAACGTTTTATTTCCTCTTCCGTAATGGATAACATTCCTTCCATCCCTTATTCCCCCTATCAAAAAATTCTTTCATTCATATCTATGACGACGGAATATGCTTCATGCTAAAAATAGACAAGCCGATGTGATAGAAAGAAAGCATATTTTTTGTTTTAGGGGAATATGAATGGTGAAAAATATGGAGGTGTCATCAATTTGGGACCAAAAATCATAAAAAAAGATTCCTTTCAGCTCATCGGTTATCATCTTTTAACAAACTTACAGAAAATAGGAGAGGAACATATTACTGAAAATATGGTTTCAAGATTAGCTAAAATAAAAGAAAAAATTGAAAATAAAGTTACTGACGATATTTATGTTTTACAACTATATCCGTTTATAGAGGAATTTAACCCCTTTGAAGATTATTATCATATCTTCATCGGCTATGAGGTACAGAAAGTGAGAGGAGTCCCTTCAGAGGCTGATATCTATACGGTTGAAGAAAATATGTATGTCCACACCGAATTTCACGGGAAACGCACCGACACGTATAAGGCCTATGACTTTCTCTATAATAACTGGATGGAAGAAAATCGCTGCATCCCTCTAGGCATGGAACTGGAGATATGGGATAATAATGAAAATCATACAGAAATTTGTATTGCGATTAACAAAATGAAATAATTCTTTTTCTCCTATAAAGCCTTTCTTCCATTGGAAATACTAGCAAAGTGGTCTTTATACCTAGGATAAGCTTCTTATTCTATTCATATAATTTTAAAAAATGGATGAAGGAGTGGAAATAATGAACACGGCCAAGCTTTGGAAGAAAGGCATTCTCCTACTAATGCTAATACTCTTAGCCTTTGCACCATTTACTTCCCTTGAAAAATCACAACCTGTGAATGCCTCAACTGAAACCACCCAGGACCAGTCCCTAGCTGAAAAACTTACTTCCATCTTAACGAACAATTCACTAAATGGCACAACTACAGGAGTTAGCGTGAGAAAAGCGGACACAGGAGAACTACTCTATTCATTTTACGGTGACCATCGCTTACATCCCGCATCTAACATGAAAATACTTACTACCGTAGCTGCCTTAAAAAAGCTCGGACCCGATTATCAGTTTTCTACGGAAGTTTTAACGGATGGCAGAGTACGGGGCAATGTTCTACAGGGCAATCTGTATCTAAAAGGAAAAGGTGATCCCACGCTTCTGAAAGAGGATTTAGATCAAATGGCAGCAAAGCTAAAATCGCTTGGAATTAAGCAGATTAATGGTAATTTAATTGGAGACGACTCTTGGTATGATGATGTTAGACTTTCACAGGATTTGAACTGGTCTGATGAACCATTTTATACTGGGGCTCAGGTTTCTGCTTTAACCCTGTCTCCAAATGAGGATTATGATGCTGGAACTATAATAGTTGACGTACTTCCGGGAAAGAGCGTCGGGGATAAACCAATCGTTACGCTTACACCACAAACAGAATATGTAGAAATTGTGAACAAGGCTGAGACAGTAAAGAAGGATCATTCCAAGACTATTTCAATAGAGAGGGAACACGGTTCCAACCGAATCTTTATCACTGGCGCTATACCTTTAGAAGGGTCTAGTTCAAGATCTTGGGTTTCGATTTGGGAGCCTACAGGATATGCAGTCGATGTGTTTAAAAAATCATTAGAAGAAAATAACATAACCATAATTGGAAGAGGTAGAGCCACTGTGGGTAAAGCACCAGCAAATGCGACCCTACTCACAGAAAGAAAATCAATGCCTTTACATGAATTACTTATTCCATTTATGAAGCTTAGTAACAACGGGCATGGTGAAACACTTGCCAAAGAAATGGGAAGAGCCGTTTATGATGAAGGAAGCTGGGACGAGGGATTACGTGTAATGAAAGAAGTACTTGGAAACTACGGTGTAAATACTAGTACGTTACTACTTCGCGACGGCTCAGGAATGTCACACAAAAATCTGATTCCAAGTAATGAATTATCACAATTATTGTTTGCAATTCAAACTGAGGATTGGTATCCAGCATTTGAGAAGTCATTACCTGTTGCAGGTAATGCAGAACGGCTTGTTGGTGGAACACTTCGCTCTCGAATGCTAAATACAGCAGCAGCCAATAATGTTTTAGCAAAAACGGGATCATTAACAGGTGTTTCCTCCCTATCTGGATATGTGACAACGAAGGACGGTCATAAACTAGCATTCTCCATCATCGTTAATAATTACTTAGGCGCTTCAAGTACGATAACTAAAATTGAAGATCAAATTGCAATAGCACTTGCGGAACACGAGCTGGAATAGGGAATGGTGAGGGCTTAACTCTTTGGGAGTTAGGCCTTTTTTAATTTGGATAAATGACCACTCCTACTAATTAGGACCAAATACCCAAACGACTATAATTTTAATATATAATCATATTGACTAGGTTTTTAATTATATTAATGGAGGTACTTTCATGAGAAAAGGCATCACAAGGCAATTAGGGGTTATTATTATTGGTGTATTTTTAATTTCCTTACTAATAACCTCGGTTTCCAACTATTGGGTTACATATAAGCATACATATGAGGCAGCAGGTATAGAAGCAGTGGGCTGTGCGAATATTACAACTGGTCTAATTAGTCCAGATGATATGGAGGCTCTATTAAATGGTAATATGCAAAAAGCAAAAGAAATACAGGAGAGTATCAACTGGACTGTTGAGCATAAGCATATATTTGAAGACCAGTACATTATTGGACTAGATGGCAAAATTTTAGTAGCAGATAGAAATTTAGAAGACCAAGGTGTTTCTATTGGTGATTCCTTTTATCTAGATAAAAACGTAGTAAAGAAAATTATCGAAACAAAGGAACCAGATTATTCAGAGATATATGAAGAAGCTGGAATGAAACGATTAACTGGTTATGCACCTATTTTTAAAGACAATGACCCCACCCAAGAAGTAATCGCACTTAATGCTATTGACTTTAATGCAAACATTGTTACAGAAAGAACGATTAATTCTGTTAAGAGTAGTGTATTACTTGGACTTATTCCGTTAATTATTGCATGTATTTTTACAATTTTTATCATAGGTAGAAAGACAAAACCACTCTCTACGTTCATTTATTATGCAAAACAAATTGCAGATGGTGACTTAACTGTCGATAAGATAAACGTTAAAAATAAAGATGAGATTGGGCTATTAGCCGAAACCTTAAATCAGATGTCCACAAACCTATCATTAGTCATCCAAGGCTTTAACGAAAGCGCCGATCAAGTGGCAACCTCTTCTAAAGAACTTGTGGAACATGTTAAACAAACAAATGCAACGACCGAGGAAATAGCAGTCACGATGGAAGAATTATCTGTTGGTGTTGAAACACAGGTACGAACAATGGGAGAAACCAGCATAACTATCCGCGAGATGTCAAACGGTATACAGCAAATTGCAGAGAGTGCAAATAATGTATCTAATATCGCACATGAAGCAACTGATAATGCAACAAAAGGAAAGGATTCCGTTATCGTTGCCATTCAGCAAATGAACGAGATTAAACATACTGTAAATGGATTATCACAGATTATTAAAGGGCTGGGAGAACGTTCCAGAGAAATAAACCATATTATTGAAATCATCACCGAAATTTCTGAGCAAACCAATCTTCTTTCCCTTAATGCTTCCATTGAAGCAGCTAGAGCCGGAGAACAAGGACGCAGTTTTGCCGTTGTAGCGAATGAAGTTAAAAACCTTGCCGAACAATCGGAAAAATCATCATCCCAGATTTCAGCTCTAATAAATGCGATTCAGGATGAAGTAGAGACCGCAGTGAATACGATGGATATTGTTACAAATGAAGTTATCGCAGGAATCGGGGTAGTCACTGAGGCTGGAGATTCCTTTGAACAAATAAATAACTATATTCAGGATGTTTCTATAAAGATACATGAGGTTTCATCTGCCGTACAGCAAATGAGTGTTGGAGCTGGTAATATTTCTAACACAATGAATCATATTACTGCTATATCTGAGACAGCTGCGGCCAAGTCCCAAGAAGTCACCTCTAGAACAGAACAGCAAGTTAATCTAATGAATCAGATTAATACTTCTATCCATAATCTCTCTATTGTTGCAGAGCATTCACGTGAGATTATTAGTAAATTTAAAAGCTAAATCCTCAAATTCAGTTCCATGATTAAACCGTTTGAAAAGGTGGTCCCTTCGAAGGTTATATTTTTCAATCTAGCTTTCGGGATATGTACCCCCTTTCATACGGTTATTTCATGTTAGCTATGCATTTTATAATTACTTTTTGTAAGTAAATTATTTATAGTTGCAAAAGGGACAAACACATGATAAGATTACAAATGTTGATAATAAATATATTGAATTAGAGATAATTTATTTCAATATTTTTATCCGTCTTTAATTCAATGATGTACTACATCTAGAGGAGGAATTAATATGTTAAAAATAGCAGTCGTACTAGGTAGTGTGCGTGAAGGAAGAAATGGTGAAGCTGTAGCTAATTGGATGCTTGACTTCGCTTCAAGCCGTAATGATGAAGGTGTGGAATATGAGTTAGTTGACCTTGCTAACTACAGCCTACCATTACTTGGTGCAAAGCTTCCGGAAGCTGGAAAAGAAGAGGCTCAAGCAACTATTAAAGCTTGGTCAGAAAAAATGGCTTCATTTGATGGATATATCTTTGTAACACCTGAATATAATCATGCAGTTGGTGGAGCATTGAAAAATGCATTAGATTACTTAAATGCAGAAGTAAATAACAAAGCTGCAGGTTTTGTTGGTTATGGTAGCCTTGGTGGTACTCGTGCACATGAAAACCTACGTCTAATCTTAGGGGAATTACAGGTTGCAGATGTTCGTACAGCTGTTACTTTCTCACTTCTATCTGATTTTGAAAACTTCAGCGTATTTAAACCTGCTGATTATCATGCAGACAATGCAAATGGTATGCTAGATCAAGTTATCGCTTGGAGCACTGCATTAAAACCATTACGTTCATAATATAAACAACCCCCTCTTAGCATGCTAAGCGGGGGTTTATTACTTATTATTCTAAGCTTTTTTCAAAAACCTGTTCTGCTTTCATTATACATAATGTGCATTATCCTAAAATAAGTCATCAAATAAATCGAACATCTTCTTTTTCTTCTTTTTCTTATAGCCATACGGATTGTACTTTTCATCATACCCATGAGGATGTGTCTTATTTTTATATTCTGGCGTCTCACGAAACTTACGCTCATAGGAATCAAATGTATCCTCATAAAACTGTTGATCCTCTTTCAACCCTGTACTAATCTTTTCTAGTTCACCTCTATCCAGCCATACACCTTTACAACTTGGACAAATATCAATTAAGACATCCCCCTTTTGAACCTCTTTCATTCGTACATTATCACAAATAGGACAGTTCATTTTATCTTCCTCCACATCAGGCTAAATTTTCTTTAATAATTTGTATTTGCTTTAAGGTTCTTCCATCAACCTCTAGTATTTTAAACTTCAAGTTATCTCGTTGCAAAATATCTCCCTGCTGAGGAAAACGAATGAATTCGGTTAGTAAGTATCCTGAAAGTACATCTTCTTCTTCAGGTATCTCCGTATCGAAAATGGAGTTTAGACGGTGTAGCGTGATTTTTCCATCACATATAATTTCTGTATCCGTTAATTTTTCAACCAACTTCTCACTTTCAAGGTCCATTTCATCTTCAATTTCTAACCCGATCATGGCCTCAATAATATCCTCATGTGTAATAATGCCCTCTGTTCCTCCATATTCATCTAAAACAATAGCTAAATGCTTCCGATCCCGTGTCATTTGTCTAAAAATCATCTCAATCGAATGGAATTCAAAGAAAACCATCGGCTCCAAGTCACAAAATGATTCTAGTCTTTTTTCTGGTTCGATAGACCAGGTCAATAAATACTTCGAATGGAACACCCCAATAATATTATCGATGTCCCCTTCATAAACTGGGTATCTTGTATACTGATTTTGAATAACAATATCCCGAACCTCTTCATATGTAGCATCATGAGGAACTGCCACAATATCAATTCGAGGAGTTTTCATAACGTCCTTTACGTTTAAATCCTGGAAATCGAGAACTCCTTTGATACGGTAGGATTCCTCTTGCTTAAATGTCCCTTCTGTACCGGCAATATCTACCATTGCTCGAAGGTCCTCTTTCGATATAGAGACATTGTCGTCGTCATCCTTTGAAAGCCATTTAACTACTAGTCCAGTTAAGCCATTTAATAGAAATGTAAATGGCTTAAATATTATCATAAAAAAGCGAATAATAGGATATACAATATAAGCAATTCGATCTGGAAAAGCAGCAGCTATTGACTTTGGTAGTACCTCTGAGAACACGATAATCGTTACAGTCAAAACAGCTGAAGCAATAGCAATGTTAGCGCCAAGCTCCATCGCTACCATGGTTACTAGAGTAGGTAAAATAATATTAGCAATGTTATTTCCAATCAAAATGGTAGTAATGAATTCACTTGGTTTGGAAACTAGCTCTAACAATTTGGCAGACTTATTGTCATGTTGATTTGCTTTTGTTTGTAGTTTCATCTTATTTGCTGCAGTTAAAGCAGTCTCACTACCTGAAAAGAAAAATGATGCACATAATAAAATGATGATCGCAATGATCACTAGAAAGTTCCCCCTTAGGATTTTCAAACATGAATATAGTAATTAATACTTTTAATATTTCTAATTTAGAACAGAGATCATTCTGGTCCCTATTTACTTATAAATGCTCAATGAACAAACGAATTACATCTGCACCACCTACAAAGGTTCCAATTGAACTCCCAATATTAGCAAAGATGACTACTAAAAGAACACGAGTCACTTTATTGTTCCAAAATCCCTTTAAACTATGAACATCCTCCGTTAGGCTTTCGAAATCTCGGACATTTGGTCTTTTAAACGCAGCTTGAACAAAGCCTGCAAACCAGCCTGCAGCAAGGAATGGTTCCAATGATGTAATCGGTGCTGCAATGAAGGCAGTGACTACAGCAAGCGGGTGTCCAAAGGCAAGTAGTGTACCTAGTGCTGACAACGATCCATTCCATAAAACCCAGCTAATAACCTGGGCAACACCAGCTTCTGCATTTGTCATAAAGGTGTATACAATGAGGGCTATAATGAGAATAGGTATCGACCAGCCAATAAGTCTAGGAATTTTCGATTTTGGTGGTAGCTTGGTGAGAAGCCCTAGGTCATGATCCTTTTTAATTTGCTCCTTGATTCCCGGAACGTGTGCTGCACCTAATACAGCAACTATTTTTTCTCCTGGTGCTTCTTTAATTTTTTGTGCAAGATATTGATCTCGTTCGTCAATTAAAGGTGTCTTTAGCTTCGGGAAGCTTTCTGTAAACTCCTGGAGCATAGAATCAATCATATCTTGGTTTTTCATCTTCTCTAGCTCTTCCTCTGTTATGGTCTCCTTCGTGAAGATGCTCGCTATAACTTGAGTTAACAGCATTGCCTTTCCCTTTAAACCAATGCCGCGCCAGATCCTGGAAAATGTTGTTTGAATATTTCGGTCTGCAAGCACTAAATTTGCTCCAGTTTCTTTTGCAGACTCGATGCCTTGAATCATCTCTTGCCCTGGATTAATCCCAAATTGGCTTGCCATCCGCTTCTGAAAAGAAGAAATAGCAAGATTCATTAATAGCAAGGATGACTTGCCATTCTTAATAATTTGAAAAATGTCTGTATCCTTCCACTTGTTTCCTTCTGTAATCGATTTATATCGTTGCTCATCTAATTCGATACAAACAGAGTCAGGCTGTTCTCTCTCAATCACTTCTTTAACCTGCTCGGCACTGTTTTTCGATACATGGGCAGTACCAATTAAGATAATCTCTTTTCCCTCTATTTGCAATCGTGATATATTTTCTTCGGACATTGGTTACCTTCCTTTGTATCTATATAAATTTAATAATAAACTAGTTTGGAATAAATTTGAATAATTTTACTACTAACTTAGAAAAAACGTAACCGCTTCATTAGGGGTTACGTTTTTCCTAAGTTAGTCTTTCTCATTTATTTCACATCGGAAGGTAATTCATTCGCCACTGTAACCATTGTCTTTCTCTTGTTTTTCGTGGCAAAAATTGTCTAATGTCATCCACATGAAACCCTACCTGTAATCGTTTATCATCAAGCATGATTGGACTTCTTAATAATCTTGGATGTTCATGAATTAGTTCCAACAGCTCTTGTAGTGGAAGGGAATCAATATCCACATTTAATTCTTTATATACCTTTGATCTAGTTGATATAATTTCTTCCGTACCTTCAACCGTTCTTCGCAAGATTTGCTGTAGCTCCTGTACTGTTAAAGGTTCCCTTAAGATATTTCGTTCCACAAATTCTATGTTATTTTTTCTAAACCAATCTTTTGCTTTTCTTGTTGATGAACACGCTGCTCCATAAATCATAACAGTCATCGATCATTCCCCATTTCAACTAAAGTTTTGAAAATCTCATACACTTTTTCCTACATGCCGCTTATACGTTTCAATAAATTGCTTTGGAGAAGACTTCACGGTATACGAGTACACACCACGTATAGTATGTAAGTAAAGAAGGCCAACCCCTTTACTACCGATTTCACGGAAAGACATATCTAAAACTTCCTGAATAGGAAATTCACGATACTCACTCGTAATTTTGCTTTTATATAGACGTAAGTTGCGCCAGTGTTCTAAATCAACCTGTTCCAAACTATCTACCTTACGTTCAATCTTTACATATTCCTGCTCGGCTAATAACTCCACTAAATCCCTCCAGCTAGCGCTTTAGTGACTTATCTCCCGATTCTCTTCTTCCAAGAATCGTATGAAATAATTCATTGCAAATGCAGGCTGCTCTTTAACCGATTTAATATACCGGTCTTTTACGGAATCTACCAAAGCACTACTTTTTTCAATTCGGTTTATAATGAAATCCTCACTTACCTTTATTACTTCTTTGCGCTGTAGCTTCACCTCTCTAGATAAAGCAAAACCAAAGGCACCCATCACCGCATAGATGACTAATGAAAATGTAGTCCTTGTGTCTGGCATAATGAACAACATAAATAACAAATTAATGAGTGAAAACACGATTAACGGAAAAGCCCAAAATGAATATTTTGATATCCTTTTTATGAATGGTGCGATTGCCTCATTTAACGTATCTACTTCTTTCTTGATAAAGCTTGGCATATCAGTTATTGGTAAATAACTCATTAAACATCCCGCCTTCTTAACTATTTCGTTCACGAAAAATCATGATGTATTTTACTAATTCAAGTAAAGCGATTAAGGTACTTGCTACATAGGTCAAAGCCGCCGCATTTAAAACCTTACCTACGCCTTTCTCCTCTTGATTCGTAATCATTCCAAGTGTAATTAATTTATTTCTAGCTCGACTCGATGCGTTGTACTCAACAGGTAAGGTAACGAGCTGAAAAACGACTGCTGCCGCAAAAAAAACAATTCCAATTCCAATTAGACTCGGTATGGAAAAAATGAATCCAGCAATTAATAAAAATGGTGCTAGCTGGGAGCTAATATTCGCCACTGGAAAAAGCTTATGACGAAACACTAGCATGGAATAATGATTCGCATGCTGGATAGCATGCCCAACCTCATGTGCAGCAACCGCCAGAGAAGCGATAGATTTCCCGCGATATACAGGCTCCGAAAGTCGAACAACCTTAGCTGTCGGATCATAGTGATCGGATAATGCTCCTCTTCTTGAAAGCTCAATCCTTACATCAGAGAGTCCTTCACTATCTAAAATTTTCCTTGCTACTTCAACACCTGTCATCCCAGAGGATGAGCCTATTTTAGAACCTTTTCGGAAATTACGCTGTACGAGACTTTGTGCCCACATCGCAAGTCCAAAAGCGATAATTATTAAAAAATCCATTGGATGAAAGAACATGTCTATTCCCCCTAGCTGTTCCTACTCTTATATTCAGACTTGCCAATTTCATCCTAGAATAATACCCTTTTTTTGGAGTATCACTTATCTATACGAAATTACTTTGTACTTCGTTTCACAAATAAAGAAATTTCTAATGATCTTATTTTATTTTTAGTATAAATTATAAATATGAACTGAATATGAACTGAAAAGGACTAGGAACAAAAAATTGTTCCTAGTCCTTTTTTTAGTGCCTGATTGGTATTTTTACTGTGAATGTTGAGCCTACCCCTTCTTCACTGATAACATGAATACTGAACTTATGGATCGATATTATTTTCTTCACGATAGAAAGCCCTAATCCATTTCCATCGATTGAACGGTTTCTAGAACGATCCACTTTATAGAAACGACTGAATAAGTTAGGTATTGCCTCTCCCGGTATTCCAATACCGTAATCTCTAACTAGTACATGAATTTGACCACCAGCAATTTTAATAGCAATTTCGATGGTTCCATTATCATGGGAATATTTTATCGCATTTATAACTAAATTAAGCCATACCTGCTCCATCAAATCCTTATCAGCAAATATTTCAACAGGTTCTAAATCTAGCTCTATGGATAGATTCTTTTTTTCCCACTGTGGCTGGGTTGTTAATATCGATTTTCTTAATTGTTCATCAAGACGATAGGAAACGGGGTGGTATGGATGATGCTCTGAATCCAGTGATGCCATACGTAATAAGTTATCACTTAACCTCGACATTCGTTCAATCTCTTGATAAATAATGGTTAGGTATTCCTTCTGGTCTTCCTTTGGAACTACATCATCCATAATGGCTTTTGTAAATCCTTTTATCGAAGTAAGGGGCGATTGTATTTCATGAGAGACATTACTAACAAAGTCGGCTCTCATCATATCAATTTTTTCTATCTCAGTTGCCATATGATTAAAGCTATCGATTAGTTCCCCAACCTCATCCTGATTTTTGCCTTCCTTTTTCTCCACTCGTACTGAAAAATCCCCTTTAGCAAGCTTTCGTGCAGCATGGGTCAAATTCCTAATGGGTTTTACTAAATAGGTCGATGCTAGAAGAATTAAAAGACTACCAACCATTAACACAATAACTAAAGACATAAAGATTCCTTGTTGAATATCCTCAAACTCATCTTCATAATCAATTCGTGTAATTAGTGCATATTTTTTCCCTGATACGTTAATTGGTACACCTATAATTCTAGCTGACCTGTTATCTTTATCCACCAAAACAACAGGGTCATCAAAGGTATGTCTAAGAATCTCCTCTACATCCTTCTTCCGTATCTGTAAACGATCATCGCCTTCATTCACAAAAAATGTATATTCCCCATTGGTAATAAGGATATTTAAATTCTCATCATCAAATCCCCTAATCAATTCCGGTATGCTTTCTGGTCCTGTTATTTGAATTACCTGGGCAATACCCATGGATATTTTTGATAATTCCTCCTTAAATATTTCTTCTTGATTTAGAGAGAACGGTGTTAAAAAATAGGAAATAAAAATACTGATTATTACTACAGAAATAAATGTCTGTACAATTTTTAAATACAGGCTTCTAAACATCCTTGTCCTCCAGCCTATACCCAAGACCTCTTACGGTCGTAATCGTTATATCTTCAAATACCTCTAGCTGTTCTCTTAACCGTTTTATATGCACATCGACTGTCCGTTCATCACCCTCATAATCATAGCCCCAGATTTTCTCGATTAATTGATTTCGGGTGAATATTTTTCCCGGTGAACTAGCTAGCACAAACAATAACTCACATTCCTTTTTCTTTAATGAAACTGTCTCCTCTTCCGTATAAACAGTTAAACGGTCTTTATCAATAGTAACTGACCCAAGCTTAATTCTATTTTCAATGTTGATATTATAACGCTTTAACAAAGCCTCAACTCGCAGAATCAATTCCACTGGATCAAAGGGCTTTACTAAATAATCATCTGTCCCTGCGCGGAACCCCTTTACCTTATCCTGTGACTCCGCCTTTGCCGTTACCATCAGAATAGGGATGTCTAAAAAGGAACGAATATCTTCTGTGAGTTCATAGCCATCCACATGTGGCATCATGACATCGACAATTGCCAAGTCAATCGTATTTTTTCCTAGAAGATGTAGCGCTTCCTTACCGTCAGCCGCCTCAATCACATGATAATGACTATTCTCCAAATAAAGCCTTATTAATTTCCGTATATGTGCATCATCGTCTACAACTAGGATTGTATTCATGTTTCTTTCCTTCCTCAAACGTATTCTAATGCTAGTTTAGCGGATAGCTATTTAAACGTAAAATAGGAAGTTGTGTTTTTTATATTTCCATCAATATTTTCTCAATGAACTACTAATACTATGACAAAACCATTAAGGAGTGAAAACAAATGAAAAAAAATTACATGAGAATTCTTTTCTCTATCGTATTGATTGCAGCATTATCTGCTTGTGGCACTAACAATAATGATAATGATAATGCTAATCAAGATAACCAAAATAATCATAATAACCAAGATAATCGAGATAAACCAAATCAAAATAATGACAATATCTCAAGCCTTAGTACAGACCAGTCCAGTGATAACTACCCACATACGCAGCCAATACAAACGCAAGAAGCTAAATATAGGTTCCAGGAGATTCCGAATGGACAAGCTCCATCACCGAATACTGGGACAAATAATCTAGAGAAACAAGAACAGCCACAGAACCAGCCTGCTAAGCAGCAACAATCAAATCAAAGTTATTCCCTTAGTAATTTTGAAAGTGATGTTGTTACGTTAACGAACAAAGAACGAGCACAGGCTGGAGTTCCCGAACTACAAATTGACCAAAGCTTAAGTCATGTTGCAAGGGAAAAATCGAATGATATGCAGCGAAAAGGGTATTTCTCCCACACTAGCCCAACATATGGTTCACCATTTGATATGATGCGTGACTTCGGAATTACCTACAAAGCAGCTGGTGAGAATATTGCCCAAGGGCAGACCACACCTGCGGACGTAGTAAATGCTTGGATGAATAGTGAAGGACACCGTGAGAACATCTTAAATCCAAATTTCACCCATATCGGTGTAGGATATGATCCAGATGGACAGCATTGGACACAGATGTTTATTCAAAAATAGGCTTTATGGAATAGGCTGAGGCCAGGACAATAACCCAGTAAATAAAGAAGAGTGGTACTCGCTAAAACAGGTGAATACCACTCAATTTGTGTACACAAACAAGGACACCTTTTGATAAAATTAAAGTTAACGAACAATAATTTTTGGAGGTGTCCGTATGTTTAAACATTTCTCATAGCACTCATTATTAAACCCAAATTTGGGCTAAAAAGTAGTACCAAAAGGTGTTTCAAAATCTAGGTATCGACTACACCCTTTATGAAAGTGTCTTAACGTACATAAATAGCCTGTTTTTCACTTTAAAAATCCCTTCGCGCACAAAACATCCGAAATGTTTGACGGCACCTCTTTCTGTAGCGATTTTCTCATCCTGGAAATAAATAATCCTCGTAGGTTACTTCAACTTATAAAGTCGCTTCTTTTACATTAATGACCAATAGTATCATTTTCGCCATTTAATGGTTTTACTATTTCTCCATCTTTATCTATTACAATACTTTCAGTTTTCTTATCTTCGGTAATAAACAAAAAGTAAGTTAAAAGACCAGTAATAGTAGCCGTTGTTAATATAATCAAACTTCTTTTTTTCATCGTTGACTCCCTTCTCATATGTTTTAAATTATTTGATTGCCGTTACCTTATATGTTTGTCCTTCAATTGGGTTATCAACGACAAAATAGAAATACTTTTTTGTAATACGTTATATGGTGCTCCATGGGAGATAATAAGATTCAGATACGTCCAATGGACTTGAGAGCATAGTGTGCGTATTGACCCCAAACCCTCCTTTTTTAGAGGTGAGTTTAAATTTGATTTAGTCCACCAACCCCATACGAAAAGCCATTGCTATGATTTGTGTTCGATTCTTTGCTCTCAATTTAATCATTAATTTTTGGATATAATCTCGTACTGTAAACTCACTTAAGAACATTAATTCTGCCATTTTCTTATTACTATAGCCTTCTGTGAGTAAATGAAGAACGGCTAATTCTTTTTCTGTAAGATCTAGAGGATATTTGTATCTTTTTCCCATTTGCTTCCGTGCTAAATACATCCCTAAACGATCCCCAACCTTTTCTAAAATATCAAGCTGGAGCTTTGTACAATCAAAAGGTTCTCCACGCTGATCAAGGGTAAGCCATCCGTATAACTCATGCTCATGTGTAATCGGTATAAAAATAATAGAGGACAGTTCAAACATCTCAATGGCTACTTGTTGTACATATGGGTCTGGCTTTTTTAGAAATAATGGCCTTTTCAAAGCAAAAACTGGCTCAGATTCTATTTTCCCCCGTAATAAATGAACCTTCGCTAATTCCTCACCAATCACTCCTGAGAATTCCTTTAACCATGGATTATAGCTTACAAATACACAGCGCTTGAATCCGAATATCTCTTCTACTCTAGCTACTATATAAGGTAAATCTTCCGTTCCATTTCTTTGAATGAGGACCTCACTAAATTTTTCTAATTGCTGCAAATATTTTGGTTTTCTTTCCGTTATTTCCAGGGGATGTTCCACCCAATCTATATAATAGGTTGTTACCTTATGTAACAATTCTTTATGAAAACCTAACAGCGCTTCTTGATTGGATTGTTTTTGCTCAACGAGAACACTCTTAAATGATTCATGAAGTATTTCTAGGAAAATATAAGGATCTGATACTGACATATCATTACTAAACATTTGTACCCAATGATTCAGTTGCATTTCTTCAATTTTAGTATATTTGATCTGTGATGTAACAAAGTCGGTAAATGCTGTGACAAATTGATAGAGTCCTTGCTTCTGATTGGTTTCTATATGTCTATTCTTTTCTATTAATATAGCAGCACAGTTCATGATTTCATCCTGATTAATCTTACTAAATAATAAATACTGGAATTCGATTTCCTTCATAGTAAACACCTACATTTGCATGGGAAATATCCGTAAAAACACCTATTAAACTATGTTTATTATGACACAAAAGTCCTATAAAATGAAATTGAAAGATTTATATTTTAGAGTTATTCAAAGGGGAATGAATATGGATTTCAAAAAAATAATGGTCGCAGGTAGTGGTGTATTAGGTAGCCAAATCGCCTTCCAATCAGCATTTTTTGGTTATCATGTAAACGTATATGATATCAATGAAGCTGCTATTAATGTAGCGAAGGAACGTTTTTCTAAATTAAAAGCTGTCTATGCAGGCTACTTCCAGGATACAGATAAAGCAGAAGCTGCAATTGGTCGTATATCTTTCTACACCAATTTAGCGGATGCAGTAGCAGATGTAGATTTGATGATCGAAGCTGTTCCAGAGGTTGTAGGTATTAAGCAAGATTTCTATCAAAAGCTTGCAGAGGTTGCACCAGAGAAAACGGTATTCGCTTCAAACTCTTCTACCATGTTGCCAAGTCAATTTGCAGCGTTTACCGGTCGTCCTGAAAAGTTTTTAGCACTACATTTTGCTAATTCCATTTGGCAAAACAATACTGCTGAAGTTATGGGACATCCGGGAACTGATTCTAAATATACAGAGCAAGTAACTGACTTTGCTCGCTCCATCGGTATGATTCCTTTCGTACTAAAGAAAGAGCAGCCTGGTTACATCCTTAATTCTTTATTAGTACCACTTTTAGATGCAGGTCTTTCTTTATGGGCAAACGATATTGCAGACCCTCAAACAATTGATAAAAACTGGATGATCTCAACAGGAGCTCCAAATGGTCCATTTGCAATTCTCGATATTGTCGGTATGGAAACACCATACAACTTAAATCTAGCAAAAGCAGAGCTAGACCCTACTTACAAAGCAATTGCAGAAAAACTTAAAACGGAAATGATTGATCAAGGTAAAATGGGAGTGTCTTCTGGTGAGGGCTTCTATAAATACCCGAATCCAGCATTTCTAGAGCCTGACTTTTTAAAGCAAAACTAAATAAAAAGAACAAGTGCGATAGCAAGTTAGTTGGCTTGTTATCGCACTTTTATTTTTATACCTATTTGTATATACGCAATCCTAATATAACTATCGTATTAGTTGTTCACTTTGATTTTCAGGAACGACCAATCCACTCGTTACGCCCGATTTCTTGGGGGAATTACTCTTTTGGCTACCGGTTTTGGATTCTCCATCCAATTTCGGGACGCAATAGCGCTTTTGCTTACCGGTTTTGGCTTCTCCTACCATTTTCGGGACGCAAATCAGCTTTTGCTTACCGGTTTTAGCTTCTCCTACCATTTTCGGGACGCAATAGCGCTTTTGCTTACCGATTTTGGCTTCTCCTACCATTTTCGGGACGCAATAGCGCTTTTTGCTTACCGGTTTTAGCTTCTCCTACCATTTTTGGGACGCAATTGAGCTTTTGCTTACCGATTTTGGCTTCTCCTACCATTTTCGGGACGCAAATCAGCTTTTGCTTACCGATTTTGGCTTCTCTTACCATTTTCGGGACGCAATAGCGCATTTGCTTACCGATTTCGGCTTCTCTTACCATTTTCGGGACGCAATTGTGCCTTTGGTTACCGTTTTTAGCTTCTCCTACCATTATTCGGGTTAAGCTACTATTCTATTTGCAATCCCTAATGTTCATGTCGCAATAAACCATCATTAATAATTCTAGATACAGGAACCATTGTAGCAAACATTCTACCAAATAGTATAATTCAAAAAAATCACTAACAAAATTTGATTTATTATGGTTAAATATAATTAATCATGTTATTAGGAGGAAAAACAAATGGATGGTTTTCATATTGGGGACATGCTAGCGCAGTTGTTTTTTCTTGGTTTTATCGTATTAGTTATCGTACTAATTGTAGGATCAATCCGCTCAAATAGGAAGATGAAAAACCGACTAAATCATATAGAAAAGAAGCTCGATACTCTAATAAACGATAGAAGCGATAATTAGGTACAATTTACCCTTCCCTACTTGTGACTATCGTAGGATTACGAACAATCTATGTTAGGATAAACTAGACCTATGCATGGTAAGTCGTTAGGGTGGGATTTTCACTTCCCTCTGGATCCATTTCATGGTGAAAGGGGGGATGCCTTTGGAATTAGTAGTATCAATTCTGATGTTACTAGTCGCAGCTGGTTCATTTTTGATATCGTTGCTTGCGTTCATTAGGCAGTTAATTGATGATAAGATTAACAAAAAGTGAACCCCCACCCGTGACGGCTAATCACTTTTTTGGGTGAGGGTTCTTTGTTCATTTTAAATGAATAAATGTTCAGAGGGCATTCCACACCTGAACTTCTTAACCATGCGAGCCGGGGATGGTCGGAAACATCCTCGGTTCATCCTATGCAGATTTGCCATTTATTATACATATCCCTCCTTTTTATGTCCACACCTATCTAACATTATTTATTTATTATCCAAAGATATATAATTAACTGAATATTTATGCTATGATTCTAGAGATAATATTTTCTAATTAGAGAGGGATTCGCGATGAAGGATTTTGAATCTACATTACAAAACTATTATTCTAGCTGGAATGAGGGCTTTAAGACAAAGAACGATACGCATATTCGTAACTTTATTTCTGAAAGCTTTGTTGGGTACTGGGCCTTTTCGGGGATTGAAAAACCAGAGGAGTATTTTTTCGACTATGATATTGTTTCCGTTTTAAATCAATACAAGGAAGATACAAAAAAGGAATTTAACGTAATAATCAAAACAGAGCGAAAGAATGGCGAGAACTGTTTGGTTTTTGGCACTGAAACAAGCCTTATCGAAGGAAAGCCTCATCAGGCTAAAGTGATGTATGTTTGGGGCTTAGAAAATGAAGAATGGAAGTTGCAGCGAGAGTACATCGAGATGGAACAATAAGATTTATTTAATAAACTTTTGAATCTGTAAAGGATGAAAAAAATGAAAGCAAAACTAGAAAGAGCAATCTTTCTTCGATCACAAAATAGATTAATAGAATCCAATAGCTTATTACTGGAGTTGGTTAAAGCTCATCCAGAGAATGCAGTAGTTCATTATCAATGCGCTTGGAGCTTCGATGTGTTAGGGAAAGAATCAGATGCTGTTCCTTATTATGAAAAAGCAATTGCTCTAGGATTATCCGGTGAGGACCTAGAAGGCGCATTATTGGGATTAGGAAGTACTTATCGTACGCTTGGTAACTATGAAAGGTCTAAGCTAACCTTTGAAAAGGGAATAACCTTGTTTCCGAACAATCATGCCTTACGTGTGTTTTATGCCATGACTCTATATAATCTGAATCAGCCAAAGCAGGCAATGGAAATACTATTAAATTGTTTAGTTGAAACAACTTCAGATGAAAAGGTAAAACAATACAAAAGAGCAATTCAGTTTTATGCGGACAAGCTTGACCAGGTTTGGGAATAAATCGAGGTTTTAAATTCACTAATTACTGGACGTAAGGGGTAACTAAATGTTTCATCATAAAAGCTTTCGTGCCATTTGGCTTAGCAATGCTACCTCCGAATTAGGAGGGGCTTTACTTACAGCTTGTAACTCCATATTAATCTACCAACTAACTGGCTCAGCAACTGCACTTGGTTCTGTTTGGCTAATCTATTATATCCCTTCATTTTTCATGCAGCTTTTCATTGGTCCTTATATCGACAGGTGGAGCCGAAAATGGATCATGATAGGCTGCCAAATCATACGATTTCTTCTAGCACTAGGGCTACTAATTTCACTATTACTTGATAACTTTACTATCGTATTTATATTGGTTATCCAAATCATTATTGGCTTAATCATGCCTATATTCTCCCCTGCTAATCAAGCAATTTTGCCAACTATCATGGAAAAGGAACAGCTTTCAAGAGCAAATGCCTCATTAGATAGTGTTAGACAAGTTATGGTTATTACGGGGCCGATTGTTTCCGGTGTATTTGTTGACTTCTTCGCATTAGAATGGGTAATTAATATTATTGTTCTTGCCTTTGCAATCAGCACCATTCAGCTTCTAAGCATTCATGAAAACTATCAACGAAGCAAAACTAGAAAACCTTGGCTTCATGAGTTCCAGGAAGGGCTAAAACATTATGGGAAACATAGACTAGTCGTTTGGCTTGGGGTATTTTTTGGATTTGTCCAATTTGGAGTCGGTGTAACTATTGTTACCACGATACCTTATATTACGACAATTCTTGATCAGCCATATTCAGCCTATGGGATATTTATGGCCGGCTTTCCGATTGGTTACCTCATTGGAGCATTTATCAATCAAAAGATAGGCAATTTAAGAGGTTTAGGTATCCTTTTTGCAACTTTATTTATTGGTGGCTGTACATACCTTTCCCTTGGGTTTACACCTTGGTACACACTAGCTGTAATAACCGAACTGATTGCTGGAATAGTGATAGCATTGTTTAATATTTATAACATCACACTTATCCAACAGGTCATTCCCAATGATGTCATGGGAAAAGTAACTTCTGTTCGCTTATTAATCATGCGAACCATGATGCCATTAGGGATATTATTTGCTACGATAAGTGCGGATTTTATTGGAATTCGAGTGTTGTATTTGGTGATTGGAAGTGTTATTTGTATAACTGCCGCCTTCGGATATTGGTATTTGAGTCGGCAGCAATTATCGCAAACTGTGCCATTATAATATTTCCGACATAATTCATGAGTTGCCCATATAAAAGTGCCATGGATCCCCCCATGGCACTCATTCATTTCCAAGTTACTGCAAAACGTTTTATCCGTTCTCCTACTTCATCCCGACACTCTAGAACAGGTTCAAGGTTAAATATAGCCCTATTAATGTGATAAACAAGATAGGAATTGTTAGCAGTATACCCGTTTTAAAATACGTACCCCATGAAATTTTCACACCCTTTTGAGACAAGACATGGAGCCATAATAGGGTAGCTAATGAACCAATTGGTGTGATTTTTGGACCTAGATCGGAACCAATAACATTAGCATAAATTAGTGCTTCACGGATTACACCCGTTGTATTCGTATCCGCTATTGCGATTGCATCAATCATGACGGTAGGAAGATTATTCATGATGGATGATAGGATTGCCGCAGTAAATCCCATGGAAACTGTTGCAACAAATAATCCCTGGTCTGCAGAAAGTTGGATAAGATTAGCTAGTAGCTCTGTTAATCCAGCATTCCGTAATCCAAATACAACAACATACATGCCAATAGAGAAAAAAACAATCTTCCAAGGTGCCCCTTTGATAACGGACACTGTGTTAACTACCTTACTTCTTCTAGCGACTAGTAAAAAGAAAATGGCAATAACCCCAGCAACAACTGAAACTGGTAAATTGATAAATTCACTAATAAAATATCCGACTAATAAGACTGAAAGGACATACCAAGAAACACGGAACAGCTTTTTGTCTTTAATCGCTTCAGTCGGTTCCTTTAATTGGGTAATGTCATACTCTCTCGGAATACTTTTTCTAAAGTAAGTAAATAAAACAAGGATTGTTGCGACTAGTGAAAATAGATTTGGAATGATCATTCTTATTGCATACTCTATAAACCCTATATGAAAGAAATCTGCAGAGACGATGTTGACTAAATTACTCACAACAAATGGTAATGAAGTCGTATCTGCGATAAATCCACTTGCCATAATAAATGGAAAGACCATCTTTTCCTTAAAATTTAGGTTCCGAACCATGGCTAGGACAATTGGAGTAAGTATTAGTGCTGCTCCATCATTAGCAAAAAAGGCTGCAACTATTGCACCTAATATACTTACATAAAAAAACATCCGTATTCCATTACCTTTAGCTATTCTCGCCATATGTAAGGATGCCCATTCAAAGAAGCCAATTTCATCCAATATCAAAGAGATAAGAATGATTGCGACAAATGCTAATGTTGCATTCCATACAATTCTCGTAACCTCTAAGACATCTTGAAAATCAACCACCCCAAAGAGTAGTGCAAGAATAGCCCCTCCACATGCAGACCATCCAATGGATAATCCTTTTGGCTGCCAGATTACTAATGCTAGTGTGGCTATAAAAATAATGATTGCTAGTATAATCGTTGCTGACAAAATAGTTCCTCCTTAAGTTACCACGGGCAGTTCAAGCTCTCTATTCCCAATTCTTAAGGATATAATGATTTGCTTAGAGAATCAATTAATCTTTTTCATAGCGAACCCTTCTCATATACAGTAGGTATTCAGAATTTTATGGTAAAATTGAATTGATTCGAGAAATCTCGTTAATTATCTAGTTTGTTAATTTGATATAAATAATGGAATAAATACATAGGGGGAATACACATGGGGAAGGTTAGTTTCATTTCTGGAATCGTATGTATTGCATTAGGTGGAATATTGTACACGACGGAAAGATTTATTGCTGTTTTTCAATACGGAATAGAGGTTGTTCCAGTAGAACTTAATGGAAGTGGCTCACTTCCAAGCGAACCTAATATGCCAGCTATTTTTGATAACTTTTTTGTTGGATTATTATTATTTCTTGGGCTTGCATTACTCGCATACGGAATCGTTCACACCTACAAAAATAACGTTCCTTTAAAATAATAGCTAAATCTAGTAAGGCATCTTGGTAAACAAACCAAGATGCCTTACTATTTAGTAAATATTAAAATTCTATTAGAAATACCATAAAAGATTTACATTGTGGTAAGGTAAATTATTGATTCTTCGTTTCAACCCCTGTAGCCATTCCCTCTCTTGCTACTTCTATGAAGGATAATATGATTGGGGAAAGCCACTTATCTTTATGCCAGGCCATCTGTGTATATACGTGTAGGTCTGGAATTTGCCATGGAAGGGGAACTAGCTCACCCCGTTCGACTTCGGCTTCTACCGTTATTTCAGGAAGGAAAGCAATTCCTATTTCAGCGATTGCACATTGTTTAATCGCTTCGGCGTTTTGAAATTCTAAATACGTAATACTATCAATACCCTTTTTCTCAAATGACCGGTCGAACATGGTTCGATAGGTACAGCCCTTTTCATTTACTAGGAACACCTCTCCATGAAAGTCTTCCTGTTGGAGTATAGGTTGTTTCGCGAGACGATGATCTGGCGAGACGAAAAAGCGAAATGTTTCTTCCACTAGCGGTTCGACTGTTAGCCCTGTCGAGAGAATGGGTTCGTCCAGCATAAAGACTATGTCTGCTGTTCCGTCGAAGAGCGTTTGCTTAAGCTCTTGATTAGGAACAGAGCGGAAGATAATACGAACCCCGGGATGCTGTAAACGAAATTGCTTAAAAACATTCGGAAGTCGATAGGCACAAAGAACCTCGTTGGCACTTATGGTTAGTGTGCCACTTAAATGTTCATTCTCATGAACGATACTACGAGCTTCATCCAACTTGTCTAGAACGCTCTGGACATGAGTTAAAAACCGTTTACCTGCAGTTGTGAGGACAAGTTGCTTACCTAAGCGATCAAAGAGTCGAACACCAAGCTCTTCCTCCAATGCTTTTATCTGCATCGTGACATTGGAGGGGACGTAGTTTAGCACTTCTGCAGCCCGACTGAAGTTTAAGGTGGATGCAACCATGCGGAACGTATTCAATTGGCGCAATTCCATGACACTCCTCCATTCAACTTTCAATATTATTGAACACTACTTTGATTTTTGTTCACTTTTTTTGAGACTAACACAGCTTTATACTAATAACAAGAAATACATTCATAACGTTTGTATTTCAATTTGAAGGGAGAGACAATGCAATGGATTATGAAATTTTTGATTTAGGTGACGTAACATTACAGTCAGGAGTGACGTTACCAAACGCCTTTCTTGCATATAAGACTTATGGAAAATTGAATGAAAGAAAAGATAATGTGATTGTCTATCCGACTGCATTTGGTGATCAGCATATGCAGAACGAATGGTTGATTGGAGAAGGCATGGCACTAGATCCAAATGAATATTTCATTATTGTTCCAAATCTATTAGGGAACGGGTTATCCTCGTCTCCTAGTAATACGCCTCCTCCATTTGACCGGGAAAACTTTCCGCAGGTTACCATTTATGATAATGTGCAATTTCAATATCGGCTGGTAACAGAAAAATTCGGTATTCAAAAGATTGCTCTTGTAGTCGGATGGTCAATGGGAGGCATTCAATCATTCCAATGGGGAGCAAGTTATCCAGACATGGTGGAACGAATTGCACCTTTCTGTGGAGGGGCAAAGACTTGGCCACAAACTTTTGTTGTTCTTGATGGTATGAAAGCTGCGCTCATGGCGACAGTTGGCTTCGATTCAAGTAAGTTAAACCAGCTGACTTCTAAAGACATGCGTGCCGTTGGCCGTGTCTATGCGGGATGGGGCTTGTCTCAGGCATTTTACCGAGAGGAGCTTTATCAAGTAATGGGATTTGACTCATTGGAAGACTTTGTAGTGGGAGTCTGGGAAGATAGCTTTATGAAGATGGATCCGCATAATGTCCTTGCCATGTTATGGACAGGGCAGTTTGCTGATATTAGTGCGAATCCGACCTATAATGGTGATTTTGATGAGGCGCTTAGAAGCATCAAGGCGCACGCCTACATCATGCCAGGAAGCAGCGATCTATTCTGTACGGCGGACGACAATAAATATGAGGCTAAGCTTATACCGAATGCTACTTTTAATCCTATTGATTCAGTATGGGGCCATTTTGCCGGTCGCGGAATTAACCGTGTCGATAATAAATTTATTGATGCCAGCCTAAAACAATTGTTGGCGACTAGTGTAACGGATAGTTAATAACTGTTCAACAGGATGTTTCTATTAAGTGCAGTGGTGTAGGATTCCGGTACAGAAATTGATGAATTATTGTGGAATGTATGATGGGGAATCAGATAGCTACTTGGATTTTTATAGATCGGTAGATGTCTACAAGGTATCGTAGAGATATATTTCATAGGAATATGTAAAACGAGGATATACTTTATTATTATATAACCGAGGATGCTACTATCATTCTCGGTTATATAATATGTAGAAGAACTTTTTTCCCTTCGGACAAAAAAAGTGAAATCAACTTTGGTAAAATTTTTTCATTATATGTATTGACACGTATATATGTTTAAGTGTATATTAAGGGCATGAATACAACTACGATGCAAATAACATTACAGACAATCGCAGAGCCTAATCGTTTTAACATTGTGGAGCTTTTGAAAAAAGGCCCCCGCTCTGTAAACGAAATTGTTATGGCACTCAACATTGGCCAGCCACAGGTGTCTCGTCATTTACGCATTTTGAGCGAGACAGGAATAGTACGGTCTCGTACGAAGGGACAGATGCGAATATATAGTCTTGAAGCTCAACCATTTCAGGATTTAGATGCATGGTTCGATTCCTTTAGTGTTTTATGGGAGGAACGACTAGATAACTTTGAGGACTATATGATCGACATTTTACGAAAGGAGGATAACTAGCTATATTTTTTCACTTTCCGCATAGGAAGGTAAACAGTAGGTTAACAAGCTAACAAGGGTGAATTTAATTTGAGAAAAAAAACAAAAATTTTCAAGGATCAGGTACGTCGAGAACTTACAATTGAGCGTACAGTAGCAATCCCCCTTCAGTATGCATGGGACGGATGGACGAAGCCCGAACATATTGCTCGTTGGTGGGGACCAAAAGAATGGACATCCACAGTTTACGAGATGGATGTTAGACCGGGTGGTGTTTGGCGCTATCGTTTATGTCCCGATAATGGTGATGGAGAAGAGGCATACTGTAAAGCTATCTATCAAGAAGTTATTGAACCATTAAGACTTGTGTATATAGACTCATTCACTGATAAGAATTGGAACATTGTAGAAAACAGTGAAATGTACACTGTTGTAACCTTTAGTGAGGTAATGGAAGGCTCAGTACTTAGGATTATTACTCGCTTCAATTCCAGTGAAGAGCTAAACAAAGCCGAAGAAATGGGAATGGTTAAAGGATTTACAGATGCCTTTGACCGTTTAGAAGAATACTTAATCTCAAAAAATGGAGGTACGTTATGAACACATTAATCTCAAAGGATGGGACAAAAATTGCTTACAAAAAGCAAGGGTCTGGGCCATCATTAATCCTAGTAGCCTCTGCTGCTGCTGATCATAAAGATGCTGAACAACTAGCTGTAAAGCTTGCAAGTCATTTTACTGTTTATAATTATGATCGTCGTGGAAGGGGGCAAAGCACCGATTCTTCACCGTATGCAGTGGAACGTGAAGTGGAAGATATTGAGGCTCTTATAAATGAAGCTGGTGGCAAGTGCTTTTTGTTTGGAAGTTCCTCTGGTGCCGTGTTAGCAATCGAAGCTGCAAGTAAACTTGAAGACAAAGTCATAAAGCTATTTATGTATGAACCTCCTTTTATTATTGATGATAGTCGCCCACCTGTACCAGCAAATTATGTTCAGCATTTAAACCATTTGATTGAAGAAGGCAAACGAAATGAAGCTGTTGAGTACTATATGAGTGAAGCACTTGGTATACCATCTGAATACTTAGAGTATGTGAAAGCTGATCCTTCTTGGAAATCAATGGAAGGAATGGCACATACGCTAGCTTATGATGGAATGATTATGGGTGAAACTCAATCTGGTAACCCATTACCAGTTGATCGGTGGAAAATGAATGTTCCAACATCTGTTATGGTTGGAGAAAATAGTGAACCTTATTTCCATGACGCTGCTAAGTCACTTGTTAACCTGTTACCTGTAGCTAAATACCAAACACTTTCTGGGCAAGACCATTCAGCAGTTATGATGGCTCCAGACGTACTAGCCAAAGAAATGGTGAATTTTTATCTGAATTCTCATCATGATCTGAATGAGGTGTCTATTTAATATTTTCAGAGGATGATTACCATTAACGGTAGACATATTTTACAGAAAGATATCGCCCTTTTTTGGGAAGACTATTCTAATTTATGAACGGGTACTATTGCGTAATAAGACATACTATGAAGCAGAACTTCCAGTTAATTGGAAGTTCTGCTTTTCTTTATATAAATATTAAACTTTAGCGGTATCTTTTCTTTGAATATTACTATTCAATTAGTTTGTAAAAATAGACTGGTGATACTTAAGCATATCGCTATTTTCTTTTAAAAGTCTAAACCATTAGGAAAATAGTATACGATTACCAATTACCGCTTAAACACCCGATCCCCATCATAACTATAAACCGTCAGTTTATCATCTACATAAGTCTCTATATAAACTTTCCTACCCCACAACTGATAAATATATGGTAGTACGTTTTCCAAATAATGTAGGTCTAGCTCTGTTCCTTCATACCCATGAACCAAATACAACTCTCCATTACGCATATAATCCCCATCCACTACGGTGATGTACGGGAAGCCTCCATTCACTCGCATGGATACTAACTGATCTCGAATTTTTTCATAGTCCTTATCGGATATTCTGTAGTACGCACCTTGTTTTTCAAATAAATACAGGTCCTCTTGTTCGACCAAATCCTTTGTAAGGTAATTTCGGATAAAGGATATATCTGACTCAATCTCACGCACTTCAAATATTTTCTCACGTCCAGAGCCGGCTTTTACACCTCGTTCTAGCATTTCTTCCGTTGGGTTATTATAGCGTTCTTCAATGTCTTCGAATATTTTCAGTCCTAAATAATAGGGATTAATTTGTTGTTTCGATGGCTGGACGACAGCAGAGTTTAGCTTAGCAAATTCGATGGTTTCTTGAGAGCTTAGGTCTAACTCGCGCAGGATGCGTTGGTGCCAGTAGGAAGCCCAGCCTTCGTTCATGATTTTCGTCTCCAGCTGTGGCCAAAAATAAAGCATTTCCTCCCGCATCATTGTTAGTATATCCCGCTGCCAGTCATCTAGCTCACGACTATAGTTTTCAATAAATAATAGTAGGTCCTTCTCAGGCTTTGGTGGGAACTTCTTACGTCGCTTCACTCTTGACTTATCCTCTTTTGGTTTTTCATCTATATCCCATAAATCATCATAATCTGTTTTTACTTTTTTATTGGGAGATTCCTCTTCTTCAAAAACATATTCTGGTAGCTTTGGGCGAACAATCGAAGGGTCAATATGCTCTTGAATGGCTAAGACCGCATCAAGAAACTTTTCCACCTCATCCTTGCCATGGATTAATTCATATTGTGCAATACGTTCAGCAGTGGCTGTCATGCTCTCCACCATATCTCTTCTCGTATTAGAAAAACGCACATTGTTTTTAAAGAAATCGCAGTGTGCTAAGACATGCGCGATAATAAGTTTATTTTGAATAAGACTATTCGTATTTAATAAAAAGGCATAGCACGGATCTGAGTTAATGACAAGCTCATAAATCTGGCTTAAGCCTAGGTCATATTGTAGCTTCATACGATGGAACTGCTTCCCAAAGCTCCAATGCGAGAATCGTGTTGGCATGCCATAGGCACCAAATGTGTAAATGATGTCAGCGGGACAGATTTCATAGCGCATCGGGTAAAAATCTAACCCAAATCCCTCAGCAATTTCGGTAATTTCTTCAATTGCCTTGTGCAGCTCTTTTGTATCGGTCAATGATGATCCCTCCAAATATGCTTTGTATAGTTTATGAAGGAGAAAAGGAATGATGAACAGGATGCACGAATAAAATAAATCGTAACCATTCCTATTTACAAATCGTAACGATTACGATATAATCGTTTTTGACTTTAAAAAAAGGGAGAGTTGTTAGTTGAAAAAAAGCTGGATTATCATTGTTTCTTTAGGAATTATTCTATTATTGGCGGCATGTAGCACTCCATCATCTACTAAGACAAAAGATGATGATACATTAACAATCTATACTTCTATTTATCCACTTGAGGATTTTGCAAAAAAAATTGGCGGAGCACATGTTCAAGTGAAAACCTTAATCCCTGCAGGTTCGGACAGCCATACATACGAACCTACCTCAAAGGAAATATTGAACATTGCAAGAGCAGATGCCTTTATATATAACGGATTATGCATGGAATCCTATGCGGATAAAATTAAAGATACGTTAAAGAGTGAGGATGTTTTAATAGTAGAGGCATCAGATGGCGTGGAAGCGATAAAGCATGCGCATGGGGAAGAGCATGAACACGGTGAAGAAAATCATGATCACGGACATGGGGATGCAGATCATGAAGAAGGTGGGCATGATGAACATGAACACCACCATGGTGACATTGATCCGCATGTCTGGCTAGACCCAGTAAGAGCCGAGGTCCTAGCAAGCAACATTAAGGATGCTCTAATTGAATTACAACCTGAATTCAAAGAGGAATTCGAGCAAAACTATGAAACATTAAAGAATGACTTAGAGGCATTGGATGAAGATTTTCATAACTTAGCATCGCAGAAGGAGAACCCAGAAATGATAGTTTCCCATGCCGCATATGGTTACTGGGAACAGAGCTATGGAATCAAACAAATTCCTATTGCTGGTCTATCTTCAAGCGAAGAACCATCACAAGGTGAATTGACCAAAATTATTCAGCTCGCAAAGGAAAAGAACATTCAGTATGTGATATTCGAACAAAACATTACTCCAAAGGTAGCGGAGGTTATTCGTGAAGAAATTAAGGCTGAACCGCTATATCTTCATAATCTATCAACATTAACATCTGACGATATCAAAAATGGTGAGGATTATTTTAGTTTAATGAAGCGAAATTTAGAAACCTTGGAGAAGGCTTTAAAATAATGTAAAATACCTGTGCTGGATTTTTTCCTGCACAGGTTTTTCTTTATTTGGATTTTACATACTCCAATACTTACTATAAAGACGCCCCATGACTGAATACCCTTCAACCTCCCCCAAGTGGGTTGTCCTTTCCTTTTCTGCCATATTATGTATAATTAACACAAGCATGATATCGTTGAGCGGGTGGGAACCACTTTCCCTTCTGAACACCAGAATAAATGGTGGAAGGAGGGGATGCCAATGGAGACTGTATTATCGATTCTGATGGTACTATTTACAGCTGGAGCTTTTTTAGTAACACTGTTAAACTTCATTCGACAGTTAATCAATGACTTGATTAAAAAAAAGTGAACCCCACCCTTAATCGCTAAAATAACTTAGGGTGAGGTTCTTTCCTGTCCATTGTGTTCAGGAGGGGAACCCACCTGAACTTCAGTATCATGCCCAACCGAGAATGTTCGCGCATTCTCAGTTTTTATTATCCTATTACCTTCTAGCTATTATTATACATAATACGAATCAAAATGTCTAATAGCACTCATTTATAAGATATATACAATTTCATATATCCCCACAACTTACTTGGACCCAACCATCACTTTACACATATTATTCGTAAATTCAACCGGATCATCAACTGGTAATCCTTCAATTAGCAGTGCTTGGTTGAAAAGAATCGTTGTGTATAGATTTAATTTTTCCTTATCATTTTCATATGCTTCCTTCAACGTTTGGAAGATTTCATGGTTTGGATTAATTTCTAATACTTTTTCCGCTTTAATCTGTTGATTATCTGGCATCGCATTGATAACTTTTTCCATTTCGATGGAGATTTCACCATCTGCGGTTAAGCATACTGGATGTGTTTTCAAACGCTTAGACACTCGTACCTCTTTTACTTTGCCAGCTAAGTGCTCCTTCATGTATTCAAAGAGATCTTTGTTTTCAGCTGTTTCCTCTTCTGTTGCCTTCTCTTCCTCTGTATCAATTCCAAGGTCATTGCTAGAAACGGATTTAAACTCCTTCTCTTCGTAGTTCATTAGCATACGAATAGCAAATTCATCAATTTCTTCAGTAAAGTAAAGAATTTCATACCCTTTATCCGCTACAAGCTCTGTTTGTGGAAGCTTGTCTATACGTTCGATGGATTCACCTGTTGCATAGTAAATATACTTTTGATCCTCAGCCATTCTAGACACATACTCTGCTAAGGTGACAAGCTTTTTCTCCTTGGAGGAATAGAACATTAATAAATCCTTTAATGTATCCTTGTTTGCACCGAACTCATTATAAACACCAAATTTTAATTGGCGCCCAAAAGCATTATAGAACTTCTCATAGCTTTCTCTGTCGTCTCTTTGTAGGCTGATAAGTTGTTGCTTAATCTTCTTATTAATATTTTTCTCAATAAGCTTTAACTGTCTGTCATGCTGCAGCATCTCACGTGAGATATTTAATGACAGATCCTCTGAATCAACAAGGCCTTTTACAAAACTAAAGTGATCTGGAATAAGGTCTGCACATTTTTCCATGATTAGCACACCATTTGAATATAGCTCAAGACCTTTTTCGTAATCTTGAGAGTAGTAGTCAAATGGACGATTTTCTGGAATGAATAGAATAGCATTATAACGAATCGAACCATCTACACTTAAGTGAATATGCTTTAGTGGCTTATCAAAGCCATAGCGCTTTTCGCGATAGAAGTTCTCATAATCTTCATCGGTTAGCTCACTTTTGTTCTTCTTCCAAATCGGAACCATACTGTTAATGGTTTCTTCTTCCTGGTATTCTGTATATTCATCATCGTCATCATTCTTCTTGCTTTTCGTAACATCCATTTTAATTGGATAACGAATAAAATCAGAGTATTTTTTGATGATTTGTTTTAAGCGATATTCTTCCAGATACTCATCATAGTTCTCATCTTCTGTATTCTCTTTTAGCTTCAGGGTGATTTCCGTTCCAACGGTATCCTTTTCTACCGGTTCGATGGTATAGCCATCAGATCCCTTTGATTCCCATTTATATGCTTGGTCACTACCTAATGCTTTACTTACCACGGTTACAACATCTGCAACCATAAATGCCGCATAGAAGCCGACACCGAATTGACCGATAATATCATAGCCATCCTTAATTTCGTTTTCAGATTTAAAGGCTAAGGATCCACTCTTAGCAATCGTACCGAGGTTTTTCTCCAGCTCTTCCTCAGTCATACCAATACCTGTATCAATAATTTTTAGTGTACGAGAATCCTTGTCTGCCGTAATTTTAATAAAATAATCACTTTGATTAAAGGTTAAGTTCTCATCTGTGAGTGCCTTATAGTAGATTTTATCGATGGCATCACTTGCATTTGAGATTAATTCACGTAGGAAAACCTCCCGCTGTGAATAAATAGCATTAATCATTAAATCCAATAATCGCTTAGATTCTGCTTTGAACTTCCTTTTTCCCATTCTCCACATCTCCTTTTCTACCTTTATTACTAGAAGTATTAAATGGTCAACTTCATTTTAGCACTCTAACATGTTGAGTGCTAATAATTCTATCAAATAAATACCATATTTATTTTTCTGCTGTCAATAGATTGGTTTATCTCCGCATATTTCCTATACTTTTTGGAAAATTTAAGGGCAGGAGGGATGGCATGGAACACCAATTTTTATCGGTTGAGGAATTTAACAGACAGCTTCAACAGTGGAATGGCCAACAAATTAAAATTACCAAGCACGAAATGGATGATGTTGATAAAATAGTAATGCATTTACAGGATATTTCCTATGACCTAAACACGAGAAGAATTGACGATTATGTACCGAGGTATAATCTATTATTAAAAGGGGATGGGCGGATTGAGACACTAGCTTCTATGAGTAATCAGCCGCTTCCAGCATCGGTTTATGAAATCCCCCTTGAGAATAATACCCTATATGAATATGATGGGGAAAAATTCTTTATAACGACAGAGCGTGGTGTTTATAAGATTGAACAGGTTTATAGTTAATTATCGTAACTTGTATTCGCTTGCCTTTTTGCGAATGGCTTCGTTCTTCTTATGCAGAAACGAAAGTCGTTTATCCTTACCTATTTACAAATAAAAAGCTCCCCCTAGCATTGAATAAGGGGGAGTCGAATTTCCTCAAACACCAACTGCCTCACGTTGAAAGAAATTTTTCATCGCATGATATACATCTCGCTTTTCCTTTAAAATATAGTGACGGAACTTAGGATTCTCAATCGTATTATATGCGCGCATTAGTGTCGAATGACGATTGTAAATATTCACCTCAGCATAGCCGAACATATTAGACACATCCATTATTTCATTGACCAGCCGGATACATTTCGGGTTATCCGAGGTAATGTTCTCCCCATCTGAAAAATGAAAAGGATAAATATTATAGCGGGATGGCTGGTATCTGTCTTCAATTAGCTCTATCGCCTTCTCATATGCTGATGAACAAATTGTTCCTCCGCTTTCACCCTTTGTAAAAAACTCTTCCTCTGTCACTTCCTTCGCTTCCGTGTGATGAGCAATAAAAGCAATATCTACATGCTCATATTTCGTTTTTAGAAAGCGAGTCATCCAGAAGAAAAAGCTTCTCGCCATATACTTTTCGAATGTACCCATCGAGGCACTAGTATCCATCATCGCTAAGACAACGGCCTGTGATTCAGGCTTCACAACTTCATTCCATGTTTTAAATCGTAAATCATCATTATAGATTGGAATTATTCCAGGGCGCCCATCTCTTGCATTTCGCTTTAGTGCTGTTAAAATAGTGCGTTTTTTATCAATATTACCCATTAGCCCCTTCTTTCGCACATCATTGAATTCTATTTTTTCAGTAACAATCTCTGCTTGGTCCTTTTCTTGTAAATTAGGTAATTCTAATTCTTTAAATAGGGCTTCCTCTAGCTCTTCTAATGATACCTCTGCCTCATAATAGTCTTCTCCAGGTTTATCACCTGCCTGCTTTCCACCGCCGAGGCCTTGCTGTCCCTTTGCATTCGGATCCTTGCCAATGACATCTCCTACTTTACTATCTCCATTCCCTTGCCCTACATGCTTTGACTTGTTGTAATTGTAACGAATTTTATATTCGTCTAACGAACGGATTGGTATTTTAACGATATCCCGTCCATTCGACATAACGATACTTTCTTCACTTACTAAATCTGGTAAATTATTTTTGATGGCTTCCTTTACTTTATCCATGTGGCGTTGTTGATCTTGAAAGCCTTTGCGATGGAGGGACCAGTTTTCCTCGGAGACAACAAAGCTGTGTTTACCTTCCTGCATACCTTCCCCTCCTATTCTTTTCGTTAAAAGTAGTGCAATCCTTTTGTGAGGACTACTATACTTTTCTCTATCATATGCAGCTAGGCGCATATTATTGCATTACGAAACGGTTTTTGGTTAACAAAAAGGTAACAAGACTAGCCTTTTTACAGGTTCTTGTTACCTTTTAGTGTATAATTATCGATTTAACAAGCTTCCAACGTAACGTAGCAGCTCATTTGCTGAAACAGAATTATAACCATACTCATCTATCAATCTAGCAATAACCTCATTTATCTTCTTCAGCTGTGATTCATCCGGTGTCTTCGAGGACGTGGTAATTTTCACAACATCCTTTAAATCAGCAAATAGCTTTTTCTGAATGGCTTCCCTTAGTCGTTCATGGGAGTTATAGTCAAATCGTTTTCCCTTTCTAGCGTAAGCCGAGATACGAATGAGGATTTCTTCCCGGAATGATTTCTTCGCATTCTCGGAAATACCAATTTGTTCTTCAATGGAACGCATCAGCTTCTCATCTGGATTCATTTCTTCACCGGTTAACGGATCTCTTAGCTTATTTTTGTTACAGTATGCTTCTACATTATCTAAATAATTATCCATTAAGGATTTTGCAGATTCTTCATAGGAATAGACAAAGGCCTTCTGAACTTCTTTCTTAGCAATCTCATCATATTCTCGCCTTGCAATTGCAATATAGTTCATATAGGTTTCTTTATCTTCCGTTGATATCGAAGCATGCTGATCAAGTCCTTCCTTTATCGATCGCAATACATCTAATGCATTGATGGAAGGTACTTCCTTCCGAATAATCGCTGAGGAAATTCGGTTAATCACATAACGCGGATCAATCCCCTCCATCCCCTCGGTCGGAAACTCCTTCCTTAATTCATCAACATCTACTTGATTATAGCCTTCTACACTTTCCCCATCATACAAGCGCAGCTTTTTTAACAGATCTACACCCTGTTTCTTTGATTCTTTTAATCTGGTTAACACAGAGAAAATGGCAGCCACTCGTAAAGCATGTGGAGCAATATGGACATGGGCCATATCACTTTGCTTAATCATCTTTTCATAGATTCGCTCTTCCTCACTAACGCGTAGGTTGTAAGGGATTGGCATAACGATAATTCGGGAATGAAGTGCTTCATTTTTCTTATTGGAAATAAAGGAGCGATATTCTGATTCGTTCGTGTGCGCAACAATTAATTCATCGGCAGAGATGAGTGCAAACCTCCCTGCTTTAAAATTCCCTTCTTGGGTAAGTGAAAGTAGATGCCAAAGGAATTTCTCATCACACTTCAGCATTTCCTGAAATTCCATCATCCCTCTATTCGCTTTATTTAATTCCCCATCAAATCGATATGCCCTCGGGTCTGATTCAGAGCCGTATTCAGCAATGGTTGAGAAGTCGATACTCCCTGTTAAATCTGCTATATCCTGTGACTTCGGATCCGATGGGCTAAAGGTTCCAATCCCGACACGCTTATCCTCAGAGAAGAAGATTCGTTCCACCATCACATCTTCCACTCGCCCACCATATTCCTTTTCCAGCCTCATCGTATTTAATGGCGAAAGACTTCCTTCGATTCGTATTCCATATTCCTTATAAAAGTCCTCCCGTAAATGATTGGGAATAAGGTGTAAAGGATCCTCTTGCATTGGACAGCCCTTAATCGCATAAATTGCACCTTCATCCGTACGGGAATACTTTTCTAATCCTCTTTTCAACATCGTCACAATTGTTGATTTCCCACCACTAACCGGTCCCATTAATAATAAGATTCGCTTTCGCACATCAAGTCGCTTTGCTGCAGGATGAAAGTACTCTTCAACAAGTCTCTCAATTGCCTCCTCTAAACCAAATATTTCCTCACCGAAGAAATGGTACATCTTCTGACCATTTCGTTCTTCAACTCCAGCTGCTTTTATCATATTGTACACGCGCGAATGCGCTGTCTGGGCAACCTCTGGCCTCTCCTTGACAATTTCCAGGTACTCCGCGAATGTACCCTCCCACTTCAGACGATTTTCTTCCTCTCGATAGCTCTTCACCTTGTTAAGAATATCCATGTTTGTTTTCCCTCCATCTTGGACGCGGTTTATATAGCTTATGCGTGAGGTAGTGTCGTGATGCCGAGAACTTTGTAGGGAGTGATGGCAGCTTCATAAGATGTAATTCACAGCACCAACCACACACCACAACCAAGCTATCCAAAAATTCCCCAAGAAATTCTTGTCAGGATATTGTATAATAGTAAAGGTTTTTTATTGTATTATGTATTATCTCTGTATTAAAATTTATAACAGATTCAGATAGAAAGTGAGATGTTCGTAATGGGACGTAAGTGGAATAACATCAAGGATAAGAAGGCAGAGAAGGACAAAAATACAAGCCGTATTTATGCTAAGTTCGGTCGTGAAATTTATGTAGCTGCTAAGCAAGGGGAGCCTGATCCAGAGGCTAATCAAGCCTTGAAGGTTGTATTAGAACGTGCGAAAACCTATAGTGTTCCTAAGCATATCATCGAAAAAGCTATTGAAAAGGCTAAGGGTGGAGCAGAAGAAAGTTATGATGAGCTTCGTTACGAAGGATTCGGTCCAAACGGTTCAATGCTTATCGTGGATACATTAACAAACAATGTTAATCGAACTGCTTCAGAGGTTCGTGCTGCTTTCGGTAAAAACGGAGGAAATATGGGTGTCAGTGGTTCTGTTGCTTATATGTTTGATGCTACTGCAGTATTTGGTGTAGAAGGTAAAACTGCTGATGAAGTGCTGGAGCTTTTAATGGAAGCAGATATTGATGTTCGTGACGTAACAGAGGAAGAGGACACGGTTATTGTCTATGCAGAGCCTGATCAATACCATGCTGTTCAAGAAGCATTCCAATCCATCGGTATCACGGAGTTCACTGTAGCTGAGTTAACAATGCTTCCTCAAAATGAGGTTACCCTAGATGATGCTGCAAGAGAACAATTCGAAAAATTAGTGGATGTATTAGAGGACTTAGAAGACGTTCAACAAGTTTATCATAATGTTGATTTAAGTTGATTCTATGTATGCACCTGCTGACATTTAGTTGTGCGAATAATGATAATTAACAACCGATAATTTCATTAAAAAATGTAACTATTTAAATAAGATAAAAAACGCTTGGACCTGAGCTAAATTTTGTCCAAGCGTTTTATTATTTTTACGGTTCTTCTTTGATATCTTACTTTCTGCATCTTCGACGAAAGTAATTTTAATCAACAAAGAATGGATCGGGACGCAATAAATAAACCACACGAAAACTGCTAAAAAAAGCTATGCAACCAATTGGTGCTTTTTTTGTTCCATCTTTTGAATCGGATACCATAGTAGGTGGAATAAAATATGCACGATAATTGCAGCAAATATACCTGCTTCCAAAAATGCCCACCCAGCAAATACTCCAACCCAAATATTGCCCAAAATAGTATAAACATACATAGCTGACTTAGGTTCAGTGGAGACCATCTTGATGGAAGGTAAATGTACTAGAGAAAAAAGTATGCTTGAAATTCCAATCGCGATAACCACTGCTGTAATCGTCAATGGTTTAAAAGCAAATTGTAAAAGCCATAAAATGAAACTCATGATTCCCCAGCGAAACATAATTTCTTCGACAAACCCAGCATAAAGAATACGGCTTAAAATACCAATATTATGATAATGTTTTTCAATTTCTAGGTAGTCCTTCGTTGTAATACTTTTCAGCAAGTAAAAATAATACAACACTAAATTTCCAACCGAACATATGACTCCAAAGATTAGGCCATATTTTAAAATACTATATACATTAAATTCTAAAGGAATAATATCTACTTTCGGTACTGCAAATGCCCCGATCGCGCCAAATAAAACAACAATTGCAAAATGAGCAACCAAACGCTCCTTATCGGAAATTTCATCGTTGTTTGGCATTTTCTTCTCTGTTTGAAACATAAAATAAATTCCCGGCAAACAAATAGCTACAGTCAGTAACAATAGATACCAAAACAAGGCAGTCCCCCCTTTTAATGAACTCACTGTTCCTTTTTTATGTTAATAATCATTTATGGTTTATGATAAATTACACTTCTTACTTTAATACCTACACCAATCTTAACATTAACCTCCATTGGATTCATCAGAATTATTGAAATAATTATTTTTCTCAACTGAATAGCACTGTTGTAGATAGCAAGGTTTGATTAAACGATTAATATTGGCTGGTATTATGATAGGTGAGGAGGATTTTTATTAGAAGTGGTCTATTAGTGTTGGTTTCAGCAGAATCTGGGTTTGGTGTCTATTAGATGCGTTCTAATAAACCGAGTTCTTCAATATCTAGGTGGAGCTGTCTATTAGAAGTGTCTATTAGACTAAAGTCAGCTATATACAGGTTTAGTGTCTATTAGATGGGTTCTAATAGACTGAGTTCTGCAAAATCCGGGTTTAGTGTCTTTTAGAAGCGGTATATTAGACTAAAATCAGCTATATCCAGGTTTAGTGTCTATTAGAAGCGGTCTATTAGACTAAAATCAGCTATATCCAGGTTTAGTGTCTATTAGAAGTGCTCTATTAGACTAAAATCAGCTATATCCGGGTTTAGTGTCTATTAGAAGCGGTCTATTAGACTAAAATCAGCTATATCCAGGTTTAGTGTCTATTAGAAGTGCTCTATTAGACTAAAATCAGCTATATCCGGGTTTAGTGTCTATTAGAAGCGGTCTATTAGACTAAACTCAGCTATATACAGGTTTAGTGTCTATTAGATGGGTTCTAATAGACTGAGTTCTGCAAAATCCGGGTTTAGTGTCTATTAGAAGAGCCCTTTAAACTAGAATTCAGTGAAAGTTCATAGGGAGAAGCAGCGCTTCTCCCTTAACTTCAACCAAGTGGACTTAATTATTATCGATAATCCGTTTTAACATCTTACATATTTCCGTTTAAAACCAAGCCTGCCTCTATCTATTTCTTTTTGGATATTCTCGAGGGCGTTTAGGAAACTGCTCTTTTTATTTTCCCGTTTTACTTCTACTATACCGACTTCCTTTGCCGTCTCTACTGCCTTTTCATGACCCGGTAAATAGGAAATTCCTACAGTATATATAAAATTGTTCATCGAGGATTTAGTCCGTTCTGGGGAATCATGAATCGTATTTTTCACCATATTAAGCATATTGGAGATCTTACTTTCAGAAAACGCATTGTCTTTTCGATTTCCTAGCAGCCAGCAATAGCAGCTCCAGCCTGCTGACATTCTAAGTTCATCACCGCTTGCAATCCATTGATCAGCGACCTCTTGTGCAATATCCGACTCTGATAAGGTTACTGCCACTACATAATCAGAAAGCATATAAAAATAAGCATCATCCATCCAACGATCAAAATCCGATACTGTCATGGCTTTGGGGTCTGCTATAATGCCTGCAAAATACATGGCGTCGTAATTACCAGTTGCATAAAGCTCTTCAGCTAATGGTTGATTTATTTTAATTTTCTTTGCCATCGGCTTCATAGCACCTGTAGCCACGCCAAAGAGCGGCTCGTGGGCGCCATTAGACATGTAAATCTTTTTTGTTCGTTCCTTGCCGAGAGCTTCGAGCTCCTGCATCACTGTTTCGAAATCCATAATATTTGCACTTCCTTACCTAATCTATTTGGCTATTTATTGGCTCTTTAAAACTTCTATACTTCTCGATTTTACCATGAATCTTATTGAAGTATACTACACCATTACACCATAATAAATTCTTCATTTTGATCGACAATGATTGTTTACTAATAATCCCAAGATTTCATAAAGCTTCTTCCTTTTATAAAACTATAGATCCATCAGTAGTACCATGTGAACAACATAATACCCCACCAATTAAAGAAAGCACAACCGTCGGATAACAACTATTTTCTTAGCAACTTGACTCACCTTAAGTAGAATTCTGTACATACTAATGGTTAGTGATTGCAATTTTCCTAAAGGATATTATAAAGTTAGTTAGTGACGTTATTTAGGTGAAACCTTTAAAATGAACGAATCATCATGATTCTGGAGGAAGTATAATAATGCCTTATTTATTTTTAGCACTTGCAATCGTTGGGGAACTTATTGGTTCTTCTTTATTAAAAGCATCTGAAGGGTTTTCAAAGCCTTTTCCTACCATTGGTGTAATTATAGCATTTGTTGGATGTTTCTTCTTTTTATCATTATCCTTGAAAACAATTCCATTAAATACTGCATATGCGATATGGTCGGGAATTGGGATTATTGCTACTACCATTATTTCCGTTTTAATTTGGAAAGAGAAAATTAATGCGGCTAGTATTGCCGGAATAATATTAATTATTGTCGGAGTGGTCATATTAAACTTATTTGGACCAGGGCATGGAGAATCAAGTCAGGAGGCAAACAAGGCTATTACAATTAATGAAAGTATCGAATAACAAAAAATTCTTCTTACATAAAGGGAAGGATTTTTTTCTTTATCATTTTATAACAAACCTTAGACCACTAACCTGCTATTTATTCAAAAAATAACCTGTGAAAATTTCATTTTAGTTTGAGCATAACAACTACTCGGTAACGCCCCTTATAGTAAATTCTTTTAGGTGTTCAGCCAACACGCCCGAGAAACATAAAATATGTATTTCATAACACTTCTATGGTCCAACAATTATTAATACAATATCATCTGCTATTGTACGCATAACTGCAAGATGTCCTCCATATGGTTTTTCAATTGGTGGTTGAATCCAATGAATATTTTCATTTTCCTTATGTGTATTATAGAAGTCTCTCACATCTTCTACTAAAACCTCAATATCTGGTTCCTTCCATTCTTCACTATCATGTAAAACAAACTCCGTGTTTCCATCAGTAAATGATAGCCCTACCATATTTGAGCCATTTGTTTGTTGAGAACGAAACAATTCAATCGCACCGAAAGTATTTTTATAAAAATCAACAGAGAAGTCCAAATTTGGGGTGAAAAGCGATACTGCTTGTATGAATTTAATTTTTCCTTTGCTGCTTGAAGTCATGAAATATCCCCCTTTAGTTGCCATTTTAAAATTCCCATGAGTTTAATTCTCCTTTTGTTTCATACAATGTCCATCCTGTTTTACGAAAATAATGATTTATTGATGAATGCTTAGGACATGTAGCACGCACAGGACCTGCATTTATATAGGAAAGCATGTCCTTTAATAATCCTCGATTTCTATGGGTTTTACATATCGCAAATTGATAAAGTGATACACTATTGTCTGTCTTTTTCTTATAAAATCGAAGAGCGCCTACTAAATTATCATCTTTTATGGCGATTAACATCTGGTTTCTCCTAATAGCCGCTTTCACTCCATCAGGACAAACAAATTCTCGATTGTAGATCGTACCACTATCCATGTCTATGTTCTCATCAAAAAATGCCAGTACTTCATTCGTATTCGACTGCACTGCAAGCTTGATGTCTAAAGCATTATTCCTACAGCTTAGCATAATCAGCACCCCTAATCAGAACGTGTGTTCTAATTATACCATAACATTATTTGCTAGGATAGTGGTTTTCACTAAATTTCACCAGCAGCTTCTTATCTTTCTAATGTATTTTCCCAGAAATATTTTTTCTAAAAGAACAATGTCACCTACAAAAATTACTTTGGTTACCCATCACGCCCAGTTTAACAAGGCATTTATTCATTCTTCTACGTAATTTGTGCTCAATCTTGCATTCTCACTATCTATATAATCTAAATAGTCTGCGTTTCTAATGGAGGTTCCAATTCGTGGGGAAATCTATTAATCAAATTTGTGGCTACCCGAAATTTAATTATTTGTTATTATTTGAAAAATTACAAGAATGGCATATAATCTATGTGAATATAAAATATTTTTATTCATATATTCACATAAAGGGGTGTTTGAATGTCTAGGGGATTTAATGAACATGAAAAGCAAGTCATTACCAATTCTCTTATCGAGCAGGGACGGATCCTTTTCAGCAAAATGGGGTTTCAAAAAACGAGCATTCATGAAATTACTCAAAATGTTGGTATTGCTCAAGGGACTTTTTATAAGTTTTTTAGTTCAAAAGAAGAATTATATTTCGCAATCCTAGAAATCGAAGAAGAAAAGATAAGGGAACAATTTGTTAATCTTAAGGTTAGCAACGAAGATCAGCCAAAGAAAATAATTAAAGGCATCCTTCGAAATTTTATTAATGCGATCGAAACAAATCCACTTATACGTGAATTGTATTTTGGAAGTAATATGGAGGAAATGCTTAAAAGACTATCTCCAGAGTTACTAGAAAAACATTTCGCCAAAGATAGTGATGCCATTTTAGCTTTAATTGAAAAATGGAGGGCTTTAGGGATACAAGTGAAGGAAGACCCTGCCATTATTGCTGGTGTACTTCGATCCTTGTTTGTACTCACACTTCATGAAAAGGAAATTGGTGAAGCCGTATATCCTGACACTCTCGAGCTGCTTATTGATCTTATTGTTGATGGGCTCATTGAGGAGGATTGAACATGCTTCAAGTTATTCAAACAAATAAGCTAACCAAAATTTATAAAGGTTTTGAAGCAGTTAAAAATGTTTCATTAAGTATAAATAAAGGAGAAATTTATGGTTTTATTGGTTTAAATGGAGCGGGAAAAACGACAACGATAAGAATGTTACTCGGTATGATTCGACCTACTCAAGGAACTAGCTATATAAATGGAAAAAAGGTCAATCATAAAAATTATAATATCTGGGAAAAAGTAGGATACATGGTTGAAACGCCTTATTCCTATCCTGAACTAACGGTGGAGGAGAATCTTGAGGTTTATCGCCGCCTTAGAATGGTTTCGAGTCCCGATGCTGTTTTAAGAGTGATGAATCTTCTAAATTTAACACAATACGCACGAAAAAAAGCGAAAGATCTTTCCTTAGGGTATGCTCAACGTTTAGGGATTGCTAAGTCCATTCTACATAAGCCAGAAATATTAATTTTAGATGAGCCTGTAAATGGACTGGATCCTGCGGGGATTGTAGAAATAAGAGAATTACTTCAGGACTTAGCATTTAATCAGGGCGTAACCATCTTAATTTCAAGTCATCTCCTTAGTGAAGTTGCTAAAGTTGCTACAAAAATAGGAATCATTCATGAGGGACAGCTGTTACAAGAAATAGAGTCAATCCAATTAAACAAACTGCTTAACCAACGTCTAATAATTGACTCTCTTGATAACAAATCAGCTGCGTCTAAACTGTCATCTGCTGGATATCCTTCATGGATAAATAAGGACGGTCTAATTAAGACCTATAACAAGAAAGCCATAAAACATCCAGAAGAAATATCTCGTTTACTTGTTTACCAAGGCTTTCCTCCAACTAAATTAATAGTGGAAGAGGAGGACTTGGAATCCTATTTTCTAAGAATTATCAGAGAGAAAGGAGAAATGTTGAAATGAGCTATTTTTTTCCTGCATTACAAGCTGAATGGCTCAAGGTTCGAAAATCAAAAGTCATTCGGATAACAGCAGTAGTTTTTACAATTGCTCCGTTAATGGCTGGTTTTTTTATGATTGTATTAAAAAATCCGGAGTTTGCTAACAGTTCAGGATTGTTAAGAGCTAAAGCACAATTTGCTGGAGAAGCAGATTGGACATCGTATTTACGATTACATGCACAAATTATTGCAGTAGGTGGGATTCTCGTCTTTGGATTTGTCACAAGCTGGATATTTGGAAGAGAATATGCTGACCGCACGGCAAAGGATCTCTTAGCACTTCCTTATTCACGAGCAGTTATTGTGATAGCAAAATTTATTGCATCTTTTATAACAAATATCTTACTTAGTGCTTATGTTGTGACCCTTGGTATTATAATTGGCTGGATAATTGGCCTCCCACTATGGTCTTCAGCTATCTTCGTACATGGTCTTTCTATACTACTAGTCGTCACCTTTATAACAATATCTTTATCTACTCCTGTCGCATTCATCGCAAGTTACGGTGGCGGATATTTAGCTCCGTTAGGCTTTGTTATTCTTACAGTTGTTCTATCCCAAATTGTTGCTGTTACTGGCTTTGGTGATTATTTTCCATGGGCTATCCCAGCAATATTTAGTGGTTTAACAGAGGGTGGTGGTGTACTAAGTTTCAATAGTTTATTCATCATTATTATTACCAGTTTGTTAGGGATCTTTAGTACCTTATATTGGTGGATTTTTGCAGATCAACATTAAAACAATTAAGTTATTTACAGCATATCAGTTTATCGATACCGAATATTACCGTTGTACACCCGTTAGTTGTAAATTATCTTATTACCCAAAAAGAAATACTGGTAAAATAACGGTTTCACGACATATCATAAATGGCTTGGTATTAATGAAGTACATTTGCATAAGTACTATCGCTGTATCATTACAGAGGTTGAAAACAAGTCAGTATTAGGAGGTGCAAAACCTTAAGTGATTGAACACTTCCTATTTATACTATTATCTCTTTCTCGAAAACTAAATTACTTATTATAACAAGGACTACTTTTAGCTAATACCATTCAAAAATTGATATCCAATATATACCGCCATTACCCAAATAATTACAGCAGACAACTGATTTAATCGCTTTAAAAATATTCCATTTTGATCATATCGACCAACTATTCTTCCCGTAAGTGCAAGTCCAATAAACCATAGCCAGGAGATCAGAATACATGCTAGTGCAAAGACCAGCTTCTCAAGCCCGTCATAAACGAGTGAGCCTGTTCCGATTACACCAATAGTATCTAGGATTGCATGTGGGTTTAATAAAGATACAGATAGAGCAAATGTTATTTGGCGTTTCGTTGAAAATTGCTGGGTGTTCTTTTCCTTAACAGGGTTACTTTTCCACATAACCCATCCCATATAGAGCAGAAAGAAAAAGCCGGCAAGAAACAATACCTGTCTTAATCCTGCAAAACTAAGGACTACAACAGAAACCCCGCCGACTGCAAGGGCAATCAACATGGTATCACAGATTGCTGCCGTAATAACGGCGGGGAGAGCTTGAAAGAACCTTGAGTGTGTGGCACCCTGGTTGAAAACAAACACATTCTGTACCCCAAGGGGAAGGATTAAACCAAATGCTAGAATGACTCCATGTATAAAAGGTTCCATTGTTCCTCCCTCCTATATTTCTAGCAATCTCGTCTTAAATGGATTTACCCATTCCATTAAGACTGCATGATGCAAGGATTGCTCATCCTCTAGATAGTTTTCAAGAATACGAATCGGGGTACGACCAGCATGCAATAAGAACGTAATAACTGGATCCTGTAATTGACCACGCAACACTTCCTCTAAATATTCCTGAGGAGTCAACCGATTTGCATGTCTATGAAAGCCAGGCATTCGTCCTCCTCCTACTAAACGTTCTAGCCCTAGCTGAACAACTACCTCATACATCGATTGCATGAGTAGCTTCCCCAGAGCCAGGTTACGATAGGCTGGACGAATGCAGATATCCACTACATAAAGTGTATTGCCATCTGGACTATGATTCCGAATATAGCCATCATCTGTCATCTCTTGCCATGTATGGGAGGATTCTTCCTTGTCAAAGTGAACGATTAGTCCCGTCATCGATCCTGCAAGTACGCCATTCACTTCTACACATAACGCGCCTTCCGGGAAAAGTGTCACATGGTTCTCTAGCTGTTCCATATTCCACCAGAGATCAGAAGGAAATGGTGGCGGAAAGCTCTCCCGTTGAATTTGAATAAGCCCTTCGAAATCCTGCCGTATATAATTTCTAACGACTACCGGAACAAATCCTTTCCCATTCTTTAAATAGACCTGCTTTAGATAAAGCATCAGGCTACAGTCCCTTCTTATTTACTAAGATCGGGATATAAGTCTAGACGTCTATCATTCCAAGTTGTTACCGATCCTTTTTCTCGTACTTCATGCAAGAGTGAAAGATCTAAGTCAGCAGTGATTAGCATATCATGGTTGAATTCGCCTTCCATCATGACACCATTTTTTGGAAATGGGATATCATTCGGTGTAATGATAGCTGCCTGTCCATAATTAGCACGCATAAAGTCTACATTCCGTAATGCCCCTACAGTACCAGTAGTGACAACATACACTTGGTTTTCAATTGTTCTTGCATGACTCGTATAACGCACACGATGAAATCCATGTAAATCATCTGTACAGGATGGGGCAAAGATAACATCTGCTCCCATACCACGAACCTTACGCACTATCTCTGGGAACTCCATATCATAACAAGTTAGCAAAGCAATTTTTCCTTTATTCGTTTCAAAAACTCGAATGGAATCTCCAGGTGTAATATTCCATTCATGTTTCTCCGTAGGTGTCATATGAAGCTTCGCTTGTTCCTCCACCCGTCCATCTGGATAGAAAAGAAATGCTGTATTATATAAATTATCTCCTTTTCTTACGACATGTGTTCCTCCAACAATATGCATGCCCGTTTCTTTGGCAAGTCCGGAGAACAAACCTATATATTGATCTGTGAAGGAAGGTAAATCGTCTACTCGGCTTGTTGTACCTTCAGAGATTGATAGCAGCTGCGTTGTAAAAAACTCCGGGAAGAGGACAAATTCTGAATCATATTCTGAAGCAGTACGAACATAGTGAGTAACCTGGGAAGCAAAATCATCAAAGCTATTTATCTTCTCTAAGTGGTATTGAACCGCTGATACACGTATTTTCATTGTTAAAGACTCCTTTTTGATTCATTCTACTAAGCTGTCTGCAAACCCTCGAGCAAGATAAATCAAGGGATTCACTGTCTATTTGTACTATATTTCATTACTTCATACAATACAACCATTATTTGTCCGCTAAAACATACTTTTTTCATTGCAAAAAAAGAAGTCTCCTCCGATTAGAAGAGACCTCCAATATAATACACCTTTGAAATTATTATCGATTACGCATTCCTTCCATAAATGTCCTTGCAGCATGATAAGGATCATCTGCTTGCATAATCCCTGATACTACAGCGACACCCGTAATATTTAGTCGGCTTAGCGCTGCTAGGTTTTCTGTTTTAATACCGCCAATTGCAACAATCGGAATAGTGACAGAATCAATAATTTGTTCAAGCATTCCTGGTGGGAGTACCTTCGCATCTTTCTTTGATTGTGTAGGGAATACTGCTCCTACGCCGATATAATCTGCCCCATAATGCTGAGCAGTCTTTGCTTGTTCCACGGTCGATACGGACACACCGACCAGCATAGAAGAAGGAACAAGACGTCGCACCGCTGCCAGTGGCAGGTCACTTTGCCCGATATGAACCCCATCCGCTTCCACAGCTAAGGCGATATCTACTCGATCATTGATGATGAGCGGAACGTCATAACGTCTTGTTAATTCTCTTAAACGAACCGCCTTCTGAAAAAATAGCTTGCTAGAAGTACTTTTTTCCCTGAGTTGAACCATGGTGACTCCACCCTTGATTGCAGCCTCGACTATTTGCAGCAATCTGTCTTCTGGTACGGATTCTTCGGTTACCAAATATAATGTATAGTCTCGTTTCATGTTAGTCGCACCCTCGCTTCCCATTTTTCTCCACTCATATTCGTTATTTCATCCATCAGTTTTACACGGAATGTACCAAGACCCTCATGGCCAACCAATTGTTCCCTGGCAAGCTCTCCAGCAAGACTCATGACGGACATACCTGCTACTGCAGCAAAAAACGGATTATCAATCGCTCCAGCAAAGCAGGCGATTAAGGATGCAGTCATGCAGCCTGTCCCTGTTACTCTACTCAGCAGAATATCCCCATTTTCAACCGTAATGATATCACTTCCATCAGATATTACATCTTCTTTTCCACTGATGACAGTAACAGCATGAAGCTGTTGGGCTGCTTTTAATACTAAGCTTTCTTTCGTAATAGATATCTCGCCAGCATCTACTCCACGAGTCTGTGCATCTCCACCGACTAAGCTGAATATTTCTGAAGCATTACCACGTACAATCGTGACTTTTACCTTTTTAATAAATTCACGCGCTAATTCGGTTCGAAAGCGGGTCGCACCTACACCAACAGGATCAAATATTACCGGGATCCCTTTTCGATTAGCGGATTGACCTGCTAGAATCATCGCCTGGTACATTGTATTATCAATGGTTCCAAAGTTAATTACTAATGCATCCGCTAGTTGGGCCATATCCGCAACCTCTTCGATTCCAGTTGCCATAACAGGTGAACCCCCAATAGCAAGCGTTACATTAGCACAATCATTAATGGTTACATTATTTGTTATATGGTGAATCAATGGTTGCTTCTCTCTCACCTTTGCAAATAATGGTATTATGTTCGTTTTGTTCATCGATTCGACACCTCTGATTCCATATCAAGATAACCAGCATTTTTATAGAGTTCATAAAAATGGTTTGTTGGCCCATGTCCACTACCGAGGGAGAGACTGTATTGAATGGCAGTAGTGATATATTGCTTGCCTCTTTGAATCGCCTCCTCGAGGTTCATTCCCTTTGCTAGATTTGCAGCTATTGCAGAGGATAGGGTACAACCAGTGCCATGGGTGTTTTTCGTTTCAATTCGCTTCCCTTTAATCCACAGAGTTGTTTCACCATCATAAAACAAATCATTTGGTTCCCCCTGTAAATGCCCACCTTTTAGGAGGACCGCTTTTGCACCAAGGCCAACGATTTGTTTACTCGCTGCAATCATATCTTCTTCTCCCTCAATTACCTGTCCCGTGAGAACCTCTGCCTCTGGAATGTTTGGTGTTACTATAGAAGCTAAAGGAATCAATTTCTCGATTAATGCTTCAATAGCCTCTTTTTGCAGGAGATGACTACCTCCCTTTGATACCATAACTGGGTCTAATACGATATGGAATGGTTTATATTTTTTCATATTTTCGGTAATCATCGCTACGGTAGCTGTTGAAGATAGCATTCCAATTTTCACAGCATCCACTGGAATATCCTCAAAAACAGCATCGATTTGATCCTTAATAATCGATAAATGGATATCTTGTACGGAACGAACCTCCATTGTGTTTTGCGCTGTTACTGCTGTTATGACAGACATGCCAAACACCCCATTAGCAGCAAATGTTTTTAAGTCTGCCTGGATGCCTGCACCTCCACCCGAATCCGATCCTGCTATGGTTAGCGCTGTATTCATCTAATGCTTCCCTCCTGTAAAATCTGTCGTTTAAACTATCTAAGTAGCAAGCTATTTAAATTGGCCAGTCTTGCTTGTAGTAGTTCATCTCCCAAAATAAGTACTCATATTTAGAAGTCATTTGAAAATGTTTTTCTAAAACAGCGAGCTCTCGTTCAGGCTTCCCTGCCGCTAACTCATCCATTAACTCGATTAACCATTTTGCCCCATCTGCAAATGTATCTGAGTCATATGTCTCTATCCACTTTGCATATGGATGGAGTGACAACCGATCACTATATTGCCTGCTTAATAATTTTCCAATCTCCCAGTAATCCCAAGCGCATGGCAACAGACAAGCAACCACCTCAGCAAGACTTCCATTTTGTGCTACATTCAACATATAGTTCGTGTATGCAATATTAACTGGTGTTGGTCTTGTTGCTTCTAGCTCTTCACTGCTGATACCGAATTCAGCCGCAAACTGTCGATGAAGCTCCATTTCAACATGTAATGTATCATGTAATACCTGTGCAAACCTGCCCATTGTTTCTAGATCTTGTGCTTTCAAAACACCTACGGAAAACAGCTTGGCATAATCGATTAAATACACATAGTCTTGCTTTAAATAATGGACGAACTTGTCTCGTTCCAATGTTCCTTTTCCAATTCCCTGTACAAATGGATGGTTATGATTCTTTTCCCATATCGGTTGAACATTAGCATACAACCGGTCTGTAAAGTTCGTTGTCGTCATGACTTTCATTCCCAATTCCTCCTTTAGGCTGATAGCTAGAAATAATCGTTGCCTAGTATTCCTCACCCGAAGATCCTTCTCCATCGAATAGAAAAGCCACCCCCTAATAAAGGAAGTGGCAGAATGAAATAATATATATCATTATTCGCCTACTTCCCTCCGCTAGTTTTAACTAGATCAGGTTCAAAGGGTCTAGAACCGAGGTTCAATCTCAGTCTTCGTGAAGACTCCCCTAGTGCAAACGATAGTTTCACTACTAGGTTATCATGTCTCAACATAATTGCAAGCCGTAACTGCTAATATGAGTAAAAAGTACCCTTATGTTCTACTTATGAAGCTTTCCACCCCATGCATAGGTAAAGATGACTTTTTTCATATTGCATTAACGTAGGATACGCATTACACTAAGAAATAAAAATATTAAAGAGGTTAGAGTGTGAATCGATTGAGAAAGAAAGACATCCATGAATTAATCCATCAGCAAAAAGGGACCCGACTTAGTCGAACGTTAGGGCCTTTTGATCTCATCATGCTAGGAGTAGGAGCAATTATTGGGACCGGTATTTTCATATTGCCGGGAACTGTTGCTGCATTACATGCTGGTCCTGGTATTATTTTTTCTTTTATTATTGCAGCAATTGTCTGCTCTTTTGCTGGAATGTGTTATTCCGAATTTGCTTCTTCCATACCAGTCACAGGTAGTGCCTATACGTATAGCTACACCGTGTTTGGTGAATTAGTTGCTTGGATTGTGGCATGGGCGCTAGTACTTGAGTACGGGCTTGCAGCCGCTTCTGTTGCGACTGGATGGTCAGCTTATTTTGTATCCTTATTAAAAGGATTGCATATTACCATTCCCCATGCACTAACAGGTCCCTTCAATCCAGCAGAGGGAACATATCTTAACCTTCCAGCGATAGTTATCGTACTACTATTAGCTTATCTATTAACCTTTGGTATAAAGGAATCGAATCGTCTTAATAAGATAATGGTCTTAATTAAACTATCTGTAATTGTATTATTTATCGTTGTAGGTGCATTTTATGTTAAATATGATAATTGGCAACCATTATTGCCATTTGGTTGGGATGGCGTGTTTACAGGTGCAGCTCTTGTATTCTTTGCGTACTTAGGATTTGATGCTGTATCTTCAGCGGCAGAAGAGGTGAAAAATCCCCAAAAGACAATGCCTATTGGAATCATTGGTTCATTGTTTATTTGCACTAGTCTATATGTTGTCGTTTCTCTAGTATTAACAGGAATGGTATCCTATACGAAATTAAACGTTAGTGATCCAGTTAGTTTTGCTATGGGACTAGTCAATCAAAATTGGATTGCTGGATTTATTTCACTCGGGGCTATAGCTGGAATGATGACGGTTATTCTTGTGTTTCTTTATGGAGGGACAAGACTACTTTTCGCTTTAGGACGTGACCGACTACTCCCAAAACGCATGAGTCAATTAAATGCGAAGGGGAACTCACCAGTCTTTAGTACTTGGATCTTTTCCTTTTTGATTGCCTTTTGTGCGGGTATCGTACCTTTAGCCAAGCTAACCGAAATGGCTAACATGGGGACATTGCTAGCATTTACCATCATATCGCTTGGTGTGATCTTTTTACGAAAGGACCCTAATATTCCAGCTGGGGGATTTCGTGTTCCGTTCTTTCCGGTCATTCCAATCGTATCCTTTTTGTTATGTCTATTCCTAATGACACAGTTATCAGCACATACATTAATTGCATCAGGAATCTGGTTTGTAATAGGCTTGTTAATTTATGGCTTATATGGCTGGAAAAATAGCTTGATGCATAAGAAAGGGTGAGCAAACCTTTATGGGCGCTCACCCTTTTTAACTTACTTTTCTAATAAAGAATTTCTTAACTGATGAATTTCTTCTTTTTCTAATCCTACGCCATTTATTAAATAGTTTTCCACATTTCCATATTTCTCTTCTATCTCATCAAAAAATGCACGTATATATGCAACACGAGCTTCGTACATCGCTATGACGACATCACGATCAATATGCTCTGGGAAAGCGTAACCGATTTTCTCAAAACTTTTTTCCATAATTTCTAGAGCATTATTCGTATATAAATAATCCTCCTCGATTAATTGACGTGAAACACCAAGTGCACTTAGAAGTAGTGCAGCAACAGCTCCAGTTCTATCCTTTCCCGCCATGCAGTGGAATAAAAGGGCTTTATCAGGTTCATCCAATAAAATCCTAAATATCTTTTCAAACGCTGCCGTTTTCCCCACCATTGCACGGTTCATATTCAGTAGCATTTCACCGGGTTTACTATTAATTAGCTTATCCTCAAATTTTATAATATCTCCAGCTTGCCTTACTGCAGCTTCATCATTCATCAGTGGAATATGAATCCATTTAATCCCAGTGATTTCTGGATCTGGATGGTTCGTTATTTCATCCTGATCACGCAGGTCACAGATATGTTTAATTTCCAACCCCTGCAAGACTTCGATGCCTGCTGCTGTCAATAGGCTCAAATTTCCTGAACGAAAAAGCTTACCTTTTCTAACATGACGGCCATCCTCGGTTATCATTCCACCTACATCTCGAAAATTAAAACTACCTTCCAGCAAAATATCCTTTATTGCCTGTTCCAATTTCCTCTCCCCCATTTTATCTCTGTAGTCTTCACTGCTTCCTATTATAAAAATTATATCTTAATCCCATTAGAAGCGTATGTTCCAAACATATCATAGTGAGGAGAGTTTGGCTATTCCCCTTGGAATCCTTCCTAAGAATAAAAATCAAAATCCAAACGAGACTATAATAAAAGCTCATTTAAAATAAATGCCTAATTCAAGGAGAAGGAGATTACGTATGAAGAAACATTTGATTGTTTCACTTTTAGTTCTATTTATTGTATTATTCTTACATTTACCATCCACTTCTCACGCTAGTTCAACCTCAAACCTATATGAAGTAAAGGGTGGTGATACATTGCCTAAAATTGCTAAACAATTTAGTACCTCCACATACGAACTTAAAATCACAAATGGTCTCCAGTCTAACACCCTACTAGAGGGGCAGAAGCTAATCGTACCAGTGATCCATGAAGTTGCTCCTGGGGAAACCTTACAACAAATAGCTAAAGAATTTCACTCAACCGAGGAGATCATCCAACATGTGAATCGTCTTCCCTCTAAGCAATTACGTCCAGGGCAAATGCTAACAATTAAGCCAAAGCCATTGAACATGGAAGGACAGCATATTGTAATGACTAGAGAGGAATTTCAGGACTGGCTGCTCAACCAGAAGTTCACAAGGGAAATCCATCTCATTCAACAGCATCATACGTGGCGACCTTCCTACAAGCATTTTCATGGTAACAATTATTTTCAAATGTTAAACAGTATGCAGCAGCATCATATGAAAACAATGGGTTGGAGTAATATTGCCCAGAATATCACTACCTTCCCCGACGGAAAAATTGCTCTTTCTCGTCCGATTAATATTGCCCCTGAGGGAACCATTGGGACAAAGGCTAATGAAAATGGCATTGCTATCGAGCATGTCGGAGACTTTGATCTTGGTCATGATGTTATGACACAGGAACAAAGAGATACAATTATATTCGTAACGGCACTGCTAAGCTTAAAATTTTCCTTAGAACCATCTATTGACACAATCACCTATCATCATTGGTGGCACTACAAAACAAAGGAAAGGGTACTCGACAACGCAAAGGACAATGAGGTTAAATCCTGTCCTGGTACTAATTTTTTTGGAGGAAATTCAACAACTCATGCGAAGAATAACTTCTATCCTTTAGTGGAAAAGAAAATGGAAGAGCTACGGGATTTATTTCATAGAAATCAATAAAATTTTATGTACCAGCCCTACATGGATTAATGGCCAGATCCCTTAAACAGGAACTGGCCATTTCCTCTTCATTAATCCTCGAATCGCTTGATAAAGTCTACAAATTTCACTACAAACTTTTGTAAGAATTCAGCAGTGCCTTCATTAGTAATTGCTCCACTCTCATTCATTAGTGTTGCTACATTACCAATATATGCTTCAGGTTGCTGAAGTACTGGTACATTCACACAAGTTAGCATTTGGCGCAAATGATGGTTAGCTCCAAATCCACCGATCCCTCCTGGGGATTGGCTTATGATTGCTGCAGGCTTTCCACCCCATTTATTATCTGTCTTTGGACGAGAGGCTGTATCTAATGCATTTTTTAACACAGCTGGAATCGAACGATTATATTCAGGTGTTACAAATAAAAATGTATCACATTCCCCAATTTTTTGTCTGAACTCGTGTAGCACTTCTGGTGCATTATTCTCATCATCAAAATCCTGATTATAAAAAGGTAGATTACCGATTTCTATTAACTCTGTTTCAAATCCTTCTGGGAAATAGCCCATTACATTTTTAGCAAGCTTTTTAGAATATGATTCCTTTCGAAGGCTTCCTACTAGAACTCCAACTTTTGTCATCTCAATCATCCTTATTCTTGTATTCTGATACAAATTAAATTGTAGAAAAAACAAAATTATAAGTCAAAACATCAGTTTCTCTACTAACGCTAATAGTATCTCTTTCGTTATACGCTTTATGTATTCACGTTACATAACGCCCTAATATATTTGTCAAAATGACAGGTATTGATTATAGTTGTGATGTACGATAAAAGTTAAATAGTTTTACCGGTAAGATTGGTGTCATAATAGACTTAATAGGGAATCTGGTGAAAAACCAGAACTGTACCCGCAACTGTAAATGCTGACGAAATAATCAAAACCACTGTTTATGAACGGGAAGGGATTAGAGTAGGTTATAGCATAAGTCAGGAGACCTGCCAATAGTACATATAGTAATATCTTCTTCGGGAGTTGGGGAGGTATAACGAGGGTAATGATGTTGGTAGCAGTTCAACCACTGCTATTTTTGCTCTTGTTTGTAAACCCATCTTATCGGATGGGTTTTTTTAGTATTGTGAATACTATCTACATTTCACGTCTCTCTCCTCTAACTAGAAGGCCTATTGACAAAACAGGAAAAGAGGAAATAATATGACAGAAAAGTTATCGACGAATGTATCCAGAACAAATCAAACAAAGCTGGTACTGCCACCGGATACAAATCATTTAGGTACTATTTTCGGTGGGACCGTACTTGCTTATATTGATGAAATTGCTGCTATCACAGCGATGAAACATAGTAATCAGGTTGTTGTCACTGCCTCAATTGATACGGTTAACTTTCTTTCATCTGCTCGGGTTGGTGATATTCTGCACCTAGAAGGTGTTGTTATATCGACGGGGAGAACCTCCATGGAGGTGTTCGTAAAAGTAGAATGCCAAAACATTCAATCAGGAGAAAAGACGATTACAACAACAGCAATTCTTACGATGGTCGCTGTTGATCAAGCTGGAAAGCCTACACCTGTCTGTGGGGTTATACCGGAAACCGAGGAGGAAAAGCGACTATTTTTGAGTGCTCCAACTAGAAGAAACAGGCGTCTACAAATAAGTGCAGAAAAGATGAAATAATTTATCAGCATGATTTTTTAGTGATGGTTATGAGGTGGGACACAAGTGTTCTTCAACACTACTTGATCGGTGCGAAAAACGCTTGGAAAACACATTACACGAAACAGTAAATGATCCGACCCTTCGAAATGATTGTTTCGTTATGTCCCATCCTCTATTAAAATTCCTTCCGTTCTCCTTTTAAGAACTTTTTCCATCATTTGAAATAGCGGCGTCTATTTTCTTATCTAGCTCTGCAATTAAATAAAGCTCTTTTTCCCTATCCATATTTCGATAATGATGCTTGTTTCCAGGTTCTTTGTCAGATTCATCTGCTAGATGTACAACTTTTTGAAGAGGGGTGAATTGGAATTCTCCTGTTGGGAGTGCAGAATCCGTGTGAAAAAGAATAGCATGGGCGATTTCTTTGGCAACATGCTTATCCTCTCCCAAACGTACGAGTAGCTTATGTGCACGTTCCGCTCCTTTTATCGGATGGATATCATACTCACGATAAAGTCGGTAATCCCATTTTCCTTCACTATACCATTCATAATGACCAATATCGTGTAGAAAACCTGCCTTTGCTGCTAAATCAGGATTAACACCATATTTTATTGCTAAGTCATATGCATGGTAGGCAACAGAAATTGCATGTGCCATTCCAGAGCGTCTTACATATTTTTGCGTTATCGGATGAAGGTAAATATTGGTTAAGGTTACTGTTCTCATAGATGTCCCCTCCTGACTGATAAAATTATCGATATATTACCATTTGAAGCGATAGAATGCAATTGAAAAAATCCAACCAAAGTAAAGGTAATCATAAAAATTTCACGGTACTAGTTTATTTCCCTAATCCGTGCTGCCACAAACTGCATATCTTCACGAAGTAATGGATATAAATTAGGTCGACGTCTAGCGGCAAGTGGATGATATGCAGCAGTTACAGTGTGTTCGCCCACTAGATGCCACTTACCTCTCAAACCTTTTACATCCAGTTCCGAATTGCGGAAAAAGGCCTGAACCGCAACATTACCAAGACAAACAATCAGCTTTGGATTTTGCTCAGCTAATTGCTCTAATAAATGCTGCATACAAATAGCTCGTGTCTTCTCTTTATCATAGGCTCGAACTGGTTGCCTTTTTAAGATATAGGTGACATAGAGTTGTTTTTTGGTTAATCCTGCTTCATGCGTTGCTTGCTGTAAGGTTTGTCGCGTACCACATACCATAGGATTACCCTTTCGATCCTCACGTGCCCCTGGATTGTCTAGAATAATCATTATTGGAGCTTTCGGGTTGCCTTCACCCCAAATCATTCTTGACCCTTGTCGATATAAGCCACATTCTTGGCATTCGGTTAGGCATGACGGGACAGGGTCCTCTGGCCAAACTTCTGGGCAAAACTCACTCATGAATTATCACACTCCTTAGGTTTAGATTGTCCCTTAGAAACAAATTCACCCAATAAAGAGATACTGATGTAGGATGTCTTTTTACAATGAATTTCTACGTGGATTATCGAGTATGAGGGATTTAGACAACTTTGATATAATAAAGAAAATAAATTGGTTTCAAGGGGTGTATAAAAGTGAGTAAAAAGTGTTTATTAAATGTTGATTATACGAATGATTTCATTGCTGAGGATGGAGCATTAACTTGCGGGAAGCCTGGACAAGCTATAGAAGAATATATTATAAGCCTAACCAAACAGTTTATTGATAACGGAGATGAGGTAGTTTTTGCAATTGATAAACATCTCGAGAATGACCCCTATCACCCTGAAGCAATGCTTTATCCCCCTCATAATATCGTCGGGACAAAAGGAAGAGAATTATATGGTGATCTACAAAATGTGTGGGAAGCTAATAAATCGAAATCGAATGTTCACTGGATGGACAAAACAAGATATTCCGCATTTGTAGGTACTAGTTTAGAGCTTTTCCTCCGTGAAAGAAAAATATCTGAAATACATATTGTTGGCACATGTACTGACATCTGTGTCCTCCATACTGCGATTGATGCATATGGAAGAGGCTTTGACATTGTCATCCACGAAAATGGTGTTGCAAGCTTTAATCAAATTGGACACGAATGGGCATTGCAGCACTTTGTGAATACACTAAATGCAAACGTAGTTAAAAATTAAACGTAAGGTTCATGAAGTTAAGGAAAGAATGAATAATAACCACTCTTTTAGGAGGTACTCCAATGGAAAATACTGATGATAGCTTAACCCTCCATACAGATTTATATCAAATTAATATGGCTGAAACTTACTGGGCAGATAATATCCATGAGCGCAAGGCAGTATTTGATTTATATTTCCGAAAACTACCATTTGGAAATGGATATGCCGTATTTGCTGGTTTGGAAAGGGTAATAGAATTTGTAAAAAACTTCAAATTTAGTGATTCTGATATTCGTTATTTAGCTGAACAAGGATATCGTGAGGATTTTCTTGATTATTTAAGAACGGTACGCTTTACTGGTTCAATTAAGTCTATGCAAGAAGGAGAAATAGTGTTTGGTAATGAACCCCTTCTTCGTGTTGAGGCAGGTCTAGTAGAGGCACAGCTTATAGAGACGGCATTATTAAATATTATCAATTACCAAACACTAATCGCGACGAAAGCATCTCGTATTAAACAAATTGCCAAAAATCATATGTTAATGGAGTTTGGTACGAGAAGGGCCCAAGAGATGGATGCAGCCATTTGGGGAACTCGCGCTGCCTTTATAGGAGGGTTTCAAGCAACGAGTAATGTTCGTGCAGGAAAATTATTTGGTATCCCTATCGCTGGTACGCATGCCCATGCGATGGTACAAGCCTACCAAGATGAATACACTGCCTTTATGAAATACGCAGAACGCCATAAGAACTGTGTTTTCCTAGTGGACACGTATGATACATTAAAATCTGGGGTACCTAATGCGATACGAGTAGCAAAGGAGCTAGGTGACCGTATCAACTTTTTAGGTATTCGTTTAGATAGCGGTGACCTTGCATACCTTTCCAAAAAGGCAAGAAAGATGTTAGATGAAGCAGGTTTTACGGAGGCAAAAATATTCGCTTCAAACGACTTAGATGAACATACGATATTTAGTCTTCATTCCCAGGATGCTAAAATTGATGTCTATGGCGTGGGAACCAAGCTAATTACCGCTTTTGACCAGCCTGCCTTAGGTGCGGTATATAAATTAGTTGCCATTGAAAATGAACATGGTGAAATGGAAGATACGATAAAGATTTCTGGAAATCCAGAAAAAGTAACGACACCAGGGGTGAAAAAGGTATATCGAATTATTAATACGACCAATCATCGTTCTGAAGGGGATTACATCACATTGGAGGATGAGGATCCGAATAAGGAAAATAAAATAAAAATGTTCCATCCTGTTCATACCTATATCAGCAAGTTTGTCACTAAATTCAAAGCTGTTAACCTGCATCACGAAATTTTCCAGAATGGAAAATTAGTCTATGATACTCCGAGCTTAGAGGAATTACAAGCATATGCTGAAAAGCAATTACAGTTATTATGGAATGAATATAAGCGTCCTATAAATCCGGAAGAATATCCTGTAGATTTAAGTATCAAAACATGGGAAAATAAAATGAGAAAGATAGAAGAGGTTAGAAAGAAAATAAAATAGCATTTCATAAAATTATTTAACAGTGGCATCGCTATACCTATGCGATGCCATATTTTTTATACTTTATACGTATCGAATAATTTAAAATAACGTATCATAAGTTGATTATAGAATGATACTACAGCCTGAAGGGAGGAGTTATAGGTTGTTTGATTTCTTACTAGGAGATCAACTAGCGTGGAATATTCCTTTGTTCATGTTGCTCCTTCTCATCGCATTACTTTATAAATGGCTTGTAAAGAATTACTTACATAAAACAATTGTACATAGGAAAACATTTTCCATTTTTCTAGGCTTGGGACTCTTATACCTGGCAATTGGTAGTCCTTTAACGAAGATTAGTGAACTATCCTTTAGCTTACACATGCTTCAGATGAGCATACTTTATTTCATCATTCCGCCGCTTATCATTTATGGAATGCCAGCTTTTAAAGCATTAAACAGATGGCTTCTCCCCCCACAGATCGCTTTAGTAAGCTTTGCTATATTACTTTTTTTGTATCATATTCCAATCGTGATAAACCTTTTATCCGCTTATTCAGCTATTCATAACGGATATGTTACACTATTATTTATCTTATCCTTGCATTTCTGGTGGCCATTAGTTGCACCTGATCCGAAGCATCGTTTCCAAGGAACAGTGAAAAAACAGTATTGTCATTATAATAGCCTCTATATTATGCCAGCCTGTTTGTTATTAATTGTTAGTGCTGTAATCGGCGAGATTAATAATCCATTTCTCACACAAATTACTGCTCATCTATGCCTGCCTTCCGAAACCAACTCCATACAAGTACTCCCTCCATTTTTTAATACTTCATATGATCAAATAACAGCAGGAATACTTATGATAGGAATCCATAAGCTGTCTTTAAAATTAACCATTCATATTAGTAATGATTCATGAAACATTTATCGAAGTTCCTACGTCTAAGTTTTAAACACCAATATAAATTGAGGTAACTGACGATGCGAAAAATGATTTGGTTTACACTTTTACTCCTTTTTATGGCTAGCACTCTTGTAGGCTGTCAATTAACTAATTCCACAGAACGACTAACAACGAATGGTAATTCGGACTCCAAAAAATCGTCCAATACAGAGCTGCGTACAGTCAGTATTTCTAGTTCAAGAGGATTTGCTAACACAAACTCAGACTATTTCATTGAATATGATGATACTTCGACCCTATCTTTTTTTGAAAAACTAACTACTAGTGCTGAAAAAGTTCCTGGGATAGTGAATATGGCTGAGCCTGAATTTGATCTATTCATTACTTATGTGGACGGAAGCACCGAAGGATATCATTTGTGGGTAGGAGCAGACGGGGAAGAAAGCACGTTGATGCATGCTAAGGACACACATACCATCTACGCCATCCCAGAAGATTTGACTTCATCATTAAAAGAATTTGTACAATCAAAATAAGAGGTTCCTGGCATGATAGCAGGAACCTCTATATATTGTGACCTAACCAAAGATCAAAAGATAAATAAATACAATAACCATCACAATTAATCCAAAAGGAACACCCATTTTAGCCCATTCTTTACTGGTAATTCCAAGCTTATTCGCAGATATAATGTTTGGAATGTTACCTGGAATAAGCATTCCACCACTAATAATTAAGCCTAATAATAGAAATTCTATCGTTTGGTAGGACATTGCTGGACTTATTTCTGCAGCAGCTAATGTTGCGTTATCTAAAACCGCTGATATCATATTGATCCAGTACAAAATGGTTGGAGGTAAATCTAATAAATAACGATCCACTAATGGCTCATATCCCGCTCCTAATAATGTTAATCCCATTACAAATAAATAAATTTTAAAGGAACGGATTAGTATTTCTGAGTAGCTCTCTGCATCATTATCCCCATCTAAGCCACGGTCACTCTGACTAGGCTTTAGAACAAAATAAGATACAATACCAATTGCTAGAACAACGATAATAACCTCTAGCCCTATGGATTGAAACAGATAGGAGAAGCTTTCATTCAGTTTGTTTGTCGTTATTGTTGCTAACGGCTCACCAATTGGCGTTAATACGGCCCCTAGTCCAATCGAAAAACAAGCTAGGATAACGGTTCGAATTTCAGTCTTTCGATCCAGCTTCAAGACACTCACGATGGAAACTAGAACAATAGCTGCGATAATTGCTGTAATAACACTTGATAATAGTCCTAAAACAACAATAATAACAGCAAGAAATAAACTTATATTCATTTTTTGACTAACCTTTAAAATGAAGCCTTCGATCGGTTTCTTTAACCATTTAAACAACAGGCCAGCAATTAGAACGGCTAACGTAATAAAGATAGGATCCTTCAATGCCTCTGCAAATAACTCTATATTCAAAACACCACTGACAATTGCAGCTAGTAGCCCCATCACAAATAAAAATGGTTCTAAATTTCGTTCAATAGGTTTTACAAAGAAAGGTAAAAATAATACAAGGAATAAGATAATAATAAGACCAACGGTCATTGACTATGCCTCCAGTTCGTAGATGAAATTTTTGTTGTTAATATAAGGTTAATCAAATAATGAAAAAATATTAGTGAGCGGATTCACATTTAAAAATAGGCTTCCCTTTACATATGTCTAATTTTACCACAACTAACCAGAAGTTTTGTTATTGGAGTCCTTATCCTTTTTCACGATTAAATAATATAAAACTAGAACCGGTGATAATAGAATGGCACAGCATACAAATGCAGTTCTTATTGCCAACTTGGTTGCTATAAGACCAATCACTGGGCCACCGCTAATTTGGCCAATAGCATCTATTTGTCCCTTCACAGAAAAGAATGATGCGCGTGTCTTTGAATCGACGATTAGTTGGTTCAACCAAACATCCACTAATGGCTCCATCGTATGTCTGCAAATTTGGATTAACATATAGAATACAAGCAAACCAATAACCAATGTTGAAAATGCAAAGCCTAGCAATGAACTAATAATGATAAAACTACCGATAAATAATGCTATATAGATTTGTTTTCTTCTCTCATAAATCGTGCTTTTACTAATAAAATGTAGCGTTATAAAGGAAAAAAGTACAATGACGAACTCAATAGCCCCCATAAATATAACTAGTTGTGAATCCGTAAGCTTCAATAGATTTGCAGCATCAATAAAATGTGTCATCCAAAGTCTATCAAAGCCCTCACTATACAGACCAAATAATAAAGCAATTAAAAATAATATCCGCAATAGAAAGCTAGCTTTGGAATATCGAATAATGTTCTTCATATTCTTCTTCAGATGACTCCAGGTAGAATCCCTTTCCTCTTTATTAGCAGGATGAAAGTTCTCTTCCTTCATATAGCGAATTAATAGTACAGCTAATAGCAGCATACCAATTCCACCTAATAGAATTGGGAGATTAACCATAAAGTACCCAACTCCTATACTTAATGGAATTGCTATGATCCGACCTAAATTCCCTGCTCTGGCACCTTTTACAAACGCAGCAGATGCCTCCTTCTCTCCAATCTCATCTGCAATCCATGCTTGCTGGGCACCGCTAGTAAATGTGTACCCTATTCCCCATAACACCTGTGAAATAATTACGGTAACAAACAAAGGGAAAAGTCCCTCTATTAAAAAACCACTCCCTATTAAAAAGTACCCGATAATAATAGATAGCTTCCGACTCTTTAAATCCGCAACAACTCCCGTCGGAATTTCGAATAGGAAAACTGTCAGTTCTAGCACCGTTCCAACTAAAACAAGCTGGAGCGGATCAAGCCTTACAATTTGTACATGATACAACAAGTTTACGGTAAAGATAAATGTAAAAATTAGTGCAGATAAAAAATTGGTATAGATATAGACTTTATAAGGATCTCTATCACGTAAAAACCTCAATTTTTCTACTTCTCCCGATTATTTTTTCATTTAGTATAACACAAATGGGAATAGTTACTATTTTTTAAAAAGGTTGAATAGGGGGGAAATATTAAAGCTGAAGCCTGTTGTGTTATACTCTAATATGGAAAGTTACTAGAAGAAAGAAGGAAGATTAACAGAATGAATTGGTATGAAAAACTACAGACCTATTTTCCAGTTGATGAAATGAAAGCAAAGGAACAGCTTGATGCACTATTAGAAGAAAAAGGGAATATATATGTTAAAGATGAGGGAAAATATCATATTGTCATGTATGCAGAATTTGATACGTTCATTTTTGTCGATTTCTTATTAGTCTCCAAAGAATCAAGGGGAACAGGAATTGGCCATCAAATCATTGAAAAGTTAAAAGCAAAAAACAAACCAATTATTTTAGAAGTTGAAGCAGTTGATCCTAATAGTCCTGACACCGAAAAGAGGCTTCGCTTTTATAAGCGAGAAGGTTTTAACCCAGCAAAAGACATCCAATATCGATTCCAGGCATTTTTATTAAACGATGAGGTACCGTTAGATATATGGTATTGGGCTGACCACTCCATATCCGAAATGGAGATATTTGAATGGATGAAAATGGTCTATTCGGAAATTCACTCCTTCCAAGCAGAGAAAATCTATGGGTGTGTACCAAAACCAACTCATGACGTAATCCAATATGCTGGAAACGAAAATAGCTTGGTTTAAGCCCAAACGAATGAGCCGTAGATTACTATCTACGGCTCTCTTATTTATACTTCCTGAAGTTCACTTGTTAAACATAGTGCTTCTGCGGTGGAAGCTTGAATTTCCTGAACAAGCTCTGGATTTTCTTTCAGTGATATATCATAAGAAGGAACCATTTCTTTTATCTTTGGTTTCCATTCTTCTAAATGCTCTGGGAAGCATTTTTCAATTAACTCCAGCATAATCGATACTGCGGTAGATGCACCCGGAGATGCACCAAGTAACCCTGCCACAGAACCATCAGCAGCATGCACTACCTTCGTACCGAACTGTAGTGTTCCCTTACCACCCGCTTCAGTCTCTTCAATCACTTGAACACGCTGACCAGCAACGACAATATCCCAATCCTCACTTTTTGCATCTGGAATGAACTCGCGAAGCTCTTCCATCCGCTTTTCTTTCGTTAATAAAAGCTGTTGAATTAAGTATTTCGTCAATGCCATGTTTTTTAGGCCTGCACCGATCATATTCACGATATTGTGCATTTTAACCGAAGTAATTAGGTCAAATATAGAACCTGTCTTTAGAAACTTCGGTGAAAATCCTGCAAACGGACCGAATAATAAAGACTTTTTATTATCGATATATCTAGTATCGAGATGTGGTACAGACATTGGCGGAGCACCGACCTTAGCCTTACCATAAACCTTGGCATGATGCTGCTCAACAATTTCCGGCTTATTACATACCATAAATAATCCGCTTACAGGAAAGCCGCCAATACCTTTTCCTTCAGGGATACCAGTTTTTTGGAGCAAATGTAAGCTACCTCCACCTGCACCAAGGAAAATAAATTTGGCATGATGGCGTTCCACCGTACCATTTTGAAGATTCTTTACTTTTAGCTCCCAGGAACCGTCATTGCCACGCTTAATGTTTTTTACCTGATGCTGATAATGAATCGTTACACCTTGATTTTGTAGGTGGGTAAATAACATCCGTGTTAAAGCACCAAAGTTCACATCTGTACCCGAATCAATTTTCGTAGCAGCAATTGGCTCGCTTGATGTTCTTCCTTCCATTATAAGCGGGATCCATTCCTTTAAGGTCTCTGGGTCATCGGAATATTCCATTCCCTCAAAAAGTGGACTTTTTGATAGCGCTTCAAATCTTTTTTTCAAAAAGTTAACATTTTTATCGCCCTCAACTAAACTCATATGAGGAATTGGCATAATAAAATCACTTGGATTTTCAATTAAATTACTGTTTACAAGATAAGACCAAAATTGTCTAGATAGTTGAAATTGCTCATTAATTTTAATTGCTTTTGTTATATCGATTGTTCCGTCTGATTTCTCAGGTGTATAGTTAAGCTCACATAATGCAGAATGCCCTGTTCCTGCATTGTTCCATTCATTAGAGCTCTCCTCACCCGGTTTATCCAGCTTCTCGAAAACGGTAATGTTCCAGTCTGGTTGTAGCTCTTTTAACAGTGATCCTAATGTTGCACTCATCACACCTGCGCCAATCAAGATGACATCTGTTGTACCTTGTTTGTTACTCATGTTATCCTTCCTTATCCCCTAAATATTAGGCAGTAAAGGGTGGGCTCACCCGCTTCTTTTCTGAGAAAAACTCGCATTCGCACGTCTTTCGCGAAGTGTTTGCTTTTCTTATGCTGGCGGGAAAGAATTTTTAACTTTCCTATCTGCCAAAAAGCAAGGCGCCTAAGTAGAACGCCCTTTTCTGTCACAAAAATATCATATAACTATTATAACTATTCTTAAGTCTTTATTTCTACCATTATTATAAACTATTTTATTGCACTTAAAAAGCGAGATATTATTCTCGCTTTTTAAGGACTACGTTTTGAGTCACTTTATTTCTTTTATTTTAATAACGCTCGATCCATATCTTGGATATTTGCTATATCAGTAAAGACGGTAGTTGGAGTCGTTCAGAGATTGGTAATGAAACAGCAATACTTCGAGTAAAAAAATGGACGATTATGTCGTTTCCCAGTCAGCAATTGCTACTAGAAACGAAATAACCGTCCTTCAAATTACGCTAAATTAATGAACTCCTACAGCATCATATGCTGCCATAACTGCCTGTACCTCAACAGATGGCTCTCCATTGCGATCCGGATACAAGTCACGAGCTGCTTGAACTGCTGCTTGGCGCATGTCACTAAAGTTAGAAGAAGCTGTTAAATAATGGGTTAGTGTACGATAGAAGATTTTTTCTGCCTTTTGTTTTCCAATTCCATTAACCGTTACACCATAATGTGTACCACCTTCTGTTATTAAATGAGCTGCTTTATTGTTGATACTACTATTGATGTGTACACCACCATTGTCCTTCTCACCCAAATAGCGATCATTGTAATGATCAGGATAGTAGCCTGTTTCTGTATAACCAGATAGAGGAACTGAACCGGGATCCTTCATATCACGTAGACCATCACCAGGGATATTTGGCGTATAAATATCTTCACCTAATAGCCACAAATCATCTCCTGTTTTATTCTCGATAAATGAACCCATAATATCAGCAAGTGATTCATTTAATGCTCCAGATTCCCCTTCATAAATGAGATCAGCTGTATGTGTAATGACACCATGGGTCATCTCATGTCCAATGACATCCATACCGCCTGAGGTAGAAATCATGAGCTGGCCGTCTCCATCCCCATATATCATTTGTTTGCCATTCCATCCAGCATTATTCCATTTCTCTCCAACATGAACCGTTGAGATTAACTTCATGCCATTATTATCAAGGGAATCCCTATTAAACACTCTTTTATAGTAGTCATACACCTTTCCAGCATTTACATGTGCTGAAACCGCCGCAGGATCATAGAAGAAGCTTGATGAAGTTGTCACCTCAAAGCCTGTAAATCCTAATAAAGCATTGAGTAATAGAAAGGAAAACTCCGGCATACGTTGGGCATGAAATGTGTGAATACCATTTGCTCTTGTATTATCAAACAAATAACGTGCTCCTGTTTCCTTATTTAACGTAGAATTAAACGTTAAGAGGTTACCAAATATGTCCATCCCTCTTGATGTAATTGGTTCAGATGAATCCGATTCTGCTAGAGGAGATATTTCTTGTTCCTCACCAGATGACGCAACAGTGAAACTATTTTTCTGTGAATCTATGGTTGGTGCCATTTCATGAAAGGCATTGTAGCTTTTCATTATTTCACCACTAGTAGCATCTACAAAGTAATGATAATATCCTGGTGCTGGAATAGAAGTGGAAGCTATTACTAAATATGCTAACGTATGACTCCCATTGTCCGGGTACCAGATTAGCTTTGCGTCAATGCCATCATATTCTTTGACTTCTCCAATTTCCGCTTCAATATCACGTTTTGCAACCTCTAATGCTTGATCTTCCGAAAGTGTTGATTCAGATGATAGGATAGACTGTTTACGTTTTGGTGTAACATTTCCAAAGAAGGCCATTACTTGATTGTTTTTGTCTAATGCCACCGTTTGTTCAGATCCATAAATTGGAACACCATGAATCATTTCAACCGTTCTAAAATGATATGTTCCGGTCTCTTTGTCATCTATTTTGTCTATAATTTCGAACTGTTCCTTTGACTTTGTGATTTGTGATTCTACATTTTTAGTGTTTAACGATGCATTTTGTCCTGATACCTGTGTTTGAAGGAATAAATAAACAGTATCCTCTCTACTTAATCCCTTAGGTGCTTCGCTCAAGACATTTACATAAGATGGTGTGTCTACTTCTTGCCCACTAGCGGAAACATTGGTGCCAGGTAATGCTAACCCCGAGAAGGCTAACGTTGCTGTTAAAAATACAGGAAGTGCCCTCTTTTTTAAATCCTTTTTCTTCTTCAACACAATCACCTCTCCTTTTGGTTTTGCTTACACCCTCTATTATTCTTGGGTTTTCCCTAGACAGTCAATTGGGTTATAGAAAACCCTATTAAACTCGCATTTAATAGATTTGAGCTGAAAAAAAGGGTTATTTTCTAGTGTTTTTATATGAAAAATAACCCAATTTACAATTTTCCGCCTATAACCTACGCTTGAATTATACGCTGTTGGAGGTGGATGAAAATGAAAAAAATCATTTTTGGGATTATGAAGACAGGAACGTTAATTCTTTTTTGTTTATTGGCACTTTTTGTTATATCAACGAAAGCATCTGGTGGAGAGCCGTCCCTATTTGGACATCAAGTTAAAGTAGTTTTGTCAGGTTCTATGGATCCTACCTTTAAAACGGGGTCTATCATTTTAACTGAGCTAGTAGGTTCTGATACGACATATAAGAATGGGGATATCATTACTTTTCAACAAGAAGATAGGTTGGTTACGCATCGTATTGTGGATGTCATGGACGTAAATGGTAATCAATTGTTTCAAACGAAGGGAGATAACAACAATGCGGCTGACCGAGATTATGTTCAAGCCCAACATATAGTTGGAAAGTATACTGGGGTCACCATTCCAATCCTGGGATATGTAGTAGGATTCGCAACATCAAAGCTCGGAGCTGCACTTTTATTATTTATTCCCGGCCTATTATTGGTTCTATCAGCAGGTCGTTCGATTTTCTTGGCAGCTAGAGAGCTAGAAGGGAAAAAAGTAAAAGAAACGGAAACCGTTTAATCCCCTATCCTTTGAAATGAAGATATAGGGTTAAAAAATTTAAAATACTAGAGGAGGAAGAAAAATGAGTTTTTCAAAGAAGGTAAGTAAGGGAATACTTACAGCAGCACTAGGATTTTCATTAATGGGAGGAGGAACGTATGCGTATTTCAGCGATACAGTTGAAGTCAATAATACGTTTGCCGCAGGTACATTAGATTTATCCGTTAATCCAGAAACAATCGTTAATGTTACTAATCTAAAGCCCGGCGATGAAATCTCTCGTGAGTTTACACTAACCAATAATGGAACACTAGACATTCACAGGGTATTGTTGAATACGAGTTACGAGGTTAATGATGCTTTAGGTGATAATACAGATGATTTTGCTGACCATATTAAAGTAACCATACTTTACAACCAAAACAATGCAACGGTTCAAGTAATGGAAACAACCCTTAGTGAGCTTTCCAAGATCACACCTGACATTACAGCGGTTGATACATTTGTCGGGGGAGAAAAGGTTCCAAATGGACTAAAGCCAGGTGATATTAACAAAGTTATCGTCTTATTTGAATTCGTTGATAATGGGGAAGATCAAAACCAATTCCAAGGAGATGCCTTACAGTTAAAATGGCAGTTTGTTGCTGAACAGACTGAAGGACAACTGAATGAGGGTTAAAAAGAAGTACAATTACTTATCCCCGAGAAATCTATACTTCTCGGGGATAGCTTATAATTGATCACCAAGAACCTTCGATGCTTTTAAATACTGGTTTGTCTGAATATAGTGTTCAAATAGAACTTTTCCATAGCGCTTATAGTAAATAACATGATTAATCTTAGAAAAATGGGGCAGCGCCTTTTCCTCGAGAAATTTATAATAAGCATCTTTATTTCCTTGCGCTTTTAGTTTTATTATCTGGAATAAAACGATGAAATGCTTACTATCCAATTTTTCTGCTAGGGAAAGGCCTTCTTTTATTTTTTTAAGTAAAATATTCTTTCTTGAAAGATTACCTTCCAAACAAGTATCTAAATAGTTATAAAGATGTAAAAGATGGCTAGGAGATTCTGGTTCATCCAATTGCATCGCTTCCCAATGGCAGTTTTTCGATAAAGCATATTCACCTTTATGAAAATATTCAAAGCCCAGGTTATTTAGTAAGATAGCCTTTTTGGTTGTAAAGCCTAAGGTATCACAATTTTGAATTAACTGATGGTATCGTTCTACAATGTTATCGAAGTCAACGGAATCATCACGACTTAGTTGTAGTAGCATAAACGTTTCTGCATCCATCGACCGTGCATAGTTATTTGTTGCTCGAAAATAACGTAATGCCTTTTCAGCATAATAATAAGCCATGATGTGTGAGCTGATTAAATGGTAGGAAATTGCCAGGTGATAATAATATTCTTCATTCCCGTACTCATCAATTTGTACCTTTTCTAAAAATTGAAGTGGTTTTAAATGACCTCCCTGGGTAACATGAGCACTATCACTAATGTAATAGATTCCGTATATATGATGTAAGAGATTGTATTCATATGGAGTTAGCTCTTGAGATTTTTTTCTAACATTCTCGAGTATTTCAAAAGCCTTTTTATGATTTCGATGTATGATATTGTATCTAGCATGGAGTAATTGGTAGTGGGATATGTAGTAAGATGAGTAGACAAAGGCTATTTCTTCTAATTCATTCTTGATATGTTCGATCATTTCATTTCTGCCCAAAATCATGGATTGATGCCACTGTTGAAGTAACTTTTCTATTCTTTCTACAGATTCTATCTCTTTTTTTATATCTATTGCAAGGCGTTCTGAGAACAGCGTAATAAGCTCTTCAGAATATGCGGTTTTTCCTCGTTCAATTTTACTAATGTGGGTAGTTGTACAGATTCCATCCGCCAGCTGTGCTTGTGTCATGTTATTTTTTTCGCGATAGAATTTAATAATCTCTCCCTGCAGCATCGTATACCTCCTCTAATAGACTATATTTTCGCAATTTTCTATAAAGAATTATAATATATAGGGAGGTAATTAACCATAGGGAAAAAGTAGCGTTGAAACGTACGATTAAATAGCTAATAGCATCATTAAAATTACGATGTACTAAGACTTTTTACATCTTACTTTATAACGGAGGTAAATAATAACACCTATTATTTGTTGTCCCTACTAACGAGTTCCCTTGCAAATTCTAGTAAGGAATAGAAGCTTGTATATTAAGAGAAGTAATCACTTCCTACCTTATAGCAAGCTTTTCCTTCAACTCAATTAACACCTTTTTAAAATTCTCCAGACAAAAGCTGTTAGCTTCCTCTGTACTCGTATAGAATCTTATCCTCTTGCCATTTAATAGAAACGTAATTTATTTCCGGTATCATAATCCATTTATAGCAATCCCCCTCACTTCCCCATCGCATAATACTGGATCAAATATTATTAACAATGGATGGGTGCCATTATACTTTGACAAAGAAGTAATGTTATACCTTCGTTCATCCTAATAAGTTAGATAGATTGCTAGTAGATTTCTTAACTATGATCGAAGACATCTCGACAATGCTGAAATATATACAACACTACTTAAAAAAGTATAAAATAGGTTGTATATCTGAACTATTTCTGAATTTACATAATACTAGTAATTTAAAGGGGGATGGCTAGGTTGAGTCATCAAACCAATCGAAAAATGGTGACTGTGGCTATGATGGTGGCTGTATTTCTCACTGCTATTGATGTAACGGTTGTCAGTACGGCAATGCCACATATTGTTGGTGAATTACAAGGCTTAAGCCTATATAGCTGGGTTTTCGCCATTTATACATTAACCACTAGTGTCACTACTCCTATTTACGGAAAATTGGCCGATCTCTTTGGCCGAAAAATTATCTTCATTATTGGAGTAATTTTGTTTGTACTGGGATCGGTTCTATCTGGACTAGCTCAGTCCATGGAACAACTAATTTGGTTTCGTGCCTTTCAAGGGATTGGCGCAGGGGCAGTAATGCCAGTTACCTTTACAATTATCGGTGATATTTTTCCAGGAGAACAACGCGCTAAGATGCAAGGGCTATTTAGTGGTGTGTGGGGAATTGCTGGATTAATGGGACCGCTAGTTGGTGGTATGTTCGTTGATCACTTTTCATGGAGATGGATATTCTATATCAACGTACCAGTTGGTGCCATTTCACTTATTCTCGTCATTTTATTTTTACATGAGACCGTTGAACGTCAGTCGAAAAAAATTGATTATTGGGGAGCCCTCGTGTTCACCGCCTCGGTTTCTGCACTACTCTATGCGTTATTAAGTGGTGGGACAAAATATGCTTGGGGAAGCACAACGATTATTCTATTGTTGATTGGGTCTGCCATTGGTACTCTTCTGTTCCTTTGGATTGAGACAAAGGTGGAAGAGCCAATGCTACCACTATCCATCTTTAAAATTCGAGTCATTGCCATTTCCAATTTGATTGGATTTTTACTGAGCTTTGTGTTAATTGGAGCTAATGTCTACTTACCAATGTGGATTCAAACGATACTCGGACATAGTGCGACAAGCTCAGGACTAACCTTAATGCCAATGTCCTTAGCATGGCCGCTTGCTGCTACTTTTGGCGGACGCTATATGTATCGAATTGGTTCGAAGCGAACAACCCTGATAGGTGTTATTCTTGTCGCATTAGGGACAGGATGGACCTTGGCCATTCAATTAGACTCTCCATACTGGTACTTTGTCGGCTTAATGATTGTGCTTGGGCTTGGTATGGGATATGCCATTACTCCGACAACCGTTATGATTCAGGCATCCGTTGGTTGGCAAATGCGTGGTGCAGCAACTGCTTCGAATTCATTTGTCCGTTCGTTAGGACAAACGATTGGAATCACCATTTTAGGAAGTATGTTTAATTCGTCTGTTGCTAAATATGCTGCATCCCATCTACCTGAAAATGCAGGTGATGCGGAAACGATTAATAACTTACTTCAAACGAATGGTGAGGCAGGAAATAATTTAACCAATATTCCACCAGAATTAATGGATTTTGTTAATCAGTCCTTAGCACATGGGATTCACCTTATATTTATAGTAATTTTCGTTATTGCTGTTGCGGCATTGATTTCAGCTCTTTTCCTACCATCACATCAGAAGGTATTAGAGCTACAGAAACGTATCGATCAATAAATTAATGAAAAAGGTTAAACCCTGTTTTATAAGGGTTTAACCTTTAATAATTTACTAATAAATTACTCCTATTTCGGTACATCAATAGTAGCTAATACACCCCAACGGAGCCCCATACGCCACTTTCACCTTCCATCTGGTAGCGTTCTAGATTATAGCCAAAATATCTGATCACATCATTAATATATGGAACCCTTAGTTAAAAATCATAATAAACTATCAGGAAATATATTGTAGCTAATGGGATTTATTTTCAAGGAGTGAGAGTATGCCAGCCATAAGCGGAAGTGACTATATCACGCGAATTGACAATCTAAAGGCAAATGTATGGGTGGATGACAAGCCTGTTACTGGGAAAATTTCCGAGCATCCGGCATTTAAAGGAGTTATAAATAGCCAGGCTGCATTATATGACTTGCAGCATAATGATTCTTTAAAGAGTATAATGACCTATACTTCCGAAACAACCGGACAAAAAGTAGGAATGTCTTTTTTACAACCAAAATCAATTGATGATTTGATTAAAAGAAGAAAGATGACACAAGAGTGGGCATTGGCAAGTAATGGCATGATGGGTAGAAGTCCCGATTATATGAATACAGTCTTAATGGCTCTTGCATCCTCCGCTGGCTATCTAAAGGGGAAAGAAAACTGCTATCCGGAACGGTTAGTTGCTTTCTATGAGTATGCGAGAGAAAATGACTTGTCTATGACACATTCCTTTGTAAACCCACAAGTAAATCGGGCTCAATTTTACTTTGAGGATTCGGATGAACCAATTGCCGCAAAGGTTATCGAGACAAATGATGAGGGTATTGTGATAAAGGGTGCACGACTTTTAGCGACTCGAGGTGGCATCACCGATGAAATAGTCGTTTTTTCAGCAGGTGGTATACAAGACAAAGCAAATGGTTTTGCTTTCTCCATTCCAAGCAATGAAAAGGGGATACGATTTATTTGCAGGGAGTCATTCGTAATCGGTGACTCTACATTTAATTACCCACTAAGCTCGCGTTATGAAGAAATGGATACCATTGTTGTTTTTGATCATGTACTCATTCCGTGGGAGCGCGTATTTTATTATAATAACTTACTCGTTTCGAATGAGTTTGCCATGGCAAGCTCATTCCTACCATTTTCCTTGCATCAAGCAATATCGAGACAAATCATTAAAACGGAATTCGTGCTAGGCATCGTTCAATCGATTATTGATTCGATTAACATAGGCGAATACCAGCATGTTCAGGAGAAGACATCCGAAATTATTATCGCCTTAGAAACCTTGAAGGCATTAATTATTAAATCAGAGGTAGAGGCAAAGTTGGATGAATGGGGAATCATGCGCCCAGACCAAAAGACACTTCAGGTGGCTAGTAATATCTTTCCAAAGGTGTATGCACGATTTAATGAAATCATTCAACTAATTGGTGCAAGTGGACTAATATCCATACCTACAGAAAGTGCATTTGAATCACCTTTGAAGAAGGATTTAGATCATTATTTACAGTCTAAATCAGACGACGCCAAGAACCGTGTAAAGCTCTTTCGACTAGCATGGGAGTTATCGATGAGCGCCTTTGGAGCACGTGAGGTACAGTATGAACGATACTTCTTTGGCGATCCCGTAAAACTAGCAAGTCAGCTATATTATTCCTATGATAAAACCCCTTATGTGAAAAGGGTGAGGGATTTTTTAACGGAAGAGTGACGGTTGATTAATGGCTAGAAACGTATCGATTGATAGGGCAAAGGGAACAGGCAAAGGTTCTCCTTCCCTTTGCCCCATCAAATTGGCCAACCGACATGAAAAGAGCCAAGCATAATTTATGGGTTTTTCACATAAAAGCCCTCTACCAATAAGTAAGGGGTAAATGAATCATCACTATTTCCTAAATAATTTTTCCACAAGGATTTGGGACTTCAACCCTTCCTGTCCATCGACAAGTGGTTTCATATCGTTTATGATACAGCCGATGAAATGTTCAACTGCTGCTTCAAATCCTTTCTGGTGCAGGATGGTTGCCCAAGAAGGTGCCGTTTGTATGGTATGTTTACCGTCCTCTAAGATGTCCATCACTTGTAGATTTTGAACCTGAATAATCCGTCCATTGGTAAGTAATCGTAATTGCTCCAAATCCACCCCAGCTTTTCGATGCATCGATATAGTAAATGTTGCTCCATTCTTTCCTTCGAACACATGCTGTGCATATACCAAATGCTGTTCACGATTGATATCTAGCCTTTGATAGGCCAGTGTCACCTCATCATCCTGAAACCATCGGATAAAATCAACTGCATGAATATAATCATCGAGCATAGTAAAACGGTAATCAACTGGACCAATCCCATTCTCTCGATGCTTTTCAAAGGAAAGAGCAGAAAGACTTCCCTTCCTTTCTTTTGCTTCTACATACATTGGTGCAAATCGCCGGTTAAATCCAACCATTAGCTTTCTACCGCTTTTATCACTCAATTCCACTAACCTTTCTGCTTCTTCTAGTGTCGCCGCTAGTGGCTTGTCTACATATACATCTTTCCCGTGCTGTAGAAGGGTAGAGACCACCTCAAAATGCGACTCTGTTGAGCTATGTACAAACACTGCGTCACAAGCCTGAATCAGAGCTGACATAGTAGAAAAATCCTCAATTCGGTATTGCTGACAAATTCTTTTTCGCTTTATCGAATTGGGTGAATATGCACCGACAAACTGCCAGCTTTTTTCGTTTGTTAAAATTGGTAAATATGCTTTTTGTGCTATCCCACCTAACCCTACCATGCCGATTCTTGGCCGATTCATCCCAACCACTCCCCAAAGGATTAATTATATCGCTATATTCTTTCATGTGTATTTTAAAAGAGTATAAGTACTTATATGTACATAGAAGCAGGAGGAACTATTTTTGCATGTGCAGTACACTAAATGCTGATTTAAATACCACAGCACTGGTTAGAATATCTATTTAATACACGCTTGTCCTCCATCATAATAGGTTCACTATATCAATAATTTACCTATCAGCCGCATAAATAATGCCACAATCTTTCCGTACCTTTTCCGTAATTGCTAAGACTTGTTGGCTGATCTCTTTCAGCCGCTTGTATGTTAATTGATCATTGTTCTTAATCATATTGACAAAGCTTTCAACCTCATAATACATATCGAGATGCTGGTGTTTTTCAGTTAAAATGTGCTCACCGGCAGGATCCATCCATGTAATCGTTGAAAGTGTACCAAGATCATCGATGACAAATGTTCCCTCTTCTCCTTGAATTTCTGATGGATTGTATGAGGTTGCTATTTTGGAACATAAGATGGTACAAATAAAATCTGAATATCGTAATACTAAAGTACCGCCACCGTCTACACCGGTTCGAATAATGGAAGGGTAATATGTCGCATCCACTGGCTCTCCAAATAAGGCAACAGCAAGCGCGAGTGGATAAACACCCAAATCAACTAAAGCCCCACCAGAGTAATTTAACGAGAATATATTTGGTTCCTCTCCTTTTCGAACATTATCGTATCGAGAAGAATACTTCGAATAGTTCAGGACTGAACCTCGCAATTTCCCTGCCTTTTCTAGGTTTTCCCGTAGTACTTTGAAACCTGGCATATGTATATTCCGCATAGCTTCTATTAAGAAAACACCATTCTCCTCTGCAGCTGCAAACGCTTGATCCAACTCTTTACGGTTTGAGAAAATGGGTTTCTCACAAATGACATGCTTTTTATGTCGTAAACATAGCATTGCCTGTTCGAAATGCAAGGAATTTGGAGAAGCTATATACACACAATCAATATCACTTTTTACAAATTCTTCAAGACTAGTAAAGTACTCCTTAGCACCGTGACGCTCCGCAAAATCCTTAGCCTTCACGCCTGTCCGGGAATATACGGATTGTAGCGTTAATTCTCCATGTTCCTTTGCAGACTCTATAAAAGCACTCGTAATCCAATTTGTTCCTATTGTTCCTAGCTTCATATAAACCCTACTTTCTTATGGGAAATTTAGTGTATCATCTCTGTATCTCTGATTCTACCTCACTTCTCCATTTAAGAAAACCTCACATGTTCAGCAATAGAAATAGACGCCCCAAAATGGATGAGCGCCTATACTTAGATTTACAGTATACTATTTTTTTGTGAATTCGAATCAATTAAATCAGGGTCATATACACTAGTCATCGGAATATTAAATGTTGTTAGATCCCCATTTTCTTCTCCAAAGCCCTGATTTCGTTTTGTTGATAAAAAGCATCCCGCCTGCTGTACAGGACCAAAGCTAAGGGTGGCTGCTCGGTCCATAACATTAACCTTAAACCCAAGAATATTTACTACCATTGGTGCAAAGTTCACCCAACATTCACGAAAGTCTTTTTCACTTTTGACATCATTTTCATAATTTAGTTTAATACATGTATTATCTAAGGTAGAATATATCACATAATCACAAAATACTTTTTGAAAAATAATCATAACTAGAGAGGTTTTTAGTATGAAGAAATTGGCTATTGTATCGTCTTTATTATTATTATTATCGCTAGGTGTAATTGGCTACTTTTACTATCAAGATTATAAAACAGGTGCAATTGAAGAGCGTGAAGAATTATTAGTAGCAACCACAAATGATTTATTTCATAACAGAGGAATTTATTTAGATGAAATCGAGAGCATTAAAGCCTATAAAGGGACTACAGGAGTTTATCCTTTCAACTATTTCGTAGTCGTTGTTTTAAAGGATAATAGAGAATTTTACTATGAATGGAAGGATAAAGAAAAAAGTAAAGTAAAATATAACGAATCCTTTAATTAAATAGAAGTAAGTAATAAATCTATTAAAGAGAAGCTTCCTTTTTACTATAACTAGCCAGTTCATTAAATGAACAAAAAGCCCTCTGCATCCTGAAATTTAAGATGCAGTGGGCTCAATTTAATAAAATCGCATAAATTTATCAAACTCCGAACAATGGAAGGCTTCACTTTTAGCCTGCTCCGAAGGCTCCATGAGAGTCTACGTCTTATTTCTAGAGCTAATTTCATTCATTGTTCGTTTACTACAATAATTCTGTTAGTTATATCCCCAACTGTTCCCCATTTCACTTGTTGTTCAACAAACTAGCACCCGCTATTCCCGGATGTGTCATTTCATACGGATCAAGGATTAGATTTAGCTGTTCTTCTGATAAGACACCGTATCGTAAGCATAATTCACGGACTGGTTCTCCACTGGATATTGCCTCAGAAGCAATTTTCGCTGCAAGCTCATACCCAATATGTGGATTCACCGCCGTAATAACACCAACACTCTTTTCCACATACTCCTTTAAACGCTCTTCATTCGCTTTTATTCCTCGTAAACAATGATCCGTGAATGTACGGAATGCATTGTTCATGATGCTAATGGATTGTAGCAAATTAAATACAAGTACAGGCTCCATCACATTGAGCTCAAGCTGACCAGCTTCAGACGCAAGGCCAATCGTATGGTCATTGCCAATAACCTGAAATGCTACCTGATTGATTAGCTCTGCCATAACTGGATTCACTTTTCCTGGCATAATGGATGAACCAGGCTGTCTTGCAGGTAATGTGATTTCTCCTAAGCCCGTTCTTGGACCAGAGGCCATTAAACGGAGATCATTGGCGATTTTTGACATATTCATCATACTAATCTTTAATGCTGCTGATACTTCTGTATAGGCATCTGTATTTTGTGTCGCATCGACAAGATTTTCTGTGCCAGTTACAGGTAACCCACTTATTTCGGATAAATACTTTAAGACATTCTCAATATAGCTAGGGTCCGCGTTTAAACCCGTACCTACAGCGGTTGCCCCCATGTTTAGTTCATACAAATGCTGACGTGATTGCTTAATCCGCTTAATATCACGTGAAATAACACGGCCATATGCATCAAACTCCTGCCCAAGGCGAATAGGAACCGCATCCTGAAGATGTGTACGACCCATTTTAATTACATCACTAAATTCATTTGCCTTCTGCTGGAAGACTAGCTGCATCTCTTCCATTGTAAGTGTTAGCTTCTCAATCATATTGAGTACAGCTATATGAATAGCAGTTGGAAATGCATCATTCGTTGATTGGGACATATTGACATGCGTATTCGGACTGCAAAACGTATAATTTCCTTTTTCCTTCCCTAAGAGCTCAATCGCACGGTTAGCAATTACCTCATTCACATTCATATTAATGGAAGTACCTGCTCCACCTTGGATAGGGTCAACAATAATCTGATCATGCCATTTCCCTTCCATTAATTCACTTGCAGCTTGAACAATCGCTTCGCCAACATCGGAATGAAGGCGCTTACTTTCCATATTAGCAAGTGCTGCTGCTTTCTTCACAATTGCCATTGCTTTAATTAGTTCTTCATGAATTCGATACCCTGTTATCGGGAAGTTTTCAACGGCTCTTAAGGTTTGGATACCATAATAAGCATCTGCTGGGACCTCTTTTTCCCCTAAAAAGTCCTTTTCGATACGTGTTTTTTCTATTGTGAGTGTCATATAATATCTCCTCTACATCCACCAATAATATAAGTCTATAAAAACAAAAATCATTGTCTACGAGGCTAATTATAGAACTTCATGAGGAAAAAGCAAGATAAAAATTTCAATTAACTTATTTTTCTAGTTTGTATTCTTCTCGCCTACTTAAAATTAATAAAAAAGAGACAGACAAATGCTGTCCCTCCTATAAATACGGAATCAACCATATCCCCCATACTAGCGTGATTAATGCTGCAAATATCATGGCTAAAGAAGAAAATGTTCCTTCCTGTTTTCCATATTCCATTGCCTTATTCGTACCGACACCGTGTGCACCCATTCCGAGTGCAAGTCCCTTGGCAATAGGTGTTTGAATAGACAGCCATCGAAGTACAGTTGGTCCTACAATACCACCAACAACTCCAGTAATGATTACAAAAACGGTCGTTAATGTTGGTAGACCTCCTATCTCCTTCGACACCTCAATTGCTATTGGGGTTGTGATTGACCTTGGGAGAATCGAGATACTAAAGTCATAGCTAAGACGAATAAGCTTGGACAAAACAAACGTAGAAAAGATAGCTACTAACGTTCCAGTTATGATACTAACTAATATGGTACCGATATTTTTTCGAACTACCGCTATATTTTTATAAATCGGTACGGCAAATGCAACAGTGGCTGGTCCTAGAAGATGTGACAGAACTTTCGAGTACTCCATATACTGGTCTGCTGTTACATGTGTCAAAGATATCATCACAATCAATAAGATTGGAGAAAGTAATAATGGGTGAAAAAATGGGATGTTCCATTTTGAATATACTTTCTTGGAAAGAAGATAGATCAAATAAGTGGCTACTGTATACACGATTATCATCATGATGATCTTCTCCCTTTCCTAACTGCAATTTTATCTGCAGTTAATGCTGTTAAACCCATTACAATGATCGTACTTACTGTGATTAGCACTACTATTTCTAAGCCCTGCAGGCTGATTATTTGTTGATAATTTACAATACCGACAGCTGAAGGAATAAAGAACAATAATAGCTCCGCCATCAACCAGCCCGCTCCTTGTTCCACCCATTCTAGTTTTACAATATGGAAAAGTAGAGCCAAAAATAATAAAAGTAATCCATACATCGATGACGGAATAGGTGATGGAATAATATGCTTTAACATAATTCCTAAAAACAAAAATACATGCAAAAATAATACCTGTATGATAATGACTCCTAGTTTTTTCATGATAAAACTTCCTTTGTGATAAATGCTTTATATTTCATTCACTAAGAGTCATATTACGCCGTTATTTGCCATTCGTAAAATACATATTTGGAATAGTTTTCATTACTTTTAGTTATAGCCTGTCTTGAACAATAAAATCAATAAATGTTCTTCCAGCATGAGAAATATATCTTCCCTTTTTCGTAATAACAGCCAATCTCCACATAATCGTGGGTTTTAAACTGACAATATTAATATCCTTCGCAAATAGACGATTACAGATGGACCTTGGCAATATGGACAACCCTAAATTCGCTGCAACCATCTCAGACATCAAATCCCATTGAGAGCTCTTAAATAATATCTTTGGCTCAAAGCCTGCAGTAATATAAAAGTGGTTACGAATAATTTTATTCAATGCAAATTCTTCATGATAAAAAATAAACTCTTCATCCTTTAGATCCTTTATGTATACCTCTTTACGATTCGCTAAAGGATGATTTTTAGGAACCAGCAGTAGCATCTCTTCCTCCACAATAGGGTATACATTAAAGATAGCTTCATCTACCGGTAGCACGGCAACACCTAGCTCAAACTCTTCCTCCTCCACACTTTTTACGACCCTTGCTCCACCATACTCGGTAATATCTAGCTTAATATTCGGGTAAGCATGGTGAAACTGTGCCATAACCTTGGGAAAAAACAAGCTACCGATGAAAGGCGGTAAGCCAATATTAAGCTGTCCGACTAACAAATTTGTTAAATCACTCAAGGTTAGCTTCATTTCACCTACTAATCCTGTCATTTTACGAGCATACTCCAATACTACATTCCCTGCATCTGTTATATGGCTAGTCTTATTTGTTCGGATAAGCAATGTTGTACCAAGCTCTTCCTCTAATGCCTTAATAGACTTACTCAAAGCCGGCTGAGAAATATGAAGCTGCTCTGCCGCTTTCGTAATACTTTTATATTTGGCCACTTCAATAAAATATGTTAATTGTCTTAGTTCCAAAGCATAACCCCCTCTGTAATTGCAAACAACATGTTACACGAAATATCGTTATTTAACATCTATTACAATTCATTATATTTCTTCCCCAAGTTAGTCTTATTCATCACAGCAAAGGATAGCCCATGTTAAAGACTTCAATGGAATGATGAGGTCGGAGCTTCTTTTTATCAAGTTGTATTAAAATACATCGATCGCCTTATCAGGAATTTGAAATGAATTATGGTAATAACAAACATAGGAAAACAAATTAAAAGGCAAGAGCGCGAAATAATACCGCACACTTGCCCAACTAACTTTCACTAAAAAAATCTATCTAATTCTTTAGGATTACCTTAAAATCCTAGCGACTATGCAACGTGTTAATCGTGTTGTATTTAGATTTAAATTTATAGAGAGTTATTTCACATTTTCTCTCATTATCTAAACTACGTAATCTTCCTATTAATATAACTATTATTTGATCTCAAAATTAACTCTTTTTCCTTTAGAAATATCTGTTGCATCCTGGTTCCTAATTGGACCAATTTCTAGCTCGAAAGGTTTATCCTTCCAAATTTTCTCATACTGTTCTTTGTCCAGTGTATAGATTTGTAGATACTCGCCAGATTTACCAGCATCAATTAGGTCATCATAACTGTAATTAAGCAGCATGCCTTGATCAAACATATATTGCAAACCATCATTAACAGTCAGCTTTGAAGTCATGGATGATAAGCCAATAGCGTCAGAGCCTTTATTATCTAGTGTGAATTTTACTGTCAGTAATACAATTCCATTTTTAAAATCAACAAAACGAGGTGCCTCTACTTCATTTGGTGTAAACTCTGTAAACTGATAGCCATCTAAAGTGACTGTAACATCGCCTAACTTTTCACTCTTTCCAATATTAGACTTTTCCTTCAGCATTTTCTTTACGCCCATGTCATCCGTTGTTACTCTGTCCTTATAAAAAGCTTCATTCGCAGTAACTTTCTCTGCACCAGCAGCATTTAAGCTTAGTGTAAATTGACCAACCTTACCGATTGGATTACCAAAGTCACCCTTTACAGCTTCAGCAGCTGGAACCTCTACTGCTACAGTAGATACATCTAAAGCTTTATCGAAATGCGTTTCACCAAATGGGTATGTATAGTAACCTGTAACAGACTCACCTGCTTTTAATACGTAATCATCTGACGGTGGTAATTTCGAATCAAGCTGCTCTTCTTCCGGCAATAAATCTCTATAATTATTATATGCCTTATCAGCACCAGTAAATGATAGATAAAAAGCAGGCATATAATAAACATCCTTATCCAATTCATTTGTTACTGTATATTTAGCAATGATGACGGCACCATTTGTCTCATCATTAAAAGGAATGCTGAAATCATCATGAAAATCATTAAGTTCAACTACTGTATATTCATCTAATGAAACAGAAACACCATCCATTTCATGAACCTGTGATTCTTTGTTCTCATAGAGAACCTTTGCAGTTCCTTCTGTTTCTTTCTCCATATAAGCAATTAACTCGGAGACATCACTAGCTTCACCTGCAGTGGTCTTAGTTTTATCCTTTTTTGGTTTTTCTTCTTTTGTCTCATCCTGTTTTTCTTCAGAGACACTTTCATTCTTATCTGTCTTTGTTTCTTTCTTGTCGCTCCCACAACCAGTAATAATGAATAATGTTAGCATCATTGTAGCAAGGAGCATCCATATTCTAGCCAATATTTTCCAACCTCCATTTTCAACAAACTGATAACATTCTAACATATCAATCTTTTTAGTAATATAAGGAAAAAGTAGTGATTGATGAGAAAAAAGTTCTATTTCTAAGTCTATTGTCACGCGACTTTTGACTGATAATTGTAGCTAATTAACCCCAATTTATCTTTTTTCTTATTTTTTTTATGAAATTGATAGATTCCATTGACTGATGGCATCATTCTTATAAAGCGCACGAAAATCCTTATGAAAGAAAATAATTAATATTTTGAAATAATGGTATAATAGGGGAAATAATTGTGCGGTGACAAAGATTAGCATTAGTTAACGAGGTGAATAACAATGGAAAAACAATGGAATCGAACAAACACATCAGCTGCAGCTGCGATTTATGGGGCAATTACTTATGGGGAAAACAGTAATTTTTCCTTAGTTGATGTAATGGGGCTTACGGGTCATGCCTTTCGTATTAATATTGACTGTAAAGAGGTCAACGTAGCTGGACCTACCATGTTCCCAGGTGGTTATATTTTGCGTCGCAATTTATGCAATTTAGGATTTATCAGCTGCCTAGCGGATGCGGAAGCACCGGTCTCACCAGAAAATGTTACTCGAACCATTGCATTGATTCAGGATTCCATTGATCGTGGGTATCCAGCAATCGCTTTTGATTTGTTTGTCCCTGAATTTGGTTTGATTTACGGGTATGACGACGAGAAGCAGGTATTCCACGGCAAGGATGCTGTTAACAATGGTACAATTCCGTATGAAAAATTTTCTAATGTCCATTCTGGGGTTCTATTTGCAACTACAATCAGTGAACAGCTTCCTCACTCTAAATATGAACGATTACGAATGGCTCTCGATATGATTGTCGATCATACACTTGGTCGTGAGTGGAATCATATTTTTAAGGATCAGTATAAGATGGGGCTAGAGGGATATGATGCATGGATGAACGTATTAAAACAGCGAAAAGCAGATCCATATGGGCAGGCCTATAATATCCATGTTATTAGTGATGCACGTGAGTTTGCTGTGCAATTTCTAAAAGAACTTGAACAGACTTGGACGGCAGATAACATCGTTGAGAGGACGGTTCGCAAACTTGCTGGAGAAGCCGCTCAATGCTATCAAAAAACGGCAGCAGCACTTATTGAGATGCGTGACTTGTTTCCCTTCCCAGAGGGTGGAAATCCACAAAATCCTGCTCACTCCGATAAAGCAATTGCTTTATTAACGACTGCCAAGCAAGGAGAAGAAGATGGAATCAAGTTACTCGAAAGATTACTTCATTTTATGAAAGCCTATCATTCAGAAGTATGGATCCATTAAGCATGCTATTCACTTGAGAAAAATACGAAGGGGTTAATCGTATGAACATCCCAATTAGCTCGTCAGAAGAATTGAGTATGAAAAGTGTCGCTCTTGATAACCAGACCATGCAATCATTACATATCACCCCACCAACAGAGCTCGTAGAAAAAGCACGCAAAGGGGACCAAGATGCTTTTGGTGAGCTTGTGCGTCTTCACAGAGAAAAAGCACTCGGATGGGCACAATCGATTACAAAGGATACCTTTCTTGCAGAAGATATCGTTCAAGATGCATTAATCCGTGCCTTTCTGAAGCTAGGGACATTAATGGACACGAAGAAATTTCTTCCCTGGCTGAGACAAATTGTTCGTAATCAGGCTTACATGAAAATGCGTCGTGGTGGACCTTACCGAAATGAGCAGCCATTTGCGTTATTTACACAATCGAATGAAGAGGGAACAATCCATGCTCAACGAGTTGATTGGAGTGACGTGGATCAAATCCTCTTCTTTATGTCTCGTTCATCTAGGGAGCACGCAAAGCAAAAAGAACCAATTGCCTATTTATTAAGAGCAGAAATCATGGAAAACATCCGCTCGTTATTACATTGTTTAACAGATAAAGAACGTAGCATTTTTGAAGCACACTTTTTTGGTGAACTTACACCTGTTGATATAGCAGGTTTATTTGGAATGCAGACTGCCAATGTTTATAATCTATTGTCACGTTCAAAACGGAAGGTGCAAAGAGAACGTATCCGTATTTCGATTAACGATTATGTCAAAAATCGCGCTCGTGCTAAGCTACCAGCTAAGAAAATTTTAGCACCCCCACCAGATTTTTAATCATTCAAGAGATCCTTAAATCCGTCATCCGATCAAACAACTAAATGGCTAATTCCCATCCAAGACTGCTTCGATTGTTTATCTTTATGGAAAGGTTAATTTTTTGTGGCTCCCTGCAAAAACTTGCTCGTTTATGTAAGGTTAATAGACGATTTAACAACTCCATTGATAGAACACAAGTTTTCAGTAAAAAGGAGAGGGTTATTATGGTAAACACAGCGAAACCGAAGACAAACAACCACCGCAAGCTATTAAAACAAATCTACGAAATTAAGGAGGGCAAAACGGTTATCGAAACATTGCCCGAGCGTTGTTATGTCTCACAGCGTATGTGTACGTCCTTTCATATGGATTGGGATGGTCATCCAGAGCCAAAGGACGAGAAGTGGATTGGCTTTAAAGTCGTAAACCAAATAAAGCAAATTACCAAAACGGAGATGGACTACCGCTTTAAGCTGATGCCTCACGAAATGATTTGGCTTCAACAGGAAGAGGATCAGAAGTGGCTTGTTGACAGAATGATGCTCGTTCCAGATTTCATTACAGAGGATATCTTTACGAGGGCATTAGAAAAGGTAATGAAAAACCTACGTGTTGACGAATTACCAGCAATTAGTTTTAGAAGAGAAGCAGCTGCTTTAGAAGCACTCCAGTTGCATGTTGGCCATTACCGAGATACAAAGGACACATTAGCGGAGATGGAGGAAGAAGTAAATCGACGAGGCTATCAAATGATTCTGCCTCACCGGGAGATTTATCTTAACCCAGCGATGGATTGCTATCCTGCTCATAATTGTAAAACAGTTATTTGTATAAAAATCGAAAAAACTGGCTGATTAGGTATCCATGATTTTTGAACACATAGGGGGAGGTGATATATATGATTGAACAAATTCTTTATAATCAAATCCCAGTAAAAAATATTCCACAAGCTGTAAAATGGTTCGTTGATGTGCTCGATTTTCAGTTCATCTGGCATATTGAAGATGAACAACTTGCCCAGCTTAATCTGCCTTCTGGGCAAATGCTATTTTTAATAGAAACAAATGATAGCAAGGGTATTAATTTCACCCAAAATGACGCAAAACATGGCGTAATCGGTTTCCACACAAAGGATATTCATGGTCTTTACAATAAATTAAAGGCGAACAAGGTTAATGTCACTGAGATAGTTGATGCAGGAGATAACCTTTTTTTAGACTTTTATGATCTAGATGGTAACCGATTCAATGTCCAATGTGATGCTAGCAAAAAACTATAATGAGAGGTGGACGAAGATGTCAGAACCAAAACTGGTACATAAAAAGTCGTTTCAGGTAGTTGGGTATACTTTCAAAGCTAACCTACAAGAAATTGAAGAGAAGCAGTTAGGTAAAAAAACAACTGAGAGACTGAAAGCAAATGCAGATAACATCCAGAATAAGATCGGTAATCATATTTATCTCATTCAACTGTATCCGATGAAAGAGCATTTCAATGCCCACACAGACCCCTTTACACAAATCATTGGTTACGAAGTATCTGAGCCCTCTGATTTACCACCGGATGCCATCATACACCACGTACCCGAAAATGATTATGTTACCTATACACATCATGGACTAGAATCAGAATTATATAAATCCTATGATTACTTATATGGTAAATGGCTAGGGGAGAGTAACTATCAGACTCTTGGATACGACCTCGAACTATGGGATGAACGTTACAAACCAGAAGATACAGAAAATGAAATTGAGATGTATGTTGCTGTGAAGAACACCTAAATTATTTCAGGGGCAGTGGAAAAAAACAATTCCATATGCCTCTTTTTTAAGGAGACAACTAGCATTAGAGTGGTTCTATTAGACTGATTTCCGGGTTTTACGTTAACTTAGTCTATTAGAGCAGTTCTATTGGACTGAGTTCCGGGTTTTTCGTTATCTTAGTCTATTAGAGCGGTTCTATTGGACTGAATTCAACAGTTTTCGTTAACTTAGTCTTTTAGAGCCATTCTATTGGACTGAATTCCGCGTTTTTCGGTAACTTAGTCTATTAGAGCGGTTCTATTAGACTGATTTCGGCGTTTTTCTTAATTTTAGTCTATTAGAGTGGTTCTATTAGACTGAATTCCATGTTTTTCGTTAACTTAGTCTATTAGAGCCATTCTATTAGACTGAATTCCGTGTTTTTCGTTAACTGAGTCTATTAAAACTGTTCTATTAGACTGATTCCCATGTTTTCCGATAACTCTGTCCATTAGAAACTATCTATCGGACTATAAGCCAAGTTTTTCATTAACCCAGTCTTTTAAAAGTCACGGAGTTTATGTGTAACCTCACCCTATACAACTTCACACTTTTAGGACAATTGAATTGCTACCATTCCTTATCCCAATCGATCTACTTCCAGCTTCCTACCGTGTTCTCATTTATTAGCTCGACGAACTTCCTTGCAGCTTGTGATAAGGGAACATTTTTCAAATAACTTATGCCAATGCTTCTTTTTGGAATGGGCTCTTCCAGCTTCACCTCGTATAAGTCCTCTCTGTCTAAATAGTCCTTTGCAAACTCCTTGATTACGCAGGATATACCGAGGTTTATTTTTGTAAACTCCAAAACCAAATCATAGGAGCCAAGCTCAAATACAGGTGATACCTGATATCCTCTCTCTTTCAGGAAATTTTCCACAAACATACGGGAGTTTGATTTCCTTTCTAGGAAAATTAACGGTAGCTTCATTAAGGTTGCTAGGCTAATTGGTTTTTCGGTTATTTCCTTGTATTTCTCACCACAAACGAATGTATCTTGTATCTCCTTACATGGGGTAACCTGGAGTTGGTCGTCTTGAATCGGTAGGTTACAGATACCTACATCTACTTTTCCAGCTTTAATAAGATTGATGATTTCTGAGGTAGTGCGGTTTAAGATACTTAAATTAATGCCGGGATGTGCTTGGTGAAACCCCTCCAAATAAGGTAATAAGAAATAACGTGAGATGGTATCCCCAACCCCGATACGTAATTGTCCTGTTTTTAAGGTTTTAAACTCGGATAGCTTATCTTCTGCGACCTGGATCATACCGAGTGCTGATTTCACATGCTCACTTAACAGCATTCCTTCCATGGTTAATTCAACACCCTTAGAGGTACGGTTAAATAGCTGAATTGCTAATTCATTCTCTAGCTTGGAGATTGACTGACTAACTGCAGATTGTGTCATATACAATTCCTGTGCAGCCTTCGAAAAGCTTCTATTCTGGCTAACAGTGTAAAAAATACGATATAGATCTAATTTTCCAACCATATTAACACCCCTTATAACAGATATTATAAATATTAATTTTACTTATATCAATCGATAGGTTATAGTTACATAGGATCAAAAAATTGATTACCCACCACACTCTTATTTGAGGAGAGATAATATGGAACGAGTAGTTGGAACTGTAGTTCGTGGACTCCGCGGACCAATCATTAACACTGGAGACAATATAGAAGATATCGTTGTAAATACGGTATTACATGCAGCAGAAACGGAAGGCTTTACTATTGAAGATCGTGACATTGTTACGATTACTGAATCCGTTGTTGCTCGTGCACAAGGAAACTATGCAACGATTGATAATATAGCAGCGGATATAAAAGCGAAATTCGGCGAAGAAACTGTTGGAGTTATTTTCCCAATCCTTAGTCGTAACCGTTTTTCTAACTGCCTTCGAGGAATTGCAAGAGGAACAAAACGTATTGTGTTAATGTTAAGCTACCCTGCTGATGAAGTGGGTAACCATCTTGTCGATATCGATGAACTAGATGTAAAAGGTATTAACCCTTGGACAGATGTACTATCAGAAACTGATTTCCGTAAGCATTTCGGTCATAAGAAGCATCCATTTACAGGTGTTGATTATATCGAATACTATAAAGAATTAATTGAGGCAGAAGGTGCAGCCTGTGAAGTCATCTTCTCCAACAATCCAAAAACTATTCTAGACTATACAAAAAACGTACTAACCTGTGACATTCACACTCGTGCCAGAACAAAGCGCATTCTGAAAAGCAATGGTGCTGAAAGAGTATTTGGCCTTGATGATGTACTTTCTGAATCTATTAATGGTAGTGGATTTAACGCAGACTATGGTCTACTTGGGTCAAATAAAGCGACTGAAGATAGCGTTAAGCTTTTCCCAAATAACTGCCAACCAATTGTCGATGGCATTCAAGCAAAGCTAAGAGAAGTAGCGGGTAAAACCGTTGAAGTAATGGTTTATGGTGACGGAGCATTCAAAGACCCTGTCGGAAAAATTTGGGAGCTTGCTGATCCAGTCGTATCACCTGCCTATACTTCTGGACTTGAGGGTACACCAAATGAGGTAAAATTAAAATACCTTGCAGATAATAACTTCTCTCATTTACGTGGAGAAGAGCTTAAGCAAGCAATTTCGGAATACATTCAGAACAAAAATGAAGATCTAGTTGGTGCTATGGAAGCACAAGGAACGACACCACGTAGACTAACAGATCTTATTGGATCCCTATCTGATTTAACCTCTGGTAGTGGTGATAAAGGAACACCAATGATTTATATTCAAGGATATTTTGATAATTATACGAAGTAATAGATGATAAAAGGATGCACGAACTGATAGCGTGCATCCTTTTCTATTTAAGATGGCAGAAGATACTTCTCCATCATCATTCGATCTCCTTAAAAAATAATGCTCAATTAAACGGTCTAACTACATCTTTATTCCATTCTTCTCATGCTCCAGCAACCATTCCTTCCGCCAAACGCCGCCTGCATAACCAGTCATTTTTCCGTTAGAACCAATCACACGATGGCACGGAATGACAATGCTTATTTTATTTTTTCCATTCGTACTACCCACCGCACGAACTGCCTTCTCATTCCCAACGGAAACAGCAATATCCTTATAAGACTGTACGCCAGCGTATGGAATTTCCGTCAAAACATTCCAAACCTTTCTTTGAAAGTCTGTCCCTTCCAATTCATAAGGAATGGTAAATGCCTGGCGAGTGCCGTTAAAATATTCATCCAATTGGTTATAGCAATCTACGAGTACGGCTGGTGTTTCTGGCTGAAGATCATGCTTCTTTTCTTCATTCTCCGAAAATAAAATAGCTGTTATCGCCTCATGCGTACCCGTTATTTCAATGACACCAATTGGTGATTCGTAGTCTAGTTGATATAATTTAGTCATATAAAGACCTCCAAAGGTAAAATGTAGCATATGCTTGCCAGCCTTCCCAATTAACTGCTATATCCATAATTTCTTCTATAGTTGGTTTTCTGTCTAGTCCTAATTGATTTTTCAATGCATGATGAAGACCGACATCCGCAATTGGGAAGGCAGTGGTTTGATGTAAGCATTTCATCATAACATAATCTGCTGTCCATGCTCCAACACCTCTAATTGCCATTAATGAAGCTTTTATTTGTTGATAATCTTGTTGCTGGAGCAATAATTCCTTTGCTAATTCACCGCTAGTCATAGCTTTGGCAATATGAATCACATATTCAGCCTTTCTGGTAGAGAATTGCAATTTTTTTAGATCCTCAACCTCCAAGGAAGCAATTTTTTCAAAGGTGGGGAAAACCCAAAACGTATCCGCTTCAAAACGTAAACTTTCTCCGAACTGTTCTACGAAGCGTTTCTTTAATGTGTAAGCAAATGTTAAATTAATTTGCTGGCCGATAATTGCCCATACCAAAGCCTCAAATAAATCTGGAATACACATGATTCGTAATCCATAATAATCCTGAACTAATCCTCTCAAGACATTATCCTTACCTGCTATTTGGTAAAACTCCCCTAATTTACAGTCCAAATCAAACCATTCCCAAATATACTCAGCAGCCTTTTTACGTTTTTCACTTGACGGAGCACTTATTGGGAAATCAACCTTTATACATTCATCGCTATATCTAATCTTACATAGAATGAGGGATTCATCCACAGGGATTAATTTATAAAGCGATTCGTTTTTTACTTGATGGAGTATTTCCTGATCCGATCTTTCTAAAAAGACAAGGCACTCTTTAAAATTAAATTCCTTTGGCGGATAAATTTCTATATGTGATGGATAATCAGCCCAATTCATGGTGGAATTCCTTTCGATACTCACTAGGTGAACAGTTTTTTTGCTTTCGAAATACTTTATAAAAATTGGAAGGACTTTGGAACCCTACCGCATAACAGATTTCTAAATTTGTAAGATTCGTACTGGAAAGAAGGTGTGCCGCTTTATCGATGCGTATTTTCTCTAAGTACATACGTGGCGTGTCAGATGTTTCCTCTTTAAAAAGTCGCTCCAGATAAAAGGGACTTAAACCAATGTGATCCGCAATATCCTTCAAAGCAATATTTTGCTTATAATGATTAACTAAAAATGTGGTGACCTTTCGAACTATTTCCATATGTGGCGATTCATCAACCTCTGGTTGGCATCTTTTGCAAGGACGATAACCTGCAGCCTCCACCTTACTCATTTCATAGTAAAATTCAACATTTGTCTTTTTCGGCTTCCTTGATCGGCAGGAAGGACGGCAGTATATTTTCGTCGTTTTAACTGCTGTAAAGAAAAGACCATCATATTTCCGATCACAGGCCATTATTTTTTCCCACATTTCATCAAACGAAAGATTAATATTCGTCACCTAATACCGGACTCCTTCCTTTATCATTGGGTTCATTTTAACAATATCCGAGCCTCATTTCATCCTCATTCTTGCTCTTATGGTCTGTGTTCAATATACTATAGAAAAAAAGTGCCTTTCTCGACCATTTCAGTAAATAAAGGTACGTTGAGACAGGCACTAACCCATATCAATGGTATTCATTATAATGCTCTTCTGTTATAGCCCCCATTTCCAATGCTTTCGTAGGCTTCACTAAGAAAGCGGGGCTAACCGCAAATAAGTAATAGGATAAGACATAGAAGAAGCCAAACACGATAATCTTAGCCCCACCATGATAAATAACAATATTTACAACGACAGCACCAATTATCCCAATAAAAAGGACTCCTAATGAGTAATAGAGAAGGAATTTTGCTGGTCTTCGTACACCGTCGTTTCCCTCTGTAATCGCGAGCTTCATGATTAATTTTTCTTTATATTTATAGCCGATTAGGAACGTAACAAGGTAGATCCCTAACAACAACCAAATCAGCCAGCTTCCCCATAACAGGAAAAACAATGGAATACTACAATAGAAGGACATCATTGCAATCATGATAAATGCATTAATACTGTTAACCAATATGCCACTATGCCCAAATTTAAGCCAGATACATAAAAGAAGAATCACCAGAACTGGAATTGTCATCACAGTTCCAATGAAAACCTTCAGACTCTCTGTAATAGCCCCAAATAAGGGAGCAAAAATAATCGCCAAAACAACCACATTCACTAGGTTAGTTTGAAATATTGGTTTTCTTTTTTTGTTGATGATAACCACCTCTTACGCTAAACACCTATTAAATTACTTTTATTCTATCATTTCCTTATATTACTTTGTGTTTTCTTAACTGAATGACTACCAGTACTTCGTTGGTTGAAGGCATTTTGTATCATTCGTTAAGCATAAACAAGGACAAGGCATTTCAGCAGATTCTTACTTAAATTGTAGAACAGAATCATAATAAGTGAAATGGTTATGTTATCAATCAGCCTCAAGTTTTACTCCATAACAGGTAATTTCTCGGTTGATTGTTCACCTATCCAAATTTCCTTCAAATAATCATTTAGAAAAACCCCATGTGGATCTAATTCCTGCCTTACAGCTAGAAAATCGGGTAGCTTTGGATATAGGGCAAGTAATTCCTTCTGGCTGAGATGATGCATTTTCCCCCAATGTGGCCTTCCTTCATATTTCCGCATAATCGCTTCCATATCATAGAAATATTCTTCATAGGGCATACCTTTATACATATGGAAGGCAATATATGCCGATTCCCTTTGATAGGAAGGGCTAAGCCAACTATCATCTGCCTTAACTGTCCTACATTCTATTGGAAAATGGACGCGATGCTTCTTTTCCTCGATACATTCCCGAATCTCTTGAATGGCCGATTTAAAATGCTCAATGGGGATACAGTATTCAATTTCCCTAAACTTCACTAGCCTTGGTGTTGCAAAAAGCTCATGACTTTTCCCTGCTATCGTTGTTTTTCCAATTGCTCTTGCTGATAGTCTACTAACAAATCGACTGCCCTTAGAAAACAATCTACAAAACTCTGAAAGAATGTAAAATAAATAGTTTTCGAGTAGGAGATTTTGAAAGCGATGAAAATGTAAACGCTCGGGCTTCCTATCTGTAATATTCATCGTTTTAACCTGCACAATATCTGAATAAGGAAATAGATAAAACTCAAAGTGGCGGTTATCGTGAATATACTGATCTAGCTGCTCAACAAGAAGCGGATACAGTATTTTATCACTCTGATATGCATAAACAAGACTTTTTATAATTTTCAGCTTCACCTTAACAATAATTCCTAGACTTCCGAGTGATACGAGGCAAGCCTTGAAATAACGAGCGTTCTGTTGCTCAGACACGGTAAGAATTTCTCCTGATGCTGTCACGATAGATAGCTCTACCACTTGAGTGGAAATATTTCCAAAGTCCAGACCAGTGCCATGCGTTCCAGTTGATATAGCACCTGCAATGCTTTGGACATTAATATCCCCTAAATTTTCTTGGGCATAGCCTGCTTGTCCAAGCTCTTCACCTAATTGAAAAAGCCTCGTACCTCCCAGAACAGTAACCATATGATTGACTTCATCAATTTCCTCAATCCCACTTAGTAAATCAAGCGAAATAAGCCAGTCATTTGTTTCTACTAATTTCGTAAAAGAGTGCCCTGCTCCAACTACTCGAATCCTTTTCTGCTCTTGGACTGCCTCTTTAACAATAAAAACAACTTCTTCGATAGAGGATGGATAAAAGGTTTTCTCAGGAGTACTTTGACTAGTTCGTGCCCAATTTCTCCACCGCTTACCTTGTTCTGTCTTCATTACAGAAAACATCTCCCTTCCCCCCGATAGGTAGGATAGCGTTCTACTATTTCCTGATTCTCAAAGCAAATGATTTCATTAAACCGTTCACAAATTTCTCCTGCCTTTGCTGCTCTGAAAACAATCGGATCTCCAATCTCCAACTTTTCGTCTTTAAAGTAGACAGGGGTTTGCACTTCACCCGCCCCCTCAAATGGAAGTAATTTACCACCAGGCGGATAGACAGGCTTTGGCACTTTATCCTCCCCATGTGGTCCTGATGCAATATACCCACCTCCTAGGCAGGTATAAATATTCGGTGCAGGCTTTCGTACTACTGGTAACGAGAAAAATAGAGCAGGCTGATAGCGGAAATCCCGGTAATAGTCGAACAGCAAAGGCGAGTAAAAGCCAGAACCAGCAGTAAGCTCTGTAACACTTTCATCTGCAGATGTCGTATCAAGACTACCTGTCCCGCCTCCGTTCACGAATACTAGTTGATGTCCTTCCTCTTCCAATGCCTGAACAATCGTTCGTCTGCGTTCTCTAATTTTATGGATGGATTTTCTTTTTAAAATAGTGACAACTCGGTTCTTCATCTTTTGTGATGGCACCTTGTCACCAACACCAGCAATTTGTGCCTCATAGCCCATCACTCCAACAAGCGTTAAACTAGGAGATTCTTTGATTTTCCTCGCTAGCTGAATGACGTCAATCTTGGATTTTAACGGAGAACGTCTTACACCAAAATGCAGTCTACCAAATGAAGTGCTCATATCAATATCAATACATAGATAAAAGACTCCATTAGTCGTTTGATTGATTTTGTTTAAATGGTCAATATGCTGCGTGGAATCGACCATACAAGTAATTTGTTTCCCATTGGCATTAAGCTTGGCAATTTCAGCGAGGGCTTGTTCATCCCAGCATGGATACCCCAACAAGATATCGTCAAAGCCCTGTTCAGCCAGAAAAATAGCCTCATGAGGGCTATAGCACATAAGCCCCTTGAAAAGAGGATTTGCTTTAAAAATTCTTCTTAATACCGGAATCGAGCGTATTGATTTGGTAGCAATTCTAATCGTTTTTCCATTTGCTTTTTCAGCAATCATCCTACAATTTTCATCAAAAGCATTTCCATCCAACAAAAGCGCAGGAAGGGATAACTCCCTCCATAGCATCTTAGGAACCATTTCCATCACCTCATAGATTTATCATAAATGAGGATGCAAAATTAATAAAGCATTATTTTAAAGATTCAGAATACTAGAGATGTCTATAAGGCTGTCATGAAATGGTGAATTACAATAATAGATCGTTATTAAAAATTAGATATCATTTGCTCATTAAATTAATTCCCTAAACAGCTGTTTATAAATTGCAGTATATAGTAAATTGAATGTAAGGAAAAAGCATAAATGGAGGGATTGAGAAAAATGAAAAAGGGGGAAATAAAATCTAGAAAAGCTATTCATATTGCTACACTAATGGGAATCAAGTTGCTTGTAATTCCAGCTAGCATGAATCAGTCATACATTCCATTGCTATTAATTCTAATGGGAGTTAATCTCTTTAATTCTTCATTAGCCACCTTTAACGGCAAAAAAATACCACTATTTCTTTTTCTAGCATTCTTACCATTACTAGTTTACATGGGTATTACTTTATTCAAATGAAACTAACCTGTGTGGCTACATTGGATTAAGGTAGTTATTTCATAAGTGGACGGTTCCTTTTCATTTAGCTAAGCGATACGCTATATACCAAGGAAAGTGCCGTGTCTATGCTTCAGACCCTGGTCTTAATGATTGCATTTTTTGTCATAGACCTAAAAAAATAGACCTCCCTTCATTATTAGCTGCTGCTGAGGTCTATTTATTACTAAAATTAATACAATCTTTCTCTACCTATTTTGTTATTTTTAATTGATAGATGTAGTAGCCCTGTATTAAGTCGCCGCTCCGGCAGAAGCAGCTGATTCATCAGACTTTACACAATCAATAGCGACAACCAGTGCAATCATGATAGACTCCATGTCTTCCTTCAATATCTGTACCTTGTAGCTATCACCCCAGGTGAACCATTCCTTGTTAACCTTACCGACAACTTCACCATGTTGAAGCACTTGAAACTCCATATCCCACCAGTTCCCATGTACTTCAATGCCAGCCGCATCAATAGTATAGCGTGCCTTAAAGAAAGAAAATTCCTTCTTAATCGTTAATACCTCGCGACCATCTACTTCAACAAAAAATTTCGGTAAAAAGCTGAATGTCTTCTTCGTAATAAGTGCAACCTCGGATCTTGTTGGATTCATAATGGAGAAGGTCTTAGGAATTTGCATAAAACTACCTTCCACGTAATAAACATCATCTCCTTCTTCATCCTTCACCGTAAATTTTCCACTTAGACTAAACACCTTCTGCTTGATATATAACTCCCTCATTCTACCTCTCCCTATGAAAAATGTTGTTTAAATTATATCCTTATTTTGTGGTACCTGTCATTATGTAACTTAAGAGCTGTTACGTTAACTCTTAAGCTGTTATTGTTCTTATAACATTATCTTCTAGGTCTATTTGGACCGCTACCAAACATTCTACCGATAAAACCCAACCAATGTTGCGGGCCACTAAACCCATTCATACCTTTGCCGAATGGGAAAGCCCCCATCCCAGGACCAAATGGAAAGCTTCCATTCGTCATCATTTCCATTAATTCGTTCATACCAAGATTCCCATTCCCACCAAAGGGTTTCCCCATCCAATTCCCTTCGTTCGAAAATGGATTAAATCCTGGTCCTATGTTTCTATTTTTCCCCTTCTCCCCTTCACTTTGGGAGAGAATCTCATTAAACCAATTATTTTGTTGAGATGACACCTTTTGCACCTCCCTCAACCAATTGAACTCTTTTCAGCATGGAAGAAAAAACAAATTCCTTTAATGTTATACGTTTACTTGAATGAATAGTTACAGTATCTCATCCTATATCTAGCTATTCCGATCAAACACCGCTAAAATATTCTAAAAATAGAACCCATTTGCCTTATCATATTGATTCCATTGGTTATGGTACCTACATGCCCCATAATTGTTCTCATATTTATTCCTGTGCCTTGTGTTTGCCCTACTTGGTTGAACGGAAAAGAATTCCGTGGTCTACGTCTAATTTGATTTTGGTAGCGAAAATTTGGATTCGGTGCGCCGAACCTTGGTCTTTGCCTTGGAGGAATCCTTCCTTGGTTAGGTGGAAATAATGGCATACCCTATGCCTCCTTTTCTACATAGACATTTATATATACCATATTTCTATGCAAAGAAAATACTTTTGAACTATCCATTAGCCTTATTACTCAACAAAAACAAATTGGGTATTCGGATTTTAGTATGGAACAAATAAATCCTATGATTTCTTATATGGTAAATGGCTAAAGGAGAACAACTATCACACGCTTGGATACGATATCGAACTATGGGATGAACGTTACAAACCTGAAGATATAGAAAATGAAATGGAGATGTATGTAACTGTGAAGCATACTTAATTTATTTTAGGAGGCAGTGGAAGAAACTAATTCCAATTGCCTCTTTCTTTTTAAGGAGAAAGCTAGCATCTTTTTTCGAACCCAGGAACCCCGCTTCATTGGGTCGGAATTGCGGTTATTACGTTGCAATTTCATTAACGAGCTTGGTAGATTGTTTGTTTTGTTAGCAAAAGGTGGTAGGTAGGTTACTATGATATGCATTACGTTTGTCATTAAGGTGACCCTATTACGCTGGTGGCCTTGTTTTTCTTTAGCTTTGTCTATTAGAACGGGGCTATTGGACTGAGTTCCGCGTTTTTCATTATCTTAGTCCATTAGAGCAGTTCTATTGGACTGAGTTCTGCGTTTTTCGTTATCTTTGTCTATTAGAACGGTTCTATTGGACTGTGTTCCGCGTTTTTCGTTATCTTTGTCTATTAGAACGGTTCTATTAGACTGAGTTCTGCGTTTTTCGTTATCTTTGTCTATTAGAACAGGGCTATTAGACTGAGTTCCGCTTTTTTCATTATCTTAGTCTATTAGAGCAGTTCTATTGGACTGAGTTCTGCGTTTTTCGTTATCTTTGTCTATTAGAACGGGGCTATTGGACTGAGTTCCGCGTTTTTCATTATCTTTGTCTATTAGAGCCTCTCTATTGGACTGTGTTCTGCGTTTTTCGTTATCTTTGTCTATTAGAACGGTTCTATTGGACTGAGTTCTGCGTTTTTCGTTATCTTTGTCTATTAGAACGGTTCTATTAGACTGAGTTCCGCGTTTTTCGTTATCTTTGTCTATTAGAACGGTTCTATTGGACTGAGTTCCACGTTTTTCGTTATCTTTGTCTATTAGAGCCTCTCTATTAGGCTGAGTTCTGCGTTTTTCGTTATCTTTTTCTATTAGAGCGGTATTTCCACACTATTTTCCGATTATCCAACAAATGGAAAGGCGGCTTCATAAGAAACCGCCTTTGAAATGATAAGCTGATTAGTAAGGTCCTCTGCTTAGCTGTAACAATATTAAAGTTAGTAAACTCCGTAGCCACCTACAAATGCAGTACCAACGATAATTAATAGGATAAATAGTATCACGATTAAGGCAAATCCCCCACCGTAGCCATATCCTCCTGCAGCTCCACTCATACTTACACCACCTTTACATTTTCGGAACAATGTATTGTATGAATTAGGTTATCCATTGATTGGACGATTGCATCAGATACTAGAGCAGATGGTTATAATTTTTACACAGTTTTTATTTAGATTAATCAGTCTTCCATTGAAACCTTCCCATAATACATTGGTGATACAGCTGGTATTGTGTAATTCTGATTAATGAGTGGGTAGGTCTTCCCGCTATTTCCGTTTCGTACGCATACCTTTTAATAAAGTAATCTGATCTGCATGGAGAAATTGCTCATAAGCTTCACTATTCACAGCATATATTGCAAGTTTTCCTTCGTTATCGTAATGTATTCCCCACCCATATTTCTTTACTAATGGAGATGCTCTAAAACAAGCTTTCGGTTTTTCAAAAAATTGTTTTCTTAATTCGTCTAATTGATCGGATTCAATTTGATTTTTACGTAAATAGGTTTGAAATTGCACATCTTCTTGAGAAAATTCGTATGGATTATTATGGATTAAGTCATATTCTATCGAAGCTATCGTTGGCTTGTTATTTCTTGGTTGAGGCACAATACCTGAATCAACCGTTGAGTCCTCTGAAATGGTAATAAACGTGTTTTTATAGCTCATTAGATTACTCCTTCCTTAATAATTGATTCATGCAAATCCTATGACAAATATACTCTAATGGTATTTTAAATATCGTCACAAATAAATTAATCTATACAAAAGAGAGTACCAGTGAAACAAAAAATAAACAGGGAATTATCACCTATGACGATACCTGTTGTTCAAAGTACCTTAAAGTTACTGACACCTTCTCACTGTTTACACGATTTATTTGACCCGGTTAAGGCTTATTTTCTGTTATTCTTACCCATCTTCTCATTACCGCGTTTAAAGTTTCCCGTAATTTTAGCTAATAATAACTGAACTTCTATTGCATTATCTTCAACCTCTTTAATTTTTGCTATAAGACGTTCTGCCTCAGCATCCTTTACAATTTTAATCTGTTTACCTTCATAAGAGATTATAACTGTTCCTTTTTTCGTTGTTTGATAAGTAAAAGGTTCTTCACCCAATCTATTTCGTTTATCTATTTCGCTCATTACCTCACTCCTAAATTGATAATTTCAATAAATCGTTTATTACAATTTTTCCTTTAAAGATCTATGTAGCAGTATTTTTCAGTCGTGACAGAATATAGACATTCTCTTCTCTACTATATTAGCTGAAGAACTTTATCGTTAACTTTTTGTAGAGCTTTATACCAAATAAGAGAATAAAGAAATAAACCATCGCATTCACTAAAAAAGCTGCTACATTCAAGCTAATATTTACTACATTAAAGGGATTTAGTACAGATAACGGACTAGTGTACCAATATTCAATATCGTAATATGTTAAAAAGGAAATGGGGTAACCTAGAACTTTATCGCCTTCTATATTTTTATCAAATAGAAAAATAGTCAAATAGGATAATAATAGGCTATATAAAAAGATTTTTGTTTTCATTGTCTACACCTCGACACAAGCGCTATACATCTACAAACTAGTTATTACGAATTCCTTGTCATCCTTATCAACGAAACTATTCTCACCACACCAACCAACCATAAACAAAGCACCAATAATTAACATGTACACGGGTACCTTTTTCATAGGTTCACACCCTCATTGCCTATATACGAAGTAAACCATAGATTTGTTCCAAAATTTCGTTAATTATTTAGTTAAACTATCCCACCCTCTTATAAAAGAATTTTAAATCCATTTAACTAAAAACTAATTATTAGGTAACTGGATGTCGTCTCAACTACATTACACTTCAATAATAACACAACATTCAGAGTATTCATCCCATAGTTTTAGTTCAACACCTTACGCTTAAAACAACAAGTAAACGATCACTAACAATTGTTGTTAAATAATTAACAAATCGAAGGATAAACTAAATAAAAAAGGAGTATAGAAATGGCAGCTTACCTATATGAAAAAGAAAATATACAAAGGCTAACTCAATTAAAGGAGCTTGCACCAGAGCAACTAGAAACATTTAATGAATTTAATGCTGCTACCTTTAAAGATGGAGCATTATCGAAAAGGGAAAAAGAAATCATAGCTGTTGCAATTACACATGTAACACAATGTCCTTATTGTATTGACTCCCATACAAAGGCAGCGAAAAAGGCTGGTGTTACACTAGAGGAATTGGTTGAGGCGGTATTCGTTACAACTGCAGTCGAAGCAGGTGGTACGGTTACCCATAGTACTCATGTACACAATGCAAGAGATAAAGAAGCAACAGATGTACTTTATGCCCGTTCTAATTTAAAACATCTTGGCGAGTTAGGAAAATTTGCTCCAGATGGTTTTAAAGGATATCAAGCATTTAGCGCAGCAGCAACAAAGGCTGGAAAATTGAGTACGAAATTTAAAGAAATTATTGCCGTTGCAGTAGCAAACGCGATTCAATGTCCATATTGTATTGATGTTCATACGAAAAATGCAGGAAAACAAGGAGCAACAAGCGAGGAGCTTGCAGAAGCCATAATGGTAGCCTCTGCAGTACGTGCTGGGTCTTCTTACGCTCATATGGCTAATATGATTGAGAGTTATCAAGCATGAGATATAAAGTCAGGAACACTAGCTTGTAATTCATTTAGGGCAGAAAAACCAGCTAGAACCTACCTATTTACAACTTGAAAGACCTCTTTTGAACCATATAAAAAAAGACGATCTCGATGATCGTCTTGCTCACTTATTCACCGATTAGTTTCTAGAATCCAAGTATTCATCTTCATATTTGGTTAACTAGACGGCTGCTGATAGATTAATTGCACAACTCCTGAAGAAGTGAGAGCGAAATATAAATTTCCAAAACGTGCTTACACTTTAGCCCTGGATTGTTCATTTTTATTTTTATATCTAAACCATCCGCTCCAAACACGCTTTACGAGGTTTAATATTTCATGATATTACTTCAGACTTTCATTTAGTATGTTTTCTTCTAATACATCAAATTTATTTCCATATACTTTGGTAATATGCTTTTCTCCCCAATCACAAAGGGCGTTCAATATCCCTTCTAAGCTACGACCATACTCACTTAATTCATATTCCACCTTTGGTGGGACTTGATTATAGACAATCCGATTAATGACTCCGTCTTCTTCCAACTCCCGTAATTGCTGCGTTAACATTTTCTGGGTAATGTTTGGCATTAAGCGTTTTAACTCACTCGTACGTTTCTTTCCGTGGGTTAAATGACATAAAATCACACATTTCCACTTTCCTCCAATGACCTCCAATGTCGCCTCTACAGAGATATTGTATTTCTTCTGCTGCATTTATAAACTCCTCCTAAAGGATAGGCACTAAAAAGTACCTATGTTACTTTTTGGTTTCTATATAACTTTAAAGTGCGTACTTCTCATAAAGAATCTTTTACTACATAATAGCATTTGTGAGTTAAAGAGAACAGGACTTATTTTTTCCAGCTTTCATTTATGTATCTCTTTATCTCATGAATAAAACGAATAGAGGAGGAGAAGAATGTCACTTGATAAAAAACGAAGCACCTTTGCATTGTTGGCTTTAGCGGTCAGTGCATTTGCCATTGGTACCACTGAATTTATTAGTGTCGGGCTACTGCCATTGATTGCTAAGGATTTAAATATATCTGTTACAACGGCTGGCTTAACCGTTTCTATATATGCATTAGGCGTCACATTTGGAGCACCAATACTCACCTCCATAACTTCTAGTATGTCACGAAAATCGTTACTGCTTTGGATTATGGTGGTATTTATTATCGGAAATGGTATTGCTGCAGTTTCTACAAGTATTGGCGTATTGCTCGTGGCACGTGTGATCTCTGCCTTTTCTCACGGCGTTTTCATGTCTATCGGCTCAACGATTGCCGCTGATCTAGTCCCAGAAAACCGAAGAGCTAGTGCGATATCCATTATGTTTACCGGACTTACAGTAGCAACCGTTACAGGGGTACCTTTTGGAACATTCATCGGTCAACAATTTGGCTGGAGAATTGCTTTCATGGTTATTGTTGCTGTCGGAATCCTTGCATTTATTGCCAATAGTATTCTGGTCCCAGCCAATCTACGTAAGGGAGCTCGTACGTCACTTAAAGATCAGCTTAAATTAGTAACGAATGGCCGCTTATTGCTGATATTTATCATAACAGCTTTAGGTTATGGTGGAACCTTTGTTGTCTTTACTTATTTATCCCCATTGTTACAAAATGTCACAGGCTTTAAAGAAGAAATTGTTGCCGTAATTTTACTTGTTTATGGTATAGCCATTGCAATTGGTAACATGCTAGGTGGGAAGCTATCGAATCAAAATCCAATTAAGGCATTATTTTATATGTTTATTGTTCAAGCTATTATCCTATTTATCTTATACTTTACCGCACCATTTAAGATCGTTGGATTAGCGACCATTTTCTTCATGGGACTGATGGCTTTTATGAATGTGCCAGGATTACAAGTATATGTTGTTATATTAGCAGAGCGTTTTGTCCCTACTGCAGTCGATGTAGCGTCAGCAATTAATATTGCTGCATTCAACGCTGGTATAGCACTAGGATCCTTCTTAGGTGGACTTGTTACGGATTCGATTGGGCTTATTCATACTACTTGGATTGGCGCGCTCATGGTACTCGTAGCCGTCCTTCTAACAGGTTGGAGTCAATCACTTGAAAATAAAGGGAAACCTAAAATCAGGTAACTTCCCTTGATTTTATAGTTAATAGAGGTTTTATATTCAACATAATAATTGGAGGAATAAACATGAATAAAAGTTTACAGCAAACAACAACATTGCATAATGGCGTCGAAATGCCGTGGTTTGGTATTGGCGTTTTTAAGGTGGAGGAAGGTCCTGAGCTGGTGAATGCGATCAAGTTTGCCATTAAACATGGATATCGGAGTATTGATACAGCTGCAATTTATGGAAATGAGGCTGGTGTTGGACAGGCAATTAAAGAAGGGATGGAAGAGGCAGGTATATCCAGAGAAGAACTATTCATTACATCTAAAGTATGGAATTCTGATTTAGGGTATGAATCAACTATCCAAGCTTTTGAAACAAGCTTAAGTAAACTTGGTCTTGATTATTTAGATCTATACCTTATTCACTGGCCAGTAGAAGGTAAATATAAAGAGGCTTGGCGTGCACTAGAAACACTTTATAAGGAAGGTAAAGTAAAAGCAATTGGGGTGAGTAACTTCCAGGTTCATCATCTCCAAGATTTGATGAAGGATGCTGACATTAAACCAATGATTAACCAGGTGGAATACCACCCACGTTTGACACAAATGGAGGTAAAAGCCTTTTGCCAAAGCAATGGGATTCAGTTAGAAGCTTGGTCACCATTAATGCAGGGCCAATTATTAGATCAGCCAATTTTAAGTGATATAGCTAAGAAATATAATAAAACAGTACCACAGATTATTTTAAGATGGGATTTACAAAATGGTGTTGTCACGATTCCTAAATCAACGAAGGAGCATCGTATTGTTGAGAACGCCAATATCTTTGACTTTGAACTATCAAAAGAAGATATGAAACGAATTGATGATCTGAACCAAAACCATCGCGTAGGACCAGATCCGGATAACATTGATTTCTAAATGAAGCCTTCCCGATAAATTATAAGATGCTCTCATTAATGAGAGCATCTTTTTTTAATTGTGAGGGATCACCATTTTACCTAATCTCTTTTGTATCACTGCCAGGACTTCTTCAGGTACTTCCCTAACCTTACTATCCTCACCAAGGAAAAGGATCCAATTGGTTAGTTCCGTTAATTCGTCGAGATTATTAACATCTATAAATGTCCTTAAAATAGCCGTGGTTTGGTATGGATTTGTATAAGAAATGGAAACACTTATAGGATGATACTTTTTATATTGGGCAATTGCTTTTGGCCCAAGTTCGAGGACCAGATTAATTTTTTCTCCTTGCTGTCCTAGCTTTTCCAATATCTTTTTCTTACTTAATCTTTTCTTAACAGAGGATAATTCGACATCAGTAAGTTTACTAACAGGAAAAATTTGTCTCTTTTCATCATTTAAGTCAAAGCCTTCAATCAACCAAGAGCCTTTTTCATGGTAAAGATACAAGAGATACATAGAATACGATTTTAACGCTGCCTCCTCCTTGATGGTGATGGTTAAATAGCTATCCAAAAGCAGCGTTTGAATAAGCTTTTCTAACATCGGATCTGGTAAGTCAGACAGATCAAGTAGGTCTGGATTATTCGGGTTGGTTCCTTCAAAAAGGAGGATTTTATTTAAAAGGACAAGGTCATCCTGCTGGTTTTCTGAGATGAGGCCTAGTAATTTCTCAGCTAGTGAGTGACGACTCTTTAAAAAAGGAAGCTGCTGATTTCTGGTTGCCATAAATGCGATAAATAAAGCCTTAATCTCATTATCCGTAAAGCGAACAGCAGGTAAGACAGAATTATTCATGACAAAATAACCCCCGTCCCTCCCAACCTCAGCGACAAGTGGCATCCCCATGGCTTCAATTTCTCGGATATCACGAATAGCAGTTGAGCGGGAGATATTAAATTCTTGCATAATTTCTGAAATAGTAAAGTGGGCCCGGTTGTTAATATATCGCATCATCGTATTAATCCGTTCAACTTTTTTCATTGGAGCCTCCTAAACAGTGTCACTTTTTGACATGATTTAAGGCTATTATAACCTTAGCAAGGAAAAACACAAATCATTTGGATAATTTAAAAAAGGAGGAAGGTATTATGGCAAATTATACCTTAGAAGAAAAAAATGGATTTACGGTTTTAGGAATTGGGACTGAGCTGAAGAGTGACTACACAGACTATGCTGGCATTAACAAGGAAAAGGCAGAATTTTGGCAGGCTGTCAATCAGGATGGAACACTTGATAAGTTAAAATCCATCGCCAAAAATGATTACATCTTTGTCGTGAATGAGGCAGTGAATAATAAGATGATGCATTATGCTGGTGTGATGACAGAGGAGTCTCTACCTGAAGCATCTCGAGCTATCCAATTTCCTCAAGGGGAATATCTCGTTGTAAAAGGGGAAGCAAATACAGATGAAGAGTTAAGCAATAAGCTTACCGGGATTGCCTTTGGGGAAGCGCTGCCTCAAGCAAGTCATGTTGCCTATGTTGGTGGACCAAATACAGCTGTTGTGATGGGAGAACGAGATGGTCTCATCTATGGTGAAATGTGGATTCCAGTTGTGAGGAATTAAGGAGGGATAGCAATGGCTTATGTTGTTGATTTTAAAAATGTATCTACCATTGGTCTAGAGTCGTCGCCTGTAGCAGAAGCACTTGCTGGTTTACGTGCGAATGAAGCCCGCTACTTTATGAACAAATACAAGCATGAATTTACCGTTGTACCTGCTAGCGAGAGCCAGGAGACCCTTGATTATGTGAACCTTATTTTGCAGAAAGAACGAGATATTGCGTTTTCGGCTAAACCGTTAGAAACGTCTCGTTTTCAAGTGGAAAACATCCGATTTGCGTACGTTATTTACGAGGATGGTCTTGTTCTCAATGTCATGTATACCGTTGATGACCCTAAAAAGCGTGCTGTCGGCTTCAAGCTTTCTGAAGGAATGGAAGTACCAACAGAGTTAGAAGGCAAATTTAAGTTTGCAAGACAGAAGTCAAAGCTAGCTGGAACCATACGGGGATCGTTTTTTGTGATTAAAGGTGAGTATGAAAATTAATTAAAAAATTCATGTAGTAATGTAGCTGTATTTAATTAGGCTTTAAATTAGTACAAATCAACAAAAAAGCTTGTAGAGAAATAAGCTAATTTCTCTACAAGCTTTTCCTATGTTATCATATCCAGCCCTTTAAGGGTGGTATATGATAATTATGCTGCTGTACCTTCTACATTAGGACGATTATCTTCTTTAATAAATAATACGGAGATAAACGCGATTCCTAACAATGCCGCTGCAAAGTAGAATCCAGCATTTAATGAACCTGTCATATCAGTTAAAAGCCCCGTAATATATGGTGCAAGGATAGATCCACACATTCCGATAAAGTTGTAAAGTCCAAATGCTGTACCTAATGCATGTTTTGGAGCATTATCAGCAATAACTGCAACTAGAACAGGGTTTGTACTGATTTTACCGAAAATACCGTAACCAATTAATGCTGCATATAGAACCCACATGCTATCGAAAGCAACGATACTTACTGTTGCGATGATTGATAGTGGTATCATCACTAATAGTACAGGACGACGTTTACCCATTTTATCAGCAATCCAGCTGAAAAGAATAGAACCAGGAATAGCTGCCCATGGAACTAACGATGATACAACCGCAACTTCTGTTCCTTCAATACCGCGAGCATGTTGTAAGTAGTATGGAATCCATGTTACAACAACGAAGAATGCGTAAATCGCACAGAAAATTGTAATATAAGCAAAGACCATGTTTTTACTAAATAAATCTTTAATCTTTAATTTTTGACCGCCATTTTCTTGTGCTCTTTCTTCTTTCGATTTAGGCTTGTCCTTAATTACCCACCACATTGCAAGACCAATCAAGACAACTGGAATAGCAATAATGTAGAATGGCGCTCTCCAGCTCATACCAAGAGTACCTACTGTATACGAAGAAATGAAGTAACCGATGGATAAACCGAATGCCATCCCACTATTGATAATTGCACTACCTACTGTAATATGTTTTGCAGGAATTGCTTCAGATGATAGTCCGTATTGAGGACCATAATAGAATCCTTGAAATACCCCAACGAGTAGCCATGCAATCATAAATAATAGAAACGATGGCATCATACCTGTTACGGCAGCAAATACACCAAATAGGATAATTCCTGGAACAAGAACTTTTTTCTTCCCAATCTTGTCTCCTAAAATACCTGATGGTACGTTTAAGCCAGCATAACCGATGAAGAAGATACTACTAATCATCCCTAATTGTGCTGCAGAAAGTCCAAATTCTCCTTGAATGTTGTCCATTACCGGATTAAGAACAGAACGTGTACCGTAAATCGCTACCCATCCTAGAAAGAATACAATAACAGCCTTAATCCAATAGGGAACTAACTCTTTTTTTTCTTTTGGTTCTCCCATGACGTTTCCTCCTACGAGTTTGTTGTTTTATATTGAATTTAAATTACTTTCTCAATTGAAATATACGACAAACGGCATAACTGTCGAATAAAAATGAAAGAGTTTACATTACAAAAACATAAAAATTATCGGATTAAATGTAACGATTGAATAAATATTGAAAAAGCACTGGGATAAAGGAATCGAAAATTTTCCTGAAGTTAGATGAACTTTATACTGGACCTATCGATGTATCCTTTTTCATCGAAGTCATTTATGTGTATGTAATGTAAAAGAGGTTGTCCTAGAATGGCGAATAACCAATTCGAAGACAACCTCTTTATTTCTTTCTATTCTTTTCTTGGAATGGTTTAACCTACTAAAGAAATACCTTTTCTCGTTTAGCGTACGTCCACTTTAGACAGTATAATACTTCTATTGTTCCACTGGTGTGATACTTTTCAGCATGTACCCAAGTCCAGGATAGGTGATAATATATTCTTGCTCTTGCTTTAGTTTTTCTTTTATTTTCCTACGGATTCGAGCAATCCCCACTCGTAAATACTCGACATCATCACGATATTCCGGTCCCCAAACCTCTGTTAGCAATGTTTCATGTTGAACAACTTTATCTAAATTTAATGCTAGAATCTCCATTAAGGAAAATTCGGTATATGTTAATTTAAACTCTTCATTGTTAATCCAGCTTCTTTTACTTGCCACATCTAATGAGAATTCTCCTGTTGTAATGATTGAAGTATTTATCATTTGTTGATCTGCAATGGATGGCTGGCTTCTACGTAATACTGCTTTTACGCGTGCAAACAGCTCATCTAATGAAAATGGTTTCGTCAAATAATCATCTGCTCCAACATTCAATGCTTGGACCTTGTCTTGTGAGTTACTACGAGCAGTTAACATGATGACAGGAACATTCGTAAACTTCCGTAGTTCCTCTAACACATAAAATCCATCATGACCCGGCATCATGATATCTAATAATATAAGGTCTGGAGATATTAAATCATACTTCTCCAATAACTCATCACCAGAGCTTACCGTTGATACTAGATAGCCCATTGATTTTAAGTTTGCTGCTACAAAGCGTAAAATCTTTGGCTCATCATCTACAATACAGATTGTCTGCATTCTCATTTTATACTCCCTCCTCTCCTAAAGGGAAAAACAACGTAAATGTACTCCCTTTACCACGTTCGCTTTCTACTGTAATTTTACCATGATGCGCTTCCATAATCCCCTTACAAATCGACAAGCCTAAGCCCGTCCCACCAGTACGCCTTGTTCCAGTAACATCTACCTGATAAAAACGCGTGAAAATTTTTTCTAGATGGTCTTCCTCAATACCAATTCCATTATCTTTTACCGAAATAATGATATCCGTTGCCGACTGATCAAGTGTTACGGCAATCTTTTTAATCACCTGGTCATTGTAACGAATGGCATTCATCATTAAATTGAGCAGAACTTGCTGGATTCGAATTTTATCCCCGTAAAAATAGACAGGTTCAGCTAGTTTATTTTGAAAGGTTATTTCTAATTGATTTTGTAACTCTTTTGGTATTTGTTGGATTGACTTTTCAATAATCTGATCTCCCCGAACCATATTTCGCTCAATGAACATCGTGCCTGATTCAATCTTTGAGATATCCATCCAGTCACTAACTAAATGCTGGATACGTTCAATATCCTCATGGACTCCCACTAATAATTCCCGTTCAAAATCGGGATCCCACTCGACATCCTCTCGGAGCAATGTTTCAACACTGCCTCGTATATTGGTTATTGGTGTTTTAAACTCATGGGAAGTTAATGAAATCAAATTATCCTTTAACGTGTCAATTTCAGCCTCTTTTGTAATATCCCGTAATAATAAACCTTTTCCGATAATGAGATCGTCAAGGAAAACGGAAAAGCTGTGCAGCATATAGGATTTTACTTTATCATTGCCTTCTTTACGCTCGAGCTTTAATACTGACTCATCCTGCTGAATAAAGCTCTGTAATTCCTCTTTGCTTATTTGAAAGAGTTCCATAAATCGTTTATACATATCTTCCAAATCTAATACTTTGTAGTTCGTATCCGAAAAGACAATTTGCTGGAAAAAGTCATTTACATACTCGATTCCATCCTTTTTATTGAGTAGCATTAATCCTTCTGACATACTTTGTAAAATAGCCTCTAGTTCAGCATGCTTGTTACGGATTTTCTCAAATAAAAACTTGTTCTCTAGCATGATTGCTAGTGAGCTTGCAAATGTCTCTAGAAACTCTTGTTCACTGGTATTAATTGTCTGGCTATTATTTAAATCAACAACTAAAAAGCCCTGTAGGTTCTTACCAATTTGGATTGGCTCCATATGCTGTTTTCCTACTATCCGACTATTTAAATATTGTTGAACGTCCTCAATAGCCGTAATTTCCTTCGGTGTAACCGCGATATTCTGGAAAATAACATGAATGGAATATTCCATAAATGGTGTTATTTGAATGAGACAATGCTGAATAAATTGTGTTAGATCCCGTTCTGTCGATACAGAGGTTATTAATTTATTAACAGCCTTTAATTCTAAATTTTTATTTTCTAATGTTGCCGTTCTTTCTTTTACACGGTCTTCTAAGTCTTTATTTAACTTAATCAGTCGGTTACGGCTGTGCTCCACATCGTCAATTAAACTGCCAAAATGATCATAGAGTTCTACAATTTCTCTTGTACCCTTTGTCGATGGTTGGAATGTCGGTTTATTATTCAGACCCCGGGTGTAGTCTTTATACTGTTTAATATACCGTAGTACATTTTGTAGCGCTTTCTCAAAACGATTCGCAAATAGGAAGCTAACTCCTATCATTAACATCGTAGTTAAAAGAGCAAATAATAAAACTGTGAATATCGCATCCTCATACGTATCACTTAAATATTTTGTAGGTGTACCAATCCACACCTTCCAGCCTATTTTTTCATTTTTGATGAACGTAAAATATTGTTCTTCCCCATTCTCAACTGCAATGTAATCCCCACTATTTTTAGTCGGTAATTGGGAGAGCGTTTGAACAAAGCGTGCGTCCTTAAGATTAACAAGTTCCTTACGCGTATCTACATTAGGATGGACCACAACATTGTCCTCCTGATCTAATACGATTGCAAACCTTTTTTCATCATCGATTCTCGTTTTGATATCATCTGCTAGGGCATTTAGGTCAAATGCTCCTAATACATAGCCAATCATGTCATTATTATCATTCAGGATAGGTACGGCCACTGTTACCAGGATCATATCAGTGCCGCCACGTCCATGAAATACGGAAGATAATACTGGTTGTTTTGTCCGTTTCAGTTCTTGATAATACGGTCGATCACTATAATCAAGATTCTCTCTTTTAACCCCATCTGTATAAAGCTTTGGATAAAAAACAAGTGATTCTCCTGCTTCATTTCCCACATATAAATTGATAAAGCCAGGATAATTCTTTTTTATTTGTTCTAGCTGTTTTTCAATGGAAGTGAGGTCTCGTTCGACAAATAGTGGTTCGATACTAAATGCTAACATTTCAACGACATGCTGGTAGTTTTCAATATAATTATCGATATAATCGTCTAAAAAGACCGTTGTTTGAAACTGCTTCTCTTTATCTTCCTTCACTAACGTATACAACTGAAATATTTGAAATGCACCTAACAGCACAATAGAAACCAGTGTAACGGTTAAAAACGATAAAATAAGCTTCCCTTTAAATGTCCGTGATTTTCTCAGCTTCTTCATGTAGTTCCTCCTTTCCTTACAATAGCATTATTGGATAGGATGATACTAGTTAATTTTTTATGAACATACATTGTAATCGATTATAGCATCATCTTATATGGCACTGTGACTTTTATCTAAATAACCAGTGCTACGATATCTCCTTCTATACACAAATATGGTATTAGTCCTACAAGTACATGTAGTTCTAATACCATATCGATTAATTATGAATTTGTGTACCAGCTTTGCCTTCCATTGCTAAATCTGCTTCATCAAGGGAGCAAATAATTGCTTTTCCACCTAGCTCTGCAAATTTGATAGCTGCTTCCATCTTAGGTCCCATGCTTCCTGCTGAGAATTGGCCTTCTGCTTGATATTGTTTTGCTTCTTCTAAAGAAATTACACCAAGCGCTTTTTGATCTGGCTTACCGTAATTCACGAAAACATTTTTAACATCTGTAAGAATCATAAATGTATCTGCTTTCGTTTCAATAGCTAGACGGAAACCACTACGGTCCTTATCAATAACTGCTTCTACGCCTTGATATGTTCCGTCTTCATTTAAAACAACAGGTATTCCGCCACCGCCACATGCTACAACAATCGCATCTGATTCTACAAGACGTTTAATTGTTGGTGCATCGACAATGGATTGTGGCATTGGTGAAGGAACAACACGTCTCCAGCCACGACCAGCATCTTCTGCTACAACCCAACCTTTTTCCCTAGCAAGTTGTTTTGCTTCTTCTTCATCATAAAATACACCGATTGGTTTATCAGGGTTTTCAAATGCCGGGTCATCTAAAGAAACCTCTGTTTGTGTTAGAATACCTACAACATCACGTTTAAGGCCTACCTTAATTAATTCATTTTTCAATGTTTGTTCCATCATATAGCCAATGAACCCTTGTGATTCTGCACTACAAACATCAAGTGGTAATGCAGGAACAACGTGTTTTGCTTCTTCGTTTTGTCGTAAAATATTTCCTACTTGTGGACCGTTACCATGGGTAATGATCACCTTATGCCCTTGCTTAGCAATTCGCGCAATCACTTCACTACTTTTACGTACGTTCTCTAATTGATTTTCATAGGTTGCTTCTTGTTTTGGTTGTAAGATAGCATTTCCACCAAGGGCAATTACTACTTTTTCTGACATATTGATTTCCTCCTCCACGCTAATAAACCGAATAAAATTCCAAAAATGGTATCTACGCCGGAACTATGTCCAACGGCTAGTAAATCCTCAAGTTTAGTTGGTAATTCATCTATATTCTCTATTAAATGTTCGATAACGCTTATGACAGTTGAACTAAACTGACCATTAGCAGCATAGTACAAATATTCCTTTGCAACATCTGTTGTGATGGACTCATGTTCCACTAACGACAATACAGCTTCATTAAGTGTAGAAGTAAACGAATGACATGCCCCTTGCACCGCGAGTAATCCCACAATATGATCATCACCAGAAGGAGTTAAGCCTTTACCTCTTCCTAGCAAATAGCGAAGCGCGGTGATACAGGCTTCTTTATCTTCTATAAATAAGGAATCTGATAGTTTCATCAGCTGTATATATAAAGGATTGTCTAATGCTTCACTTGCTGTCTTTCCTTGTAGGTAATCTAAAACAAACGATTCAATTGGTACATCTAAACCAGTCATCGCATCATACTTTAGTAAAGAGACTAATAAAGTTTCAATGCTCTTGGACATGGTGTCTATCTCACCAGAAATACGTATGCTATTTTCGTATACGATTGCATTTTCAAATGAGAGAGTAATCGTTCCATTATTGAAGCTTATTGTTCGATCCTTCTTGTTCCAAATAACAGGATATTGGCTATCTATTTCCTGTAATACTTGCCCACATACCATTTTGGATATATGTGCCCCAAACGGAAGTCGGCCATTTTTAGTCGTACCGATATATAACAGTCGTTCCCCGAAGCGAATATTTAACCCATTGCTAAAGACGCTGTGGACATGACCTGTCTTATTTTCTGAAAGAAAAAGAGGAATATTTTTTGCATATTCCTCTATATAAAAGGTTTTGTTCATCTTCTTTTAGATTAGGCCAAGCTTCGTTGCATATGCTTCCAATGCCTTTTCGAAGCATTCTTTAGGAGCGCGAACAGTACCTGCTCCAACCTGTCCAACACCAGCCTCTTTATGAGCTATACCAGTGTTAATTACAGGCTCAATTCCTGTTTCAACTACTTTACGAGCATCGATTCCAAGACATGCACCTTGGAAGTCCCAAGTAGGAATGGTAAAGTTGCTGTTTTGACCCATGCAAATTTCGCTCATTTCTTCACTCGTTTTTAGTGCATCTTGGAAACCACCTGCACCAACAAAACGTGTTACACCAGGAGCTGCAATCATAGCCATTCCACCAACACCAAATGTTTCCGTTATGGCACTATCACCGATGTCTGGGTTTGCATCTTCTTGTGAATAACCAGTAAAGAATAGACCCTGTGGCGTATTAACAGGTGCAGTAAACCATTCATCACCCATTCCACTAATACGAATACCAAAATCCTTACCATTACGGCACATTGCAGTAACAACTGTACCTTCTTGGATTGTTCTTGCACCGTCCATAACTGCCTTACTTGTAGCCATTGCAATATTTAAGAAGAACTGATCTGTATCAGCTAAGAATTGAATAACATCTTTCTTATCTTTTTCACTCATATCAAGCTGTACAATGTATGGGCTAATCTCTTTTAAGAAGATTAGTGATGCTGCAATATTACGTTGGTGGAATTCATCCCCCATTGTAATTGCTTTAGCAATCATTACGTTTAAGTTTAATCCATCTTCTGTAAGCTTTAGAGCTTGTCCAATCGCAGGTCCTAATACATCCTTCATCCAATGTAGACGATTGATAACTTCCTCAGAATATGCACCGAAGCGTAGTACTTTCCCAATACCTTCGTTCATGATACAGTATGCTTCATTACCTTCTGAACGGTTCTCAACAACAAATACAGGCATATTTGCTGAAGTAATTCCACCCATTGGTCCTACTGCATTTACATGGTGACAAGGGATGAAGCGAACTTCACCATTTTCAAGCATGCTTCTTACTTCTTCCTCTGTATCAGCCCAGCCTTCAAATAATCCTGCACCAACACAAGAACCTTGCATTGGGCCAGTCATGTCTTCCCACTTAATTGGGGGACCAGCATGCAATAACACTTTTCCTTCATTTAATACAGCAATTTTCTCTTTCGCTGGAACAACATCAATTAGAAAAGGAGCAGAATTTACAATTTTTTCAACAACTGCTTCATTTGCTTCTGTTACTGAGTTATATTTCATCTTCCATTCCTCCTAGATTTCTTGTTTTAGGATCTCTTCCTTATAGATGGCCTTCCTATTCGAAAACTGTCGACAACCTGTTTTTCGTATACATGCGCATCCATCTCTATTAGAGGGCTGAACATAATTGTTCTTCTTATGTTCAGCCTGTAACCATAAGTCTTAGCTTATTTTAGTAGGCTTAGAATTTTTCTCATTTTTTCATTACCGCCTGCAACTGGTCGCCAGTCAAACTGTACAACACGGCCACCGTAAGCAATAATCGCATCTGTGAAGCTCTTTAATCCAACGTTAATGATGCTAGGCTTATTGTTTAGTAGATTTGTAATATCCTCTGAAACAGTTAAATCAAAGCTTCTTACTTCGCCTTCATAAGGAACTAGTACCTTTTGTGGATCTTCTACTTTTAATCCAACAATGGATAACGCCGTACGAACAGCTTGGTTATTATTATCCTTCACGATAATTCCTGCATCTGCTAATTTCTTGCGTTGATCAGAATAGCTTTGTGGGTCATTTGCTGTACCACAAACCGATGCAACAACATGTAATGTTCTGCCTTGTGATTTTGCCTTTGCAACAGCTTTTTCAATATATGGAAGTAATGCACTTGCCATATCATCATGTGAGCCATAACCAAGCACAAAGTCTAGAACAACTACTGCTGTACTTGGATCATCTGCAGCTTGTTCAATGAAGCGTGCTCTCGTTTCTGGGTCAATCATTGGGTGTGGCTTACCTTGTGTATATTTGTCATCTCCAAGGTCAACTACTTCATGTCCGTCTTGTTTTAATACATAACCATCCACATTCGTAATATGGCTGCCTAAACCAAGTGCATCTGAAATTAATACAGCTGCTTCAGAAGCTAATGTACCACCAGAGAATAAACCTTTTATTGTACGTTGGCCTTCTGCAAGCACCATATTCTCAACCGTATAGTCACCATCTGCATAGTTTTCTTTGATTGGATTTTTCTTTGCTAAATCAACAGCTAGTAATGCTGTTTCTTCCAACGTATAGGCTTGATAAATGTTTCCTTCGTGCTTTGTTGGCTTTTCTCCAAGGAAAATAGCAACGACTGGCTTTGATAGACCGTGAAGTAATGCTTCTACCTCTTTACGCACGGACTCTGCTGGTGGCTTAGAAATAACAACAATAATTTCTGTTTGGTTATGATTTTCTAACGCCTTAATTCCGTCTATCATGGTAATTGCACCAATCGGCTCTTTTAAGTCGCGACCACCTGTACCAATTGCATGGCTAACACCTTCGCCTAAACGATCGATAATTGCTGTTACTTCTTGAATACCCGTTCCGGAAGCACCTACAATACCAATACGTCCTTTATTAATAACGTTAGCAAACGCCATTGGAATACCATCAAGAATTCCAGTACCACAGTCAGGACCCATTACAAGTAATCCCTTATCATGTGCCTTTTTCTTTAATGCAACCTCATCCTCCATGGATACGTTATCACTAAATAAAAATGTATGAAGTCCCATATCTAACGCTTTGTGAGCCTCTTCCGCAGCATACTGTCCCGGTACGGAAATAAGTGCAACATTTGCATCTGGTAATGCCTTTTTTGCTCGATCCCAAGTCCGCACAGTTTCGAACGTTTCAGAAGCACCACTAATCGATTGGTCTTGTAGATATTGATCAACCTTCTGTAATACTTCTTCTACCTTTCCTTCATCATCTGTATCAATCACAATTGCCATATCATTAGACTCTGCAGTTTCTAATTCATCTGTGTATAATCCTGCACCCTTGAAAATATCTTTGTTTGCAGGTGTCCCCATCATAATTTGGACTTTATTAACTCCCTCTGTTGCAGCTACCGCGTTTGTTAGGAGCATAAGGTTAATAGAGTCTTGATAAGAATTCTTTTTAATAATTGTATGAATCACCTTAAATCACCTCATTAAGAAATTTTAGATACCTCACGCCGTCTCGCATTGATAAAACATTGGCGACTATTATTCGTACATCTGGAGTATATAATGGTGTCCATTACAATCGAATAAAATTGTAAGTGTTTACATTACAAAAACCTAAAAACTCTGTAAATCTGTGAGTTTGCAAGACTTGAAGAATTATGTCGTATTAAAAAAACATTAAAAATGAGCATTTCATCTTCCTCAGCTTTTATTTTCATGTATGATTTATAACATGAAATAGCAACATGGGCCTTCACATAGATCGACTTGACAAGCAGTAGGATCTAACAGAAATAATCAACCTGTTGGCTTATCATTGGATCACAGGAGTCAATCATTGGGGCTGGAAGTAACTCTATAGCGAGATTTTAATGAGATAAATAAAACAAAAATAAAGGGGTGGGGATAAGAGTGGTTGCAACATATGTGTATAAAAAAACAAATGATTGTGAAATTAAAGGGGACCTGTATTCGGTTGAAAATGACAATGCACCGTTAATTATCTACATTCATGGTGGTGGATTGGTCTGGGGAACGAAAGAGGACATTTTGAAGGAACAAGTGGCACTGTATAATAATGCCGGCTATCACGTATTCTCCATTGATTATCGTCTTGCTCCCGAAGCAAAGCTTCCTGAAATTGTAGCGGATATTGAAGATGCATTACACTGGGTAAAAAACCAGGAATTATTTTCATTTGACCGTAACCGAATCGGTGTCATCGGTGGTTCTGCAGGAGCCTATCTGGCATTAACGAGTGGTACATTGAAGGTAAAACCAAATGCCATCGTTTCTTTTTATGGCTATGGAAATATTCTCAATGACTGGTATTTAGAGCCGAGCCCTCACTACAGTAAAACCACCATGGTACCTGAAATGTTAGCGAAGCAACTCATTCAGCCTAAGCAAATTTCTTCAGCGCCAATCGAAAAACGTTATGCTATTTATATATTCTGTCGTCAACAAGGGAAATGGTTGGATTATGTGACAGATACCGCTTCAGGTCTAAATAAAGATCAGTTGAAAGAATTTTGCCCAATAGAAAAAGTGGATGAAACATATCCACCAACACTTCTATTACATGGAGATAGTGATGAGGACGTACCTTATGAAGAATCTGTTCAATTCGCAAAGGTATTACAAGAGAATCATGTTCCTCATCAGCTTATTACGATTAAAAATGGGAAGCATGTGTTTGATAATAACATGTCCCATCCGCAGGTAAAGGAAGCATTTGAAAATGTTCTATCCTTTATCAAGAAATACATTTGATTTAAAAACGAATGCATTCGTAAAAGCAGGAGCGAATGCATTCGTTTTATTTTTTTATGGTATATCGCACGGATGATTAACTGGTAAAAATAATCGATGCTGTTAAATATATTTCTTCTGTACAGCGCAATTATTTTCATATGCATTTCTCCACACAATAACCAATTGCGAAGATCACTTCGAGCATGTACAATAAAAGCTATCACATGAGGAGAAAATCGATGAAAATTAAAATTTTATTGTTAATTGTCGTATGCATTGTCATAATTTCTTTTTATTTTATATATCAAAACAGATCCATTGATGAAAGAACAGATGATACCTATATTTACGTTTCACCAGATGGAAGTGATCAAAATGACGGTACCATTTCTAGTCCATTTCGCACATTGAAGCAGGCTGCTCTAAAAGCGACAGCTGGTACTACCGTTTTCGTTCGAGAGGGGACATACTATGAGTCCCTTTATGTAGAACATAGTGGGACAAAATCTAAACCTATTAACTTCAAAAACTATCAGGATGAGAAAGTGATAATTAGTGGAAAACATCTAAAAGAACCTAAGGAAGATACCGCCCTTATTGAAATTCATAATAAGGATTACATTACCATCCAAGGGTTTACAGTCGAAGAGCTTACCACATCACATGAAGATGCTACTGTAATGGGGATTAACGTTTCTGGTACAAGCAGCCATATAATCTTGAAGCAAAACCATGTCCACAGCATTGCAACACATGCCGATGACGGCAATGCGCACGGCATTGCTGTCTATGGCACAGGTAAAATGGAAGATATTCAAGTACTGGATAATACGGTTGAGAATTTGACACTCGGTGCTAGCGAGGCACTTGTTTTAAATGGAAATATTAATGGGTTCCTCATTGCTAATAATATTGTTCGGCAAAATAACAATATCGGTATTGATTTAATAGGCTACGAAGGAACAGCTAGCGATAATGACTTCGTAAGAAATGGAATTGTAGAAAATAACGAGGTCTATAATAATTCTTCCTATGGAAATCCTGCCTATGGAGATGAATACACAGCTGGAGGCATTTATGTAGATGGTGGAAGTAACATTACCATCCGTCAAAATAAGGTCTACGGTAATGATATCGGTATTGAGGCTACATCGGAGCATTATGGTAAAAATGCTAGTGAAATCCATATTACGGACAACGAAGTGTACGACAACGCGTTCACCGGCATATCTATTGGAGGCTATGACGAAAAACGTGGGGGTACCATCGGCTCTATTATCTCCGAAAATATCATTTATGGAAACGACACAAAGGGACTTGAAGGTGGACAGCTGCTTCTCCAATATTATGTAACAGATAATCGAATTGAAAAAAACAAAGTATCAGCCAGTAGCTCCCAGATATTTTTAGTAAATATCCATGAGAAAAACAGCGGAAATACACTATCCCATAACACCTATTTGAATGAAACTGGAGAAGAGGGATTATGGATTTGGAAAGATGAAGAATTTAATAGTTTTTCTTCCTACCAGAGAAGTACGAATAATGACTTGGATTCTAAGTATATAAATGATAAATGACCACTATCGGTAAATTACGAATAGCCATCACATATTCCTTCTTGTGATGGCTATTCGTTTGGTTGATTACTAGAGCTGCTTACGTAGTGTGCTACTATTTTTGATAAATCATCTGTAGCTTCTCATCCTTAAGCACCCTAAAATAATATCAAGCAGCACGAATGGAATTATAGGTTATTTCCATTCGTCTCTATAACTCCCTTATACCAATAATAGCTTTTCTTCTTAATACGACGAAGATCATGCTCTCCCTCTTCATGTTGATTTACATAGACAAAGCCATAGCGTTTTTGGAAGCCATTTAACCAGCTAAGCAGGTCCGTAAACGACCATGTACAATAGCCCATGATATCAACGCCATCACTGATAGCCTCTTGGATTGCTTTTAAATGTACTTGAAGGTAATTAATTCGATAATCATCATGAACAATATCTCCTTCTTCAAGCTTATCATATTCACCTAAGCCATTTTCACTAATTAAAATTGGTAAACTGTATCGATTCGTAATTCGACGAACAGCAATTCGAAGTCCTGTCGGGTCGATATTCCAATCCCAATTGGTTCTTTCCAGATGATCATTTTTGATCGTTTTATAGAGACCCGGTACACCTGTATCTTCGGTTGTCCCTTTCTTTCCTGACGTATTCATCTTCCCTTCAGACACACCGTCCAACGGGTTTTTTTCAAAGGTTGTTGTTTGGTAATAGTTCAATCCCATAAAATCTGGTTTACCTTCTTTTAATAATGTGAAGTCTCCACTTTCAATGGTTGGAGCAACGCCTTTTCTTTCTAAGTAATCCCAGGCTACCTGAGGGTATGTTCCCCATGCATAGATATCCATCCACCAATGAGCATTAACCTCTTCCGCATTTTCCGCGGATAGGACGTCCTCAGGCTTAGGGGATGCTGGATAGGCTGGAGAGTATGCAAAGCTCGGGCCAATTTTCCCATCTGGTACATAGTTACGAAATGCTTGAATTGCACTTGCATTTGCAAGATTCGCATGATGATTAACTTGATAGAAAAGCTTCTCATCCTTTATTCCTGGAGGATGAAGGGCTGTTCTATACCCGAAGCTCGTGAAAATATTTTGTTCATTCAAGCTTACCCAATACTTAACACGATCACCAAAATGCTTGTATAAAGTAACCGCATAATTGGTAAAGTCTTGAATAATCTCGCGGGACTCCCAGCCACCGTATTCATCCTGAAGTGCCTGTGGTAAATCCCAATGATAGATGGTTAAAATCGGTTCAATCTTGTGCTTAATCAGTTCATCAATTAAATCACTATAAAATTGGATGCCTTTTTCATTTACTTCTCCTTTACCCTTCGGAAAAATACGAGACCATGCAACAGAAAATCGATAAGCCTTCAAGCCCATCTCTGCCATCAGACGAACATCCTCTTGATAACGATGATAATGGTCTACTGCGATATCACCAGTCGTACCTTTAAAGGTTTTGCCAGGAATTCGAACAAATTGGTCCCAATTGGAGGGTCCTTTCCCATCTTCATCCCATGCACCTTCTACTTGATAGGCTGCAGAAGCAGATCCCCACAGGAATTCACTAGGAAAAGGTTTTAATTTTTTGTGTATCATATTTTTCTCTCCTATTTATCGATTTTACTCCTTCTTACCATCAGCTCGATGGTTCCTATTATCTGGTAGACAGAGAATCGTGTTTTCTTTGTAAAAAATGATATAACGCTCCAATTAAATTGGAGTCATTTCCAAATTGGCACGGATACACTTGAATGTCTACGCAATCCTCATTCGGTTTCATAACCTTTAGCTTCTCATTAATCTGGTCAATCAGTCCTTCACGTCTACTAATTGCACCACCGATTAATATTTTTTCTGGATCAATAATGTACTGCAAATTATATATTCCAACTGCTAGACGTTTTATGAATTTCGCAATCTCATCCTGTACTTCTAGGTCACCCTCATCCGCCATTTCAAATACGGTTATTCCATTTAGTGTATAAGGGTCCATATTCTTGCGCTTGGCAACCTGCATCACTAATCCCCAAGTAGCAGCAAGCGAGCTCCATGTCTCTCCGATTGGCTGCTCGAAATAATCTTCGAGGATCATATAACCGAATTCGCCACCAAATAGATTACTACCGTGACGAACCTTTTTATTTAAAATGAGCGCTCCACCGATTCCAGTACCAATTACAATACATATATAATCTTGATGCTCTTTAGCTGCGCCAATCCAGCCTTCTGCTAATCCTGCACAGTTTGCATCATTTTCAAGTTCAACCGTAAGCCCTGTTCGTTCTTGAATCAGTTTCTTCATATTAGGGCCATGGATATAGGGAAGAGCGGTTACTCCTTTAATATATCCAGATTCCACATCAACCGCTCCAGGCATACTTAGGGCGATGCCACTTAGTACATGACTTTTTTGAAATTTCTTCACTACGAAATCAATCGCATTTACAAAAGAGTCGATGCCATCTATCGGTGTTGGAATAGAGGATTTTTCTATAAAGTGGCCTGCTTTATTCATAAGAGCATATTTTATTGCGGATCCACCAACATCAAAAACTGCATAATAGGTCACCAAAAAACCTCCTAACACCATACCAATCTAGTTGTTATTTTTCAAAAAGGGAAAGCAGGAATCGATAGAATTTTACCAGAAGGTTAGTTCGTACCGCAGGACTCTCTGACAACTAGCTCTGATTCCGTAAACACAGGCTTTAGCTTTGATTTTCCCTCGATGAGATCATTTAGCATATAAGCAGATAGTTTACCAATTCTCTCCTTATCCTGTTTCACTGTCGTCAGCTTCGGGTCACTATACCGGCAAGCAGCTATATCGTCACAGCCAATAATGCGAATATCCTTGGGAACCTGTAAGCCCTCTTCCTTAATAGCCCTTAGCGCACCTAAGGCCATTAAGTCTGATGCAGCAAAAATAGCCTCCGGATAATCCCTTAGCTTTAGCATTTTCTTCATGGCGATATAGCCACTTTCCTCCTGGAAATCACCGTATTCTAACCATTCTTCTCTTATTTCAAGTCCAAACTGATTCATCGCATCCTTGAATCCCTTCAATCTGTAATTAGAGATAACAGACTCACGCATCCCACCGATATAGCCGATTTTTCGAAGGGAATTCAAATAAAAATGCTCGACCACTTTTCTTGATAAACTCACATTATCCGTCATAACATAGCTTGCTCTCGGGCCCATTAGCTCAATATCAATGCCAATACAAGGGAAACCACTTTCCGCAAGCTCAAATGTAGCATCCTCTACTTCCTCACCAGCAATAATCAAACAGCCGTCCACGTTGAAATGCTTACACCTAGCCAAATAACTCCCTTTATCCTGCAAAAAGTATTCATTGGAAAACATTAAGATATCATAACCTAATAACCCAATATTTTTCTTAAAGGTTGTAATAACCTCATTGAAGTATGGATGTGTCATATCAACATTAATCTTTCCCGCATATATAAGACCAATGAGATTCGACTTTTTCGTTGCCAGTGATCGAGCTGAGAAATTAGGTGCATAGCCCATTTCATTAATTACAGTCATGACCTTATTCTTTGTTTTCTCACTGATTCCCCCATAATTATTAATCACCTTTGAAACGGTCCCTTGTGAAACACCTGCCATCTTTGCAATGTCTTTTATCGTTAAATTCATCTTGTTACCCCTTTTATTCTGTCAAAATATCTTTCCTATTGCTAGATTACTAAGAGTTATAGAATGAAACAATAGTTAGACAGGAAAATTCATTATTTAACAGACCCTTCCGTTATACTCGAAATAAACAATCGATTAAATAATAGGAAGATAATTAATAACGGAACCGTTGCCCAGAATACACCTGATAAAATCATGCCAAAGTCAACATGCTGTGTATTGCTTAGCTGTGCTAGTGCTACCTGAATCGTATACATTTCTGGATCTCTTAAAACGGTAAACTGCCACAGGAATTCTCCCCAAACTGCTGTGAAGACAATGATTCCAAGCGTGGCAAATGCCGGTAGGATAATTGGTAAGACAATTCTCCAGTAGATTCGGAAGTTCGAGCACCCATCTAATTTCGAAGCCTCTATTAATTCATCTGGTACTGCTCCCGAGATGTATTGTCGCATCAGGAATATCCCTAATGGATTTAAAAAGAATAAAATCATTACTCCTGGTAGGGTATCCAGAAGTCCTGCCTTCGAGATTAAAAAGTACTGCGGAATTAACCCTAGCTGTGGCGGGATAATCATCGTTACTAATATGGCAATAAACAATATGTTCTTACCCGGGAATTTAAATTTCGCAAACGCAAAGCCAGCTAACGAACTGATAAATAGAACCACAATCGTAACGACAGCACATAGAATAAATGAATTCCACATGCCACCAAAGAAATCAATTTGACTTAATACTTTTTTAAAGTTTTCAATAAGCATATTTCCTGGTGTAAGTGTCGGTGGAATTGAGTTATATGCGGCACTTGGCCGTGTCGCCATTACAAACATCCAATAAAAAGGAAAAAGAGAAAGAATAGATGCAATGAGTAAAAATACGTAAACAGAGATTCTACCTACGGAGAGCTTTTTTCGATTTTTTCTCGCCTGTTTACTCATTTCATGACACCTCGCTTTTTCCTTCCAATGCCTTGCGTCAATCTTAGATTAATCACGGCAAATATCGTAATGATAACTAATAGAATAATCGCAGTTGCAGATGCTGTTCCAAATGATTGTAATCGAAAGGCATCACGGTACAGATACATAACAATTGTCATTGCCTCATCCCTTGTAAATGCATCCGCTCCTAAGAATACAGTCGGCTCAGAGAACAGCTGCATCGCACCAACCGTTGATGTGAACACGGTCAGAATGATAAATGGCTTCATCATTGGAATCGTAATATACCACAGCTGCTGAAATCTATTCGCACCATCAACCGTCGCTGCTTCATATAAATCATTAGGAATACTTTGAATTCCTGCCAAATAAATAATCGTATTGTAGCCCACCCATCGCCAGAATACCATGAGAGAAATGGCGATTTTCGTTCCCCATTCAGACGCAGCCCAAGCGATTGGATCAAGCCCAAAGAAATGGGTTAATACATAATTAGCAAGTGAAGACTCATGATTACTGAATAACACACTAAATATAAGGGCAACAGCAACCATGGAAGTTAAATAAGGCATAAATATCGTGACACGAAAGAATCCTTTCAATTTAAGAAAAGCCATATTTAGTAGGTATGCTAGAATAAGTCCGACAATTAATTGTGGCGCAGTGCCCATAATTCCCATCACAATGGTGTTGTAAACCGATTTCCAGAATAAGGGGTCCGTTAACACCATTTCAAAATTAGCTAATCCATTAAATGTCATCGGGCTTAACCCATTCCATTTCTGGAAAGCGAGGTAAATACTAAAAAGTGCAGGATACAGACCGATTAGTGCAAAAATGATGAAGAAAGGGGCTATATATAAATAGCCTGAAATCATATCTTTCTTTTGTTCAGACCGGTATTTTTTTCTTTTTAAGATAGGTTCTTCCTTACCGATAGACTTCATGTTCATGCCTCTTTTCCATTTCAAGGTTGTATGGTGCCCGTATGCAAATTCAAGCTGCAATCACCATTCACCAAAAGAGCTTTTGTACAGATAGCCGGCCTATCCTTTTCATGTGTAGAATGGTATGTTTAGGCCGGCCACAGTAAATTTTAACTATTTTACTAGATTAGTAGATTAGCGTTTCATTAGATCTTCTGCACGTTTCACAGCTGCTTCCCATTCTTTCTCTGGATCGGCACCTTCATTTTGTACATTTTTCAATGCATTCAATATCTCATTATGAACTGGGAAGTACTTTTCGCCTTTATATGGGATACCTGCAATATCTTGTGTCGCTTGTGCGAATACTGGTGCTGTTGCTTGACCACCGAAGAAATCATCGGCATTTGTCTTGAACTCATCTTGATCATATACCGATTGAGCTGAAGGGAATAATCCATGGCTTTGGAAGGACTTCAGCTGATTTTCCGGTGATACAAGCCATTCAACAAAGTCGTATGCTGCTTGGGCATTCTTTGTTTCACTTGGCACAGCAATATAGGAACCGCCCCAGTTCGCAGCAAAGTCTGTTGGTAATGTCGCTACTCTCCATTTACCAACTGCATCAGGCGCGTTTCCTTCCATCCAACCTTTTAACCAGCCAGCACCTAGCTCTGCAGCAAATTCTCCCTTATTAACCGCATTTGCCCACTCAGGACTCCACATTTCATATTTACCGACTATTCCTAGATCATTCAGGCGAACAGCGTAGTCATAGGCTTTCTTTACTTCACTGTCCTCACCAAGATTTAATTCATTGTCTGGTGTTAAATAAGCTGTTTCAGCAGCATCTAAATAGGCTCTGAATGCCATTTCGATACTATCAACAAAGGGCATTCCCGTTTTTTCCTTCACTTTTAATCCTGCTTCTTCAAATGCTTTCGGTGAATTAATTAGTTCCGCCACCTCTTCAGGCTCCGTTGGAAGCCCTGCTTGCTCAAACAAGTCAACTCTGTAGTACAAAGCTTTCGGTCCGATATCTGTTGGTAGCCCGAATAAGAAGCCCCCATCATTGTTTTCTCCACTTTTCCATTTCCAGTCTAAATATTGGTCCTGTATATCCTTTGCACCAAGATCATATAAGTTGTTGAATCTATCTTGTGCTACTTTGAAACGATCAAACTGGTCAATTTCCAGCATTGCGATATCAGGTGCACCGCTTCCAGCAGACAATGCAGTAAACAATGCATCATGATGGTCGGCTGTTTCAGATGTTTTCACTTTAATTTTTATGTTTGGGTTTTTCTTCTCGTATTCTTTTACAAGCTCTTCATATCCAGTTGCACCAAATGTCCAAAAATTCAAGGTGATTTCTTCTTTATCACCACTTCCACCCTTACCACTAGCATCTTTATCACTACATGCTGCTAATGAAAGTGCAAATAATACGGATAAACTTAGAACGAACCATCGTTTCATACTTTTCACATCGATAACCCCCTATAATAAAAAATATTGGTCTTCCTATATAAGCTACTTACTTGTCTCATTCTAGTGATGAGCACCTCCCTACCTAATTTAAGGTTTTGTTTCATGGAAACCGGTTTCTATTAAACTCAAAAAAATAATTAGGTAACCGCTTACAAAATATTATATGTTCAAAATATACAAAAATCAATCTATTTTTTAGGTATTTTTTTGAAAATATTTAATACTTTTTAGGGAGTTCGCTTATTAATATACTAAATTATTACAATAATAATGCAAAAAGAGAGTTTTTGTGAGTAGAATAATTTCAATTTGTCTAATCCTATCGAAACCGTTTTCGTTAATCAGAAAGGGCAGAGATTAAGATGGTTATCTAATCCAAACTTTACGAATATGATAGCATCTATCCTACATCCCAATACTTCGTTAATCTTCAGAAAAGGATTAGAATACAAACGGTTGGGGACAAAATTAAAATGAGTCCGGTAAAATACCGAACTCATTTTCAGCAGCTACCTGACAAGTAACCCCGCCTAATGTCTTAGGGGTCAATTCACCTACAGGCTTTTTTGTACCAAGCTTTAAATAAAGAATGGGAAAAATGGTCCGAATCTTCTTATCCCAAAGAAAGGAAACCCAAATAACCCAAATGGTCCTAGGAAGGGGAATAACCTACTTTCGTTACTTTCATCCATCGTGTGTGGCGTTTGAGAATGCCCCGCTCTCGGCATAATGAGGTACATTTTCTCCCTGTCAAAGCTATGAAGTATTCCCTGGTAAACAGAACCATCATTTAGTTCAACCTGAATAAACTGGTACAAATGTTTTCTGCATTTGCTGTGATGTTCATTCAAATCCCTTTCAGTAAATGCATCATTTTGATTACTATACGGTTGCATAAAACAGACCTCCTCTTATTCACTCCCCCTATAACGTATTCTTTCACTAGGCGGATTGTTACCAAAATGTCTTTATTTATTATTGGAGATTTGGCACATACTTCCGGACTTTCGGTAGAGCTACCATGGAGTGAATGAGCAGAGTTCTTTAGTAAGGGTCTATACGGATACACTAAAAGCCATCACAATTTTTCCCATGTGATGGCTCCTTTTTCATTCATGATGCTATTAAATTAGTAGGTTCCACCATATGGCTGGTACGGATAATTTGGATACGTCGGATAGGGATACGGGTTTGGCTGATAACCCGGGTACCCATAATTAGGATACGGATTATACGGATAGGGACCATGTGGAGCATGCATTGACCCTGCAAGCCCACCCAAGAATGGTGGTCTTCCATGAAAACCTCCTTGTGGTCCATGCGGTTGATAACCATGTCCACCACCGTAAAAGCCCTGATTATCATGCATACCTTGTGGTACATGGGTGGCATGTTGTATATTAGAACCTTGTTGGCCATAGTGCCATTGATGGGTTCTCATCGTTTCCTCCTGACTTAAATCCTGTTCTACAGGCAGAGGCATTGGATTTGCCTGATTCCATTCATTATTCATAACGCTTCCCCTCAATTCTTCGTTTTTTCATCCCTTTAGCATATGCAAATGCCTACATTAGCTATTGGGCAGCTGTCCGAGGAATGGATTATTACTTAAATTTATTGGGGATAGGAGAGCTTTGTTTTTTTGTTACTTTTTCAATTTATTGTTAATGAAAATTTGTCAAAGTCATCGAACATGTTTTGTAAAAATTCAATATTGAAGTGTTTTCCTTATCCTTTTGCCCCTCTTTAACCTACCAGTTGACTCTACCTGTATTTTTCAAGTTGATAATATAGGTGCCGAAAAATTCGAAAACAAAAATGGAGAGGTAATAACATCCTCTCCACTATATAGCTTGAAAGTTATTTCAGAACCCCAAACAGGTTCAATTGATCCAATATAATAGATTTATATTGTTCCATCTCATAGCCTGAATTATTTACTTTCACCTTATTTATTTTCAAGGCTTCCACTATTTCCGCTTCCATTGCCCTTCTTGCCTGTAAAACCTTCAAGGTTCCTTCAAATCCCTCGTAGCCATGTTCTTTCCCATAACCCTGGTTTGTGTAATAGTCTATAAACCCAGATGACCATTCCTTTGGTCTTTCTTTATACGCTTTTCTAAAAGAAAATTCAAGGTCATCTTGATCCACGTAAAATAATACTGGGTTTAATCTTTCGATGATGTTTTCTAATTTGAGAACATAGTCCATAACCTTTTCCTGTTTCTCGCCATATTTTACCATTCCAATGGTTACTGGATTTTGGATAAAGCAACATTCAAAGATATAGGTTTTATCTTCACGGAATGCTTGTTCGGCGAATTCAGCCCACTTATCCGTAATTAACTCGATATTCTGGTCGAGTGGTAATTCGTATATATCATGTTTGAAAATTGTATTCATTAGCTCATCTGAAAATGAACCATGTTCGTTCATGATTTTTCGATATGGTAATAAATAATCGTTACCCTTTTTCTCAACTCTTTTAGTGAAAATATCTTTAAAATCTCCACTATTCAATAGCAAACTTTCAAACTCCATTTGATTAAAACAAGCTACACCATCGTAATCAGCCGGGTGGTCTAAATTTCCTTCTAGAATTAATTCTGCATTTCTATTATTTTCACGCAAACTATCATGGATAAGACTTGCGGTGGTTGATTTATCAAATCCAGGTAAACCTTCTACAATAATTAATTTTGTATGCATATAAGTATTTAATCCTCCTAAGTGTTCGGACATTCATTACGCTAGATACGATACTTATAGGAACTACTCCATTAATACCACCCCTTATCGTTGTGAATATAGTATTCTATATTCAACAATGAATATCCTTCTTTGGATTGATATAGTTAGTTTAGGAGGATTTCACTTGGCCTGTTTTTCTATAAAAAGTCGTTAAGGGATAGTATATTTTATATTTTTGATCTGATATTGGAATTTTAGATCAACTAGGACGACGTCTTCTGTTTACACTCGCTTAGCCATTTGATATCGACAGGTTCAACAGTATTCACTTCTTCTTCCGTTATCCCTATCTTGTCCCTTGCTCTGCTCATCAGTTTTTCGGCTATTCGTCTCTTCCTTGCCAAGCAACTCTGAACTGCAGCATATTGAAAGCCAAGTGCCTCACGTAGGTGTCACTTTGAACGGTATTTTGCGCATATTTTAAATACTATTTTGCACGAGATGAAATATAAAAATCTATCTTCATGTAAAAGATAGATTTTAA
>NZ_JBNPWZ010000008.1:0-114633 GCF_050433565.1 Ornithinibacillus bavariensis
CGGTCAATTCAAAAAGCCCCTTTAGGGGCCACGTTGGTAAAGTGCCCTTATAGGGCGAAACTAAAACCGCCCGTTTTACGGGCGGATAATTATTTCTAAACGAATTAATTAAAAAGTGGGAAATAAGCATATCACTATTGGTTTAACTTAGTTGTTGGCAAATTTCTAAAGAATGTATTTGCTCTATTAGCCCATACTATAGCTATAGCCTATTTGAGGACAAGGATACAAAGGCTTCCTTCCCTAGTGGTAATAGGAGTTCTGAACCGAAGACAGTAAGTTTTTAAAAGGAGTGTACGAATAGTGGAAAAAGACACCGAGAAGAAAGATGGACAGGAACAAGAACAAGGTGATGAACAACAATCACCATCGTCAATCGTTCAAAAAATTCAAGCGCTTGGGCAAACAAACATCCCACAAGCACCGGACTCTAACATACATGTGTTATCTATTATTGGCCAAATTGAAGGTCATATCCAATTACCTCCACAGAATAAAACAACTAAATATGAGCATATACTACCTCAATTAATTGCTATTGAACAAAATCCTAAAATAGAAGGCGTAATACTATTATTAAACACGGTTGGTGGCGATGTAGAGGCTGGACTTGCACTATCAGAGATGATTGCATCACTTTCGAAGCCAACAGTATCTATTGTGCTTGGTGGCGGTCATTCCATTGGGGTTCCGATAGCAGTATCGACCAATTACTCGTTTATAGTTCCTACTGCAACCATGACTATCCATCCTGTACGGTTAACAGGTCTGGTGATTAGTGTGCCACAAACATTTGAATACTTAGATAAGATGCAAGAGCGGGTAATTAACTTTGTAGTCAACCATTCCCATATTAAAGAAGAAAAGTTTAAAGACCTAATGTTTGCAAAAGGTAATTTAACGAGAGATATTGGAACAAATGTAGTTGGAGAAGATGCGGTAGAATATGGATTGATTGATGAGGTTGGGGGAGTAAAAGAAGCGATGACAAAGTTAAATGAATTAATCAACGAAGGTAAAGGAAACGAACAACAGGAGGTCATTCAATGATCCATTATACGCCATTGTCAGAATCAGATATTTATCCAATTGACGAAGTGGCTTATACAAATCGAAAGTGTGTCACCTATGAAGGCAAAACAGTGTTTGTCGAAAAAAACACAAATGGTGAGTATCAATTAGTGCAATTACTCTCAACAGATCCTCAGGATTATTTAAATGAAAAGTTTAATCCTGGAACAATTATTCCATAATGAGAATGTCATATGGACAACACTATGATATACTATATATGATGGAACATTATACCCCTTGCCAAATGAAAGGCAGGGGTTTATTACTAGTTGCCGCGCAAGTTTTAAGAGGTGAGAAAATGGCTAAAAAAAGAAGAAAAAAGAAGAAAAGCGCATTAAAAAAACAAGTCAAATTGGAACTTATTGGTTTATTGTTTATTTTTCTAGCAATCTTTGGTAGTGGTGCTAGTGCTATTAGTGGTGGAGCAATCCCAGGAGGCTTGGAGCATATTTTTAAATTCTTTTTGGGAATTTGGTATTTTATTGCTTCCCTGTTCCTATTAGCAACTGGTTTGTTCCTAGTAGTAAAAAGGCGTACGCCGAACTTCTTACATAAAAAAATGATAGGACTTTATATTGTAATTGCTGGAATACTTTTATATACCCATATACAGGTCTATGAAAATATTCTTAAGGTTGCTTCTGACACCTCTATTATGAAAGCGACTTGGAATACTTTTTTTGATTATGTTGCAGGGCAAGCATCAACTGGACAAACAGGTGGAGGAATGATTGGTGCTATGATTTTTGCGTTCTGCTACTATTTATTTTCATCTGTAGGAGCAAAGATCGTTGCTATATTTTCTGTGTTAATTGGTGTAATGTTTTTAACAGAATTTTCATTAGGTGATTTCTCAATCAAGCTAATCAATGATGTAAAGTCTTTATGGAAAAAGACAAGAAAAAAAATTGCTGGGCAGGAAAAGAAGAAAGCTAAGAGAGCTAATACTAATACTGATACTGATACTGTTGAGGTATTGATTGAGCCAGAGCCACTTACAGTAAATAAAGAAGAGGATTATCCGGCGGTAACCTATGCTTTCGAGCAGCAGCAAAGGATGTCATCTATTGAAGAGCCTTCAACTCCAGAAGAAGCATTAGAAGAAGCTGAAGACGATGAAATAGATTTAGAGCAGGCAATGCCGATGGCAGAAGCCGAAAACCCAGAATATATTCTACCATCACCAAATCTATTATCAGAGCCGATAAATAATGCTCAACAGCATGATAAAGCACAGATACAAGCGGTAGTTCGCAAGCTAGAAAAAACCTTTCACAGTTTTGGTGTGAAAGCACGTGTTACGAAGGTAAATGTTGGCCCAGCAGTCACGAAATATGAGGTTTATCCAGAGGCAGGCGTTAAGGTAAGTAAAATAGTTAATTTACATGATGATCTAGCCCTAGCACTTGCAGCCAAGGATATTCGTATAGAGGCACCTATTCCAGGAAAATCAGCTGTTGGAATAGAGGTTCCAAATCAAGAGATAGCCATGGTTTCACTACGGGAAGTATTAGATAGTACATCTAGTAATCAATCTTCTAAACTCCTTGTCGCTTTAGGAAAAGATATCTCAGGTGATGCAGTTTTAGCAGAATTAAATAAAATGCCCCATCTGTTAATTGCTGGTGCTACTGGAAGTGGGAAAAGTGTTTGTGTCAACGGGATTATCACAACCATATTAATGCGGGCAAAACCCCATGAAGTTAAAATGATGATGATTGATCCGAAAAAAGTAGAATTAAATGTATATAACGGTATTCCACATTTACTTGCACCTGTTGTAACAGATCCAAAGAAGGCTTCTCGTGCACTTAAAAAAGTAGTCGCTGAGATGGAGCGACGCTATGAGTTATTCTCTGAAACTGGAACACGTAACATCGAAGGCTATAATGAATATGTTCGAAAATATAATCATTCTTCAAATAACGAAAATGAACATCCAAATTTACCTTATATCGTTGTTATAGTAGATGAATTGGCAGATTTAATGATGGTTGCCTCAAGCGATGTTGAGGATTCTATAACAAGACTGGCGCAAATGGCTAGAGCTGCTGGAATTCATTTAATTATTGCAACACAGCGTCCTTCAGTGGATGTTATTACTGGGGTTATTAAAGCGAATATTCCATCGCGAATTGCCTTTAGTGTGTCCTCATCAACAGATTCACGTACAATTTTAGACTCCGGTGGGGCAGAGAGATTGTTAGGAAGAGGGGACATGTTATTTCTTCCAGTTGGTTCTTCGAAGCCTACTCGTGTACAAGGAGCATTCTTATCTGATGATGAAGTTGAAAGGGTTGTTGATCATTGTATTGAGCAACAAAAAGCAAGCTACCAAGAAGAAATGATACCTGAGGATACGAATGAAGTTGTTGAAGAGGTAGATGATGAATTGTTTGATGATGCAGTTCAGCTTGTAATGGAAATGCAAAGTGCAAGTGTTTCGATGCTACAAAGAAGATTTAGAATTGGTTATACAAGAGCAGCAAGACTTATCGATGCAATGGAATTAAGAGGAATTGTTGGACCGTACGAAGGAAGTAAACCTCGAGCAGTTTTAATAACTCAAACAGAAGAAAAATCGTCATAATGCACCATTTGTGTAATTTTAAGGCGGGGTTACATTGGAATGAATAAGTGTTTCCCCTGCTTTTTTTTGTAAACTAGTGTTAAAACTCCACTTTTTTCCATACTTTGTCTATCTAACTATTAGTCTGTTGGCTATTTTGTTAGAAAAAAAGAATAAAAATGTGGTAAGACTCGAAATTTTAAATAAAACTATTTATTTGTTTATAAAATAATGATATATTATTCAAGGTATGGTTGTCAGAGTTTGTCGTAATTCCTTTACCTTGAATTTTTTCTAGGTAAAAAGCAGGGGGGCTCTTATGTCTATAAAAGTGGACTCAAGGCATTTATATTTACAGGTAATCGATAGAATAAAACAAGATATTGAAAGCGGTAAATATAAAGCAAATGAAAAGCTTCCATCTGAATTTGAATTATCAAAGCAATTAGGTGTATCAAGGGCTACTTTACGTGAAGCACTTCGGCTTTTAGAAGAAGACAATGTTGTTATTCGAAAGCACGGGGTGGGGACATTTGTAAATCCTAAACCTATTGTATCTTCTGGTATTGAAGAGCTAACAAGTGTGACTTATATGATTGAGCAGGCTGGTAAAAAACCAGGTTCACAGTTCTTCCTAACGGATATTATCGAACCAACTGAGGAAGAAAAGTCTAAATTTATGCCTTTAGAAGTAAGAGAATTGGCAAAACTTGAACGTGTCCGTACTGCGGACGGAATACCAGTCGTATATTGTATTGATAAGGTGCCAAAAGACCTAATTCCTATTGAAGCTGCCCATACAGAGGATTCCTTGTTTAAGGTAATTGAACAACATACGGGAAAAAGAATTAGCTATGCTATCACCTATATAGAACCAGTAACTTATCATGAAAAGATTTATGGAATATTAAACTGTGATTTCGAACAATCCTTGTTATTGTTAAAACAAATGCATTATACGGATGATGACGAACCAGTTCTTTATTCTCTTAACTACTTTCGTTCAGATGTGTTTAGTTTTCATGTCTTCCGGAAACGTTTATAGCAGGATGGAAACACGCATTTTAGGAGGTGATTTTTTACTGTCGAGGAATTTAATGTGGTTACATAATAACATTACTATTTTTTAAAAAAATTTATTTAGGGGGCTTTGTTCATGAAAAAATTAGGCTTACTAGTGTTAATTTTAGGTCTAGGATTATTTCTAGCAGCATGTGGATCTGGCGATAAAAAAGAAGAAGGCAATAAAGAAAATGCTGGTGACAATGCAAAAAGCGGGGAAGCATCAGATTTCAAAGTTGGTTTAGTTACAGATACTGGTGGAGTTGATGATAAATCGTTCAACCAATCAGCTTGGGAAGGCTTAAAAGCATTTGGTGATCAAAATGGCTTGAAAGAAAATGAAAACTATGCTTATGCGCAATCAAAAAGTGAAGCAGATTATATCCCTAACCTACAACGCTTAGTTCGTGATAAGTTTGATCTAATCTATGGTATTGGTTATAAATTAAAAAATGACTTAACAAAGGTAGCAGAGCAAAATAGTGACAAGCATTTTGGTATTGTTGACGAAGTTATTGATGCTCCGAATGTAGTTAGCATAACTTTTAAAGAGCATGAGGGATCTTTCCTAGTAGGTGTTGCAGCAGCACTTAAAACGAAGTCTAATAAGATTGGCTTTATCGGCGGAATTGATTCTCCACTAATTAACAAATTCGAAGCAGGATTTATTGCTGGTGCAAAATCAGTTAATCCTAATATTGAAGTAGATGTAAAATATGCAGAAAGTTTTGATGATGTAGCAAAAGGTAAACTTATTGCTGCAAACATGTATGATAATGGAATTGATGTAATTTACCATGCAGCAGGTGGAGTTGGTAATGGCGTATTCCAACAAGCAAGAGATTTAAAACAAAGCGATGCTGATCGTGAAATTTGGGTAATTGGTGTTGACCGTGATCAACACGAAGAAGGTCAAATTGGTGATCAAAACGTAACATTAACTTCTATGGTTAAGCGTGTTGACGTTGCTGTAGAACAAGTTGCTACAAAAGCATTAAATGGTGAATTCCCTGGTGGAGAGCAACTAGAGTTTGGTATTGAAGAAAAAGGTATTTCATTCTCAACAGCAAACAAAGATGCAATGACACAGGATATCATTGATACTGTAAATGAATGGCAGGACAAAATTCTAAAAGGTGAAGTAAAGGTTCCTGCAACTCGTGACGATTTAAAAGAATTTGAAAAATCACTTTAAGAAAAAATTGTAGAATTGTCTTGGAAGTAAGGGTCTGTTCCATAAGTGGAAACAGGCCCTTATGGGACAATTCGCTAATTTTAGTCTAAAATCCTTAAATGAAGAAGATGAAATTCGTCTTTTTCATTTAATGATTTTATTCTTATGAAATCATATTAAACTATTAAAATACATAAAGAATCTAGAATCGTAGAATATAAGAGGGGTGACATTAGTGGATTATGTGATTGAAATGTTAAATATTCGAAAAGAATTCCCGGGTATTGTAGCAAATGATAACATTACAGTCCAGTTGAAAAAAGGGGAAATTCATGCACTTTTAGGTGAAAACGGTGCAGGAAAATCTACCCTAATGAACGTGCTATTTGGATTATACCAACCAGAAGCAGGAGAAATACGTGTTAAAGGTGAAAAGGTAAATATCACGAATCCTAATATAGCTAATGATTTAGGGATAGGAATGGTTCACCAGCACTTCATGCTTGTGGAGCCATTTACGGTAACGCAAAATATCATTCTAGGTAGTGAACCAAAAAGTAAGCTTGGAACGATAAATATAAAAAAAGCGGAAGCTGAAATTCAAGAAATTTCCGATCGTTACGGTTTAAGTGTGGATCCTACTGCTAAAATAAGTGATATTTCCGTTGGGATGCAACAACGTGTTGAAATTTTAAAAACATTATACAGAGGTGCTGAAGTCCTAATTTTTGACGAACCTACAGCTGTACTCACTCCTCAAGAGATAAATGAACTTATTGAGATAATGCGTTCTTTGGTTAATGAAGGAAAATCCATTGTCCTGATTACACATAAATTAAAAGAAATTATGGAAGTTTGTGATCGTTGTACTGTTATTCGAAAGGGTAAAAGTATTCAAACTGTGGAAATCAACGATACAAATCCAGATGAACTAGCTTCTTTAATGGTAGGGCGAGAGGTTAATTTTAAAACAGAGAAAAAACCAGCAGATCCGAAAGAAGTTGTTCTACATATTGAGAATTTATTTGTCAAAGATGCAAGAAAAGTAGATTTAGTAAAAGGGTTAAATTTAGACGTTCGTGCTGGAGAAATTGTTGGTATTGCTGGCGTTGACGGAAATGGTCAATCAGAGCTTATTGAGGCGATAACAGGTCTACGTAAATCGCAATCTGGAAAAATTATGTTAAAAGATAAGGAGATTACAAATCTTAGTCCTAGAAATGTAACTAAAAGTGGGGTTGGTCATATTCCACAGGATAGGCATAAGTATGGTCTAGTACTAGACTATCCAATTGGACTAAATATGGTTCTTCAAACGTATTATCATAAACCTTATTCGAAAGCCTCTATTCTGGATTATAAAGAAATTTATAAGAAAGCCAATGAACTAATTCAGGAATATGACGTAAGAACTCCTAGTGAATATACGCCTGCAAGGGCTTTATCTGGAGGTAACCAACAAAAAGCAATTATCGGACGAGAAATCGATCGTTCACCAGATTTATTAATTGCAGCTCAGCCTACACGTGGCTTAGACGTAGGAGCTATTGAATTTATTCATAAACGACTGGTTGAAGAACGAGACAAAGGTAAAGCGATTTTACTCGTTTCCTTTGAGTTAGATGAAATATTAGATGTAAGTGATCGTATTGCTGTTATGTTCGATGGTAAGATTGTGGCAAATCTTAAGCCCGAAGAGACAAATGAAAAAGAGTTAGGACTATTAATGGCTGGTAGTACATTAAACGGGGCAGGTGATTCAGATGACATCCAATAATCGTCTTTTTGGTATTCTTGTTCCTATCATTTCTGTTATTTTAGGTTTGATTGCTGGAGCAATTATTATGATTGTTTCGGGGCATAATCCAATACAAGGGTATGGTGCTTTATGGAACGGAGCTTTCGGTGATACTTTTACTATCGGAGAAACGGTTCGTCGAATCACACCGTATATCCTTACAGGTCTTTCAATTGCCTTTGCATTTCGTGCTGGTTTGTTTAATATCGGAGCAGAGGGTCAGGTTATTGTCGGATGGTTAGCGTCTGTTTGGGTTGGTTTAACAATAGATGCCCCAATGATTGTACATCTTCCTTTAGCCCTAATTGCAGGTGCTTTAGCAGGTGGACTATGGGGTTTTATCCCCGGCCTACTTAAAGCAAAGCTTGGGGTCCATGAAGTAATTGTAACCATAATGATGAACTATATAGCGATGTTTGTTTCGAATGAAATTGTCCGCTCTGTATTGACCGACCATGGTACAACAACTGACAACATTGCACTTACAGCATCCCTAGGTTCTGAATGGCTACAAAGTTTAACATCTTATTCTCGTATGCATTTTGGAATACTAATAGCATTATTCGCAGCAGCAATCATGTGGTTTCTAGTTGAAAGAACTACGATTGGCTATGAAATAAAGGCAGTTGGATTTAATAAACATGCATCAAAATATGCAGGGATGAATGTAAGTAAGAATATTATCCTTTCAATGGTTATTGCAGGTATATTTGCTGGACTGGCAGGTACAATGGAAGGTCTAGGAACATATGGTAATGTGTCTGTCTTATCTGCTTTTACGAATCTTGGTTTTGATGGTATTGCTGTTGCACTACTTGGTGCTAATAATCCATTAGGTGTTGTCATTGCAGCTGTTCTTTTTGGATCACTGAAAGAAGGAGCAGGTGAAATGCCAACTGGTGCTGGTGTTCCAACTGAACTGGTTGATATCATCATTGCATTAATCATTTTCTTCATTGCTTCTAGTTATATTATCCGCTGGGCATTACAGCGTTTTAATAAGGAGGGGAAATAAATGCTTCATATGTTAGAATTTATTGTACCAACTATATTATTCTATGCAGCGCCCCTTATCTTTACAGCGTTAGGCGGAGTTTTTAGTGAGAGATCTGGTGTAATTAATATCGGCTTAGAAGGTTTGATGGTTATGGGTGCCTTTGTTGGGATTGTATTTAACCTGACCTTTGCTGATGTATTTGGAACATGGACACCAACTGTTTCTGTATTAGTTGCTGCAATTGTTGGTGCTTTGTTTTCCCTAATTCATGCGGTGGCAGCTGTATCATTTCGTGCGGATCAAACGGTTAGTGGTGTTGCGATAAATATGTTAGCTCTTGGTATAGGACTTTACTTAACCAAGGTTTGGTATGGTAAAGGGCAAACAGATATGGTTACACAACCATTCTTCTCAAAAAGTATTCCGTTCTTATCGGATATTCCAATCATTGGTCCAATCTTTTTTAAAGGTGTATATATAACCTCCTATATTGCAATTATCGTTGCATTTATTGCTTGGTTCGTGTTATATCGAACTGCATTTGGGCTACGATTACGTGCTGTAGGAGAACACCCAATGGCCGCAGATACGAATGGTATTAATGTTTATAAAATGCGATATATTGCCGTTTTACTTTCAGGTGCTTTAGGTGGAATTGGTGGATCTGTATATGCGTTAACCATTGTGGCGAATTTCTCACACTCAACAATAGCTGGGCAAGGATTTATGGCTCTGGCAGCAGTTATTTTCGGGAAATGGCATCCGCTTGGTGCAATGGGAGCAGCATTGTTCTTTGGCTTTGCACAGAGCTTAAGTGTAGTAAGCACTGGAATACCTTTCTTAGAGGATATTCCGCAAATCTATTTACTAATTGCACCTTATGTACTAACAATTCTTGCTTTAGCAGGATTTATTGGTCGCGCAGATGCACCACGTGCAAATGGTATACCTTACGTTAAAGGTAGTAGATAAACTTAACAAGGTCTGTCCTTTCTGTATATCATACAGAAGAGGCAGGCCTTTTTTATCGTTGTCAATAGCTACTAAAAACGATTAATGGTAAACTATGGATAATAAAAAATTAATGGATTTGAGAAAATACGTACAAACTAAAGGGTAGCCCACAAATGTATATCGATAATTGGAGGAAATAGTATGGTGACGATAAATGAAGAAGTGAAAAATCAGAACGACATTACGTTACATTTGATTCCAAATGAAAAATTTAAGACTGTTAATATTGTAGTGAAATTTAAAGCGAGACTAAGTAGAGAAACTATTACGAAAAGAGCATTATTGCCTTACGTACTACAGCAAGGGCCAAGCAAGTATCCTAGTAGAAAAGAACTGCAAATCGCTTTAGATGATTTATATGGTGCAGTATTATCGATTGATGGTGGAAAAAAAGGAAACCATCATATTCTAAGTTTTCGATTAGAAGTTGCAAATGAAAAATTCATACCAAATGAATCAAGTATTGTTGAGGACGCGGTTAAGCTTTTAAATGAGGTGATTTTTAAACCTAATACAAAGGATCAAGCATTTAACGAATCGATATTTAATAGAGAGCGTGAAACGCTTAGACAGAAGATAAAGTCTGTTATAGATGATAAGATGAGATATGCAAATATGCGATTAATTGATGAAATGTGCGATGGAGAGCTATATCAGCTTCATGTCCATGGTTATGAAGAAGATTTAGATCAGATTACTCCAGAAGATTTATACACATATTACACCGAGCTTCTTCAAGAGGACCAAATAGATGTATATGTATTAGGTGATTTTGACTCCAATAAAATGGAAAAAATTATCTCTCCAATTATTGAGCAAGAGAAAAGAACCATCTCTGTTAAAAATGATGTAGAAGAGGAGAGTACACCAAAGAGAAAAGAGCCGAGAGAAGTGGTGGATAAACAAAATGTCCAACAAGCAAAACTGCATATTGGTTACCGCACCAATATTCGATATCAGGATGCAGAATATCCGGCTTTACAGGTATTCAATGGGATATTAGGTGCATTTCCGAATTCAAAGCTATTTATTAATGTACGCGAGAAAAATAGTTTAGCCTATTATGCATCATCTCGAATAGAAAGTCATAAGGGCCTACTCCTTGTGTTTAGTGGAATTGCTCCCGAAAATTATCAAAAAGCAAAAGATATTATGGAAGAACAAATGAGAGCGATGAAAGAAGGAGACATCACGGAAGACGATTTATCTGAGACAAAAGAATTAATTGTAAATCAGCTCTTAGAAACATTAGATCATCCGCAAGGTATTATCGAAATGCTGTATCAACAAGTAATTTCGGAAAAAGAATTAACACCTGATCAATTAATTGAACAAATTAAGAACGTTTCTATAGATGAGGTTATAGAGGTTGGCAAGAAAATCGAAGAGGATACGGTCTACCTATTAACAAGTGAAGGAGTTTCTGCGAATGAGTAAAAAAGATTATCGTCACATTAAAGAGACAATGTATAACGAGAAATTAGATAATGGATTAACTGTCTTTTTATTACCAAGACCAGCCATGTCTAAGACTTATGCTATCTTTTCGACAAATTATGGTGCTATCGACAGAAGCTTTGTACCGATAGGTGAAAAGGAAATAATTACCGTTCCAGACGGAATTGCCCATTTTTTAGAGCACAAGCTGTTTGAAAAGGAAGATCGTGATGTGTTTACTGATTTTGGAAAGCAAGGTGCATCGGCAAATGCCTACACCTCCTTTACAAAAACAGCTTATCTTTTTTCTGCTACCACCAATATCGATCAAAATGTGAAAACATTACTTGACTTTGTACAGGATCCCTATTTTTCCGAAGCCTCTGTAGAAAAAGAAAAAGGAATCATTGGCCAAGAAATTAAAATGTATGATGACCAACCTGATTGGCAGTCCTTTATGGGGACTTTACGAAGTTTGTTTACAAATTTACCGGTAAATATTGATATTGCGGGAACAGTGGAATCTATTGCGGAAATTACCAAGGATGATTTATATACATGCTATAATACCTTCTATCATCCGGGAAATATGACCTTATTTATAGCAGGAAATTTTGATCCAGAACAAATGATGTCATTCGTGAAAGAAAATCAACAAGCAAAAGAATTTGCTAGGCTAGAAGATAGCAAACGAGATTATCCGAAAGAGCCTGAAGAGGTTGCTCATAAAGAATACAAACTTACTATGTCAGTATCTGTTCCAAAATGTACAGTGGGTATAAAGGAATCCATTCAAGAGCTTGAAGGAGAAGACTTTATTCGTAAAGATATTTTACAGGACATTATGATGACATACTTCTTCTCAAAGAGTGGGCAATTCTATGACGATCTCTATCAGGAGAAACTAATTGATTCTAGTTTCTATTTTGAGACTAATTTAGAAAAAAACTTTGGGTATTCGATTATTGGTGGAAATACGGATAATCCCGACCAATTTACAGCGAAGATTAAAGAATTATTACTTTCAACTAAAACAATGGAAATCCCGACAGAGGATTTTGAGCGTATGAAGCGTAAGAAAATTGGCCAATTGCTACGTTCAATGAATTCGCTTGAAAATATTGCGGGCAAATATATTCATTATCATACGGTTGGGGTTGATTTTTTTGAGTTAATACCAACCATTCAAAACCTATCTGTTGAAGATGCCAATCAGTATCTAAAGGACTGGATTGATGAAGAGCGTTTAGGCGTTTGTAAAATTGTAGCGGAGTAGGAGAAACTGCGATGGGGAAAAACATTTTAATTATTGGTGCGAGTGGAGCTATTGGTAGCGCCATTACAGAGCAGCTAATATTGGATGGTCACCAATTGATCCTTCATTATCATCAAAATAGAGATGCAATTGATACTATACTGGAGAATGCTAAAGCTGAATCAATATTAGGGTTCATTAAGGCCGATCTAAGTAATATGGCTAATATTAGTGACTTTTTGGAAAAAATAGCGTATCCAGTAGATGCGATTATTTTTGCAAGTGGAATTGCGTATTATGGCTTATTTCAAGAAACACCAGATGAGGTAATGGAAGAGATGTTTTCTATTCATATAGGAGCTCCTCTTTTAATTACGAAGACTCTTCTTGGAGATATGCTACTGCGGAAAAACGGAAAAATAATTTTTATCTCCTCTATTTGGGGAGAGGTAGGAGCTAGCAATGAGGTCTTATATTCCACTGTAAAAGGTGCCCAAAATAGTTTTGTAAAAGCATTAGCAAAGGAAGTTGGTCCAAGTGGAATACTAGTTAATGCTGTTAGCCCTGGTTTTATTGATACAAAAATGAATCCACTAAGTGCCGATGAAAAGGAAGCTTTACTAGAAGAAATTCCCCTAAATCGGCCCGGTTTACCTGAGGATGTTGCTAATACAGTAAGCTTCTTACTGAGTGATAAATCAAACTACATTCACGGTGAAATAATAAGAGTAACAGGCGGATGGCATTGATCTGATATATATATTAACTTCTCGTTTACAGCATGTATAATCAAAAAATAACTTCAAATACTATAGTTGTATAACGAGAAGGAGGAATGAAAAATGTCTGTTCTTGAAAATTTCGATTCTTGGAAGCAATTTTTAGCAAATAGATTAGAGCAAGCTCAAGCACAGGGGATGTCACAACAAACGATTTCTCAAGTTGCATATGAGGTTGGAGACTATCTTGCAAAAAGTGTTGATGCTAAAAATAGTGAAGAAGCTGTTTTACGTGAATTATGGAATGCTGCTTCTAAGGAAGAACAGCAGGCAATTGCCAATTCAATGGTGAAATTGGTACAAAACGAAGCTAATAATGGCTAAGACTAACAAGTGAAAAAAGGAGCTGCGTGTGTGTCGTAGCTTCTTTTCCTTTCTAAAGGAAAACTTTAGAAAATAAATTTCAACGAATGTCTTTAAACAAATGTGAAAATCATTTATTATAAATGTATACGTACTTTAAAATTGGATTTTATGTACAAAGGAGAGAGCTTAGTGGGGAAGATAGAATGGTATTTAGAATATGAAATACGAATAAATCGCCCGGGACTACTAGGTGAAATATCTTCTTTACTAGGTATGTTATCAATAAATATTGTAACCATAAATGGTGTTGAAAATGGCCGAAGAGGAATGCTGTTGCTAGCTGATAATAACGAACAGATTACTCGATTAAAATTGATTTTAAATACAATGGATACGATAAGATTAACAAAACTAAGAAAAGCAAAATTACGTGATAGATTGGCTGTTAGGCATGGCAAATATATACATAGAGATGCGGACGATAGAAAGACAGTTAGGTTTATACGAGACGAGCTTGGGATACTAGTTGATTTTATGGCGGAGCTTTACAAACAAGATGGGCATAAATTAATTGGAATACGAGGTATGCCTAGAGTTGGAAAAACAGAATCCATTGTTGCCGCCAGTGTGTGTGCAAATAAGCGGTGGTTATTTGTATCAAGTACGCTCATCAAACAAACGGTACGCAATCAATTGATTGAGGGAGAATATAGTAGTGATAATATTTTCATTATTGACGGGATTGTTTCCAAACAAAAGGCAAATGAGAGACATTGGCAATTAATTCGGGAGATTATGCAACTTCCCGCAATAAAAGTGGTGGAGCATCCAGATATTTTTGTTCAGGCGACTGAGTATAATATCGACGATTTTGATTATATTATCGAACTCCGAAGTGACGAAAATGAAGAAATAACTTATGATGTAGTGGAAAGAGCACAATTTAACCAGGGTAGTGGATTTTCTATGTTCGATTATTAAACTGGATGGTGTTAGATATGGGTATTGGATCAAGACTTAGAGATGCAAGAGAAGCTAAAGAAATATCGTTAGATAGCTTACAAGAAACGACTAAAATTCAAAAAAGATATCTCGTGGCAATCGAAGAGGAAAATTTTTCTATTTTGCCAGGGAAGTTTTATACAAAAGCATTTATTAGGGAATATGCTATTGCTGTTGGTTTAGACCCAAACGAGTTGATGGCTGAGTTTAGTGAAGAAATACCTTCGCCTAGTGAGGATACAACTACTCAGTATACGAGAATTCATCGTTCTCGAAAAGATAATATGCCAACAAAAAACTCAGCTATTTTTTCTATCGTTCCTACATTATTTGTCATTATATTAATCTTTGGTATAATCTTTGTAGTTTGGTGGTTTGTAATCTCCAAAGCAAATGATGAAAATAAAACAACTCCTAATGCAAATTCAGATGATTACATTACGAGAGAAACAGAAAATAAAAATAAAAATACAAATGACGATACAAATAATAAAGAAAATCAGGATACAGATGAGAATACTGGTGATGCAACGGAAGATACGGATAATAATGATGAGGATTCATCAGCCGAAACTGATGAAAATTCGACTCTTTCGATGGATGTAGTAGAAGCTGGCACTGGTACTAAGCCAACTTCTACCATTGAGTTATCTAATGTGGGTGATTCATTAACCTTCGAATTTGAAGCTGCTAATGTCCAAGTATGGCTTGATGTCGAAAATGGTAATGGGCAAAAGTTTTTTAGTGGGTTTGTTAAGCCAACTGAAAAAACTACTGTCGATATGACTGGCCAGGAGCAAATCTATTTGAATGTTGGTTCTGCACCAAATTTAACGATAACGATTAATGATGAAACACTAGAATACCCTGTTGACCCAAGTCAAAGAGGTGCTGATCATCAAAAAATTTGGTTAAATGTAATTAAAGAAAATGAATAAGCAGAAGGGGATGTCTTAGTAAAGGAGGGCCCTCCTTGGACATTCCCTTTCTTTCTTTCGAATCAAATGGGAGGAATCGGATAATGAATTTACCGAATAAGATAACCTTTTCTAGAATTTTATTAATACCAATCTTTATTATATTAATGGCTGTACCATTTAATTGGGGAGAATGGGATATAGGTAATACGACATTACCAATTTCTCATTTTGTTGGTGCTGTACTATTTATTATTGCTTCCGCCACAGACTGGATTGATGGTCACTATGCTAGAAAACATAATTTAGTGACCAATTTAGGGAAGTTTTTAGACCCTTTAGCAGATAAGCTTTTAGTATCGGCTGCACTTATATTACTTGTAGAAATGGGGCTTGCTCCAGCATGGATTGTCATAATTATCATTAGTAGAGAATTTGCTATCACTGGTTTACGACTAGTAGCGGCAGGAGAAGGAATTGTGTTAGCGGCAGGTAAAATGGGTAAATTAAAAACAGCAACACAAATGATCGCAATTGCATGTTTATTACTACATAATTTCCCGTTCTCGTTTATAGCTATTCCGTTTGGTACAATTATGCTATATATCGCACTATTCTTTACGGTTCTTTCTGGATATGATTATTTTGCTAAAAATTGGCATGTAATGAGGGATTCAAAATAATGGAAACGATAAAAACAGAAATCATTGCAGTTGGTACAGAACTTCTGTTGGGTCAAATTGCAAATACAAATGCTCAGTGGATATCTGAGCATTTGGCTTTTCACGGTATAAATGTATATTATCACGGAGTAGTTGGTGATAATCTCAACCGTGTTCAGAATACCTTTCAGTTAGCGCAAGAGCGCTCAGATATAGTTATTGTCACTGGTGGGCTTGGACCTACGGATGATGATTTAACTCGGGAAGCATTTCAATTACTTAGTGGATTAAGTATAGATGAGCATCAAGAATCCATGGATAAAATAGAAGCTTATTTTTCTAGAATAAACGTTACTATGACCCCAAACAATCGAAAGCAAGCAAGAATATTCAGTGGTGCAAAGGTCATTAGAAACAGCATGGGAATGGCTCCTGGAATGATTGTTCATTACGAGGGAACGATATGGGTATTCCTACCCGGGGTTCCTCGTGAAATGAAGGCTATGATGCTTGAGGATGTTATTCCATATTTGCGTAAACAACTAAAACAGAAGGATATTATTCAATCCTTAGTTCTACGATTTATTGGGATTGGTGAATCACAGCTCGAGCATGAGCTTAAAGAACTTATAGATAGCCAGGTCAACCCAACCATTGCTCCATTGGCACAAAACGATGGTGTTGTTTTACGGTTAACTGCTAAGGCATCTTCAGAGGAAGAAGCTATGCTGCTTCTTAATCAGACAAAGGAAGAAATTCTATCGAAGGTAGGAGAATATTATTTTGGAACAAATGATGAAACAATTGAACAGACGATCGTTTCCAGACTAATAGAAAATAACCTTAAAATTGCTTCTGCTGAAAGTCTTACAGGCGGAAAGTTTATTGAAAAATTGATTTCTGTTCCAGGAGTGTCACAGGTTTGCCAAGGATCAATCGTGTGTTACGACGAGTCCGTAAAACGAAATGTCTTAAAAGTAAAGAATGAAATAATTGACACCTTTGGTACTGTCAGTTGTGAATGTGCACTAGAAATGGCTAAAAAAGTTTCAGAATTACTGCATGCATCTGTTGGAATTAGCTTTACTGGTATTGCAGGACCTGATTCAATCGAAGGGAAGCCGGTTGGAACTGTCTATATTTCAGTGTATATCAAAGACGGGAAACATATCGTGAATAAGTATGAGCTTACTGGTGATCGTGAGGGAATAAGACATCGTGCGGTATTGAAGGGTTATGAACTTCTATATAATCTCTTAAAATGATATAATTACGTAGGTTTTTTCCTGTAAAAATCACTAATAGCAAGTAATTTATTATAAAAATAGGAAAATAGAAACTAATTTCCTAACAAAATAGGGGAACATTTATTCGGATTTTACTTGGCAAAATATTAAAAACCATGTATGATAGATATAGTTAATATAAGGAGGTAGTTTCGTTGAGTGATAGAAAACAAGCTTTAGAGATGGCATTAAGGCAAATAGAGAAGCAGTTCGGAAAAGGTTCCATCATGAAACTTGGTGAACAGGCAGATGTAAAATTAGCAACAACCTCAAGTGGGTCGCTTGCATTAGATATTGCATTAGGAATAGGTGGTTACCCTAAAGGAAGAATCATCGAAATATATGGTCCAGAATCTTCGGGTAAAACAACAGTAGCATTACATGCCATTGCAGAGGTGCAAAAAAATGGTGGTCAAGCTGCATTTATTGATGCGGAGCATGCATTAGACCCAACCTATGCAAGAGCATTAGGTGTTAATATTGATGAACTATTATTGTCACAACCAGATACTGGGGAACAAGCACTTGAAATCGCAGAAGCATTAGTTCGTAGTGGAGCTGTTGATGTTATCGTTATAGACTCAGTAGCAGCACTAGTACCGAAAGCAGAAATTGAGGGAGAAATGGGAGATTCCCATGTAGGATTACAAGCGAGACTAATGTCCCAGGCTTTAAGAAAGTTATCTGGAACAATAAACAAATCAAAAACTACGGCTATATTCATTAACCAAGTACGTGAAAAAATTGGTGTTATGTTTGGTAACCCTGAAACTACTCCAGGTGGTCGTGCATTGAAGTTCTATTCATCAGTAAGGCTGGAAGTGCGCCGTGCTGAAACCTTAAAAATAGGCAATGACATGGTTGGTAACAGAGCGAAGATTAAGGTTGTGAAAAACAAGGTAGCGCCTCCTTTTAAACAAGCAGAAGTGGATATCATGTACGGTGAAGGTATTTCAAAAGAAGGAGAAATAATTGATATCGGTGCTGAACTTGATATTGTTCAAAAGAGTGGAGCATGGTATTCCTATCAAGGAGAAAGGCTTGGACAAGGTAGAGAAAATGCTAAGGCTTTCCTAATTGAAAATAAAGATATGGCTGCTGAAATTGAAGAAGCTATTCGTGAACATTACAATTTAGATGGTGAAGTAGAGATACCACAAGATGATCTAGAAGAACCAACACAAGAAACACTAGATGTATAATAATCTCTAAAAGGTCTATCATTCAAAATTACAACCGTTTTAGGTAGTATATTTTGAGTGATAGACCTCTTTTATTGCAAAGATATTTTTTATGTCGATTCCTTGACATTATTTTTCCATAAAGATAAAATTAGTATGTATAATTTTATAATTTTATTATACGAAGACAAATTTATTCATTGAATATGGTACACACCGACAAATTTAAATGAATGAGCCGAAACAATTTTATAGCAAGAGGAGGTGAAAACGTGGGAGAAAACTTTCTCATCTCCATTTTGCTTGTCGTAATTTCCCTTATAGTCGGTTTGTTTGTTGGTTATCTGATTCGTAAATCTATTGCGGAAGCAAAAATTTCCAGTGCGGAAACATTAGCAAAGCAAATAGTTGAAGAAGCACATCGAAATGCAGATGCCGCCAAAAAAGAGGCGCTTCTTGAGGCGAAGGACGAAAATCATAAGCTTCGCCAGCAGACAGAGCAGGAATTACGTGAACGTCGTTCTGAGGTACAAAAGCAAGAAAATCGCCTGATGCAAAGAGAAGAAAATCTGGATAGAAAAAGTGAAACTTTAGACAAGCGAGAGCTCATGCTTGAAAAGCGAGAACTATCACTAGCAGAAAAACAACAACAAATTGAAGAAATGGAAAGCAAAGTGGAAACAACGCTACAAGAGCAGCAGACAGAGCTTGAGCGCATTTCTGGGTATACTACTGATCAGGCAAGAACAATTATTTTAGAGCGGCTTGAAAAAGAATTGGCACATGAATCAGCCATTATGATAAAAGAGGCAGAAAATCGTGCAAAAGAAGAAGCAGATAAGAAAGCGAAAAGTATCTTATCTATGGCGTTACAACGCTGTGCTGCAGACCACGTTGCTGAAACAACTGTATCTGTTGTAAATCTTCCAAATGATGAAATGAAAGGTCGTATTATTGGTCGTGAAGGTCGAAACATTCGAACATTAGAAACATTAACAGGAATCGATTTAATCATTGATGATACACCAGAAGCGGTAATACTATCTGGTTTTGACCCGATTCGAAGAGAGATAGCTCGTATAGCATTAGAAAAACTTGTCCAAGATGGTAGAATTCACCCTGCAAGGATCGAAGAAATGGTGGATAAAGCTAGACGTGAAGTGGATGAGTATATACGAGAAGTCGGTGAAGAAACAACATTTGAGGTTGGCGTACATGGTCTACATCCTGATTTGATTAAAATTCTTGGTCGCTTAAAATATCGTACAAGCTATGGTCAAAATGTATTAAAGCATTCAACAGAAGTAGCGTACCTGTCAGGCTTATTAGCTGCTGAGTTAGGTGAAGACGAAAGATTAGCAAGAAGAGCCGGATTACTACATGATATTGGTAAAGCCATTGATCATGAGGTAGAAGGTAGCCACGTTGAAATCGGTAAAGAGCTAGCGATGAAATACAAGGAACACGAGGTAGTAATTAATGCAATTGCATCACACCACGGTGACGAAGAACCAACTTCCGTCATTTCAGTCCTAGTTGCCGCAGCAGACGCTTTATCTGCAGCGCGCCCTGGTGCAAGAAGTGAAACCTTGGAGAACTATATCAAGCGTTTAGAAAAGCTTGAAGAAATATCTGAATCATTCTCAGGTGTTGAAAAATCGTATGCAATCCAGGCAGGAAGAGAAATTCGAATTATGGTGAAGCCGGATGAAATAGATGATATTGATTCCGCACGCATTGCTCGTGATATTCGAAAACGTATTGAGAGTGAGCTAGATTACCCTGGTCATATTAAAGTGACTGTCATTCGTGAAACAAGAGCAGTAGAATATGCGAAATAAAAACGTGAAAAGTGGGGGATGAACATCCTCCACTTTTGTGTTTCTTTGCGCGGTTCATGAATAAACAATATTGGATTATCATATTTTACTGCTTTGACTTTCATAGAAATATATGGAAAACTAATTATAGAATGAATGTTAGGATGAGATTAATGAAAATATTATTTATTGGGGATGTTTTTGGTTCTCCTGGAAGGAATATGGTACAAGAATACCTTCCTAAGCTAAAAGAGAAATATAAGCCACAGGTTATTGTCATTAATGGTGAAAATAGTGCCTCAGGAAAAGGGATTACTGAGAAGATATACAAACAATTTATGGAATGGGGTGCACAGGTCATCACAATGGGTAACCACACTTGGGACAAAAAGGAAATCTTTGAGTTTATTGATGATGCCAAAAATTTGATTCGTCCCGCTAATTTTCCCGTAGGAACACCAGGAAAAGGATTAACCTATATTAATATTAATGGAACTGAGGTTGCAGTTTTAAATTTACAAGGAAGAACCTTCTTGCCTGCTATTGATGACCCGTTTAGAAAAGTGGATGAACTGATTTTGGAAGCCAAAAAAAGGACAAATATAATCTTTTTAGATTTTCATGCAGAGGCAACAAGCGAAAAACAAGCAATGGGCTGGTATGTAGATGGGCGTGTTAGTGCAGTTGTCGGAACCCATACCCATACACAAACAGCAGATAATCGCATTTTACCGAATGGAACTGCATATATTACTGATGTGGGTATGACAGGTCCGTACGATGGAATTCTTGGAGTGGAGCGGGATTCAGTTATTAAGAAATTTTTAACAAGTCTACCGGTACGATTTGAGCCGGATAAAACAGGAAGAGCACAGCTTAATGCTGTCTTAGTTACATTAGATCAAGTTAGTGGTAAAGCAACGAATATAGAACGCATTATGATAAATGATGACCATCCATTCATAAACTAGTATTATACCTTAAGGAAATTTGAATTTTTTGAATTATTGATGCATAATAAGGTTATAAGCAAACGCCTAAAAGAATATAGTAGCTATAGAACTATAATAGGATATAAGGGAGGTACTAGTAATGGAAATATTAAAAGTCTCAGCAAAATCAAATCCTAATTCAGTAGCAGGAGCACTCGCGAATGTATTACGTGAACGTGGCACAGCGGAAATACAGGCAATCGGTGCGGGAGCATTAAACCAAGCCGTAAAAGCAGTTGCAATTGCTAGAGGATTTGTTGCCCCAAGTGGTGTAGATTTAATATGTATACCAGCCTTTACCGACATTATGATTGATAACGAAGAACGAACAGCGATAAAATTGATTGTTGAACCCCGATAGGGAATATACTTGGGATAGTGTTACGCGAAAATGCGTAGCACTTTTTATTTTATCAAGTATGGTCTACTACCAAATGATAATAAGGATTGTATATAAATAACCGAAAATATTGTGTCGTATATTCACAAATATTGTTAAAATGGTTAAAAGGCTATATACTGTTATAATGTACACCTATACATAAGATTTTTTCCTGATTAGAAAGGAGTATGTAATGTGAATGAACAACAACGGCTTGAACAAGCTCAGATAAATCAAGTAGATAACCCATCTGCTCAAGATAATATGGAACGGATTAAGAATATGACTAGTGATGAAATGATTGCAAAATATTTTCAAACTAGTTATCAGCCACCGGATTTAAAGAAAGCAAGAAAACGTCGTCGTGAAGAGGTACAATTTCATTATGATTTTTCCATTCCTGAGGACATGCAGCAAATAGGAAAAGGAAAGAAGTTTTTGATTCGTACATATGGCTGTCAAATGAATGAGCATGATACAGAGGTAATGGCAGGAATATTAACTGAAATGGGATATGAAGCAACTTCAGAAACGAATGAGGCAGACCTTATCCTATTAAATACTTGTGCTATTCGTGAAAACGCAGAAAATAAAGTATTTGGAGAAATTGGTCATTTAAAACCACTGAAGGTAGAGAAGCCCGACTTAATTCTTGGAGTCTGTGGCTGTATGTCACAAGAAGAGTCTGTGGTAGACCGTATTATGAAAAAACACCAGCATATAGACTTGGTGTTCGGTACCCATAATATTCACCGTTTACCACATTTAGTGAAAGAAGCTATGTTTGGTAAAGCCCAAGTTGTAGAAGTATGGTCTAAGGAAGGAGATATTATTGAGAACCTTCCTAAGGTTAGAAATGGTAAAATTAAGGCCTGGGTAAATATCATGTACGGATGTGATAAATTCTGTACATATTGTATCGTACCAATGACTCGTGGTAAGGAAAGAAGTCGTAGACCAGAGGATATTATCCAAGAAATTCGTCAACTAGCGGCACAGGGTTATCAAGAAATTACCCTACTTGGACAGAATGTTAACGCCTACGGTAAAGACTTTGAGGACATTGATTATCGTTTTGGAGATTTAATGGATGACATACGAAAAATTGACATTCCAAGGGTGCGCTTTACGACCTCACATCCAAGAGATTTTGATGATCACCTTATTGAAGTGTTAGCAAAAGGCGGTAATCTGTTAGACCATATTCATTTACCAGTACAGTCCGGTAGTAGTGAAGTTTTAAAACGCATGAATCGTAAATATACGCGTGAGGATTATTTGGAATTAGTTCGTAAAATCCGAAAAGCCATTCCAAATGCTACATTAACTACAGATATTATTGTAGGATTCCCTAATGAGACAGAGGAACAATTTGAGGAGACCTTATCCTTAGTAGAAGAGGTAGGCTTTGAGGCTGCATATACATTTATTTATTCACCACGTGAAGGTACTCCTGCAGCGATGAAGAAGGATGATGTACCAGAGGAAGTGAAGAAGCAGCGTCTCTATCGTTTAAATGAATTAGTAAACAAGCAATCTGCTGACTCCATGAAGACTTATAAGGATAAAATAGTAAAAGTCCTTGTTGAAGGAGAAAGTAAGAAAGATCCAAATATTCTTGCTGGTTATACCGAGAAGAATAAATTAGTTAACTTTGTTGGACCTAAGTCTGCAATAGGTAAAATTGTTGATGTTAAGATAACCGATGCTAAAACATGGTCTTTAAATGGTATTATGGTTGAAAATACAGTTGAGGTGAAATAAATGGCGGAATATACACGTTCAGAAGTTCTTGCGGAAGCGAAAAAGCTAGCTGAAATGCTTGCTAATACAGAGGAAATAGATCGTTTTAAGCAAGTAGAGGCAAAGTTAAATGAGAATCAAAAGGTGCAAAAGACGATTCAAAAAATTAAAACCTTACAAAAGCAAGCAGTCAATTTCCAAGCATATGAAAAAAGGGAAGCCTTAAAGCGCATTGAAGAAGAAATTGACCGTTTGCAAGTGGAAATTGATGAAATTCCAGTGGTACAAGAATTTAAAGAAACACAAATAGTTGTAAATGATGTATTGCAATTAGTTTCTACTACTATTGCTCGAGAAGTGACAAACCGTGTAATAGAATCAACGGGTGGAGATCCTTTAACCGGTAAAACGGCTTCAGGTGAAAAACACAGTATTGGCTGCGACCATTAAAAAAAGGCGAGAGTTTTCTCGCCTTTTTTATGATGTGAATGAAGTGAATGCAAATCGGCTAAAGTTACTTTTTCAATTAACAAAAAGTATACCCCTAATAGGTCACTTGAATAAATAATATTAAATTTTTAAATGGAAATTTTGGTCCAAACCTTTGAAAAAACTGCTACCTATCAGCTTCTCACCCAGCATTATTTTTTCTCCTCAACCTTTCCTAGAAACGTTATGCACTTTAGGTATTTGTCTTGCATAAAATGACTATGAAAAAAGAGGAGGTAAACGTAATTATGAGTTTTCTAGATAAAGATTACCGAGAAGTAATTACAAAAGCGGTTATTGGAAAAGGTAAAAAATTCACGCAAGCTACTCATTCCGTTACGCCATCACATAGACCGACCAGTATTCTAGGATGCTGGGTAATTAATCATCTCTATAATGCAAAGAAAAAATCAGAAGATACCATTGAAGTTAATGGGAGCTACGACATTAACATTTGGTATTCCTATAATGATAATACAAAAACGGAGGTTGTCACTGAAAGAGTAACATATTGTGATTACATCCCTTTAGGAGTTCTGGATGAGAACTGCATTAACGATGATTATGATGTTATTTGTAAAGTGCTTCAACAACCAAATTGCCTTGAGTGCCGTATTTCTAATCAGGGTAATAAAATTCTAGTAGATATTGAACGAGAGTTTTTAGTTCAAGTCGTTGGTGAGACAAAAGTTTATGTGAAGGTAAAACCAAAAAGCCATAAAATGGCTGATGATGACGATGAGAGCTGGGATTATGTCGTGACAGAAGATGAGTTAGCTGATGTAAATCCTGACTTTCTTGAAAGTAGCAGTAGAAGTAAAGACTAATTAGCTTACGAGGGGGTGTTCCTCGTAAGTTTTTTTTATAGGTCCTATCGGTTACAATAGCTAAATCATTTCATTGGTTCTAATTCATTTTATGCTATAATAATAGAATAAAATGTAGGCTTTTGGAGGATTTTGTAATGGCAAAATATACACCAATGATGGAGCAATATTTGAAAATTAAAGCAGATTATCAAGATGCTTTTTTATTTTTTCGGCTGGGCGATTTCTATGAAATGTTTTTTGAAGATGCTATTAAGGCATCTAGGGAATTAGAAATAGTCTTAACGAAGCGAGATGGTGGACAGGATGAACCTATTCCAATGTGCGGAGTTCCATATCACTCTGCTACAAATTACATCAGAACATTGGTTGAGAAGGGGTATAAAGTTGCCATTTGTGAGCAGGTAGAGGATCCGAAGACAGCTAAAGGAGTAGTAAAGCGAGAAGTTGTTCAGCTCATTACCCCTGGAACTGTCATGGATAGTACAATGTTAAACGAACGGAATAATAATTTTATAGCTAGTCTTTCGCATTTTAAAGACGGTTCTTTTGTTGTGGTTTATTGTGATCTTTCAACAGGAGAAAGTAGGGTTGCCCATATTACATTAGGTTTTGATCGGGTCATTCATGAATTGTATAATCAACCGATTAAAGAAATAGTCATTTCTTCTAATCTACCTGAGGATTTACAAAGCCAGTTAAAGGACAGATTACAGGTAACATTGTCTTTTCAAGATGAGGTTACATTTAATGGGGAATATCGAGATTTATGTGAAAATTTGAACGACGAAAGGCTTGTAAAGTCGTTTAGTAGACTACTAAATTATGTACAATATACGCAAAAGCGTTCGTTAGATCATTTAAAGCAAGCAGAAATAATTGAGCTTGATCAATACCTATCTCTTGATATGTATTCGAAGCGTAATTTAGAATTAACCGAATCAATACTCCGTAAGGGTAAACATGGTAGTTTATTATGGGTTTTAGATAGAACAGTGACTGCAATGGGATCTAGACTATTAAAGAAATGGTTGGAGCGACCGCTATTAGATAAGCGGGTAATCGAAGAGCGCTTATCAGTAGTTGAAGGATTTTTCCACGCCTTTTTAGAACGGGATTCTTTACGAGAAAGTCTAAAATCTGTATATGATATGGAGCGACTTGCAGGTAGAATAGCATTTGGCAACGTGAACGCTAAGGACCTGATTCAATTAAAAAAGTCTTTAAAACGACTTCCCGATATCAAGGGATTATTGAATCAGTTTGATCATAAACAGATTAATGGACTAGCTTCTCAAATCGAATACCCAGAGGAATTGGTTAACCTATTGGAAACAAGTATTATGGAGGATCCACCAATGTCCATCAAGGAAGGATCTATTATCAAAGATGGTTACCATGAGCAATTGGATCAATACCGAGATGCTTCACGTAATGGTAAACGTTGGATTGCTGAACTCGAGAAAAAAGAAAAGCAGGAGACCAATATTAAATCCTTAAAAATCGGATATAATCGAGTTTTTGGATACTATATCGAAGTAACAAAAGCAAATCTCCATCTGTTACCAGAGGGTAAATATGAACGGAAGCAAACGTTAACGAACGCAGAACGGTTTATAACTCCTGAGCTAAAGGAAAAGGAGCAGTTAATTCTAGAAGCAGAGGAAAAAAGTGTTGATTTAGAATACGTGCTTTTTACTGAAATCCGCGAGAAAATTAAGGAACAAATACCACTAATTCAGTATCTTGCAGATGTGATTAGTAAGATAGACGTTTTACAAGCATTTGCTACGGTTAGTGAGGCTAATAACTATAAACGTCCAACATTCGTAGAGAAGAAGCTACAAATTAAAAACGGTCGTCATCCTGTTATTGAACAAGTAATGGAAAATGATACGTTTGTACCAAATGATATTGTACTTGATGATGAAAAAAGTATTTTATTAATCACTGGTCCAAATATGTCTGGTAAAAGTACCTATATGAGGCAGCTTGCCCTAATTGCTATTATGGGACAAATTGGTTGCTTTGTGCCTTGTGATGAGGCAGAGCTTATTATTTTTGATCAGATATTTACGCGAATTGGTGCTGCAGATGATCTGGTTTCAGGACAAAGTACCTTTATGGTGGAGATGTTAGAAGCGAATCATGCGATTGAAAATGCTACCGAAAGAAGCTTAATTTTGCTGGATGAAATTGGTCGAGGTACAAGTACGTATGATGGTATGGCCCTTGCACAGGCGATTGTCGAGTATATTCACGATCATATTCATGCAAAGACATTATTCTCTACTCATTATCATGAATTAACAGCCCTAGAGGATAATCTGCCTAGATTACGAAATATTCATGTGCGAGCAGAGGAATATGAGGGGAATGTTGTATTTCTCCACCAAATAAAAGATGGTGCAGCAGATAAGAGCTATGGAATACATGTAGCTAAGCTGGCTAATCTTCCGGATAAATTAATTAAACGCGCCAGCATTATTTTAAACCAGCTGGAGAACAATGATTCACAGACTACCTACACGGAAGTAGAAGAAACCAATCAGCTATCTTTCTTTGTAGAGGAAGAAGTGGAGCCTAAGAAATCAAAAACGATTGATAAAACAGATGAATTACTAATTCGTCAATTAACAGGACTAGACCTATTTGATATGACACCACTTGAAGCGATGAATGAGCTTCATCAACTACAAAAACTTGCAAAACAAAAGGTGAAAGCTAGCTTGCAAGAATAGAAAGGGTTCTTTCTAATGAAAATTTTTCAAATGCCTGATGCGTTAGCGAACAAAATAGCAGCGGGAGAGGTAGTCGAAAGACCTGCTTCCGTAGTCAAAGAGTTAGTTGAGAATAGTATTGATGCAGGTAGTACCTGGATCAAAATCGATGTAGAGGAAGCAGGATTACAAGAAATTAAAATAACGGATAATGGAGAAGGAATGGCAGAGGAAGATGTCGAAAATGCCTTTCTCCGCCATGCTACAAGCAAAATTCGTAACGAACAAGATTTATTTCACGTGCAGACATTAGGTTTTCGTGGTGAAGCATTGGCAAGTATTGCTTCTGTTAGCCGTTTAACAATTAAAACTTCACAAGGAGACGGGGCTGGTACCTTTTTGTCACTAGAAGGAGGCATTGTTACCGAAAGGGGTAGAAGCGATGCTAGAAAAGGTACAGAAATCACGGTTTCTGATTTATTTTATAATACGCCTGCTCGTTTAAAATATATGAAAACCATTCATACTGAATTAGGCCATATAACAGACCTTTTAAATCGATTAGCATTATCACACCCAGAGGTTCGATTTGAGGCGACCCATAATGGAAAACCATTGTTTAAAACACCTGGAACTGGAGATATACTTCAGGTGATTGCTCAGGTTTATGGGATGGGTGTAGCGAGAAAAATGCTAAAGGTTGAAAAAGAAACACTAGACTTTAAGATTTATGGTTATATTGCAAAGCCGGAAATTACGCGGGCATCTAGATCTTATATTTCGATAATATTAAATGGAAGATACATTAAGAGTATCCCATTAAATCAGGCGATAATAAGAGGCTATCATACGCTTCTACCTATTGGACGTTCTCCTATTGTGGTTCTAACTATTCAAATGGATCCAATATTAGTTGATGTGAATGTACATCCAACGAAATTAGAAGCTCGATTTAGCAAGGATAAAGAGTTATTTGCATTAGTTGAAGATATGATACGAGAAAGTTTTCGACAAACTCGTTTAATACCAGAAATTGAAGGGAAGCGGATGGAAAAGCCGAAGCAATCCATTCAACATACAATGGACTTTGGGAAGTCCGAACAGATTGCTAGAGAAACTGTGTCCGCTCCAGACACGTATTACCAGCAGCCTATTATAGATTCACAGGTTAATGACAATACAATTGGAAATCAGTTAGAAAATACTCCCGTAGAAATACAGAATACCGCTGACAGTATGTTAACAGAAGAAGATACAAAAAAAATTAATGATATTCCTTCTGTTCATGAAGAAGCTGTAGTTACTGAAAATGAACGAGTACCAATGATGTATCCAATCGGCCAACTACAGGGTACTTACATCCTCGCCCAGAATGAAAATGGTTTTTACATGATTGATCAGCATGCTGCTCAGGAACGTATTAAATATGAATTTTTCAAGAAAAAGTTAGGTCAAACGACTAATGAAGTTCAAGAGCTTCTTATTCCGTTGACCTTCGAATTCTCGAAACAAGAATCCATTTTTATAGAACACTATAAAGATTCACTAGAAAAGGTTGGCTTATTTTTTGAAAGCTTTGGGAATCAAACGTATATTATCCGCGCACATCCAAATTGGTTTCCAAAGGGTTTTGAGGAAGAGGTTATCCGCGAAATGATTGAGCAAATCATGGAGGGTGAAAAAATTGATATTGAATCGATACGTGAGGAAGCAGCTATTTTAATGTCCTGTAAACGGTCCATTAAAGCAAATCATTATTTGAATAACGATGATATGTTTCGATTATTAGAGGACTTGCGTAAAACTACTGATCCATTCACATGTCCTCATGGACGACCAATCATCATCCATTTTTCTACGTACGAACTGGAAAAAATGTTCAAACGAGTGATGTAATAGGTATAAAACCAGAGCACTTCGCAAATGATAATAAGAACAGCTTAGGGTGTCTTCTGCCTACAATTATTCGAGACAAAGAGCAATGAAGTATGTTCAGGAAGCTTCATTGGCGCCTATAGCTAGATATCTAGAAAAGGTGGAGTGCTCATGGAAAATCAAAGCTTAATAAATTTTTTGAATCAATTACTCTCGAATCAATTTGTCATGTATGTAAAACTTCATCGCTATCATTGGTTTGTGCAAGGTCGCCATTTTTATCAGCTCCACGCATTGTTTGAAGAGATGTATACAAAATTCGCCGAAGATCTTGATGCTGTTGCAGAAAGAATTTTGATGATTGATGGGAAGCCTTTAGCAACGATGTCTAAATACTTAAAAGAAGCCACACTAGTAGAAGCGAATGCTGACGATAAAGAAGATGAAATGATAGATCAGCTACATGAGGATTATAAGCAATTAGCTTCGGAAATTCGGGAACAAGGCTTCAAGCTTGCTGATGAGCGACAGGATGAACCAACAAAGGATTTATTAATTACACTACTAGGAAGCTACGAAAAATTTATTTGGATGCTTTCCGCATATCGTGCATATAAATAAGTAATATTTAGGGGAAAGAGAATGAAACAAAAAGTGATAGCTATTGTTGGACCAACAGCTGTTGGTAAAACAATGCTAAGTATAGAGATCGCAAAGAGGTTTAATGGAGAAATAATTAGTGGCGATTCCATGCAAGTTTATCGGGGCATGGATATTGGCACTGCTAAAATTACAGAAGAAGAAATGCAAGGTATTCCACATCATATGCTTAATATTAAAAACCCTGATGAGAGTTTTTCTGTGGCAGATTTCCAGTATTATGTTCAACAATATATAGAGGAAATTGCATCGAGAAACCGTCTTCCAATTATTGTGGGAGGGAGCGGTCTGTACATACAAGCAGTACTTCAAGGTTATAATTTTTCTGATGAAAAGAGGGATGACGTTCTAACACAAAAACTAGAAGCTGAAATGAATACCCTAGGAATTGAACCATTGTTTCGTCGTTTAGAAGTAATTGATCCAATTCAAGCAGCGAAAATTCATCCTCACAATTTTAGAAGAGTGATTAGGGCACTGGAAATATATGAAAAAACCGGTTTAACCATGACTGAATATCAGCAGAGACAATCGAATGAAAGTACATATGATAGCATGTTAATCGGGCTTGAAATGGAACGTGACATTCTGTATAACCGTATTAATAACCGAATAGATGAAATGGTATCGAATGGGTTAATAGATGAGGTTCGAAAATTGCTGGAGAATGGTTATGAAAACTATCAATCAATGAAAGCAATCGGTTATAAGGAATTAATCCCTTATGTAAAGGGTGAGAAAGGCTTAGAGGAATGTCTTGAGTTATTGAAGCGGAACTCAAGACGATATGCTAAGCGGCAATTTACTTGGTTTAAGAATAAAATGGATGTTAATTGGTATAAACTTGAACCATTAACATTAAATGAGAAATTTGCTGAGATTTTTACAGCTTTAGCAGGATTTCTAAAAAGATAAGTAGAATTATATAGTATAGATAGAAAAGAGGAGGAAATGTGATGGCACAAACGGTAAATATCCAGGATCAATACTTAAATCAATTGCGAAAAGAACATATCTCAGTCACTGTATTTTTAACGAACGGATTTCAGCTAAGAGGTATCATCAAGGCATTCGATAATTTTACGGTATTGTTAGAGTCTGAAGGAAAGCAACAGCTCATCTTTAAGCATGCTATTTCCACATTTGCACCAGCTAAAAATGTAAATCTTGATAAAGAATAAGTAATAGCTACACCAATTAAGTAGTGCATAAAAGGTCTGTTCTCCCTCCAGTACATTACAATTTATTGTACGGTGGGATACAGACCTTTTTCTAAGTTAAGTATATAGGCATTTGTCACAACTTATTACTTCCAGACGTATAATATGTTGACTAAGGAGTGATAAAGTTGGCATCTCAAAAGATTCATCAAAAAAATGGTCAAATAAATATTGTATTACATGATAATAAGGTAACGAAAGCGGAAGAACATAACAATCAACATTATCATGGAAAAGCCCCCTTTGCTCACATCGATCAAGAGCTTTCCTCCTTTGTTGGGATGGAGAGTTTAAAGCGAAAAATTAAAGAGATCTATGCAACAATTATTATTAATGAAAAACGGAGTCAGATGGGTCTATCCAATACAAAGCAGGTTTTGCATATGTTATTTAAAGGGAACCCTGGTACAGGAAAAACAACTGTAGCTAGAAAGCTGGCTAAAATATATTTTGATATGAATCTTTTGTCTAAAGGACATTTTATCGAAGCGGAGAGGGCTGATTTAGTTGGTGAATATATTGGTCAAACTGCCCAAAAAACTCGTTCACTAATTCAAAAGGCAATGGGGGGAATTCTATTTATCGATGAGGCATATTCTCTTGCAAGAGGTGGAGAAAGAGATTTTGGTAAAGAAGCCATCGATACCCTAGTAAAACATATGGAGGATAGTGGAGGAGACTTTGTCTTAATTTTAGCTGGTTATCCGTATGAGATGGATCGATTTTTAACTCTTAATCCTGGACTTAAATCCAGATTCCCATTTATTTTAGATTTTCCAGATTATGAGGTTGATCAATTGATGGAAATCGCAAGGCAAATGGCTTCTGATCGAGAGTATAAACTATCCAAGGATGCGGAATGGAAGCTGAGGAACTTTTTATATAAGCAACGTAATAATCCTGGAAGAAATTTTTCCAATGCTAGGTTTATCCGAAATGTTATGGAACATGCCATTCGAATGCAAGCGGTACGTCTACTATACAAGGACAGTATATCTCCAGACGAACTAATACTATTGACTGGTAATGATTTAAAGTTAGAAGATATGGACGCAATATGGTAATGTCAATATACGAATAATTATTGTAGAATCATCTTAGGAAAGGTTGTAATACATGTCGAAGGAAAAAATTCTAATCATTGCCGTTAAGAAGCCAAACCAGCAGGATGATTTATTTGAGTCCTCCCTTCAAGAATTGATATCTCTAGCCGATACGGCAGGTGGAGAGGTTCTGGAAGTGGTTACGCAAAATAGGGAACGAATACATTCTGCTTTTTATATTGGTGAAGGTAAAATGGCAGAAATTAAGGAAATAATTGACCAGCTAGATATTGAATTAATTATAGCGAATGACGAATTATCTGCTAGCCAATCAAGAAATTTAAGCCAATTTCTTAATACTAGGGTAATCGATCGAAGTCAATTGATCTTAGATATCTTTGCTGGTAGAGCTAGAACAAAGGAAGGGAAGCTCCAGGTAGAATTGGCTCAGCTGGAATATTTACTTCCGAGATTACGAGGTCAAGGAGTAGCGCTATCTCGACTCGGTGGAGGGATTGGAACAAGAGGTCCAGGGGAAACAAAGCTTGAAACAGATAGGCGTCATATTAGCAGAAGAATCGACGATATTAAACGGGGATTAAAGCAAGTTGTAAAGCAGCGTAATCAATATCGTAAACGGAGAAAAACAAATGACGTTTTCCAAATCGCCATTGTTGGTTATACAAACGCAGGAAAATCGACCTTGTTTAATCGTTTAACAAATAGTGAATCATTAGAAGAAAATAAACTATTTGCTACACTAGATCCATTAACAAGAAAAATTCATTTTCCGTCTGGCTTTGAATCATTACTTACTGACACGGTTGGATTTATTCAACATTTACCTACAACACTTATTGCTGCGTTTCGTTCTACGCTTGAAGAGGTAAAGGAAGCTGATTTCATATTACATGTCGTGGATAGTTCCCATCCTGACCATGAGCAGCATCAGAAAACCGTTATAAGACTATTGGAAGAGTTAGATAGTAGTACCATTCCAATGCTAACTGTATACAATAAAAAGGATTTACTCGAAAAGGATTTTATCCCAATGAATCATCCTTATATTATGATAAGTGCTTATAATAACGAAGATTTATTACGGTTACGTGAAAAAGTGGAAGAAGTATTAAAAGAGGAATGGGAATCCTACCAGATTCGAGTGAAAGCAGATAATGGCCAATTGCTAAATCGTTTAGGGCATGAGACAATAATTACCGAGAAAAAATTTGATAATGAGACAGAAACATATGTAGTAAGTGGATATATCCGGATGGATCATCCACTACAAGGCACTGTAAAGGAGAAAGCATAAGAGATGTTGGAAGAGGTAGTATTAAAAGCAGAACAAGACATTGCAGATATTCATGCCAATATAAATCGCACGGTAGAGAAAAATCAGAAAAGGGTACTAGAAGCATTCAAAAACAATCGAGTTAGTGATAGCCACTTTAATTCGACAAGTGGCTATGGCTATGATGATATAGGACGAGATACATTAGAATCTGTATATGCTGAGGTATTTGGCGGGGAATCCGCTATCGTTCGGCCGCAGTTAGTATCTGGAACGCATGCCATCACAACGGTTTTATATGGCTTGCTTAGACCAGGTGACGAATTAATGTACATTACTGGCAAACCATATGACACATTAGAGGAAGTTATCGGGACAAGAGGAGAGAATACAGGCTCTCTAAGAGAATACCAGATTTCCTATAAAGAGGTTTCCCTAACTAGTGAGGGAAGAATAGATTATCCAAAGGTGAAAGAACAGATTAATCAACATACTAAGGTCGTAGCTATTCAGCGTTCTAAAGGATACGCAGATCGCCCTTCCTTTACAATAGAGGATATAAAGGAAATGGTAACATTTGTTAAAAGTATACGAAACGATATTATAATATTTGTCGATAACTGCTATGGGGAATTTGTGGAGGATAGAGAGCCATTACATGTTGGAGCAGATATTATTGCAGGTTCATTAATTAAAAACCCAGGCGGTGGCATTGTACGAGCTGGTGGATATATTGTTGGAAAAGAAAATCTGGTTACATTATGTGCTTATCGTTTAACCGCACCTGGTTTAGGGAAAGAGGTTGGTGCTACATTTAATGTTTTGCAGGAAATGTACCAAGGGTTTTTCCTTGCCCCACATGTTGTAGGAGAGGCATTAAAGGGAGCTGTTTTTACCTCACGTTTTCTTGAACTGTTAGGTTTTATGACAAAACCTAACTATCAAGCGGAAAGAACGGATCTTATACAGTCTGTAACATTCCAAACCGCAGAGCAAATGGTTGCTTTCTGTCAGGCAATACAAAAGAACTCTCCAGTTAATTCATATGTGACGCCATATCCAAGTGAAATGCCTGGCTATGAGGATGAAGTCATAATGGCAGCTGGAACATTTATTCAAGGCTCAAGTATTGAATTGTCTGCCGATGGGCCGATTAGAGAGCCATACACAGCATTTGTGCAAGGTGGATTAACCTATGCACATGTAAAAATTGCGATTACAGAGGCTGCTCAGGTAATGCTAGAGAAAATGAAAGCATAATGAATAGTCAGTAGGAATAGTTCCTGCTGACTATTCTATTACATAAGTTTTACAGAATTTATTCTTATGTTAAGTTATCTAACATGTTATTGACAGAATACCTTACACGTAATATAATTTTGAATGTTAAAGGGAGGTCTTAGTCATGAATGATAAGGATCGTCGTTCCATGCCTCTATTTGCGATTGGAATTGTTATGAAGCTAACGGAATTAACCGCTAGACAAATTCGTTATTATGAAGAGCATGGGCTAGTTACTCCAGAAAGAACTTCTGGAAATCAACGATTGTTTTCATTTAATGATGTTGATCGTCTTCTTGAGATTAAAAACTACTTGGATAAGGGTTTGAACCTTGCAGGAATTAAGCTTTTACTTACAGGCGAAGAAGAGAGAGAAGAAAAGCAAGAAGTGAGTAATAAGCAACCCAAACTATCTGAACGTGAGCTAAGAGAAATCTTGAGAAGAGAAATTAATGATGCTGGAAGATTCGGAAGAGCAAGCCTCCGCCAAGGAGAATTAGCACGTTTTTTTACGCAACGCTAAGGAATGGTGCGTAGGTACAGCTCTAAAAATGTAGGAGGAGATTTTATGAGCTACACACGAAAAGAAATTGAGCAAAAAATTAAAGACGAGAATGTTAGATTTATTCGCCTCCAATTTACTGATATGTTAGGGACGATTAAAAATGTAGAAATACCTCTGAGTCAACTACAGAAGGCACTTGATAACAAAATGATGTTTGATGGTTCATCCATTGAAGGATTTGTTCGAATTGAAGAATCAGATATGTATTTATATCCTGACTTGGATACCTTTGTTATCTTCCCGTGGACATCTGAAAAAGGGAAGGTTGCACGTTTTATTTGTGATATTTACAATCCAGATGGAACACCTTTTGAAGGTTGTCCAAGATATAACCTTAAACGCAACCTTAAGAAAATGGCTGAGCTAGGTTATGATGCGTTTAATATTGGAACAGAACCGGAATTCTTTTTGTTTAAATTGGATGAGAATGGTGATCCTTCGCTAGAACTGAATGACCATGGTGGTTATTTTGATCTTGCACCAACAGACTTAGGAGAAAATTGCCGTCGTGACATCGTATTAGAATTAGAAGAGATGGGCTTTGAAATTGAAGCATCACACCATGAGGTGGCTCCCGGCCAACATGAAATCGATTTTAAATATTCCGATGCAGTTAAGCACGCGGATGATATCCAAACCTTTAAGCTAGTTGTTAAGACAATCGCTAGAAAGCATAATCTTCATGCTACATTTATGCCAAAGCCTCTATTTGGCGTGAATGGTTCAGGCATGCATGTAAATATGTCCCTATTTAAAGATGGTGAGAATACGTTTTTTGATCCGAAAGGAAAACTACAGCTTAGTGATACAGCTTATCAATTTATAGCAGGAATCATGAAGCATGCAACTAGCTTTACCGCTGTTACTAATCCGACCGTTAATTCCTATAAACGACTAGTACCTGGTTACGAGGCACCTAGTTATGTGGCTTGGTCAGCGATGAATAGAAGTCCATTATTACGTATTCCGAATTCCCGTGGCCTAAGTACTCGTGTTGAGGTTCGTAGTGTCGATCCATCTGCAAACCCATATCTTGCACTATCTGTGTTGCTTGCTGCAGGACTTGATGGAATTGAGAACAAACTAACTCCTCCGCCAGCAGTAGACCGAAATATATATGTAATGACGAAAGAAGAACGCTTGGAAAATCATATTGAAGATTTACCATCTACACTAATGAATGCATTAACAGAGCTTAAAAAGAATGCTGTTATCGTAGATGCTATGGGTGAACACCTGTTTGAGCATTTTATTGAAGCGAAGGAAATTGAGTGGAATATGTTTAGAACAACCGTTCATCCTTGGGAAAGAGAACAATACTTAACAATGTATTAAGCTTGATATATCAATGTTTTTGTCTGGGGTGGTAGGTGATTTTGGGTCGACTGTATGCTAATTACCCCTATTTCACCCCCAAAGTTAGAAAAAATATTATTTTAAAATACTGTCCTTATAGTCTTTAAATAGGGCAGTATTTTTTTGTTCTGTTTTTAGTAGTACGCTGGAATAAACGTCTGAACAGATGTTCCCATAGTTGGGATAAAGTTCGTTTATGTCAAAACTAGTAATTTTATTTATAGTCGAAATAAGATATTATAATAATGAGTAATATTGTAATAATTTTGTTATTTTTTCTAGGCTTAAGGGAGTTATTAATTAAAAGGAGTGGTAAGTGTGAGCGAGGAAAAAACTTTGCTAGAGTTTGAGACTGATTATTTTGGAATCAAAGGGAATAAAGAAGGAGTACTTAAAATTCCGAAAGAGCATTACACTTTAACTAACGAGCGAATACTGATTAGGAAACAGGGCGTGATGACTAAAACCTTAAATGATATCGAATTATTCAAAGTAAAAGATATATCTGTCAATCAGACATTGACAGATAAAGTGAGAAACGTAGGTGACATTATAGTTATTAGTGCTAATGAATCCAACCGTCGGATTACCTTGAAAAAGGTCAAAAATCCGCATGAAGTTAAAGAAGAAATAAGAAGTGCAGCTAAAGCAGCTACTGAAAAAGCTGGAATATCGTACAAATATGATTTATAGGGGCATCCGTTCAGGGAGTGCCTTTTTCCGTTTTATATGTTTTATTTTCTATTTTCTAACTGTAGAAGACTAGGTCCTATAATTCAAATGTTGTTCCGCTTTAGGCGAATTCATTACCTCTTTGCATTTAAAAGAAAAATTATAAGTAGAGTTAAATTAATAACCAGCAAAGTTCAAAAAATCCGATAAGCTAATTAGCTTATCGGATTTTCAATTCAATGTTCTAATGAATATGACGGTATAATCCAACAACCTTGCCTAGAATGGATACATTATTATAAATTAATGGTTCCATTGTTGCATTTTCAGGTTGTAAGCGCACATGATCTTTTTCTTTAAAGAAGCGTTTGACAGTAGCTTCATTGTCCTCTGTCATCGCTACGACAATATCGCCATTCTGCGCTGTATTTTGTTGTTTGACAATAACCATGTCCCCATCTAATATACCTGCTTCAATCATACTTTCTCCATCAATAACTAAAACAAATAGGTTTTCATCAGGTCCAGCAGTTGAACTTGGGATTGGAACATATTCTTCTATGTTTTCCACAGCGGTAATCGGTATTCCCGCTGTTACTTTTCCAATAACCGGTGCATAACGAGCTTCATCTTTTGGAATAGTACTTTCCTCTTCTAAATCTAGTATTTCAATCGCCCGTGGCTTTGTAGGGTCTCTACGAATATATCCTTTACTCTCTAAACGCGATAGATGGCCGTGAACAGTGGAACTGGAGGCAAGTCCCACAGCTTCTGCTATCTCTCGAACAGATGGCGGGTATCCCTTTAATCTAACTTGATCTTTTATGTAATCTAATATCGCCTGTTGCCTTTTTGACATTTTTGTCATCTATTAAACACCTCGCTCATATTATTTATTAATGCTAGTTTATCATCTATCAAATTAAAACGCAAACATTCGTTCGAGAAAAGTGTTGACAAGAGCGTATGTTCTGCTATAATAAATTTAGCGAACAAAGGTTCTTATACGATAGGAAAGGGTGATGAAGAGATGTTTGGAAAAGTTAACAAGACAGATTTGTTTTATATTGCTGCTTTTGCTGTGACATTAGGATTCTTATACCTTTCACTAATTAGTGCATAATGGGAGTTTTTAAATTTGAGAGCTATTATATACTGCCGAGTAAGTACAGAAAAGAAATCACAGGAAACCTCACTAAAACGACAAAAAGAAGAGCTTTATGATTTAGCGGAACGTTATCACTTCGAAGTAGTCAAATGTATAGAGGAACAAGCAAGTGGATTCGAAATCGAACGGGAAGGCATTTTTGAATTGCTGCAGGATTTTGAAGCTGGTCGTGCGGATTGTCTATTGATTCAAGATGAAACAAGACTTGGAAGAGGAAACACGAAGATTGCATTATTTCATCAATTATTAAAGCATAATATTTCTATTTATACAGCCATACATGAAGGGAAACTTGAAATCGCAGAAGCAGACTCCATGATTTTGCAAATTGTTGGAATTGTTGAAGAGTATCAACGGAAAATACATAATGCTAAAATTAAACGGGGAATGAAAAGGGCTGTTGCCAATGGATATAATCCTACTAAAAATCTTTCCAATCACCAATTTGCACCAGGAAGAGAAAGGAAGGAAGTGCCGATTGAAGAAATAGTTCGACTCCGTGAGAAGGAATTGACCTTTAGCGAGATTGCCGCAACATTAAGAGGGTTAGGGTATGAGGTTTCAAAGGCAACCGTACATAGAAGATATCAGGAGTATCAATTAATTGATTCCGACAAAACGAACAGGTAATATTTAAGCAAGGACAGATCAATGTTCTTGCTTTTTCTATGTGAATTCTGACCCGTGTTGGGTTTCTGTTTTAGCAGGAAAGATGAAGGAGGAAATTTATTTTGTTATCAAAGGAAAAACTTTTAAGGATAAATGAACTTGCAAAAAAGGCAAAGAGTGAAGAAGGTTTAACAGAGAAAGAAAAGGTGGAGCAAGAGAAGCTTCGTGGAGAATATTTGAAGAATGTGCGTAGCTCCTTTAAAAACCAATTAAAAACCTTAACAGTTATTGATCCCACTGGAAATGATGTAACACCTCAAAAGTTACGTGATATGCAAGAAAGAAATAGAAATCACTAAGCGTGGAGAATATATGAACGATTATAGTATTACTTGTTTACCAACCATTTTCAGTATAAGATAAACATGGTTTAAAAATAAATCGATTGCAAGAGAAAGGAGCTACATCATGGTAAATAATGTTGAACAATTATCGATTAACACAATCCGTACATTGGCTATTGATGCCATAGAAAAAGCTAATTCGGGGCATCCAGGTCTACCAATGGGAGCTGCACCAATGACGTATACACTTTGGACGGACTTTATGAATCACAATCCCAAAAATTCAAAATGGTTTAATAGGGATCGATTTGTATTATCAGCAGGTCATGGTTCTATGCTATTATATGGAATGCTTCATCTTTCGGGGTATGATGTTACGATAGAGGATATTAAGGAGTTTCGTCAATGGGGCTCAAGAACGCCAGGTCATCCCGAGGTACACCATACAGATGGTGTAGAGGCTACCACTGGTCCACTTGGGCAGGGTATTGCGATGTCTGTTGGTATGGCATTAGCTGAGGCTCATTTAGCAGCAAAATATAATAGGGACAATCTGAACATTGTAGATCACTATACATATGCTTTAATTAGTGATGGGGATTTAATGGAAGGAATTTCCCATGAAGCTGCATCTCTTGCAGGTCATTTAAAATTAGGTAAGCTAATTGCATTATATGATTCGAATGATATTTCTTTAGACGGAGAATTAAACCGGGCATTTTCTGACAATACTGAGGAGCGCTTTAAGGCTTACGGCTGGCAGGTTATTCGAGTGGAAGATGGTAATGATATTACTCAAATCCGCTCAGCTATTAAAGCAGCAAAAGAAAATACAGAACAGCCTACATTAATTGAAATTAAAACGGTTATTGGGTATGGTTCACCAAATAAATCCGCATCAGCTGCTTCCCATGGTTCACCACTTGGAAAGGATGAAGTAGTTTTAACGAAAGAATTCTATCAATGGGGACATGATGATTTTCATGTACCTGAGGAAGTATATGCAGACTTCAAAGAAAAAATTGTGGTAAAGGGTGAACAGCTAGAGGAGGAATGGAACCGATTATTTGCTGCTTATAAGGAAAAGTATCCGCAAGAAGCAAGAGAATTTGAGCTAGCAATGAAAGGTGAGCTTCCTGAAGGTTGGTTAAACAATTTACCTGTATATGAACCTGGGAAATCTATAGCAACACGTTCTTCATCTGGAGAAGTGCTAAATGCTATTGCTACAGCTGTACCGTATTTCTTAGGAGGTAGTGCTGACTTAGCAGGTTCTAATAAAACTACCATCAAAGATGAGGATGATCTTTCAAGAAATAATTATGCTGGAAGAAATATATGGTTTGGTGTGCGTGAGCATGCCATGGGTGCTGCACTTAATGGAATGGCGTTACATGGTGGCTTGAAGGTATTCGGAGGAACGTTCTTTGTATTTAGTGATTATTTACGTCCGGCTATCCGTTTGTCAGCTATTATGAAAATGCCTGTAACGTATGTGTTTACTCACGACTCCATTGCAGTAGGTGAAGACGGACCAACACATGAGCCGATTGAACAGCTTGCTTCGCTTCGTGCATTACCAAACCTATCTGTTATTAGACCTGCAGATGGTAATGAAACACAGGCAGCGTGGAGATTAGCGGTTGAATCAACGGATCGGCCAACTATTTTGGTTTTAACAAGACAGGATTTACCTACACTTGTGGGTACGAAGGAAAAAGCATATGAAGGTGTTAAGCGTGGAGCTTATATATTAAGTGATGCTGAGAAGGATACACCAGACGCAATATTAATCGCTTCTGGCTCTGAGGTTCAACTTGCTGTTGAGGCACAAAAAGAACTTCGTAAAGATAATATTGATGTTCGTGTTGTAAGTATGGCATCTTGGGATCTATTTGATGCACAGGATGAAAGCTATAAAGAAACAGTTCTTCCAAAATCTGTAAAAGATAGAGTCGCTATAGAGATGGGTTCACCTCTCGGATGGGAACGCTATGTTGGACTAGACGGGAAGGTAATGGGAATTGATACGTTTGGAGCTTCAGCAAATGGTGAGAAGCTGATAGAAGAATATGGATTCACTGTTGATAATGTTGTTAAACAAGTAAAATCATTATCTAAATAAACAGAATGTAGTAAACATAAAAATGCCAATTAATTTTTCTCCGAATTAATTGGCATTTTTATGTTTACTCATAAGGAAAGAATATTTTTGCACTGTATTCAATGCATTGCAAGTTAAAGTTAATACCCGGTCCAGATTGAAAAAAGAAGTTTCAGTATTTAGTACGGTAAAAGAGGCAAGCTATTTCCTTTTCGACAAAACTAGTGCGAAATCCTTACAGGATATGACACTATTTTTAATAGACTACGTATATTATAGTAGAAAAGGGAAGGGGTTGTTGAAATGAAAGAGTATATGGTTTATTTGATCAAAGAAGAATTTGCCATACATTATTACTATAAAAGTGATATTTTATATCGTTTTTTACAGGAATATCATGATGAACAATCTCGAAATGACTTAAGGATGCAATTTAATTTTATTACTAAAGGCTTCCCAAAAGAATCGTTAACGTCACAGTTAATCAGACAACCTAAGAACACTTTATATAAGGAAAAAAGAAGTGAATTTGTTGAACTAGGTAATAGGCATTACTATATTGCTTTACATATTTATGAAAAACATATAAAATTTCGTTGTGAAACATTACAGGATGCTGAGGAATTATTATTCGCTACCTTACGACGGATCTATCCATATATTTTTATCGTGGATAATCATTATGAAAATTATGGTTGGATCTCGCCTGTAAGGACAAGTTCTGTGTATAATAATGATGAGGTATTGTATTCTTAGAACTGTTTTACTATACTGGATAAGAGACAACACGAAGGAGGAAAATGGAAAGATGGGCACAATTTGGGTTGTACTAATTGCTTTAGCAGCTTTAATAGCCGGTGTTGCTCTTGGATTTTTTATTGCAAGAAAGTATATGATGAGTTACTTGAAAAAGAATCCACCTATCAATGAGCAAATGCTTCGTACGCTAATGATGCAAATGGGCCAAAAGCCTTCGCAGAAGAAAATCAATCAAATGATGCGTGCAATGAATAATCAAATGGATAAATAGACGTTGATATATCAATGTATTTAGCAACTTTGTAATCAAGTAGGTTACTGAAAAATGTTGTCGGCTTGATTTTTCTTTGCAATAATACACATAATTTGGTTAATTTTTCTCAAAAACCACTTTTTCTGTTTAAGAATAATGCAGAAAAAGTGGTTTTTTCATGTTTATAAAGGATCTTTGGTTAATATTTCTCAATTATAGGGGAGTTTTTGTTTTTGTTAAAGAGAAGAAAACAACTATAAAATGTATATTTTCGATTTGATAAGCAAAATCAAATAATATTTTGGTTTCGTGACAAAATATTGCAAAATATATGATAAAATGTACATAAAATGAGTATTTAAGGGGGAGAAGTGTGAAGAAAGCTTGTTTTTCGTTAATCATTATTCTTCTGTTGATTCCGTTTCAAAGCATTGTTGAAGCTCATTCAGGAAGAACGGATAGTAGGGGTGGACATAACTGTTCCGAAAAATCGAAAGCCAAAGGACTTTGTTCAGGATACCATTATCATAATGGTGGAGGGGGTTCATCATCAGGCAGTAGTTCATCATCAAATGGTAGTTCACCCTCAGGAGTAATTCATCATCGGGCGGTAGTACATCAAAAGGAACAAGAACATCAGAACCGACTGGACCTTCTAAAATGGAAATTGCTGCTCAAGAGAAATCTGAAGGTAAAGAAGCTGGGTATGCAGCAGGCTTGACTGATGGATACAATAATACCAAGGAAAATGAAACTGTTATTACTGGTTCTAATGCATATCAAGAGGGTTACTCTACTGGTTATCAACAAGGATTTGAAGAAGGTAAAAAGAAATTAGTCTCTGAAAGAGAAAACGCCTATAAGGCAGGTTATGATGCAGCTAAGGAAGATTTAAATGCTGTTGTACCAGCCAATTATTCAGAGAATGATTTAGTTCACTCCTCCTATAAAGAGGGATATGAAAAGGCAACTGCTGAGATTGATGCAGCAAGAAAAGAGGAATATTACAATATTGGTTATGAAGATGGAAAAAAAGATGAAAACAACGAACCAAACGATATAAAAAATATTTATGTAGATTCATATAAAAAAGGTTACAAAAAGGGGCAACAAGAACTAGAAGAAAAATATATAAAACTAGGATATGAAGCTACTTTTACTATATTAGAATACAAAGAACCTAAATTAGAGAAAGAAAAATACATTATTTGGTACAAAAAGGGTTTTGATTCAAATGAAGAAGTAGAAGAAATTAAAAAAGAGGCATATGAATTGGGTTTGAATGGTGGAGCGTATGAACTTCCAATTGAATATAAAGAATCTGAGTTATTATTCAGTCACTATTATGAAATTGGTAAACATGAATACGAAAAGGAACAAAGAAAAAACACTCTAAAAGCTACTGGTGGAATAGGTGTAATTGTTTTAAGTTGGTTAGCTAGGAGGTTCTATGTAGCAAGGAAAACAATCATAAATTAAAGGTGAGGACGAAAATGGGGATATACAGAACAGTTTGTCATAAGGTGGAAGATGTCTTTATTAAAATGATGACGCACAACCAAAATTCTGATGAGGTTAAACAAAAGGTTGTAGCTTTTAGGAATCAAAAGGAAAATGAGAGACAAAGAAATAAGCTAGAGAACAGTAAATATTAGATAACAAATGGATGAAATTAGGAGAGTAAACCATATAAATAAACTAAATAGAAATACAAGTCTAGGAATTCAAAAAGGACAATACATGGATAAATAGTATTGTACAGGAATCATGAATTACTATACTTATGAATACATTGCACAAACACCCCGTACTATGGAGTATGGGGTGTTTTTTTAAGATTATCTAATCTTGATTTGTTTTGCTAATTGTCATATTCCTGTCATTGGTAATCGTTTTCTTTCTGCTATAATAGGATGAAAGAATGTAATCAGGAGGCATACTATGTCAGAAATTAATATTTTTCTTGCATTTGGTGCAGGATTTCTTTCTTTTATTTCACCATGTGTATTACCACTATATCCGGCCTTCCTATCATACATAACCGGTATGAGTGTTAGTGAAATAAAAGAAGAAAATACCATGTTAAATCGAAAAAGTCTATTGCATACAATCTGTTTTTTAATAGGCTTTTCTAGTATCTTTATTGTTTTTGGATTTTTTACCTCAGCCTTGTCACAGTTTCTAATTGCATACCAGGATATAATAAGACAGGTTGGGGCATTATTAATCATATTCTTTGGACTTGTAATAGTTGGTATATTTAATTTTAAATTTTTAATGAAGGATAAGAAAATAACATTTAAGAATCGTCCATCAGGATACTTAGGATCTACTTTAATTGGACTTGCTTTTTCATTAGGTTGGACTCCATGTACTGGCCCAATCTTAGGCGTGGTCTTTACTTTAACCGCAACAGAACCAAGTAAAGGTATGGTGATGATGATTGCCTATATCCTTGGTTTTTCAATTCCATTCCTTGTCTTATCCTTCTTTATTGGGAAGCTAGGGTGGATTAAACGAAATAGCCAAAAATTAGTTAAAATAGGTGGCTATATTATGATAGCTTTAGGTATTGCGCTGTTTTTTGATTGGATGACTAAACTTACTGCTTTTCTAGCGGGCTGGTTCGGTTTCTATGGATTTTAATACCAAATTATATTATGATAGTATCAAATAGATAGATAAAAGGAAGTGAATTCATGGATAAACCTAATAATTTAATATTGCAAACCGCTACAGCTTTAATCGCTTTTCTTCTATTAGGGTTTTCCATCTATTTGTTTATGGCAGGTCACAATTCCCCAGGTGGTGGATTTGTTGGAGGGCTCGTAACTTCAGCTGCTATTGTATTACTATACATGGCATATGGGATCAAATTCGTAGAAAAGATAATACCGATAAATTTCCGTATGTTGATACCGATTGGCCTTTTGGTAGCATTATTGACTAGTATGGGTTCATTTCTTTTTGATGTTCCATTTTTATCACATACTTATGGTTACTTTAAATTTCCTGTTTTTGGAGAAGTGGAGCTTGCTACAGCAACTTTATTTGATTTAGGGGTATATCTCACAGTTGTTGGTGTCACAGTAACAATTATTGTAAACATAGCAAACGATAAAAAAGAAGTGTAAGTAGTTGATTTATGTAATGGGGGAGCGGAGTGAAAATGGCAAGAATTCTAATTGTTGATGATGCGAAATTCATGCGAGCTACTTTACAAACAATTCTTACGAAGGACATGCATGAAATTGTAGGTGAGGCAGAAAATGGGGAAGAGGCTGTATCACTTTATAAAAATACAAACCCTGATTTAGTTATCATGGACATTACTATGCCAGTTATGAATGGGATAGATGCTATGAAAGAAATTAAGAAGTTGGATCCGAAAGCACAGGTTGTTGTATGTTCGGCAATGGGGCACCAAAAAGTTGTTGTTGAGGCCATCGAACTTGGAGCTAAGGATTTTATCGTAAAACCATTTGACGAGCATCGTGTTTTAGAAACAGTAAGTCGAATTCTCTCATATACTGTTAACTAACTTCATTACACCAGAAAGAGTGTGTCAATATGTTTTGGATTATTGCAACAACGGTTTTGGCTTTTTTTATGGCTACATTTATGATTTTTATGAGATTAAAGGCTTCAAGAAGACCTGCATCGGTTAAATCAATTATATTACCACCATTGTTTATGAGTACTGGGGCAGCAATGTTTTTGTTCCCCCAATTCCAACTCGAATGGCCACAGGTGGTAGAATCAATTGTTGTAGGGGTTGTATTCTCGATTTTCTTAATAAGATTTTCTAAATTTGAAATTCGAGAAAATAATATTTATCTTATTCCATCTAAAGCATTTATATTTATATTGTTTGGATTGTTATTTGTTCGTATTATTTTAAAACTGATAATAGGAAGTGCAGTTTCCCTAGGTGAGACTAGCGGAATGTTCTTTTTACTAGCATTCGGTATGATAGTTTCTTGGAGACTGGCCATGCTCTATAAATATAAACAGCTTGAAAAAAAGTTAAAGGTGTCTTCTACATGAAGACACCTTTTTAGCTGTTCTTTTTATACTGCGCCTGCCAATTCGAACGATAATCATCTTTTGAAAGTGAAAATAATTCCTCATAGGGTTCAATATCTATTTCTTTCTGCTTTAATTTTTTTCGTAAAAATTTATGATCACGCTTTGGTGTCGCAAGAATATAGCCTTCAATTAATACTTCCTGATTTATTTTATTCAAACCCTTATGGAGTGCAACTTCACCAATTTTACTGGCAATTTTTTGTCTAGCGACATCTCGGAATAACTCAGGAACAGGGGACACTAATTCTTCTAGTAAATTCTTTTCATTATCTTCCCACATATGTTTCGTCTTCTCGAGATAGTGGATTTCCCAGTCCATCGTCGATTTCCCATCCTGCTTAGGAAGTTGTTTTAAAAACTTTCGGAACATGAAATAGCCACCAATCGCCATTATACCAATCATAAAGAAACCCCAAAATACGATAAGAAAATTATCAAATAATGACATATATATCACCTTTTCTAGTCCTTCGCGTGTCGACTTTTTTATCTTTTTAGTTGAATAAATGATAACATTGCGGTAATTTTACATATGAAGAGTAGTAATAATTCAGATAAACATGTTACGATTAGTAATGATGTATGCTAATATAATTATAATATAAAATACATAATAAACAAACTTTCATATTTGTAATTGGACATACATATAGTAATATAAAGATTTTATTTGTTACAATTTGCAGTAAAGGGGCGAATTCCATGGAGAATGAATTAAACAATTACATATTGCGCCAAGCTTCGGCAAAAAATGGCCCCTCTTTAGAGCAATCTAATTTACTACGTTTACCCGAATTTATCATTGTTTGGATTGAAAATAATAGCAGTGATTTCTTTACCGTTTGGGACGAGAATGGGATTGGAATATTCTTTTCAAATGCAATTGAGCGAGTGCTCGGATATAAGCCACATGAATTAGTAGGACGCTCATATTTGGAACTTTTTGTCGATGAGGATGCTAATTATGTAAGGAAGGAATTTGTTCGAGAATCTTTTAAAAATCAAACATTTCAGCTTCGATTAAAGAATTTCGATCAAAAATTAATATGGTGTGAATGCAAGATTTCTAAGTTAGTTGATCCTATGAATGGTAACGTTTACTACGTGTCAACTATTCGTGATATGACTGAAAAAAAAGAAGTAGAAGAAATGATGATTCGTTCCGAAAAAATGTCAATCGCAGGCCAATTAGCCGCCGGAATTGCACACGAAATCCGTAATCCTTTAACATCTATTAAAGGTTTTCTTCAGCTATTACAGGCTGGCGTTAATCGTAAGGATGTTTATTATAAAATTATGATTGATGAGATTGAAAAAATGGAAACAATCACTTCAGAACTCTTGTTTATTTCCAAGCCTCTAACAGATAATAAGCAAGAGGAATCTTTATCTCAAATGATAAAAGATGTTTTGGAGCTACTCAGACCACAAGCAAAATTAAAAAATATCACGCTAGATGTATTAGGCGAAGAACCATCTATTTATTGTGATAAGTCACAAATTAAACAGGTATTCATCAATATTATTAAAAATGCGATAGAAGCGATGGAAGAGCCTGGAAGCATCACCGTTACTATTCGTTTGGAAGATGATGAAGTTATCATTGATATTGCAGATGAAGGTCCAGGCATTCCTGAAGAAGTGATACACAAATTAGGGGAACCTTTTTTTACGACTAAGCAACACGGTACCGGACTTGGTTTAATGATCACGAAGCAACTATTAGAACGACATCAAGCGAATCTTGAAATCTTACAAAATGAAATGAAAGGAAGCACCTTTCGAATTAGATTACCATTATAATTTTTACATATTTATTAACGCAATAATTTTTGCTGAATTATATCATATTATAATGATAAGGAAATCTTATCGCCTTGAATAAGATATTCGTATAGTAAAATCAGGTATAAAACAATTGTTTTATACCTGATTTTACTTTATGATGAATAATGTAGTAATCCAATAGATTTTGGAAAGGCTTTTATAGCGATGATGTATTTTAAAGTACAACAATGAAAGAGAGGGGTTAGCGAATATGGGAGAGAACTTCAATGCAAAAAAGAAGTTTGAATTGAATGGTAAGACATATAATTTCTATCAACTAAAGGCATTAGAAGAAGCCGGATTAGGTAAAATTGATAGATTACCATATTCAATTCGTGTACTATTAGAATCTCTAGTTCGCCAATATGATGGCCGCGTAATTAATGATGAACATGTAAAAGGACTAGCAAAATGGGGAACAAAGGAAGGAGAAGGTGTCGATGTTCCATTCAAGCCTTCACGTGTTATCCTTCAAGACTTCACAGGTGTGCCTGCAGTAGTTGACCTTGCTTCCTTACGTAAAGCAATGGTGGACTTAGGGGGAGAACCAAACAAAATTAATCCAGAAGTACCAGTAGATCTTGTTATTGACCACTCCGTTCAGGTCGATCAATATGGAACGCCAGCTGCGTTGAAAGCAAATATGGATCTTGAATTTGAACGAAATGGTGAGCGTTACGAGTTCCTACACTGGGCTCAAAAAGCATTTGAAAATTACCGTGCAGTTCCACCTGCAACTGGTATTGTACACCAGGTTAACCTTGAGTACCTTGCTAATGTCGTTCATGCAAATGAAAACGAAAACGGTGAATATGATGCATTCCCAGATACACTAGTTGGTACCGACTCCCACACTACCATGATTAATGGTTTAGGTGTTCTTGGTTGGGGTGTAGGTGGTATTGAGGCGGAAGCTGGAATGCTAGGTCAACCATCATATTTCCCAGCTCCAGAGGTAATTGGAGTTAAATTTACAGGTAGTTTCCCTCAAGGGACAACTGCAACCGATTTAGCACTTAAAGTAACACAAGTTTTACGTGAGAAAAACGTAGTAGGTAAGTTTGTAGAATATTTTGGTCCAGGATTAAAGGATATGCCACTGGCTGATCGTGCAACTATTTCAAATATGGCTCCAGAATATGGTGCAACATGTGGATTCTTCCCTATTGATGAGGAGTCACTTAACTATTTACGTTTAACTGGACGTAGTGAAGAACAAATTAAGCTAGTTGAAAAATATTGTCAAGAGAACGATCTATGGTACTCTTCTGATGTTAAAGATCCAGAATATACTGAGGTTGTTGAAATCAATCTTTCTGAGCTAGAACCAAACCTTTCAGGACCAAAGCGTCCACAGGATTTAATTCCTCTTTCTCAAATGAAGAAGGAATTTAATAAAGCTATTACTGCTCCTTCAGGAAACCAAGGATTTGGCTTAGATAAATCAGAATTTGATAAAGAAGTAACAGTTAAGCTATCTAATGGAAAAGAAACAGTAATGAAAACAGGCTCTGTTGCGATTGCAGCTATCACTTCTTGTACAAACACATCTAACCCTTATGTAATGTTAGGTGCAGGTCTATTGGCTAAGAAGGCAGTAGAGAAAGGTCTTGAAGTTCCTGCATTTGTTAAAACATCATTGGCACCAGGATCGAAAGTAGTTACCCGTTATTTAGAGGACGCAGGTTTAATGCCATACCTTGATAAACTAGGATTTAGCTTAGTAGGATATGGCTGTACAACATGTATCGGTAACTCTGGTCCACTTCTTCCTGAAATTGAAGAAGCTATAGCAGCTAATGATTTAACTGTTGCATCGGTACTGTCTGGTAACCGTAACTTTGAAGGTCGTATACATCCATTAGTAAAAGCTAACTATTTAGCATCTCCACCATTAGTAGTTGCTTATGCGCTTGCTGGTTCTGTAGATATTGATTTATCTAACGAAGCATTAGGTACAGACGTTGATGGAGAACCAGTATACTTAAAAGATATCTGGCCTTCAATGGATGAAATTAAACAAGAAGTACAAAAGGTTGTAAACCCTGAAATCTTCCGTAAAGAGTATGAAAATGTATTCAGCTCTAATGATAAATGGAATGAAATTAAAACAACTGATGAACCTATTTTTGAATGGGATGAGAACTCAACGTATATTCAAAACCCACCTTACTTTGAAGGGTTAACAAAAGAACCAGGTAAGGTTGAAGCACTTAGTAACCTACGTGTTATCGGAAAATTTGGGGATTCAGTAACAACGGACCATATTTCACCAGCTGGTGCAATCGCTAAAGATATGCCAGCAGGCTTATATTTACAGGAAAAAGGAGTTTCACCAAGAAACTTCAACTCTTACGGATCACGTCGTGGTAACCATGAAGTCATGATGCGCGGAACATTTGCAAACATCCGTATCCGTAACCAAATAGCTCCTGGAACAGAGGGTGGCTACACAACTTATTGGCCAACTGGTGAAGTTATGCCTATTTATGATGCTGCTATGAAGTATCAGCAAGATAATACTGGATTAGTAGTACTTGCTGGTAAAGATTATGGTATGGGATCATCCCGTGACTGGGCAGCTAAAGGTACTAACCTATTAGGTATTAGAATGGTAATTGCTGAAAGCTTCGAGCGTATTCACCGTTCTAACCTAGTAATGATGGGTGTTCTACCATTACAGTTTGAAAAAGGGCAAAGCGCTGACAAGTTAGGTTTGACAGGTAAAGAAACATTCAATCTTGAAATAGGTGAAAATGTTAAACCACATGATCTTGTAAGAGTAACTGCTACTGATGAAAATGGTAAAATAACTGAATTCAAAGCAGTAGTTCGTTTTGATAGTGAAGTTGAGATTGATTATTATCGTCACGGTGGTATCTTACAGATGGTATTACGTGATAAATTGGCTAACTAAGCTCGGGATCGTGAGGTTGCGGAATCTCCGGCCACTAGCTCCAAATGATAAGAAAAACGAGTTCCTAACAGGGCTCGTTTTTTTTATGAAAGCACTTAAATTTTCTATGTAAATGATTACAATGATTTTTTTATTTGAAGATATCGTTTCCAAATGTGAAATCTCTATGAATAAAAGTACAAACACTTTATAAATACCTTCTAAGATGTATATTATAAACATATACAATAATTTATAGGGAGTTTAACCATATGCTGAAAAAAAATATTGCCATAATTGTCATGATAGCTTTAGCAGTCATCCTTATCATAAATGTAATTGACTTAAATAAAAAGGAGTCTGGTCCAAATTTGGTTGACGTAACAGGTGATACCTCAGTCAAAGGTGTTTCCATTGTTTCACCGAATGCTAAATTTCTAAACGAGGGGGACCTGGCACCTGATTTTGAGGTTCCAATGATTGATGGTGAAAGGATTAAGCTTTCCAATTTAAAAGGTCAAAAGGTACTTGTGAACTTTTGGGCTACATGGTGTCCACCCTGTAAGGAGGAGATGCCGGAATTACAGCGATTTTATGAGGAGTATGGAGATCAAATTAAAATTATTGCAATAAATGCAACTGGTTCTGAGCGTAATGAGCAAGTAGTAAGGAATTTTCTTGAGGAAAAAGACTACACGTTCCCGGTAGGTATTGATAAGAATAATAAAATAACTGATCAGTATTTGGCAATGACTATTCCAACATCCTATTTTATTGGTTCAGATGGGGTCATACAAGTACCAAGACATGTTGGTCCAATGACCTATGATTTTATGGTTGACATGCTGAACTCCTTAAATTAACGGTTATAATTTTGCAAAAATTATTATAAAAAGAATAAGAGATGGTAATACTTAGTTGTAAAAAGGGAGTGATTACCATTTCTTTAAAGAAACTTCTTACTTTTGAAGAGCTGGTTCAAGCCAATCGCCAACAAATTTTAGAAGACCGTGAATTCTTGGACCGAATTGAGGAAAATTTAGAAAAACGAGCAAGGGATGAATTATCAAAGCGTCGAGAAGCATAGTCCAGGTATAATCCTATCCAATTACATGTAAGCCTCATTAAAATGTAACCATTTTATTACATATTAATGAGGTTTTTCCTTTTTGAATTGTTGTTATTTGAGTATAGAGCTTGAAGTAATATCAAAAAATAACATTGCCTTTGGCAACAATGATTCAAGGAGGATGTCAAGTGACTGATAAATATTCACCAAAGCCAGATGACCGTAGTGATAATGTAGAAAAGCTTCAGGATATGATTCAAGATACCATTGAAAATATTGAAGCTGCACATGAAACCATGCAGATTACTTCTGGTGAAGAAAAACAAAAGATTGTAGAGAAGAATAAACGCCGTGAGGAAGCGATTGAAGGTTTTCGTGCAGAGATTAAAGATGAAGTTCGTGACCAGCAATAGGAATAAATTGCCTCAAATCTAAATAGATTTGAGGCCTAATTTATGAATTAATAAAGAGAATATGATAAACTTACCAATAGTTGATAGGGGGAAGTAATTGTGAAAAGCGTGCAAACACCAATAGAAGTTAGATACCAAGAAACCGATCAGATGGGTGTCGTTTATCATGCGAATTATTTAGTATGGTTTGAAATTGGACGGACTAAATTCATTGAACATTTAGGTTTAAACTACATAGAAATGGAAAAGAATAATATAGTATCACCTGTATTAGATGCGCATATTTCCTATAAAAAACCGGTGCGCTATGGGGAAAAGGTATTCGTCGAAACATGGTTAGCAGAATATGACGGAATTCGAACTGTTTATGGTTATCAAATCATTGATAGTCAAGGTGAGGTTTACGTGACTGGGTCTACTAAGCATGTAATAGTAAAAAAGGACAATTTCCGACCTTTATCCTTGCGAAAAGCTTTTCCAACATGGCATGAACTATATTTAAAGAATGTTGAAGGTGAAAAATAGTGGCTTTCGGTTTAAAAAGACAAGATGTGAAAAAATGGAAGGCGAGTATTGATAGTGGTGAGATAGCATTCATAACCCATTATTGGCTCGATGATCGTTTCCCAGGCTGTACCACTGTTACAAAAGTTGGTTGTAAAGATATTAATGCCTTAGTTGCTTGGGGTAAAAAATATGGCTTGCAGCCTAGTTGGATCCATCGTGATGAAAAATATCCTCACTTTGATTTATTTGGAGAAAGACAAAAAGAAATACTAACGAATGAAGGACAGTGGGAACAAATAAATAGATTTAAATTGTGAATAAGCGTTCAGTATATTCATTCTGAACGCTTATTTTTAACCTTTTTTTCTGGAACTAGATCGACACCACCAGGGTGAAATGGATGGCATTTACTAATCCTTTTAATCGTTAAGTACCCACCCTTAAATGCTCCAAATCTTCGTATCGCTTCAAGTCCGTATTCCGAACAAGTTGGATAAAAGCGACAAGAAGGGGGTGTCAAGGGACTAATAGCCTTCCGATAAAACTTTATAATTCCAATAAAAATATATTTCATTTTAGTACCCTTCTTTAACGTTATTCTTTCGTATAACGTATTGTTGCAATAGCATCATGCATATGAATTGACTCTTCATTTTGACAAGTAACCTCAAAGCTTTTCACATAAGGTAATTCATATAAATCAGCTGCTACAAGTCGTGCCATATCTTCAACAAATCTAGGATTTTCATATGCTCCTTCTGTGACCATCTTCTCATCAGGGCGCTTCAAAATTGGATGTAGCCTTGAACTAGCATTACTTTCAGCTGCTTCTAATAGCGCATATTTCCAATCAAATTCATCTTCGTTAAAGTCTTCTGTAAGCGAGACCTGAATCGAAACATTGCCTCGCTGATTATGTGCACTATATTCACTGATTTCCTTGGAGCAAGGGCAAAGTGTTGTAACGAATACTGAAAGTCCTGCACTTACCTTGTAACCCGAATCTTGATGATAGGATACGATTAGATTTATGTCTGCATGGTTTAGTCCAGCAATTTGACTACTTGGCCCTTTACGTTCATAGAACCAGGTGGTGTTTATTTCAACGGTAGCATCCCGTTGTCCAAGTCGTTCAGCGAGCTCTTTTGTAAATTCTTTTAGTGTATGAAGTTCGATAATAAACCCGTTTTTACTATACAACTCGAGTTGTTCCATAAAACGACTCATATTCGTTCCTTTACTAGTTTGTTTGATACTTGAGGTGAAGGTAAAGGTACCAATGCTGTTCTGTGTATAGGGCTTTAACTTGCTCTTTAGGATGACCGGATATTTTACATTCGTTATTCCTACTGCATCTAGCTCAAATAGAAAGTCCTTTTCTAAATTTTGCAAATCCGACATTTTATCCTTTTCTGTAGGTTTATGTTTTGGCCCAGGCTCAACTGAACCAAACAGCTTAAGTCTTTCTATTTTATTTGGTAAAATTTTTTGCGAATTGTCTTTTACATTCATAAAATAATCCCTTTCTTTTCTGTCCCCAACAATTATGTTATATACAATGAAGGCATCCGCAATAAGCGAACGCCAAGTTCTCGTATAACATCACTACTCTCAAAGTATAAGTCATGTTATTGTTATTTTTCAATTATCCCGTCTTAGATCCATGTAATTTTTGGTTCCGTCTTATTAATAATCCGTTTAATGTTTGCGCGATGCCTTAAAATGACAAATAGAGTAAGTGCAGCAATTACAATTCTTAATCCGATGTCACCAATAAAAAGGGAAACGATAAATGAAATAATACCAGTAATCATAGATGAAAGTGACACATATTTAGAAATGTATAGAGTGATTAAAAAGGTTAACACCATTACACCAAATAATATTGGACTAACACCTAGAATTATCCCACCTGAAGTAGCCACTGCTTTGCCACCTTTAAATTTAGCGAAAAGTGGGTAAGTATGACCTAAAACAGCAAAAATCCCAATTCCAAGTCGGTAAACCTCGACATCAAAAAATAGAGGAAGTAATGTTGCAAGAGTTCCTTTAAGAATGTCAGCGAGTGTTACGATGATGCCTGCTTTTACACCTAGCACTCTAAAGGTATTCGTTCCACCTAAATTCCCACTTCCATGCTGTCGTATATCAATGTTGTAACCGAGTTTACCGACAATGAGACCTGAAGGAATAGAACCAAGAAGATAGGCAATTACTGCAAAGAGCGCAAATTCCATAAAAATTCCTACTTTCCTTGTTATTATCACAATATGTAAGCTTATTTTTTATTTTAACACGAAGTATTAATAGAAGGTACTAAAACTAATAAACTTATTTCTTTTTTTATTACAAAGGCCATAGCTGTGTGAAATGATGGCTATTAAATTAAAAAAACGGTATGATTTCAATGGACATGCTACATTATTATAAGTATAAGCTAAATGGAAGGGAGTTACCTACATGCAAAACCCGAGTAATAATATTATTAAAGATCTCCTAGAATCATCAAAAACCATAGCGGTGGTTGGTTTATCGGATAACCCCGGAAAAACATCTTACCAAATTTCAAAAATTATGCAAGAAGTTGGATACCGAATTATTCCTGTCAATCCAACTATTGATGAAGTATTAGGTGAAAAGGCATATAAATCCTTAGTTGACGTTCCAGAACCTATTGATATTATTAATGTATTTCGTCGTCCTGAGTACTTGCCGGAAGTAGCTAAAGAAGCAGCTCAAACGAGTTGCAAGGTTTTCTGGGCGCAACAAGGAATTGTTAATGAGGAAGCCTATAATTACTTACAAGAGCGTGGTTTTACTGTTATTATGGATTTATGTATTAAAGTAGCACATGCAGTTCTAGTAAATAAGAAATGAGAAAAGGATGGCTTCTGGTCATCCTTTTCCTATCGGACTGTGCTTACTAGATTTTCTTACCTTTTTAAAAAGGTTGTAGTATACTAATTAAGATATTGCCATTTATACATTATTTATTTTGGTTATAATTCCTTACAATCTTTACAATAACAAACACATGTTCTACTATGAATAAATGTAGTAATTTGATTTATCGGTGAAGGGAGCAATTAATTTTGGACAAGACATCTTTACACTATTCAGATGACTCCATCCAAGTATTAGAAGGTCTTGAGGCTGTTCGAAAAAGGCCCGGAATGTATATCGGGAGTACAGATCATCGTGGTCTACATCATCTAGTTTTTGAGATTGTTGACAATGCGGTTGACGAAGCCTTATCGGGCTTTGGAAATGTTATTCATGTAACAATACATAAGGATAATAGTATTTCAGTTGAAGATAGCGGTAGGGGGATGCCAACCGGAAAGCATAGTACTGGTAAATCAACGTTGGAAGTTATTTTTACCGTCCTCCATGCCGGTGGTAAGTTTGGCCAAGGTGGTTATAAGACTAGTGGAGGTTTGCATGGTGTAGGGGCATCTGTTGTAAATGCATTATCTGAATGGTTAGAAGTAACCACACATCGTGATGGGGAATCTTATTTTCTTCGTTTCGAAAACGGAGGTATTCCAGTAGGAAAGATTAAAAAAATTGGAAACACTAAAAAAACGGGGTCGCTAATTCATTTTAAACCTGATCCTGCTATTTTTTCGACAACGGTATTTAATCTAGAAACCATTTCAGAACGGTTGCGTGAATCAGCATTTTTATTAAAGGGACTTAAGATTGTATTAACGGATGAGCGAATAGAGGAGAAAGAGGTATATGAATATCCAGATGGTTTAAAATCATTTGTACAATACGTAAATGAAGACAAAGATCCACTTCATGAGGTTATTTTCTTTGAGGGAGAGCAACAAGGAATTGAAGTAGAATTTGCTTTTCAATTTAATGATGGATACGCAGAAAACATGCTTTCATTTGTTAACCATGTCCGCACAAAGGATGGGGGAACACATGAGTCTGGTGCACGCTCTGCAATTACGAGGATATTCAATGATTATGCTAGAAGAACTAACGCGTTAAAAGAAAAGGATAAGAATCTAGAGGGAACAGATATTCGTGAAGGATTAACAGCGATAGTATCTGTTCGTATTCCAGAGGGAAAGCTTCAATTTGAAGGTCAAACGAAAGGTAAATTGGGCACTTCAGAAGCTCGCTCTGCAGTTGATGCTGTCGTATCCGAAAAATTAAATTTCTTCCTTGAAGAAAATCCAGACGTTTCAGGGACATTGATTAAAAAGGCAATAAAGGCTAAAGAAGCGCGAGAAGCAGCGCGAAAAGCACGCGATGACGCAAGAAGCGGTAAGAAAAAACGTCGTAAGGATACAATTTTGAGCGGGAAATTAACACCTGCACAATCTAAAAATCCTGATAAAAATGAGCTATATCTAGTTGAGGGTGATTCTGCTGGTGGGTCAGCAAAGCAAGGAAGAGACCGAAAATTCCAAGCTGTACTACCACTGCGTGGAAAGGTTATCAATACGGAAAAGGCAAAACTTCAGGATGTTTTTAAAAACGAAGAAATCTCCACGATTATTCATACAATTGGTGCTGGAATAGGTGCAGACTTTAACTTAGAAGATATTAACTACGATAAAGTAATTATTATGACAGATGCAGATACGGATGGTGCACATATTCAGGTGTTACTGCTAACCTTCTTTTATCGCTATATGCGTCCATTACTTGAAGCAGGTAAAGTATATATCGCACTTCCACCTTTATATAAAATATCCAAAGGAACTGGTAAAAAGGAAGAAATTATTTATGCTTGGGATGAGGATGAAATGAGGAAGGCAGTTCACCATTTTAAGAATGGTTATGTCATTCAGCGCTATAAAGGTTTGGGTGAGATGAATGCAGATCAACTATGGGAAACAACCATGAACCCAGAAACGCGAACACTAATTCGTGTTACGATAGATGATGTTGCACGTGCTGAACGTCGTGTTACAACTCTAATGGGAGATAAGGTTGAGCCTAGGAGAAAATGGATAGAGTCTAATGTAGCGTTTGGTTTAGACGATGATCCAAACATATTAGAAAACGATAAAATACATTCATAATACTAAACTGACCTTGGGAATTTATAAGGGGGGAATGACTTGTCACAGTCTGAAAAATATCTCGATTTACCACTAGAAGAAGTAATTGGTGATCGATTCGGTAGATATAGTAAATACATTATCCAGGATCGTGCACTACCAGATGCACGAGACGGATTAAAACCAGTACAACGTCGTATACTTTATGCGATGTTTCGAGAAAAGAATACTCATGATAAGCATTTTCGTAAATCGGCAAAAACTGTCGGTAATGTTATTGGTAATTATCATCCACATGGTGATACTTCCGTTTATGATGCTATGGTTCGTTTAAGTCAGGACTGGAAAATGCGAAATGTTTTAATTGAGATGCATGGTAATAATGGTAGCGTAGATGGTGACCCACCTGCAGCAATGCGTTATACAGAAGCAAGACTATCTAGCATCTCATCAGAATTGCTTCGCGATCTAAATAAAGAAACAGTTGATTTTGTTCCGAATTTTGATGATACGGATCAAGAGCCTGTTGTTTTACCAGCAAAATTTCCTAATTTACTCGTAAATGGGTCAACTGGAATCTCTGCTGGGTATGCTACCGATATCCCACCACATAATCTTGGTGAAGTTATTGATACGGTAATTAAACGTATTGATAACCCAAATAGTACAGTTGATCAATTAATGAAGTCAATTAAAGGCCCAGACTTTCCTACTGGTGGAATAATTCAAGGGATTGATGGAATTAAAAAAGCTTATGAAACTGGAAGAGGGAAAATTGTTCTTCGAGGCAAGGCGACAGTAGAACCACTTCGAGGAAATAGAGAACAAATTGTTATTGATGAAATTCCCTTTGATGTTAACAAAGCAAATCTTGTAAAGAAAATAGATGAGCTTCGGTTTGATCGTAAGGTAGAAGGAATTGCAGAGGTTCGTGATGAAACAGACCGAACTGGATTACGTATTGTAATTGAATTAAAAAAAGACGTAAATAGTGAAGGTGTTCTAAACTATCTTTATAAAAATACGGAATTGCAGATTGCGTACCATTTTAATATGGTAGCGATTCAAGACCGTACACCAAAGCTTCTATCTTTACCGGAAATGCTTGATGCTTATATTCTGCACCAAAAGGAAGTTGTAACAAGAGCAACACAATATGATTTAAAACATGCTAAAGATCGTGCACATATTGTTGAAGGGTTAATCAAGGCTATTTCCATATTAGATGAGCTAATAGCAACCATTCGAGCTGCAAAAGATAAGCAGGATGCGAAGCGCTCTATTATGGCAAAATATGACTTTACCGAAAGACAAGCAGAAGCAATCGTTATGTTACAGCTTTATCGTTTAACCAATACAGATGTGACAGCTCTTGAACGTGAAGCGGATGAACTACGTTTAAAGATAGCTGAATACGAGTCTATTTTAGCTAGTGAAAAGAAGTTGTTTGATACAATCAAAACGGATTTAAAACAATTGAAAAAACAGTATGCCGACCGTCGTCGAACCATTATACAAGAGGAAATTGAAGAATTAACAATAGATATCGAAGTTACAGTAGCGAGTGAAGATGTTTTAATTTCCGTTACTAAGGAAGGTTATATTAAAAGGACAAGTTTACGTTCTTATGCTGCTTCAAACGGTGAAGACCTTGCAATAAAAGAAGATGATTACTTAGTTGGGCTTATCGAAGCGAATACAACTGATAAAATTCTATTATTTACGAATAAGGGTAAATACCTATATGTGCCGGTTTTTGAATTACCAGAAATTAGATGGAAGGATATTGGTCAACATATATCTAACATTGTTCCAATCGATAAGGACGAATATATTGTTGAATGCATACCGGTACGAGAATTTAAGGAAGAAGAATACCTTATTTTCTTCACGAAGAACGGAATGATAAAACGAAGTGAATTAAAGATTTATGAGGCACAACGATATTCGAAGGCCTTAATTGCTCTTAATCTTAAGCAGGGTGATGAGGTTGTTAGCGTTTGTCAGACGAAGGGATATTCAGATGTATTCATTGCTACTCACAAGGGGTACGGACTTTGGTATCATGAAACAGAGGTACCTATTGTTGGACAACGAGCTGCTGGTGTAAAGGCCATTAACTTGAAAGATGATGATTTTGTCATTAGTGGACAGGTTTTTGATGATTTATCCGAACCTTCTTTAGTGATAGTCACACAACGCGGTGCTGCCAAACGAATGAAACTAAGGGAATTTGAGAAGACAACACGGGCAAAACGTGGTTTAATGATGCTACGTGAGCTAAAAAACAAACCTCACCGTATCGTTGGATTTTATGCAACAAATAAAAATGATACGATTTGCTTCCAAACTGCTAAAGGAGAGACACACCATATTATTCCTTTTGAATTAGCCACAAGTGATCGAAGTAGTAATGGCTCCTTTATTATCGATTCTGACAAACAAGGAGAAGTTGTAGAGGTTTGGAAAGAAGCAAATTATGAAAAGCCGTTTGACCCAACTATTGATTAATGTTTCGAAGACAGACTGTTGATGAAGCAGTCTGTCTTTTTTTATAGACTTTTTGTAAAGAATAAAAATATTTTATGGAAAATAAAGGGTTTTTATGTCGATTTGTAGAATTAATACTAGACAAATTCATTAGGAGGAAAAGTTTCATGGAAAGTAAAAATTATGGGTTACCGATTTTAGGGGCATTACTAGCAGCTATCGTAGGGGGAGTTGTATGGGCATTAATCGCCATTATAACGGAATACGAAATTGGCATTGTTGCTTGGGCAATCGGTGGACTAACTGGTTATATCGTTTTCTACTTGGCAAAAGGAAGCGTAACCTCATTACATCAAGTAATTGCTGTAGTTGGAAGTTTAATTGGAATTTTACTAGGTAAATATTTTATATTAGGCTATTACTATGAGAACAGTATTTCAGGCATATTTAATAGTGAGGTAATTATGCATTTTGGTGATAATATTTCTGTTTTGTTTGGTGGAATGGATATTGTTTTCGTCCTACTTGCAGTTGTTACTGCATGGCAGCTACCAGCTCAACTTGGTAGTAAGAACCAAACAACTGAACAGATTCAAGAGACCAAGGCGGAATAATAATTATATATTTTGGTATAATAAAAAAAATCAAACAGACTGCTAGACTTTTTTAGTAGTCTGTTTTTTAATTAATATGAAGGCTAAAAAAAGATAAAAATTTATGGAATAGGTAATATAGAATGATAATTACAACAGCAGGGCGTGCTTCTAGTCCTCTATCACTAAAGGCTAAAAAGCTGGCCATAGAATATGGATTTTTGTATAGAGAAAGAAATAGTGAATCAATTGAAGCAATGAAAATTCAATTACAAGAACATATTATCGTCGTGGCAAAAAATGGTTTATTTATTTCACCTTTAAATAGTTCAACACGTCTATTCTTTCATCCTAATTTAGCTATGGTAAGAGCAAAACGTGTTTTAAAAGGTGAGAATGATCCCCTTATCCAGACAGCAAAACTTAAGGAGGGGATGAAGTTTCTCGATTGTACGCTGGGCTTAGCATCTGATAGTATTATTGCTAGTCTTGCTGTTGGTACTTCTGGTGCTGTAACGGGACTTGAAGGTAATGACTTATTGTACTTGCTTGCAAGAGAAGGGTTAAAAGACTTTTCAACTGGAAATAGGGAAATCGATACTGCTATGAAAAGAATAAATGTCGTCAACATTGATCATCTTGAATATTTACGACAAACTCCTGATAAATCCTATGATGTCGTATATTTTGATCCAATGTTTCAAGAAGCTATCGAATCTTCAAGTGGTATTAATTCCATACGCGAGCAAGCATTATGTACTGATATAAGCTCAGAGGTTATTACCGAAGCAAAACGAGTTGCAACGCAGTGTATCCTTATGAAGGACCACTATAAAAGTACGAGATTTAAAAGGCTTGGGTTCACACAGCATAGACGGAAAACATCCTTATTTCACTATGGGACTATAGAACTTTTATAGGTAACTTCTTCTTTTTAAATTCTGAAAAGTGTGATACGCTATAAATGAAAAAAGGAGAGGAGGGCTTCGAACGGATCTCAGACAAAAAATCATTCATAATGCGCTACATTTATTTGAAAAATATGGCTTCCATGGTGTAACAGTAAACCAAATTGTAGAAAAAACTGGTGCATCAAAAGGTGGATTTTATCATCATTTTACGTCAAAGGATGAATTGCTTTTTGTCATTCACGATACATTTATTACGTATGTGCTTGAAAAAGCCTACATAGCAAAGAACACCTACGAATCTCCAACTAAAAAGTTACAAGCAATTATAAAGAGCTTTGTACAAGTATTTGATTTGTATAAGCCACATATTTCTGTATTCTATCAGGAAAATGTTTACTTAAAATCAAATTATGAAGAATTGATTAAAGCAAAACGTGATCAGTTCAAGAATATTATCCTTGAAACCATTCGTGAGGGTAAGGCAAGTGGAGAATTTCGTCATGATCTTTCGGATGAAATTACCAGTATGGCAATACTTGGAATGGTAAACTGGACTTATAAGTGGTACCGTAAATCAGGAGAAAAATCAATTGACGAAATCGGTGACTTATATGTCGACCTAATCATGAGATCAATAGTAAACGAGTAAATGTAAGCGCTCTATTTTGATAGAATACTAGTTTAGTAACACTTTTTTCTATTTTTACAGACCAACCAGTCGGTCTATCTACTGATTTAGGAGGGAAACATATGGATTTTAATTTAACCAAAGAACAATCCATGATTCGTAAAATGGTTCGAGATTTTGCTGAAGAAGTAATTAAGCCCAGAACAATTGAGATTGATAAGGAAGCTAAGTTTCCTTTGGATATTTTTAAACAAATGGGTGAGCTTGGTTTACTAGGGATTCCATTCCCAGAGAAATATGGTGGCTCAGGTGGCGACACATTATCCTACGCTATTGCTGTAGAGGAAATTGGCCGTGTTTGTGGTAGTACTGGTTTAAGCTATGCTGCAGCAGTATCTCTTGGTGCAAGCCCAATATATTATTTTGGAACAGAAGAGCAGAAGGAGAAATTTTTAACTCCTCTTGCAGAAGGAAAAGCCTTGGGTTCATTTGGATTAACAGAACCAAATGCCGGATCAGATGCAGGAGGAACTAAAACGACTGCAATCATCGATGGTGATGATTTTGTCATAAATGGAGAAAAATGCTTTATTACGAATGCAAGCTATGCCGAAACGTTAATTGTTACTGCAGTTACTGGTAAAAATGAAAAAGGTAGAAATATTATTTCCGCTATTATTGTTCCGACGAATGTGGAAGGAGTCAAAATAACAAGTAATTATGATAAGATGGGTGTTCGTGGTTCAGACACAGCTGAAATAGTTTTAGACAATGTACGTGTTCCAAGAACGAACCTTTTAGGCGATCCTGATAAAGGCTTTAGTCAATTCTTATACACGCTGGATGGTGGAAGAATTTCTATAGCTGCTTTAGGACTTGGAATTGCTCAAGCATCCCTAGAAAAAGCCTTACAATATGCTAAAGAAAGAAAGCAATTTGGGAAGTCTATTTCGAGCTTCCAAGCAATTCAATTTAAGCTTGCTGATATTGCAATGGAGGTGGAGCTTGCTCGAAATATGGTGTATAAAGCAGCATGGTTGAAGGATAATGACCAACCATTTACGAAAGAATCCGCCTATGCAAAATTATTTGCAACTGAAACAGCTTTCCGTGCAGCCAATCAGGCCATTCAAATACATGGTGGTTATGGATATATGCGTGAGTATGAGGTTGAACGATATTTACGGGACGCTAAATTACTTGAAATCGGTGAGGGAACATCAGAAGTTCAACGACTAGTAATTGCTAGACAGTTAGGCTGTTAGAAACTAGATTTCTTGATATGGTTAGGGGTGAAGTGATGATCTCGAAAATACTGATTGCCAATCGAGGCGAAATAGCAGTAAGGATTATGAGAACGTGTAAAAAATTAGGAATTTCATCCGTTGCCGTTTATTCTGAGGCAGATAAAGCAGCACCATTTGTACAAATGGCTGATGAAAGCTATCTTTTAGGTCCTGCAAGGGTGAATGAGAGTTATTTAAACGTTGATAGGATATTAGATATAGCCAAAAGCTGTAGTGCAGATGCGATTCACCCGGGTTATGGTTTTTTGAGTGAAAATGGTAGTTTTGCCGAAAAATGTGAAGCATCTGGCATTATATTTATCGGCCCAACTAGTCAAGTGATGGAAATGATGGGTAGTAAGATTGAAGCAAGAAAAGCAATGAAAGCGGCTAATATTCCAATAGTGCCAGGGACGGAGGATGCAGTTCATTCGAAAGAGGAAGCAATTGAAGTTGCTAAAAGTATTGGTTATCCTATTATGCTGAAAGCCTCAGCAGGTGGTGGCGGTATTGGTATGCAAGTGGTACATTCCGATGAAGAGCTACTTAAGGCATTTGAGAATAACGCGAAGCGGGCGGAGAGCTTTTTCGGTGATGGAGCAATGTTTTTAGAGAAAAAGATTGATCATGCTCGTCATATAGAGATACAGATATTAGCAGATAAGTTTGGGAACGCTGTGCATTTGTTTGAACGGGAATGTTCCATCCAGCGAAGAAACCAAAAGGTTGTTGAAGAGGCACCCTCTCCTTTTCTATCGGAGACCACTCGTCAACGAATGGGAAAGGCTGCAGTAAACGCAGCTAAAGCTCTAGGGTATACCAATGCTGGAACGATTGAATTTTTAGTAGACGCGAACGAAAATTATTACTTTCTTGAAATGAATACTAGAATTCAAGTTGAACACCCAATAACGGAAGAAATTACTGGTATTGATATTGTAGCGGAACAAATTAACATAGCAAATGGTAATAGCTTGTCTTTTAAGCAAGAAGATTTAACCATTAAGGGTCATGCAATTGAAGCTAGAATTTACGCAGAGGATCCAAATACTTTTTTCCCATCTCCTGGACATATAACAGTATTTGATATACCTAAAGGAGAGAATATCCGGCTTGAGTCTGCAGTTACTAGTGATTATCAAGTAACACCTTTTTATGACCCAATGATTAGTAAGCTTATTGTTAAAGGCAATACAAGACAAGAAGCAATTCAATTACTTATACACACATTAGAAAAAACAAAGGTCGAAGGAATTAAGACGAACATCCCATTATTACTTGAGATTGCGCAACATCATGAATATCAAGCAGGTAATACAACAACAAGCTTTATAGTAGATTATCTTAGACCACTAAAAAGGAAGTAACTGAAGGAGGAAATAAGGATGGAAGAAGTAAGAGCAATGATGGCGGGTAATGTTTGGAAAATAGTCGTGACAGAGGGAGAAGCGGTCGAAGCTGATCAAGATATTGTCATTTTAGAATCGATGAAAATGGAAATTCCAATTGCTACAGAGGATGGCGGTATTGTAAAAGAAATAAAGGTACAAGAAGGCGACTTTGTAAATGAAGGCGATTTAATTGCAGTGATTGAGTAAAATATGAAGTTGGAATATGCTATTAAATCCATTCAACATCAAATGAATTTCTTATTCAGCGTAGTATATTTTGGAACGGATTGGTTCCTCCATAATATTACATCGTATTAATTGTTGAGAAAATAGCACTGACTCAGTCTTTATACGCATTTAGGGGGTACTTACATTATGGCCTTAGTAGAATTAAAAAGACTAGATCATCATATCGCCCTTGTAAAATTGAATAGGAGTGACGCTGCGAATGCTTTGTCAAAAGCGCTATTAGATGAGTTAAATGTAATGATAGATAGGGTCAATCAGGATAAAACCATTCATTGTGTTATTGTTACTGGATCAGGTGAGAAGGCATTTTGTGCTGGTGCAGACCTAAAGGAAAGAAGAGGAATGTCAGATGATCAGGTAATCGAGACTGTTTCTTATATCGGAAAAACCATTTCAAAATTGGAAGCAATGGAAGTACCTGTCATAGCAGCTTTAAATGGTGTAGCCTTTGGTGGTGGATTGGAGTTAGCGCTTGCTTGTGATATTCGTATAGCAGCAGACGATATTAAATTAGGGTTGACTGAGACATCCTTGGCAATTATTCCAGGTGCTGGTGGAACACAACGTTTACCTCGATTAATAGGTTTAGGACGTGCCAAGCAATTAATTTATACCGCAAAGGCGATTTCAGCAGAACAAGCATTAACCTATGGGATAGTGGAAGAGATTATTTCAAAGAATGATCTGTTAGAGGCTACAATTTCCTTGGCAAAGTCTATTGCTAAAAATGGTCCCATAGCATTACGAATGGCGAAATCAGCTATTAACCAAGGAATGCAAGTGGATTTACCTTCTGGATTAGTAATAGAGCATGAATGCTATAAACAAACTATTCCAACCAAGGATAGAGTAGAGGGATTAGAGGCATTTAGGGAAAAGCGTTTACCAGTGTATCGAGGAGAATAAAATAGGAGGTTTATCCATGTCATATGTAGATGAACTACAAAAGCGTATAAGCCAAATAGAAAAGGGTGGACATGAAAAATACCACCAAAAAAATGAAGAAAAAGGTAAATTATTTGTCCGAAAACGTCTGGAGCTTTTATTTGATGAAAATATTGATATAGAAGATGCATTTTTCGCAAACTGTATAGATGATTCATTGCCTTCTGATGGTGTTGTGACAGGTATCGGTAAGATAAACGGTCAGGATGTTTGTGTGATGGCGAATGATTCTACTGTAAAAGCAGGGTCCTGGGGAAAAAGAACGGTGGAAAAGATTCTCCGTATTCAAGAAACTGCGCTAACATTAGAATTACCTATTATTTATTTGGTAGACTCTGCAGGTGCACGTATTACCGATCAAATTGAAATGTTTCCTGGTAGAAGAGGCGCTGGACGAATATTCCATAATCAAATAAAGCTATCTGGAAGAGTGCCACAGGTTTGCTTATTATTTGGACCATCAGCAGCTGGCGGAGCATATATTCCAGCCTTTTGTGATATAGTTGTGATGGTTGATGGTAATGCTTCCATGTACCTCGGATCACCACGGATGGCGGAAAAGGTTATCGGGGAAAAAGTAACACTTGAGGAAATGGGTGGAGCAAAAATGCACTGCTCAGTCTCCGGTGTTGGCGATGTATTAGTGAAAACTGAACCAGAAGCTATCGAATATGCTCGAAATTATTTAACCTATTTTCCGAAAAGCTTCCGTGAAAAACCGAGGGCTTGGGAAGCGAAGAATGCAAAAGAATTCGAAAAAAGCATGGAGGAAATTATACCAGAGAATCAGAATGCACCATTTAATATGTATGATTTTATTAATCGCATCATTGATGAGGATAGCTTCTGCGAAATTAAAAAGAAGTTTGCTCCAGAGTTAATTACTGGACTCGCTCGAATGGATGGGAAGTCAGTTGGCATTATAGCAAATCAACCGCGAATGAAGGGCGGAGTACTATTCCCAGATTCGGCAGATAAAGCTGCAAAATTTATTCAATTATGTGATGCATTTAATATCCCATTATTATTCTTAATGGATGTCCCAGGATTCATGATAGGTACAAAGGTTGAACGTGCAGGGATTATTCGCCATGGGGCAAAAATGCTTGCTGCCATGAGTGAGGCAACGGTACCAAAAATTTCAGTTGTTGTACGTAAAGCATATGGAGCTGGTTTATACGCAATGGCTGGTCCTGCATTTGAACCAGATTGTTGTATTGCTTTACCTACTGCACAGATTGCTGTAATGGGTCCTGAAGCAGCAGTAAATGCAGTATATGCAAATAAAATTGCTGAATTACCAGAGGAAGAAAGGGCTAGCTTCATACAAGAAAAACAAGATGAATATCGAAGTGATATTGATATTTATCGTCTAGCAAGTGAAATGGTCATAGATGCCATCATCGAGCCTAATAACTTAAGAGCAGAGTTAATTAATCGTTATCGTATTTACGATGCGAAGAACGTGATATTTACTGAACGTAAACATGGTGTCTATCCTGTATAATAAATTTTAGAGTCTTGGATTTTCCAAGGCTCTTTTCAATGAACTACTATCTAAATTATTTTTTAATTAATACTTATACGAACAGAAGAAAAACGGAATTAAATTAACCATAATTTTATTATGTAAACCAATGAACCTAATTCACAATTTAAACTATTTTGTGTTATATCTAAGTTGAGATGAAATTATAGTGAAAAAGAGAAAAAAGGGGAAGTTAATGGTGATGGTCTATTCAAAAAAGCAATATGAAATTCTCAACTTGGAATAGATACATCAATTTATAACCATCAAATCGAAGCAATGCCTAAATGATAAATTAAGGTTATAAAAAATAATATTTAATTATTGAAGATGGTGATAAGGATATGAAAATACAAGATTTTATGATTTCTGATGTAATCAGTGTAAAAGAAGATACGACAGTTAAAGAACTTCTACAAATTCTTGTCAACAACAAAATCGGTGGAGTCCCAGTTGTTAACAATGATAATGTGTTAGTTGGTGTAATAAGTGATGGTGACGTAATACGATATCTTCAGCCTAGTAACCGGAATGTATTTGATATGTTCTCAGTTATTTTATTTAGTGATCGTGAGGAATTAGTAGATAAGCTAACGTACGCACTAAAGAACCCGGTTAAAATGATGATGAGAACGAGAGACTTAAAAACACTTCATCCCAATAATAAACTAGATGAAGCACTACAGATTTTTGCACGTTATCATTTTAAAAAGATACCTGTTATAGATGATAGTCACCGTGTAGTAGGTGTGATAAGTAGGGGAGATTTACTTCGTCATATTACTAATCATCTTATACAATAATAGAAAAAACTAGCTATGTCATAGTTTTGGGGAATACGTTATAATTAATGTATAAGTTTTGGCAAAGGGGTTTATGATGTTGAGGGCAACGGAACAGAATAAAACGGTATTAACTTTTCATAATTTGACTGGGATATACCATGTATTAAATGACCATGGGGATCTAATAAATGCTGAAAAAGTAGTAGATCTATATCAAAAAATGCAAAATAATGAATATGTCGTTAGTTTCGCAGGACATTTTTCTGCTGGAAAGTCTTCTATGATAAATGCGTTAGTTGGCAGTGAGATTTTACCAAAGAGTCCTATACCAACAAGTGCAAATATCGTTAAATTGACATCTGGAGAAGGTGTAGCACGTGTATTTTTTCATCATGAAGAACCGACCGAGTATGAAGAACCATATGATTTAGACATGATAAAAGAATATTGCAAGGATAAGGATACTATTAAGAAAATAGAAATTAGCACAGCTAATTCAATTATCCCCAGCTCATGTGCCATTATCGATACACCTGGTATTGATGCTGCAGACGACACAGATCGACTAATTACCGAATCATCTCTACATTTGATTGATATATTGTTTTATGTAATGGACTATAACCATGTCCAATCCGAAGTGAATTTACAATTTTTGCAAACGATTCAAGCAATGCATATACCTTTTTACGTAATTATTAATCAAGTGGATAAACATAATGAAAAGGAATTATCCTTTCAATCCTTTGAAGAGAGTGTAAAACAAACGTTTGAACAATGGGATTTGTCTCCCCGAGCAACATATTTTACCTCACTTGTCCAAACAGATTCACCTTATAATCAGTTTGAGGATGTGAAAAAGGAGCTTTATAGTCTATTTCATGATGAAAGAACACTTCGAATTGATGCAGCTGTTAAGAATCTCATTGTGAGCCATAAGGAATATTTACAAGAGAAAGAGAATGAGGAGATTGCTAACTTATTAGCAGATAACACTTTCGATGAAAATCTTTTCATCCAAATGGAATCGCTTAGAGATTCTGTAAATCAAATAAAAATTCGCCCCAAAGCTTTTTCAAATGCTTTTTTACATGATATGGATCAGACCTTGAAAAATGCGTATCTGATGCCTGCAATTGTGAGAGATTATGCAGAAAGCTTTTTAGAGTCTCAGCAAAAGGATTTTAAGATTGGCTTTTTGAATGCAAAGAGAAAAACGGATGAAGAAAAGGACAGGCGAACAGGAATTTTCTTGAAGAATTTAGAAGAGACGATGAGGGCAAATATTGAATGGAAGCTTCGAGAAAAATTCAGTGAGCTATTAAAAGCCTATTCTATTCCAGAGCAATCCTTATACAATTTGACTCAGCAATTAACCGTTTCACTAACTGAAGATGATTTATTGTCATTAGTAAAAACGGGTGCAAAGGTTAATGGGGACTATGTATTAAATTATACGAATGAACTAGGTCAATTTATAAAAAACAAATATCGTCAGGCATCTAAAGAATTATTATCTAGTATCATGGATTTCCTTAAGAAGGATAGTGAGTTAGCTCTTCAGAGATATGAGGCTGAATTACAGCAATATAACAATGTATTACTAGCTCATAAACAATACAATAATGTTAAAGAGAAATTTAAAGAAAAGGCTCTATATTTGGATGAACAATTAGAACACCCAACGGTACTAGATGAAACGGTTGAGCTGATAAAAATAAAATTAGCACCAAGAACGTTTAAAAAGGGTGTAGAAATTCTTGAAAAACAAGAAGAAATAAAATCAAAGGATGGAAAGAACAATATTCAAGGTCATTTAGTAGCAAATGCCCCAAATGTTCAACAAGTAATACATGCAATTGATAAAACAATTCAAACCTTTACTGGAACAGATATATTTACTTCCGTCCTAAATGAGCTGTCTGCTAAAAAAGAAAAGCTAGAACACAGGCAATATACGATTGCATTATTTGGAGCATTTAGTGCAGGAAAATCATCCTTTGCTAATGCTTTGATTGGAGAAGGAATCTTACCATCCTCTCCTAATCCAACGACTGCAGTAATAAATCGAATTGCTCCAGTATCAGAGGAGTTTTCACATGGTACGGTTAGCATTCATTTGAAGAATGAGGAGACTTTACTACAAGATTTACTTGGAATGGTAAAGCATTTTTCCCCTCCTAATACGAATAATCTAACTGAATTAGTTAATTGGATAAGTGAAAATAAATTACAACACCATCCAGAGCTCAATCATTTGTATCAATCTTATTTAAAGGCCTTATTAAAAGGGTATTCAGAACATCAAGCAGTGCTCGGAAAAAATAAGACTATTCAATTACAGGAATTTGCATCCTATGTAACAGATGAATCGAAAGCATGCTTTGTAGAGTCGATTGATCTTTATTATGACTGCTCGATTACTCGAAAAGGAATTACATTGGTTGATACACCTGGAGCAGATTCAATCAATGCAAGACATACGAACGTAGCGTTTGATTATATAAAAAATGCGGATGCTATACTTTACGTAACCTATTATAATCACGCGATTACAAAGGCGGATAAGGACTTTGTCACTCAGCTTGGTCGTGTAAAGGATGCTTTCCAGATGGATAAAATGTTCTTTCTCGTTAATGCTGCGGACTTAGCTCAAGATGAACCAGAACTAAATCTTGTCCTAAATTATGTTAAAGATCAGCTACTTAAATTTGGAATCCGAAACCCGAGACTATATCCAGTATCAAGTAAAATTTCACTAGAAGAGAAATTGACTAACCAACCTTTAAATAGGCAAATTGCTACTTTTGAGAATGACTTTTATGCCTTCCTAGAAAATGAACTATCTCAAATAGCTGTAAGTGCTGCAATCTTTGACCTAGAAAGGGTAGGTCAACAACTATCCCATATGATAAAAAAAGCTAATTTAGATGAAATGGAAAAAGCCTCCTATAAGATATCATTACAAGAAAAGAAAAAGGATTTACTACTAGCAGCTGAAACAGATCCGGGTAACCTATACCTAGAGCGAATACGACAAAAGATTCAGAAGCAATTGCACTATGTAGGCGAGAGAATAGGAATTCGTTTTCATGATATTTTCAAAGATTATTTTAATCCAACAACCGTAACTGAATCTGGTAGAAAAGCTATGCGCCAGCTAGAAAAAAATATGTTGGATTTATTAGACTATACAGGATTTGAACTTCTACAGGAGGCAAGAGCAGTATCATTACGTGTCGAATCCTATTTAAATGAACAATTTATGGAATGTAGAGAGAGCTATCAGTATCAATTTAATCAAATAGAAAAGGAGTTTCGTTTATCCATTTCTAAGGAAATAGACTGGGTAACACCAGAATACCACCAGGCCTTACAAAAAATTGATTTATCGATATTCCAATCTGCTTTTTCATTATTTAAAGGAACAAAGGCCTTCTTTGAGAAAAATGAAAAGGAAAAAATGAAGGATTCTCTCTATGAATTATTAGCTCCTTTCATTGAAGAATACGTTCGCGATGTTCAGGTTTATATGGTAAATGATTATGGTAAACAATGGAGTAGTTTAGTGGAAAGAATGAAAGCTGAATTCATGAAGGAAATAAACGATTATATAGCAAGCAATACAGCATTTGTTGATAACACAATTGATTCAGAATTATTAACAGCTAAACATTTAAAAGTAAACGAAATTTTAGCTAGCTTAAATAAAAATAAGGTGGTTTAATGATGCAACAATCAATACTATTAGTCGATGGAATGGCACTATTATTCCGTGGATTTTTTGCAACATCCTTCCGAGGAAATTTTATGCGAAATGAAAGAGGAGTTCCCACGAACGGTATATATCAATTTCTTCGTTACCTACTGGACGCTGTAGATACATTTCAGCCAACACATGTTATCTGCTGCTGGGATATGGGTAGTAAGACCTTTCGAACTACGATGTATGAAGCGTACAAAGCTAATCGTTCTGCACCACCAGAGGAATTAATACCACAGTTCGACTTAGTAAAAGAGGTAGTGGATGCATTCGAAATGCCGAATATTGGTATTGAAAATTATGAAGCAGATGATTGTATCGGTACACTTGCAAAGCAGTTGTCAACGGAAAATGAGGTGCTTATTTTAACAGGTGATCAAGATATTCTCCAGCTAGTTGGACAAGGCGTAAATGTAGCAATCATGCGTAAAGGTCAAGGAAACTATGAAGTATTCACGATGGATAACTTTTATGAGAAGAAAGGATTAAGCCCAAAACAAATTATAGATTTAAAAGGTTTAATGGGGGATACATCTGATAATTATCCAGGAGTGAAGGGAATCGGAGAAAAGACTGCAATTAAGCTTTTGCAGGAACATGATACGATTGAAGGATTATTAGAAAATCTGGACAAGTTACCGAAGGGAGTTCAGACTAAACTAATGGCAAACATGGACATGTTACATCTTTCCAGGAATCTCGCTGAAATTCGCTGTGATGTGCCTATTGAGTTTAATTTAGATGAAGCAAAATGGAAATACAATCGAGAAAGCGTAATACAGCGTTTTGAGGAATTAGAACTTCCAAATTTAGCTAAATTAATATAGAGAACAAAAACCTGTATGTTGAAATACAGGTTTTTGTTTAGCATTAGCTAGAAAAAACGATGTTCTATTCATTGTAACCAAGGGATTCACCAACTCATGTGGTGAATGGATAGCTTTCCAATCCGAAAAACTTCAATTAGTTGTTACGATTATTTTTGCGATTGTTGTTGTCACGGTTGTTGTTGCGATCGTTATTGTTATTGTTGTTGTCTAAATCATCGTTTAGAAACTCGTTCGCAAATTCAACATTATCGTTGTTATTGTTGTTACGATTATTGTTGTTGTTGTTGTTGCGATTGTTGTTTTTCGCCATTTGTAGCCCTCCTGTAATTGTTTTTAGTGAAATTTTCTTACTTTTATCTGATTACATTTCTCAGCAGATGTTAAGTAAGTGATTTCACTTTACAAGAGTATCTTTCCCCGATTCTCTATATTAATTCATCTTTTATAACATTTTTCTGATAACCTTGGATTATATTGTCATGTCATAAGAATTTATGGGATAATTAGTCAATACTTCATTTACTAGTAAAATTCTAATTATTAGGAACAAAAGGGGATAAACATGAGAAAAATATTGTATATTATCGTAAGCACTACACTAGTATGTTGTTTATTAGCATTTATAGAGCATGGTATGGAGATTAATTATGGAATAAAAACGATTTGTAAAATATCGATGTTTTTCCTTATTATTTTTGCTTACATAATTATGTTTAAGGATTTTCGATTTCGTGATGTAATTAGTATTAAAAAGATAACATTAAAAGAGTGGAAAAAAATTATAACTCTAGGATTAACATCTGCCTTTATTGTTTTAGCTGCTTATTTAATTTTCCTACCAATTATTGAACTCGATTCAATAAAAAGTGATTTAACTGATCGATTAGGAATAACAGCATCAACATATATATTAGTAGGTCTGTATGTCACGTTCGGAAATTCATTTATTGAGGAGTATTTCTTTAGGGGATTTGTCTTTTTTAACTTACCAAGAAGGATTGGATATATTTTTAGTCCCTTACTATTTGCTTCTTATCACATTCCCATGATCTTCCTATGGTTTAAGCCACTGATTATTGCACTATGTTTTATCGGGCTATGGCTTATCGGTTTGATTTTTCACAAAGTAAATGAAAAAAGCCAAACCATTTGGTCTTCTTGGATGATTCATATTTGTGCTGATATAATGATTATTTTAATAGGGTTAACATTTTTTTATTAAGTTCTAACGATATAAATTGAAATGAAAAGGATTTCTTCAAAAAAATTCCAAGAAAAACAATGTATTAGTATATGGGCATAAGAAAAAATAGAAGCAGGGGATAACAAATAAATTACACCTGGGGTGACTAAAAAATGTTGAAACGACTTTTTCCCTTGTTTATTGTGTTCATGCTAGTTTTACCAATAGGTATAAGTGCACAAAGCAAAACATTTAAAGAACCACCATTTGACTTCTACAAAGTGTCTAAAGGTGATACATTTTGGTTTATTGCAAAACGGTATGGATTGGATTATCGTGAATTAATGCGCTTAAATCCAACTGTTGTACCAACTAATATGCAAATAGGTTAAGTTATTCGATTACGAGCAACTGCTTCAAGCCCAACTACCTTTGAAGAGCAGGTAGCACAGCTTGTCAATCAGGAAAGAGCTAAACAAGGGCTTAAATCTTTGTTACACAGGGCTGACCTTAAAAATGTGGCAGAGAAAAAAGCAATGGATATGGTTAACTCTAATTACTTTTCACACAATAGTCCGAACTATGGTTCTCCATTTGATATGATGAAGACATTTGGAATTAGTTATCGAACTGCTGGTGAGAATATTGCCAAGGGGCAAAAATCACCACAAGAAGTAATGAATGCTTGGATGAATTCATCTGGACATCGGGCAAATATATTAAATCCAAATTTCGATTCAATTGGAGTTGGTTATTATAATGGTGTTTGGGTACAGGAGTTTACAGGCTCATAAGGTATAAATGACAATCTTTAGTCCAATTAGGTTAAAACTAATTGGACTTTTTTATTCTCAATAAATGGGGACAGAAATATCTGTAAATTAATATAAATATAGTTTTCAAAATGTTATAGTTAATTTACAATAATGTTACAGAGAAGCAAAAGTACGTTTAGTTGGGAGGATTATTGTGGGTTCATTTGTTAGAAGAGTGATGGTTTTAAGTATCCTTTTATTTCTTATACCGTTTTCCATTTCAGCAGAGGAAAGCATTGAAGTAACGGTTACATATGGGGTTAATGGGAAAGTACAAATAGGAAAAGGCTTTCCAATGACTGTAAAAATTAAAAATGAAGGGGATGCAGTTACTGGTGATCTAGTATTTTTTGCGGGTCCAAATTATAATATGCTAGGCAATAACGTTGTTCCAATAGAGTTATCTAAAGGAGAAGAGAGTGTTATTACTATAGCTTCACCAGGATTCAATGATTACTATTCCTACTATCCAACAAATAATAAGGAGCAATTTATAAAGTTTTTTGAAGGTGGCTGGGAAAGAGGGAAAGAAATAAAGTTAAAAGGGAATATAAACCTAATGCCAACTATTTTCCCTGATAATCGGCTAGTCATTGGAGCATTAACAGACTCCCCTGATTCATTAAATGCACTAAAAGCTTCTCGTTATAACGGTGAAGCAACAGAATTCTTAACGATTACAGAGGATAATATTGCAAATGAATCCACAGCGTTAGAGGTATTTGATGTAATCCTAATCAACAATTATAATGCCTCTAAGCTTTCAGATGAACAAATCATAGCTATAAAAGAGTGGGTCAGAGCTGGTGGACATTTGATGTTAGGAAGTGACCCCTCACTTCAACAGCATAAAGGTTTACAAGAGCTTTTTCTACTACAAATAAACGATCAAACCTCTTTCGAAAATTTGGACTTCTTAAATTCAACTAAAGATAGTGAAAAGGGAGAAATACCTAATTTTAGTCAAGTTGAAATAAATAAAGGAATATTAGTAGAAGATACGCAAGTGTTATATGCAGATCATTCTTTACCTATGGTGATGACAAAAAACTACGGTTTAGGAGAAGTAACCCAATTTTCCTTTGATGTTGGAAGTGATACCTTAATTAAATGGGATAGTTATCCGTCTTTTTGGTCTGAATTTTTACAAAAGGCTGTTGATAAGGACCTGAGTGGACAACAGCTCTACATGTTAGAAGAGCTTTCCAGCCGCTTAGGAAATGTTGTTGAAATGTATCCTTCATCCTTTATACCCGTAGAGGCATTAGTAATCTTATTTGTCCTCTATTTAGTTTTAGTAATTCCAGGGCTGTACTTTCTATTAAAAAAAATAGATAAACGTGAAATTTCCTGGATTATTATCCCAGCAGTTTCTATATTATCTAGTATTGCTATTTTTATTGTTGGCGCTAATGATAGATTAGAGGGTACACAGATGAATAATATTAGCCTAGTATCCATTGACGAGGAAGGTATGGCTAATGGATATAGTGCATTTTCTATTTTAACGAATAGTGGAGGAGACTATCCAATTACGATTAAACCAATAGAGTACCAGCCATTACCAATTAACATTTATGGTTTTGATGACACTAGCTCGTTTAGTGAGTATCCTATGATAGAAAAAGGTAGAAAACAAACGAAGATTACCTTTACCAATGTGGAATATTGGTCTACACGTTCAGCTATGGGACCAATACAAGGAATAGAATCTGGTAAGCTAAACACTGACTTACAAATAGTAGATAATAAAATGCTAGGTTCTGTTACGAATTCTCTTCAAGTCGATTTAGAGGAAGTATATCTATTAAGCGGCTCAAGGGTATATGAACTCGGTAAACTAAAAGCCGGTGAAACAGTTGAGGTTAATATTGAAGTTAACAATAAAAATAATGAAATGCAAAATTTAATTGGTGCACCGCGTACTTCTATTGCTTCGTCACTCTACCCTGGACATAATAGTTCTCCATATGGGGGAAGTCCAGGACCAAAAGATAAAGAGTCTCTGACGGAATGGAAGAAATTTGAAATGCTTGATATGTTAATGACTTACGATATTCATCAGAAGGATTTAAATCGTCCATTAATAGCAGGGTATACATCTAAATCGATGACAGAGGTTGTTTCAACAAGTAAGCAAGCAGATATTAGTGCATTAACCCTTTTTACACAACAAGTAGATGTGCAAATTAAGTCTCTTAAGGGTGGGGAATTTGTGTTAAAAAGTGAAAGCATGACACCAAAACTAAGTATAGTATCGAATACGGGATTCATTCATTATAATGGATTATTGTATGCCGAGAACTTTGTTGATGTAGAAAATGGTAAATACCAGCTTACATACCAAATACCGGTACAAATAAATATGGATAATATTTCGTTACGTAATTTAATGGTCAGACTTTCTTCAGGAAATGGAAATAGTTTTCAAATATATAATGCGAAGGAGAAGGAATATATCACATTAGATGATAATCGTGTGACATTTGAAGAGAATGTCAATGAATTTATTACTGATGAAGGAGCAATTATCATAACATTTGAGAAAAACAATGATACGGATCCACAGGTTTATGTTCCTACTCTCGAATTGAAAGGAGAGTACGACCATGATTGAAACAGTTAACTTAACGAAAAAATATGGTTCGTTTACAGCATTAGATACCTTAAATTTAAAGATTGAAAAGGGTACAGTCTATGGCTTTGTAGGACATAATGGTGCAGGGAAATCTACAACCTTTTCTATTCTATCAACTTTACTTGCTCCAACGTCAGGAACAGCCTATGTTAACGGCTATGATGTTACAAGAGAGCCTAAAAAGGTTCGAAATCATATTGGTTACATGCCAGATTTCTTCGGTGTATATGATCAATTTAAAACAGTAGAGTACCTTGATTTTTATGGTGCTAGTTATGGGATTCCTAAGCATGAAAGAGAGATCCTCATTCCACAATTATTAGAGCTAGTTAATTTATCTCATAAAGAGAATGAATATGTGGATGTATTGTCACGAGGGATGAAGCAACGTCTATGTTTGGCACGTTCACTTATACATGACCCAGAGGTATTAATTTTAGATGAACCTGCATCAGGTCTGGATCCCCGGGCAAGAATTGAAATGAGAGAAATATTAAAGGAATTAAAGAATATGGGGAAGACCATATTAATTTCATCCCATATATTACCCGAGTTAGCCGAGATGTGTGATGAAATTGGCGTAATTACCAATGGAAGGTTAGTCGCCTCAGGCTCTGTTACATCGATACAAAACCAACTGAAAGCAAATAAAATTATTCATGTTAAATTAACTGCTGATTTGGAAAAGGCTATTGTGTTTTTTGAAGATGAACCGAAAATTTCAAATCTTTCAAGGAACGACAAGCATGACGATACAATTACCTTTTCATATTCTGGTACGGATGCAGAACAAGTAGAATTATTAAAAAAGGCGGTTAGTAACGGACTACAAATCATTAGCTTTGGTCAAGAGGAGACAGATCTTGAGGATGTATTCCTAGAAATTACGAAGGGAGTAGATTTTTCATGAAATCTTTATGGATAAACCCAGTATTAAATAAAGAAATCAAGCTCCGTTTTCGCTCGTTTAAAGGATTTTTAGGGGTAATCTTCTATTTATTTGCCCTTGGCTTAGTGGCTTTAGGCTTTATTATTGTCTCAACAATGTATGGTCAAGCTGCGATTTTTCGTCCAGAGGAAAGTCGTATGATGTTCACAGTACTATCCTTTGTTCAAATGGTTTTGATTCTATTTATGACACCAGGACTTACATCAGGAGCAATTAGTGGTGAGCGAGAAAGACAAACATTGAATATATTATTAACAACTCCACAATCATCTGTATCGATTATTATTAGCAAATTAGTTTCGTCCATTTCATATTTATTATTAATGATGATTGCTTCTCTGCCTTTGTATAGTATTGTGTTCTTGTTCGGTGGTGTGTCACCAAGCTTATTAATCTCAACTTTCTGCATTTATCTCGTAACGATGATTACTATTGGTAGTTTAGGTGTCATGTTTTCTACCTTAATTCGTAAAACGATTATCTCTACTATTGTCACGTATGGGGTTACTGTTTTTCTAGCAGGAGGTACTGCTTTTTTAACAACCATTATTGGTCAATTATTTATGTATCAACAATATAGCCAGTCAATTGTTCCATACTTAACAGCAATGTTTAATCCATTTTTTATTTTATTATCAAACTTTGAATCCTATTTGACAGATGAAATTCAACGATTATCAGGAATAGATTTTCCTTTAATGGCAAGTTTTATCATTATTTATGTACTATTTAGTGTCCTAGCAATAGGCATTAGCATCAAAAAACTACGGCCAAAAATGAAGGCTCAAAAGAGGATTGGATAAGATGAATGATTATCAACAGTTTTTAGCACTTATAAAGACTGCTAAGCGAAAACTTTATCTTAAACATTTTTTAAATTTTATCCAACGATGGTGTTTAATTGCAGGCAGTTCCATGTTCTTAGTTGTCGTATTAGCTAGATTCGTGGTTGTTACACATCTAACCGATATTTTAGGAATCATTGCTTTTATTTCACTAATTATTGTTACCGCAATCTCTCTTATAAAACGGCCATCGCTTCGTGATGCAGCGCGTTACTTTGATGAGTTTGTCCAGGAGGATCGTGTAAAAACAGCACTTCACTTTTTGCAAAGAGATGATCCATTAAGCCAATTACAGCGAAAAGACGCTATTTCACATATGAAAAATCAAATCCCAGCACTTCAAGCTGCTAAGCAGAAGTTATTCAACTCTGGGCACCTATTAATCATAGGCTTATTGAGTTTATTCATTGTAGCTGCGTTTATATTTCCGGCTGAATCCATGAATCTGGCAATAGAAAAAGAGAAAGAACAAGAGATCGTTAAAGAGACGAGAGAAGCTATAAAAGAATTAGCATCAACTGAGAAACAAGATAGAGTAAAAGATTTACAAGAACAGACGGACAAAATAAAAGAGAGTGAAGAACTATTAAAGAAATTACTCCAGGAAGAAACAACACTTGAAAAAGATAAGCAGGACGCAATGAAAAAAGCGCAATTATTAAAGGAAATGGCACAAGAAGCATTGAGCCTTAATAAGTTAGCAGATGCATTTAAACAAGCTGATTCAGAAAATATGAAGCGTGCCTTAAAAGATATTATGCAAAATAATGTGTCTACTCTAACCCCTGAACAACAAAAAGCATTAGAAGATTTAATATCTAACTTACTGAATGAGGATATTCAGCAATTGAATGAGCTGACCGATGAGCAATTGGAAGAATTACTAGCTAAACTGGAAAATGAATTGGAAAGTCTTATAAATAGTGTGAACGCCTTGGGGAAAATTGCATCTCTACAGCAACAAATTCAGGATATTGCTACGAAGCTTCATAAAAATATGAACGATAATGGAATGACAAGTACAACAGAGCTAGCCTTTAGTCCACAGAGTAAATCTAGTAACCCGAGTCAAACGAATGGGGAGAACGATGATAGTAATGAAGACAATGGGCAAAATGCTGATACAGGAAATGGAACTGGAGAAAGCAGTAGTTCAAGTAACAGCTCAAATGGTAGCTCAGGCTCTAGTTCAGGAAATGGAAAAGGTGGAAATGGCGGGGCTAATAATAGTGTGGGTTCTGGTGCCGGATTGGGTCAAGGCTCACGTAAGCTTACTATCCCAGAAAGAATAGATAGCGAGAAGTCAATTGAGAGTGATTTTGGGGAATTGGGAAAAGGGAGCAGCGAAATGCAAAAGACACCAGATGGGCTAATATTAAAGGGATCTGTTCGATCCTATGAGGGAGTTTATGGACAATATGCTGATTCCTATCGCAAAAGTGTTGACCGCCTACAATTACCAGCCTACTTAGAGGATGTAGTAAAGGATTATTTTAGTGATTTAAATCCGAGAGGGGAATAGGTTGTGCTAAATATCGAAACAAAAGAGAAGCAATTACAGGAAGTAGCTGAACAAATCAATGAACTAAAGCGTGAGATTGCAAGATTTATCGTCGGGCAACAAGCTATAATTGATCAAGTACTTTGGGCAATTTTCTCGGGAGGGCATGCTTTGCTAGAAGGATTGCCTGGTCTTGGTAAAACAATGCTTGTGCGAACAGTATCAGAAGTAATCGATTTAAAATTTTCTCGAATTCAATTTACACCTGACTTAATGCCATCCGATATTACGGGGACAATGCTTATCGAACCTACTGAGGATGGTAAAAGACAAGCGTTTACTTTTCATAAAGGACCGGTATTCTCAAATATTATATTAGCGGATGAAATTAACCGAGCAACACCGAAGACTCAAAGCGCACTATTGGAGGCAATGGGGGAAAAAACCGTATCTGTAATGGGCGAAACGAAGCAGCTACCAGAACCCTTTTTTGTTCTGGCTACTCAGAATCCACTAGATTTAGAAGGAACCTATCCTTTACCCGAAGCACAGATGGACCGTTTTCTGATGAAACTATACGTCGAGTATCCTTCAAAAGAAGAATTAAAGCAAATTGTCCATCTTACAACAGGAACGGAAGTAACAAAGGTGCGTAAAGTAATCGACAGAAATAGAATCATCGAAATTCAAAATCTAGGAAAAGAAATACTCATATCAGAGGAAATGATTGATTACGCGATAGCATTAATAATGGCAACACATCCAGATGAGCAACAAGCACCTGAATCAGTCAAAAAATATGTACGTTATGGCTCTGGGCCACGTGGGTTACAAGCCTTAATTAAGATTGCAAAGGTTCGTGCACTTTGTGCTGGACGATATCATGTATCAACTGGTGATATTAAGCAAGCAGCAAAACCGGTACTTCGTCATCGCCTTTTTATGAATTTCGAAGGGGAAGCTAATGGCTTCACGAGTGACCAAATAATGGAAGATATACTTGCTTCCATTGGAGAATCTTGACGATGAAAGAGCTACTAACTAGTACATTAATGTATCGCTTGCCAATGTACCGCTTGCAATCTAAAACTATGAAAAGGGGACATCATAAAGGGACTCGACGATCTAATAGGCTGGGTACTTCTCTAGAGTTTTCTGATTTTCGTCCATATCAGCCTGGTGATGATCTGCGACAAATTGATTGGAATGTTTTTGCTCGAACAAATAAGCACTACATTAAACGTTTCCTAGATGAACAGGAGTTAGTTGTGTCCATCTATCTTGATTGTACGAAGTCGATGGCTGTTCTTCCGAATAAGTGGGCTTTTGCTAAAGCAATTGCCGCTTCACTGGGGTATATGTCACTTTGTGCGGATGATCGAGTTGGCATATTCCCTATCGGTGCACCAAATCATCCTTTTACATATAAAAAGGGACGAGCATTCGCAAATCGCTTTGTTCAATATGCCGAAAAGATACAATCAAGCAATACGAGTAATAGCTTTTCTAAATCTCTACAAAAAATGATACAACCGAAATCTAGTTTTTCAATATTAATCAGTGATTTATTGGAACCGTACGACTTAATAGAAAATGCCTTAAAGAAATTACAAGCCTACAAACAAGAGTTATATGTTGTTCAAATCCTTTCACATGAGGAGATACGACCAGTTTACCAAGGGGATTTACAATTAATTGATAGCGAGACTAGTGAAACGATTCATGTAACCATGAGTACAGCGGTAAAAAACAGCTATCAACAGCGCTTATCAAGTCACACAGAGTTAATTCAAAAGTTATGCTATGAACGGGGCATCCATTTTATCCAATGTAAGACAGATGATTCCTTAGAAGACATCATTTGTGGTCAATTGATTGCAAAAGGGTGGATCCAGGTGAGGTGATTCCATGCAATTTATAGCTCCAATATATTTCCTACTTAGTATATTTTTAGTTATTACTGTCTTGTTTTACTTATTCCGTAAACAGTATGAAAATCAAATAATTCCATCAACTCTCTTATGGCAGCAGGTAATGCGCGAATGGCAGGCTACAAAATGGTGGAAAAAGCTACAAAACCATATTCTGCTATATTTACAGCTTCTCATATTATTCCTATTAATGCTTTCCATTACTAGGCCGTTTTGGTCATATCTTGAACTGTCAGGGGAGCATATTGTAGTGGTATTAGATAGCTCCGCTTCGATGACAACAGAGGAAGGTGACTTAACTCGCCTTGATTTAGCAAAGAATGAATTATTAAACCTCATTGATCACTTAGATAACCAGAGATTAAGCATTATTCTTGCTGAAGACGTACCTAAAATATTGCTAGCTAATGAAACGTCAAAGCAAAAGATGGAATCAATGATAAGTGAAGTCACTTCCAGCTATCAACACGCTGATGTTCGGAAGGCTATACAGGTAGCAAATCAATTACTTTCTGATACTACCGGGGAAATTCATGTTTTTTCAGATCGTGTAAATAAGGCCGATGTGAACGATCTTAATTTATCTCGAGATTTGATCGTCAACAATGTAGGGATAACTACAAAAAATATTTCATTACACAATTTTGGAGTAGCAGAAAAAGACGGTACCGTTCATGGGCTACTCACTATTTATAATGAAGATGAAGAAGAACAGCTTGTTCGGATTACGATAGAAAGTGAAGGAAAGATTATCCAAGAAATTCAAGACATAGTCGAACCAGGAAAGCTGCATCAACTTTCTCTTCCGGATTTGCCTGTTAAACCGTATTATAAAGCAATGATTACAACTGTAGATAATTATGAAGCTGATAATACTGCCATTGCATTTTTAGCTACAGAGTCAAAGCCATCGTTTTATTTAATTGGGGATATAAATCCATTTATCACGAAGGTATTAAATTACCTTAGCAATGATATCGTACAAATGAAATCCGATCAAGAAGGAATGGAGAAGAACGGAATATTTATAGTCGAACAATTACCAGAAAAGGAATGGCCTAATGGACCATTATTCATTCTATCACCACTGACTGGAGGAACTTTTCAGGTTGCCGAAAAGAAAGAATTAACTATCCGTCCTCAAGTGGTCAAACAGGATCCAATCTTTCAATTTGTTAATATGGATGAGGTCTATATCCAATCAAGTGCGTCTTATCAAGATGAGGAGTTTGACACCATCCTTACAAGTGGAGATATTCCCTTGATCAGTAAAGGAAACTACCAAGGCAATCCAATTGTTTTTCTTGGATTTGACATTGCAGATACGGATTGGCCACTACATGCAAGCTTTCCTATTTTTCTATATAATGTTATGAACTATTTAACAGAAAATCAGGAGACGCTTGGGTACGTAAAACCGCTGGAACCTGTTGAATTTTCTCACAGTGCAGTTGGGACAGAAAGTAAGATTGTTACGGAAGAAGGGAAAAAAGTTACTTCCTTAGATATGAATAATAGTTTCTTTCAAGCCCCTAGATTTCCAGGTTTATATCGAGTTCTAGAGTACAATGGGAAATCGATATCGGAAAAGCTCTTTGCAGTATCTATTGACCAACAAGATAAATATATAAAGCCAAGTGAACGTTTTTCCATTCAATCCAAACATAATACGAATTCAAAAGACCAAAAAAACCCTAACGAAATTTGGCCGTGGCTAGTTTTTATTGCTTTCTTACTTTTACTACTTGAATGGGAGGTATATCGTCGTGGGATTTCAAATTGACAAGCCCTTATCCCTCCTGTTGTATATTCCAGTAATTTGTCTATTAATTCTATATTGGAGAACTGTTAAACTAACTTCAAAACTAGAAAAGCGAGCTATATTGACCGTAAGGGTTATCGTATTTACTCTCGTTATCTTTGCACTTTGTATGCCAAATATAACGTTTTCAGTTAAAGGTGTTACAACAGTTTTCGTAGTAGATCATTCTGAAAGCGTACGAAATCAAGAAGATATCATGTTTGGGGCAATTGAAGAAGCAATTGAACACATGAATGAGGACGATCGTTTTGCGATTGTATCAGTTGCAGAGGAAGGACAAGTTTTACAAACGTTATCATCACGAGATAAAGGAATCCTAGCGCCTAAAGCACTCGAAAAAACCTCTTATACGAATTTAGAAGAAGGGCTTCAACTTGCTGCAAGTCTCCTTCCTTCAAATTCTAAAGGGAGAATAGTATTACTAAGTGACGGTAACGAAAATATGGGAGATGTGAAACGACAAGTAAATCTATTAAGCTCACAGGGAATATCAGTTGATGTCATCCCATTCTCTGTGTCCGTAGAACAAGATATCGTATTAGAAGATTTTCAAGTACCGGATAATCTATATTTAGGTGAAGAAGTCACGATGTCATTAGTACTGTCTAGCACTCATGATGCAACTAGTCGGGTACGAATTAGAAAAAATAATGAAGTTATTATTGATGAGCAAGTTTCTGTCAGACAAGGGAAAAATGCTTATACATTTGATTACTTCATTGATTCCACAGGAACACATAGCTTTCAAGTAGATGTTATCACGGAAGACGATAGTATCTTACAAAATAATGTTGGTTATGCCATCGCAAATGTAAAGGGGACACCGACTGTTCTTTTAGTTGAGGGCAAAGAGGGTGAAGGTAAAAATCTTGAACAAGTATTCCTATCCTCTAATTTACAAGTGGAGACGATTAAACCACACCTGCTTCCCACAGCACTTACTGGGTTACTAGATTTTGAAGCGATTATATTTAGTAATGTTTCAGCAACAGATGTGACAAGGGAACAGATGGAGGTTATCGAAAGTGCTGTAAAGGATTTTGGGATTGGGTTCATGATGACCGGTGGAAACCAGAGCTATGGTTTAGGTGGCTATTTTAAGACACCTATTGAAGATTTACTTCCTGTTGAAATGGATTTAAAAGGCAGAAAAGAGTTACCTTCCTTAGGGATGGTGATTGTTTTAGATCGTTCTGGAAGTATGGCAGGCTATAAGCTGGATTTAGCGAAGGAGGCTGCTGCTCGCTCTGTTGAACTACTAAGAGAAAAAGACACATTTGGGTTTATCGCCTTTGATGATCAACCTTGGCAAATTATAGATACAGATGTAATCGGTGAAAAAGAAAAAGCGTCAGAGAAGATTCGATCAATCATAGAGGGGGGAGGTACGGAGATTTTCCCAGCTTTACAACTAGCTTATGAACAGCTTGAACCACTTGAACTAAAACGGAAACATATCATTCTCTTAACCGATGGGCAATCTGCTACGAATAACGATTATTTCGAACTTATTAACGAGGGAATAGAGAACAATGTTACCTTATCAACGGTTGCTATTGGAAGTGATGCCGACCGAGGATTGTTAGAACAGCTTGCAGAGGAAGGCACTGGGCGATTTTATGATGTACAAGATGCCTCCACGATTCCTAGTATTCTTTCACGAGAGACAGTACTAACTACTAGAACCTACATCGAGGATAATCCTTTTTATCCAAGCTTCTTCGCTGGTACAAACTGGGATTTTATATTCCAGGAGGGAGTTCCAGAAATGAATGCCTATATCGCAACAGAGCCAAAACCAAGAGCGGAAAAGATCCTAGAAAGTGAAAAGGGTGATCCAATCCTTATCCGATGGCAATATGGTTTAGGCAACACAATAGCATGGACTACGGATGTCAGAGGAGAATGGGCAGGAAATTGGCCAGCATGGGAAAACTGGCCGATTCTATGGAATGAAGTATTATCGTGGACCTTGCCTTCATATCAACAACAATTGTACGCCATTGAGGAACAAATTAATGGTAGGGAAGTTACGTTAAAGGTAACCTCTGATGAAATAGAACTTCTACCACTTCATGTAAGCGTGGTTGATGAAAAAGGAAATGAGCTACAGTCGGAAATTCGTCCAACTGCACCAGGAGAACATGAGATTACTTTTAACGCTGATACTGGAGTTTATTTTATTAATTTATCTAAATTAGAGAACGGTCAAGTGACCAGTACCTATCAAACGAGCGTAGTTGTCCCTTATTCAAAAGAGTTCGCACTTGTAAGCGAAAATCAGCAGCTACTTCATGAAATAGCTGAACTGAGCAATGGAACAGTATTAAACAACCCAGGGGACGCCTTTCGCGACGTAGATCGTAAAACTAGTGGGAAGCAGCCTATATATATGCCATTGTTACTTATAGCCTTTTTGTTATTCTTTATAGAAATTGCTATTCGTAGGTTCGGAATACAACATCTTCTCGGCAGACTAATCAACTCTCGAGCTAAACCAGTAAAATCTATTGAAAATAAACAAGGGAAGAGTGGGCGAACATTCGAGCATTTGCGAAAGGCTACTGTAAAGAAACGCGAGAAGTCAGATACGCTGAAATCTATTGAAGATACTAGAAATATTCCAAAGAAAGATAGTAAAGAGAATAAACCAAATCAATCTAATAGCCCTCCAAAGACAAGTAAAGCTTCCTCAGACAAACATGAACGCATGAAACGACTCTTAGAGGCTAAAAATCGGAAAACAAAAGACTAATTCTACATCCCATCTACTGGTATTGTTCTTAGATGGGATTATTTTTTGTTCTCATTCATCTAAGTGGTTATAATTGTAACAATATTTAGTTCATAAGACCTATATACGATAAAACAAATAGTATCTTTGATATATTGACGAATACAAGTCCTCACGCCAAGCTATAAATAGAACTGGTAAAAAAGGAGTGTCATTCATTGCGCAAGTTATTTACAGTACTATGTATTAGTCTCTTATTCCTAACAGTAGCATGTAGCAAGGATTCTACTAAAAAAGAAGATGAAAAACCTAAAGTCACACAAAAAGAGGATATCGATAAGGATACTCTTAAACAAGAAAAAGGAACTGATTCAGAAGAATCTTCGTTCCAGGCGATACCTAATACTTTGGAAGATTTGAAGAATCAACCAGGCGGTACTTTAGTTGGGGAGCTTTCCCTGCAAAAGGAATTAGAAACAGATACAAATGAATTCATGTCACGTATTGATTCTGATTTACAGGCACAAATAAAAAAAATTACTAGTAATACAGATGATGCAAATGAAATCGTTATCGAAGTAATAAAATTGTTAGGTAGTCCTAATTATAAGGAAGCAATTGAAAAAGCTGAAGCATTCAAGCCTTCCTTTAAAGACCCTTATCTTCCAAATCCAAAAAAAGTGACCAAAGGAGAGAGCAAGGGAGAAATAGGAAAAGCAATCATTCTACTAGATGCAAGCTCAAGTATGCTCCTTAGTGTGAATGGTGAGGTCAAAATGGACATCGCAAAAGATGCTGTAAAACGTTTTGCTGATGTTATTGGACAAGAAAGTGACGTATCATTAGTTGTTTATGGACATAAAGGTTCTGAATCGAACACAGATAAAAAGCTTTCCTGTGAAGGAATTGAAGAGGTTTATCCTATGGGCAGCTATGATGCTGAAGAATTTGAGAAGTCATTAACAACATTTGAAAGTAAAGGTTGGACACCTCTAGCAGGTGCTATTAATAAAGCAACTAAAATGAGTAGTAAAATGGATGGACCGATTACAGTTTATATTGTTAGTGATGGTATTGAAACCTGTGATGGTGATCCCGTCAAAGAAGCTGAAAAGTTTGCGAACGAAAACAAAGAACGCACCGTTAATATCATTGGATTTAATGTCGACAAAAAAGCAGAAGAACAGTTAGTTGCAGTATCTGAAGCAGGTAATGGTAAATATTATTCAGCGAATAATGCTGATGAAATTCAGAAGACGATTGAATATGAGTGGTTACCTACGATGGCAGATCTTGTGTGGGCACATATGAAGGCTCCCGGTCCGTGGGAAGTCATTGCTGAGAGGGATCGATACGGGGAAGAGTATTGGAAAATAAGAAATCTCATCCAAAAGGAACACGACCGTATTCAAACTGCCATTAATATTCTCTATCAGGAGGATTTCGTAACCTCCGAGTTAGGTTCTACTATCAAGGATCGGATGTTGGAGAGGTATTCTGCTAGTATGGATATAAATAATGATTTACAATCTAAAAAAATAGAAGAAATAGATCAAGTAGTTAACGAGATCAAAGAGCGAGTAGACAATTGGACGAAAGAAATGGAAAGCATTAAAAATGAATAAGCTGCCTAAACAAAATATGCTAATGGAAAGTAAAAAAGCCTAGTTTCTCAATAAATCAAACTAGGCTTTTTAATGGATCCATAAACATTCTGGTCAATTTTTGAAATTGAATTGTTTTTTGAATCTATTATCATTACTTTTTTAAAATCGGTATCCATATTTCACTCTTGAACGTTGGGGAGGTAATATCTTTATTCTCATTCCACAGGATTTCTGGACCTTCTATTTGCTCATAATTTGAGGATGGAAACCATTCAGAATAAATCCGCCCCCATACGTCTTGAAGCGTATCTGGAAATGGACCGATCGCTTCAAATACAGCCCATGATGAAGCAGGGACTTCAAGGAGTGCTAGGTTATTAGGACACGCTTTAGTTGTTGCTACACCTATATAATGATCAAGCTCCCCATTTTCCTCCATTCTGCCTTCTGAAAAATTCGTGGATGCACTAAGAAGTCCCTTAGGCTCAACATTAGATAGCTCCTTTAGCTTATTTATCATTTCTCCATCTAATTCTTTCCACATAGCAGCAATTTCCGGATTAACTCCATTGAAAATGATAGGGACTCTTTTCTTCATACCGACAATGCGAAATGCCTCTTTTTCTTCAATTCGATAATTCATTTCACTTCCTCCTTTAATTGATAATTGGAAAGTCATTGGTGGGTATGCTTTCAGAGAATGACCATGATCTCTTGCTTCGGATGGCAATATCCCATGCAGGTTTTGAAAAGCTCGTGCAAAAGAGTCAGGTGAGCTGTAACCGTATTTAATTGCAATGTCAATGACCCTTACACTGGTATCCTTCAGATCAAATGCTGCAAGCGTAAGCCGTCTGCGACGGATGTATTCCGATAATGAAATACCAGCAAGGAAGGAAAACATCCTTTTAAAATGATATTCGGAGCAGAAAGCTCGCCTTGATATCTCTTTAAAGTCAATTTCATTCGTAAGATTTTCTTCGATAAACTCTAATGCGCCATTCATGTTTTTAAGCAAATCCATTGTATGACCTCCTTACCAAAAGAATAGCAGGAAATGAATGTATCTATCCGACTTTTGGTGCACAATTAAGTAGGGTTGCTCATAAGCAATATAGCATGTTATATCTAAATATAGTCGTTTTATGGAATATGTTATAATCAGAAACAGTTTTATTGAAATAATACCATACGGATTTCGTTTTAGTTGCAGTTACGACCAATACAGTTGACAGAGGATTTATCCATTGCTCTGCCATGGTACCAGGACAAAGAAGTACTATACTATTCTGAAGGAGAAGGTACCTTACCCTACGACATAACAACTATTGAAAGAATGTATAATTACCTAACAAAAAATGGTGAAGTCTATATAATCGAAATAAGAATAAGTGATCAATGGATTCCAATAGGTATGCGACATTATCTAATGAAATGATTCCAGTCGTAATCGGTCACAAAGAATTTAGAGGGAAAGGTGTAGGTAAACTTGTAATTAACCTTCTAATAAAAAGAGCAAAAGAACTAAACAGGAAGCAAATTAATGTACATAAGATATATTCTTATATGTTGCATCGAGAAAAATGTTTGAAAGTTTAGGCTTTAGAAAAACAGAAAACGGTTTGGACGAAAAAGGAAGAGAATACTCCAGCTACAAACTCATATTAGATTCATTAGGTAAGTAGAAGAGCAAATTATAATTAAAACTGTTCATGTTCATCTATATTAAAAGTTAATAGATGTTTACGAAACCAGAGATAGAAGCTTTACGATAATCAATATTTAGAGATTGTATATTATCCATTGGTATTACTACGAAGTGGGGAGACTTTTTATTTACAAATCTTTTTATATCTGTAATATCTTGGAGGAAGTACGCGTTGAAAACATTCATAGTACGACTAGATTGACAATTTCAAGTATACATAAATAATCACAAATCCCAAAAAACCCACAATGGAGGAGTATAATATTGTTGAATTTCTGATTGCTTCTCTGAAAATCTCCTTTATTGCGACCATAAAAATGATTGAAATGGCCAAGTTTATCATAGAAGCAAGTAATGTAGATATACTTCCATCAATAAATTGTCCTAGGAATGAACCTAAAGCAATCGGGAACGAAATAATAAGTATAACTAAAGCAAAAGTAATAATACCAAATCCTGCAAGAAATAATGGAGTAAAAACAATTATTCCTTCTGGTATGTTATGTAAAATAAGCGTTGTAAGCATTAGACTACCAAAATCTGTACCCATTGTTGAACCAAGCGCTACACCTACAGGAAAATTGTGAAAGGCAATGCTTAAAGTTAAAAGTACACCGGAACGAACAAAAATATCCTTTTGGTGACTATCCGTAATAATAATAATTTTATCCATGAATTGATGAATGTATTGTAAAAGTATTATGCCTATCGTAATTCCAATAGCAAGGTTAACCCATCCCCCGAGTTCAATGCTTTCTGGAATCATTTCAAGCAACAAGATCCCTAATATGAGTCCAGTACACAATGAATAAATAAAGCCAAATCCGCGTTCGACACCTTTTAACATCCAAGCTAGCCCACCACCAGCACCAATGCCAATAGCAGAAGCGAATGCACCAATAAACCATGTAGTAGCCATAATATCGCTCCTAAAAATAGATTGTCTTTAATTTTTATATTATTAAATCCAGCTGAATATACGGATTATTTAAAAGGTTGTTTGACAAATTATAAGAAACATAATAAAATATGAACATATACTAATATATACATATTAATAAAACGATATGCTTATTATTATTGTTCTTATTAAAGACCAATTTATATTTTGGATTTGAAAAGAAGGGAGCGAAAATATATGGAAAAGAACTTAGAGAATTTCGGAGTAAATAATAAAGACTTAGACGAAGAAACATTATTTGTTGTTTCACAAACATTTAAAGCACTAGGTGATCCTACAAGAATTCGAATTCTTAACCTACTGTTTCATAATGAATATTCTGTCAATGCAATTGCAGAAACTTTACACTTACAACAATCAACTGTATCTCATCAGTTACGATTTCTGAAAAATTTACGGTTGGTGAAATATCGTAGAGAGGGCACAACTTTATATTATTCACACGATGATGAACATGTTATGAATGTACTAAGACAAACAATAGAACACGCTTGTCATAATTAGTTTTGCTGAAAATGAATAGAATAGGTTCATGTAATAATAATCTTTGTTTTATATATTGTTATATGTTCATATATTAATTTTATCATTTTAACTATTGGAGGTTATATAATGGGACACGATCATGGACATAACCATACACATGGAGCAAATAAAAAAGCACTGTTGCTAAGTTTTATTATCATTACTGCATATATGATAATCGAGGCAATAGGCGGATTCATTACGAATAGTCTTGCGTTAATATCTGATGCAGGACATATGTTAAGTGACTCTATTGCACTTGGGGTTGGTTTATTAGCCTTTACACTTGGAGAAAAAGTGGCTAACTATAGTAAAACATATGGATATAAACGTTTTGAAATATTGGCTGCAGTATTTAATGGTGTAACACTCGTATTAATATCAATCTATATTTTCTACGAGGCGTATCACCGCTTTACAGAGCCTCCTGAAGTTGCCTCAACTGGAATGCTAATAATTGCTATTATCGGTTTATTAGTAAATGTATTTGTAGCATGGATTCTAATGAGAAACGGAGATACAGAAGAGAATTTGAACTTGCGTGCTGCATTTCTTCATGTACTAGGCGACTTACTTGGCTCAGTTGGAGCAATAGTTGCAGCATTGTTAATCATATTTTTTGGATGGGCTTGGGCAGATCCGCTAGCGAGTGTTCTTGTAGCAATTCTTGTATTAATAAGTGGATGGCGCGTTACTAAAGATGCTGTTCACATTTTAATGGAGGGTACCCCAAGAAATATAGAATTGGATTCTATTATTAGGACGATGGAAAATGTACCAGGTGTATTAAGTATTCATGACTTACATGTTTGGAGTATTACCAGTGGACAAAATGCACTTTCATGCCATGCGGTAGTGGATGAGAATTTATCTGTTTATGAAACACAAACAATATTACGAAAAATAGAGCATGAATTAGAGCACAAAGGAATAGGCCATGTGACCATTCAAATGGAAAATAATGACCATCCGCATGAGGATTCATTAATGTGTCATAATCATGAGCATGACCATAGGCATTAGAGTGGTGAATAGATTTATAATACTAAGTATTTAATTAAATCGAAGAAGTAAAAAAGACATCTCCCTTCCATTATTTTACGCAACTAATAATGGAAGGGAGATGTCTATATTTTATTTGAAACACAGCTTAATCCTTGTATATCTAATTCGATTTTGTTATTATTTCTTTAATTCAATAGGATTTCCTTCGGGGTCGGGTGCAATTCCCAACCGGCGGTGATGAGGCATGCCTCTAAGTCCGTGACCCGGATTCATAGTTAATATGAAAACGGTGGATTTGGTGAAATTCCAAAGCCGACAGTTAAAGTCTGGATGGGAGAAGGAAGAACAATTTGTCAATAATACTGTTTTTTGACGTTTGTTAGTTATGCTCTTTTTTCTCCCTTACCAATATAGGTAAGGGAGATTTGTTTGTTTGGAGATTCTTTAGCTGTTATTCATAGCGGTTTTAGAGGGAATTTTCTTGCTTCAGGCAACGATATTGAGATGCTTATGGCCATTTTGAGGTTGAGTATACGAGAAGCTTTGTAATTCAATAAGATTGTTTATTCACTATATCTAAATAAGCAATCCATTTAATATTTAAAGAAAGTATTTCATGAATCGAAAACTATAGCAATAGCTAGAAGATAATAAATGGAGTACCTCTCATTAGACATAAAAAACTCTTTATCATCTTGGTCATAAACAAGATGGATTACTAGTAGTACTAGTAGGAAATAACACTATCTTTCAAGAACCCCTTCGTTTAACCACCGAAGACCCCAAGGTGGAAAAAATCCGATTCGAATTAGTTTGGACTCGGAAATAAGAATTTCCAATGTCTGTAAATGTAGCTCAAGATCGCGTTACGAGCACAATAATTTTTCAAAAGGAGGAAATAATTTGAAAGGATTGGTGCAACTATTTTTCAAGAAAGTGTTATATCTATACTCCAGGAAGTTAAAATTAGAAAATTTATACCTTTATTGTAGAGGCTGGATCAGTGAGTGATGGTTTATTTCATCAATGAAAATGATTTTCACCAACTAGTTTCGTATGCTCCAAAAGTTATTAGTGGAAGAGATATTTTTCACTTTGACAGAGCAGCTGATCCGAAGCCAGTAAATTTAGGAGAACAACTACACCTATTAAGAACTAAACAGCTAGCTCGAGATATCAATACTACTGCAAAAGTACTAATACGGGAGGGAAGCGAAAAATGTTTACCGGAATTATTGAAGAATTAGGAACCGTTCAAAGGATAATCCCCCAAGGAAACACACTCGTCATAAATATAAAGGCAAAGAAGGTCTTAGAAGGGATACAGCTTGGAGATAGTATCTCCGTGAATGGTGTTTGCTTGACTGTAACAGAATTTAACCAAGATTCATTTCTTTTGGATGTGATGCCAGAAACGTTTCAAAGCACTTCTCTATCTATCCTAAAGCTAGGTTCACTAGTAAATCTAGAACGGGCCATTAGCTCCAATGGACGTTTTGGAGGTCACTTTGTTACGGGGCATATTGATACAGTAGGAGAAATTGTAAAGAGAAAACCAAGAGAAAATGCAATATATATTGATATTCGATATCCCAATCAATACAACCATCTATCCTTGTATAAAGGCTCTATAGCACTAGATGGTACTTCCTTAACTATATTTAGGACATCCAGTAATGAGTTAACCGTATCCATCATTCCTCATACCGCTAAGGAAAGTATCCTTGGTATGAAAAAGGTTGGGGACAAGGTTAATATTGAATTCGATATGATCGGTAAGTATGTACATTCCTTTTTTGAAAAGAAAGAACCACGCAATCATAAAAATAGTGTTTCCGTTGATTTTCTCAAAGATACCGGGTTCATGTAAATGAGAGATTCTTCTGTTTAAAACTAGGAAGGAGTAATAGATTTATGTTCCATAAAATAGAGGATGCATTAGAAGATTTAACGGCAGGAAAGGTTATTATTGTTTGTGATGATGAAGACCGTGAAAACGAAGGCGATTTTATAGGACTGGGTGAGTTTGCGACACCAGAGATGATTAACTTTATGGCAAAAGAGGGGAGAGGACTCATATGTGTTCCGATTTCTGAGTCGATTGCAGACAGATTTGAACTTGAGCCAATGGTAGAAGTTAACACAGAAAGTCATGAAACAGCCTTTACGGTTAGCATTGATCATATTGATTCCACAACAGGAATAAGTGCATTCGAAAGAGCTTTAACAGTACAAAAATTACTTGATGAAAAAACGCTTCCTAGTGATTTTAGACGGCCTGGACATATTTTCCCTATTGTGTCTAAGGCAGGTGGAGTATTAGAACGTGCTGGTCATACAGAAGCTGCAATTGATTTAGCTAAATTAGCTCATTCACATCCAGTAGGTGTAATTTGTGAGATCATGAATGATGATGGAACAATGGCACGAGTTGAAGATTTAAAAGAAGTTGCAAATAAGTTTGATTTAAAAATGATTACAATCAAAGCCTTGATTGAGTATCGACTCAAGCAGGACTAATATCAATCTCCTACCGAATAAGGGGATTGATAAGAGTTGTTAGGTTTAATAGAACAATTAGGACGTTAAATAATTTTCTAATGGAGTGAAATAGTATGATGGAAAATGTATTTGAAGGAAACTTAGTAGGTACAGGTCTAAAAATAGGAATTGTGGTTTCACGATTCAATGAGTTTATTACGAGCAAATTATTGGTTGGAGCAAAAGATGCACTAAAGAGACATGGTGTTCATGAGGATGATGTGACAATTGTATGGGTACCAGGTGCCTTTGAAATCCCACTTGCAGCAAAGAAATTAGCTGACAACGGTAGTTTTGACGCGATTATAACGTTAGGAACAGTGATAAGAGGTGCCACGCCACATTTTGAATATGTTAACAGCGAGGTAGCGAAAGGGATAGCAAATATAGCTATACAAAGTGGAGTCCCCATTATGTTTGGTGTACTGACAACAGAGTCAATCGAACAAGCTATAGAACGTGCAGGTACAAAAGCAGGAAATAAAGGCTACGAAGCAGCTGTTGGAGCAATAGAAATGGGTAATCTATATAAAAGCTTCAACTAAGGTTACTATATTTTCTGTGAACTACCAGGGGTGTTGATCGAAGATGCTTCAACATACAATTAAAAAACCATTCCTGAAACTAGTAGACAAGAATTAATCTATCGGGGGCTGCATATGGTGTAGAGCTATGCAGCCTTTCTTAACTTCAAAATTTGTTCATATAATATAGTTGAATGTGAGCATATTATTTAGTATAAACACGGTACTCTATATATAATAATAGACATTCCTTTCAAACTGTCTTTTCCTTATGCACAATTTAGATACATTAAATAAAGATAGGAGATAATTATGACATCAAAGACGAAACTAACAACATATAAATTTTATATAAATGGCGAGTGGAGAGAAAGTAGTTCTGGACAGACTATTGATATAGAGTCCCCGTATCTTACAGAAACCTTAGGTAAAATTCAATCGATATCGCAAGACGAGGTAGACGAAGTAATTCGTTCAGCTCATGCTGCTCAAAAAAAATGGGCAGAGGTTTCACTACAAGACCGTGCGAAGTACTTATATAAGTGGGCAAATGAGCTAATCAATATGCAAGATGAAATTGCAGATACTATTATGAAAGAAGTAGGTAAAGGTGCGAACGACGCAAAGAAAGAGGTAGTACGTACAGCTGATTTCATCCGTTACACAGTTGAGGAAGCACTTCATATGCATGGGGAAAGTATGATGGGTGACAGTTTTCCAGGTGGCTCTAAGTCAAAAATTGCGATAATTAACCGTGTGCCCCGTGGTGTTGTTCTAGCAATTTCTCCGTTTAATTATCCTGTAAACTTATCAGCTGCTAAACTAGCACCTGCATTAATGGCAGGTAACGCTGTTGTCTTTAAACCAGCTACACAGGGAGCAATAAGCGGGATCAAGATGATAGAAGCACTAGATAAAGCTGGACTACCAAAAGGTTTATTAGGACTAGTTACTGGACGTGGATCTGTAATTGGAGATTATTTAGTGGAACATAAAGGGATAAACATGATTTCTTTTACAGGGGGTACCAAAACCGGTGTACATCTTGCGAAAAAAGCTACTATGGTTCCTTTAGTTCTTGAACTTGGCGGAAAAGACCCCGGTATTGTAAGGGATGATGCCGATTTGCAGGAAGCTGCAAAGCATATTATTAGTGGAGCTTTTTCCTACTCTGGTCAGCGTTGCACAGCAATTAAACGTGTATTAGTTCATGAAAGTGTAGCTGATGAGCTTGTTTCCTTGTTAAAAGAACAAATTGAAACGTTATCTGTGGGCTCACCTGAAGAAAATAGTGTTATTGTCCCATTAATTAATAATAAATCAGCGGATTTTGTCCAAGGTTTACTAGATGATGCTATAGAAAAAGGGGCAACAGTAGTAACAGGTAATCGCAGAGAGGGTAACTTAATCTATCCAACACTTCTTGATCATGTAACTGGTGAAATGCAGGTTGCCTGGGAAGAACCATTTGGCCCAATTCTTCCAATTATACGAGTTACTTCTGATGAAGAAGCGATCCGCATCGCAAATGAATCAGAATTTGGCTTACAAGCAAGTATCTTTACTAAAGATATCAATCGAGCATTTGCCATCGCCAAACGTATTGAAGCAGGATCTGTTCAAATCAATGGTCGTACAGAGCGTGGACCAGACCATTTCCCATTCATCGGTGTAAAAGGATCGGGTATGGGAGCACAAGGTATTCGTAAAAGTCTAGAGTCAATGACACACGAAAAAGTAACCGTGCTAAATATCGTAGAAGAATAAAAAATCAGGGATCATTCCCTGATTTTTTTAATTGGAAACTATGACAAGTTTTCAAGTGTGTTGAATAGAAAGAAGAACAATCTTCTATCATGCGATTGTATAATTCTGGATATTTGAAATAGAAAACACCATTCATGTTCCATAGATACATCAATTAAATATTGTTCGAGTATAGACCTAACGAAAGATTTCATAAAGAAACCTTATAGCCCTTGCGAATTTATTTATTAAATCGCAAGGGCTTTTATTTACCTAATCACATTCTAACTGAAATAGAAGTTTAATGGTATTACCAAATATTAACTTTAATCAGTTATTAATATGTTATCATAATCTAAGATGTTGTGTATTTATTTAAATATTCGTACAATGCAGCAGTTTTGTTTGCAATTTCAAAAGGGCAACAAAACTGGATTATCTATGAATGGATTCATCAGCAAACATTTATTGAAAAGTTAGTTCAGTATAACTATAAAGAGTACTTGGGTGAAGAAACTCAACCAGGGATATTGTAATTTGGAAAGATGAAAGAGGTGTTACTCAACATGCAGCATATCATATTGATGAAGAATAATATTTTAATAAGGATGGACAAACGATGTTTAATCCTTGGAAGGTACTTTCAAAGGAGCAGCTGTACAACGAGTGGGGGCATCTAGTACCTGTGAAACATCGGAATATAATTGAAGATTTTAAGACAGTTATTACAAACAAATAGATAACTTAATATACCGTTACAGTTACGGTGTGTCTATTTATTTAAATTGTAAACACTCATGGGATGTGTGGTATGAAGTCTAAATATCTATCGACTTGGCAGATGCATTTATTGGGATTTGCTTTTGTTTATATGAGAAAATACATCTCATTTACCATATAGTCCCTAAAAATGGGGGAAATAATATGAGTCATTTTCAAAATAAAACAGCACTAATTACAGGAGCAAGCAGTGAAAGAGATATAGGTTCCGCTATTTGTCGCAAATTAGCCTCTCAAGCAATTAATATTTTTTTTACTCACTGGAATTCTGATGCTGGTTGGGTAAAGGATTTCCAACAAGAAATTGTAGAACTAGGGGTTAATTGTAAGGAAATGAATATTAATTTATCAGATGCTAATGCTGCATTAACAATACTTGATACCATTACCGATGAACTTGATTTCCCATCCATTTTGATTAATAATGCTGCCTATTCAACAAGCGATGGTTATTTGAAATTAGATGCAAGAACACTTGATGAGCATTATGCAGTTAATATGAGGTCAAATTTTCTACTATGTGTAGAGTTTGCACGTCGTTTTGAACAAACTTCTCTAAGCTCAGGTCGAATAATAAATATGACTTCTGGACAGGATTTAGCTCCTATGCCTGGAGAGTTAGCCTATGTAGCTACTAAAGGGGCTATTTCTGCTTTTACTAGGTCGTTATCACAAGAACTTGCTCCGTTGGGAATAACAGTTAATGCAGTAAATCCGGGTCCAACAGACTCAACATGGATGACAGATGAAATAAGAGAGTTTCTTCTACCAAAATTTCCAATGGGGCGTATTGGAACTCCAAATGACGTTGCGCGGATTATTGCTTTTCTGGCAAGTGAAGAAGCTGAGTGGATAACTGGGCAAATTATTCATTCCGAAGGTGGTTTTATGCGGAGGTAAAAAGATATATAGAAGATGAACCGATGCTGTGTCAATGGAGACAGCTTATTTGTCCCACTAAAGGTCGCAATACCTTATAAGAGAAACGCTGGTATAATTGGCGCTGCTCCTTAATATTTTAAAAACTTAAAAAAACTCTTGTCATAGACCATAGACTACCACTTGCTTGTGCATAAATTATTGGAGTTTCACTTTGTAGTGATCTGAACGGCTTCTAGTGGAGCACCGTGATTTAACAGCTGCATTGTGTAAACAGATAAGGATGAGAGTTTTATGATATTTGTGTATAAATCCCATCAATGTACTTACTGCCTCCTTACCCTTTACGACAACTAATTACTCACTTCCCAAATTTTTAGTATTAATAATACTTCGTGGAAGGGTATATTCGCGTGAACCAGGTGGGAATTAATGTTAAAGTTAAAATAAGTTATCTAAGTAAGGGCACAATTGTAGAACAAGGGTTAAAGTAAATGATAATTTTTTCGAAATAGTAGATAAAGGGGAGAGGTCTTTGACAATAGTTATAGAGAAGGCAGAAAATATTGATGCAGAGTCATTAGTAGAAATATATCATGATGCATACTCTGAAAATGAAAAATTAGGGCTTCCTGCGAGCGCTTCTAAGGTAAAGATTGATGAAGTACAGGACTGGCTACAGAATACTATTATATTGAAAGTAAAAGAAAACACTACAAATAACATAGTAGCAACTGTGAGGCTAAAATATAGTAAAGATTGGCAGTGTTATGTATTAAGTAGATTAGCTGTAAAATCAACACATAAAGGGAAAGGGCTTGCTACGAAATTAATGGAGTATACAGAATCGATGCTATCTAAGAAAGATGAAACTAAGATAAGGCTAACCGTCACCCAAACTCACCCATACTTACCGAAAATGTATGAGGGGAAGGGATATAGAATCGTTGGAGAGCGGATACTTAATAACCTCCCATATGATGAATATATTATGGAAAAACTTATTTAAATCTTATTATATTTATTTTAATAAATTAGATAATCCAAACCTATTTTTTTACGTTGGTGAGGAAAATGGGCAGCCTGTATCATATGGACGCAATTTAATATTAGATAAAAAGGTATGTTTTTTGAGTGATGAATTTACTTCAAATACCCATAGAGGTAAGGGAATGGCCAAAGCACTTTGTGGAAAAATACTTATGGATGCTGTGAGGGAAGGTGCAGTTAAGAGCGAACTTGCAACTACTTAAATGGGGTATCCTTAATCTATAAAAATGGGTTATCGAGATGTATAAAAATATAAGTTCTTAAGAACAAAATTAATTAAAAAGGAGTATCTTATGTGTAGAAATATTAGAACGTTATATAATTTCGATCCACCAGCTACCAATGAGGAGGTACATGCGGCATCTCTTCAATATATAAGAAAGATTACAGGTTTTAACAAACCCTCAAAAATTAACGAAGAAGCATTTAATCAGGCAATTAATGAAATAGCTAATGTTACTAGGAATTTATTGAATACATTAGAGACTAGTGCAGAACCTCGTAATCGAGAGGTAGAAGCTGAGCGTGCACGTATTAGAGCAGCTAAAAGATTTGGAACGAACTAATTACAGCTAAATAAAATTGATTATAAATAAATTGAAATACGAGATATTTTTAAACACATTAGTGGGATTTGGAGTATTTACTTGAAATAGAATGATGCAAGCGTACTTGCGTTATAATGTAATGATGCGGTATATTGAAAGTAACTCTAAGCCATAACTGGCTTCTTAGGCTGTCGAGAAAATCTCGATAGCCTTTTTTATATTCCGAATAATTCAGCAATATCATTTGTTATAATATGGATAATTAATTAATGCGTTGTAACAGTGTTTCATACTTGAAATAATACTCAAAATGAAATATGGACCATTCTTTTATTATCAAACCCTCCAGTCAGCTTCTTTGTCAGGCAATGAGAAGGCAGCGATTTGAACAAGTTGTCTAGTCATTGAATTCTCTCTAAAGGAAGTAAATTAATGGAAAGAATTCGAGTCATCTAAAAAATTGGGAATTACCAATTATGTGTGAATGTAAATAGGTGGAACTAAAAATATTGAATAAAGAATGGAGTATAGGGTATGCGTAAAAAACAGCGAAGTATTATTCTTCTTATAACAATTATTTTTTTGCAAATGTGGAATCTTCCTCTATCAGCTCATGCTGCTAGTCCTCTTAATACGGAAGAATATTGATGTATTTATTAATAATTATCTCGAACGCAATGGACTACCTGGCGCATCCATTGTAGTTGTAAAGGACGGTAAATTAGTATATGAGAAAGGATATGGTCACGATTCTGAAGGAAAACCAATTACAGAAAAGTCGTTAATGAGAATCGGTTCCGCATCTAAATCATTTACTGCATTTGCTGTTTTACAACTTGTTGATGAAGGAAAAATCCAACTGGATGAACCAGTAATTAATTATTTGCCTGAGGTAAAAATCGACGATTCAAGATGGAATAAGGTTACAATACGTCAACTATTAAGCCACACATCAGGACTTCCAAACCCAGTTATTGTTCCACCAGCAAGTAACTTAAAGGAGGGTGTGGAACGTTTGAATGATTGGCAGTTACACGCAAACCCAGGAGAGAAATATTATTATAGTAATGGGAATTATTGGGTCTTAGCACTTTTGGTTGAGGAAGTAAGTGGAATAGAATTCTCTCAATACTTAGAACAAAAGGTATTCTCACCATTAGGAATGAATGATTCACTCACTACTGGTAATTCTAGAGACTTTGTACAAGGACTACCTAAGGGATATGTGACTGCATATGGAATTGCAGTACCCTGGACAGAGCTTGAAGCGATGAATATGGGGGCTGGAAGTATTATTTCAACAGCATCAGATATGGGGAAATGGCTATCCATGCAAACGAACCAAGGGAAGTCTAGAACAGGAGAGCAATTACTATCAACAAAATTATTGAAAGAATCCTATTCGCCGCAGCCAGTAACCAATAAATACGGGCTAGGTTGGGAGCTAAGTTCACCTGATGTAAAGCCAGCACGCATTTCACATAGCGGAGTGGAAACGACGTATCAAACGCAACAAGACATCATACCAAGTAGTGGCTATGCCGTTGCAGTCATGCTAAATAGTTTTACCCCTACATTTGAGCATGCTTATGAGATTAGTTCGGGTATTATCCAATTAACCGAGGGACAAGAACCTGAATTAAAAGCACCAGTATCTAAACTAATCGATTTATCCCTTGGAGTTATCACAGTGATTTACTTGATATTAGGAATTAGAGGGATACTGCGTAGTAAAATTTGGTCGGATAAACGGAAGCAAAATCCTCCTTGGAGGTTTTATTTACGTCTAATCCCACAGCTTGTGCCTGTTGTTGGAATCGGATGGTTATTCTTCATTGTTCCATCACTGGAGGATAATAGTTCAACGATAGTAGATGCATTTGGACTTTGGCCAGCTGCTATGATATTATTGGCTATTGTTTTCGTTATTGGATTAGTTCTCATAATCTCGAGAATTTATTATCGAAAAATAGGTAAAAAAATTTAGTAACATACTTTTGTAGTGTTTACGAACTTCATAGTTAGTAAAGTTAAATACATAAGGAATAATAAATTATATTCTATTTCACTATACTGTCATATAAAACGCTATTACCCTTTGACTATGGCGAAATGACAATATATAATAAATAATGAATTTATAAATGTTAAGGAGGATTATTAAAAAATGATGTGTGCAGGAAGACTACGATTCCCGACTTTGAACCAGTAATTGAATACGGTCAAAGGCTCTGCTTGGGTATGCAGAGTAAACGGGATTAGTCTGTCCTTTTTTAATAATCTTCATTTCATATATGTGAAATAGTTCTTCACCATATTCAGGCAATTTGTTACCATACTTAATTATCCTTTAAAGTGGGTCCGGATTAGCTAAGTATATATGTGGAGAATATGTAATGTAGTGAAAGGCAGCTTTTCTGCCTTTCTTTATTTTTGTCTAAATTAATTCTAAGGTCTTTCGAAGGTAGGTATATTGCTGCCTTCTTTTAAAAACCTTCTAACAGAATAAGGATGGGGTTCTTTCCCTTTACTCTCAGGTCACAAGCAGATGCTTGTGATTTTTTTATTTGAAAAGGAGATTAGCTATGACCAATAAAGTAAAAAGTGCTGAAATGGTTAGTAAATTTGTTCATGTATTACGTTGTTCAATTTGTAACAGGCCAATGGAGGTTATGGATTTAAAGAGTCTCGTTTGTTTAAATGAACATACGTTTGATCTAGCGAAACAGGGCTATATAAACTTGTTGACTCGTTCTGTAAATAGCCATTATGACAAAGAATTATTTAAAGCAAGAAAAAGTGTAATTAAGGAAAGTGATTTATTTTCTCTCCTTCACGAGAAAATACTAGAAATTATTAATGAATATTTAGAAGACTCAATGAGTGAAATCATGCTTTTTGATGCGGGCTGTGGTGAGGGTTCACATTTACAAAAAATAATAGATAATGCTGAAAATCTAGCCGTTACAGGAATTGGATTAGATATTTCAAAAGATGGTATAAAAATGGCAGCAAGTAATTATAAAGAATCCATATGGCTTGTTGGTGATTTAGCAAACTCACCTTTAGCTGACCAATCGTGTCATGTTATTTTAAATATCCTATCTCCTGCAAATTATAAGGAATTCCAAAGGATTTTAGTTTCAGATGGTATCGTTCTTAAGATTGTTCCTCGTTCTCATTATCTAAAAGAATTAAGAGAAGCATTATTCGATAATACAGACAAAAAGTCTTATAAAAATGATAAAACAGTCGCACTGTTTAACCATCATTTCCATCTACTAGATGTGATTAATCTCAGGTATACCAAGAAGTTAACACAAACAGAACTAATTCATTTAGTACAAATGTCTCCCTTAGCTTGGAATATAAGCGAAAGAGATATGAATCGAATCATAAATCAAGGTATTTCTGCTGTTACTGTGGATCTAGATATTTTAATAGGAATAAACAAGAAGACGAAAGGGGACAGATACTAATGGAAAATGTATGTATAGAAATGGAAAATATTGAAGTGACTTTTTTAAGTAGATTAGTATTAACTATCCCACAACTCTCTGTCCACCAGTTTGACCGAATTGGTATTGTTGGTAAGAACGGAACAGGTAAAAGTACCTTGTTGAAACTTATGGATGGCCAATTAAAGCCAGATAAAGGGCGAGTGAAACGATTTATAGACTTTGCCTATTTTGATCAACTAATAAGGCCTCAAGAAACTGAAATAGATTACGAGCTTAAAGGCAAACTGGCAATCCCAGAAACGGATATTGGAAATTTTAGTGGTGGCGAACAGACGAGGCTAAAATTAGCCCAACTATTCTCAACTTATCATGAAGGATTTTTAATCGATGAACCAACAACCCATCTTGATAACGAAGGTATTCGATTTTTTATCGATGAATTAACATATTACTATGGTGCTCTCATACTTGTGAGTCATGACAGGTACGTATTAGATAAACTTGTGACGAAGATATGGGAAGTAGAGAATGGAATTGTAACCGAATATACAGGTAATTATTCTGATTATGCAGCTCAAAAAGAGCTTCAGAAAAAACAGCAACAGGATCTACATGGAAAGTATGTTAAAGAGAAATCACGTCTTACGAAAGCTGCTGAGGAAAAAATGAAGAAGGCAGAAAAAATTACACAGGCAAATGGTCATATGTCCAAAAAAGAAACAAAAGCAAAGGCAAATAAAATGTTCATGACGAAGTCCAAGGATACAAGTCAAAAAGCAGTTCAACGAGCAGCAAAAGCAATCGAACAAAGAGTGGAACAACTTGAAGTGGTAGAGGCACCTAGAGAAGATAAACGCATTCGATTTCAGCAGTCCAGTGCTCTTCAATTACACAATAAATTTCCGATCATGGCAGATCGGTTAACGCTAAAGGTAGGGGAGAATACCCTTCTCGATACATCAAGCTTTCAATTTCCATTAGGCAAGACCATTGCTATCATAGGTAAAAATGGCTCAGGTAAAACTACGTTGCTTCGCTATATCCTACTAAGGAAGGAGATAACTATTTCACCTAAGGCTGTTTTTGGTATTTATGAACAAATGGATTATCAGTTTACCAAAGAAGAAACGGTACTGGAATATATGAAAGAAAAAAGTGATTACGATGAGAGTAAGATTCGTTCTGTCTTGCATTCCATGAGTTTTACAGGAAATGATTTTAAAAAGGATGTTCGTAACTTAAGCGGTGGAGAAGCAGTACGTCTCGTATTGTGTCAGCTTTTTTTAGGAAGATACAATATTCTTATTTTGGATGAGCCGACAAACTTTCTTGATGTATTTTGTATTGAAGCGCTGGAACGATTCATTAAAGCGTATGAAGGGACTATTCTCCTAGTGTCACATGATCGTAGCTTTCTTGATAAAGTTGCTGACTATATTTATGTGATATCCGATAAAAAGTTAGTATTATCAAGCTAATGTTAATACTATGAACAGGTATAGTCTACTCTTTTCTTCGAACTCCAAAAAAAATTGGTCATGCTAATATTTAGCATGGAAATGAGGGAAGGGAGGTGTTACTAATAAATGAAGGAGTGGTACACATGATGTATGTCTCCTTTCTTACATAAAGTTAGAGTCTTTCTCCCTACTCTAATCAATATACTCTTTATAATACCAGTCGTTGTTTCTTCTTGTAATGGAGGTGTAAATTTGGATAAGAACTCATTACTTAGATTGCTTGGAATCATTATAGCTTTAATATTTGGCTACTTTATTCTAACTCATATTTCTTTTGAGCAGGAGGAGGAATTTGGTAATTTTCCTATTCCAAAGGGTGCCAAAGTAATCAAAGAAGAGAAAAACTTTATAGCATATAGTTGGTCGAAGGCATCTGAAGAAGATGGTATTCCTAAAAGATATCAGAAAGAGTTGGAAAAAGAAGGATGGGAGATTGATTGGAGTGAAGGCGCTGGAACTATTTATAAGAAAAATAATATAAGGGTACTCTTGATTTGTTCAACAAGATACTTATCAATTAGCCTAGCTAAATAATAGAGTCTTCAACTATATAGGTATTAATCCAGGATTGCATTTTTTAGTGCATTACGATATAGTGAAATTACTACATAAGGAGGGTTATATAAATGCCAGCTTCAATTAGACTACGTTTCCGTGCTTTGAACAAGTAATTTAATATGTTCAAAGGCTCTGTTACCAAATACAGAGTAAACGGGAGTGGTCTGCCCATTTTTAATACCCTTCATCGGATTAGTATATATATTTTATGAAGTGAGGCAGACCTAGTCTGCCTTCTTTTTATAATATAGAAGGTTTGTTTCAACATTCTTTGATTATTGTTAATATAGTGGGTATCATCATTTCGTACCTACCGTTTACTTTTTAGGCACAGACGCTATGTCTGTGTCTTTTTTTTGGTAATTAATGAACGCCTATTAACAAGTGAAGGGAACGATTATTTAATGACAAAAAAAACCAGTAAACATAGAAATAGAAACATCAGCAATGGAGAGCCACCTAATTTTAGTGGGCAACATCTCATACACAATAAAAAATTATTAAATGAAATTGTAAAGAGAGCCAAAATATCCAATAAAGATCTTGTATTAGAGCTGGGTGCAGGTAAAGGAGCATTAACAGCTGTTTTGAATGAGCAAGCGAGAGAAGTATGGGCAATTGAGTATGATTCAAGATTTATAAATAAATTGGAATCATCGGGGATGCAAAATACAAAAGTGATTCAAAAAGATATATTGAAAGTACGTTTACCTCGTGAGCCATTTGTAGTTGTTTCTAATATTCCATTTGCCATTACAACAAATATTATGAAGATGCTTCTAAATAATCCGAAAAATAGTCTTCAACGTGCGATTATTATTATGGAAAAAGGAGCAGCCAAACGATTTACATCCAAATCAGTTAAAGATTGGTATGTGATGGCTTGGAGAATGTGGTTTGACATAAGAATCGAAAAAGGAATTTCGAGAGATAATTATTCGCCACCACCAAGAGTTGACACAGCAATGGTTTCCATAGTGAGAAAGAAGCAGCCACTAGTTTCTTATAAAAATGTGAAAACGTTGCAAGCGTTATTAGCATACGGATTGAAATATCCTACCGTGCCAGTTAATAATTTCTTAAGAAGTATTTTTACTGCACCACAAGCGAAAAAAGTTAGGGCCGAAATTAATGTTGTGCCTGAGCAAACAGTGAATAGTCTTAATGAAGAACATTGGTCAACGATATGCAATACTATGATCCAATATGTGCCACCTTATTTATGGCCGAGAAAATAAGGGATATAGTTTGTAAATTTTTTTTAACTACAAATTTGTTATTAAATGAAAGGGGGAAAATAAATAATAAAAATTGACGTGAATTTAATTTCAAAGTTTATTAATAGTCAATTTCCAAAATGGGCAAATTTGGAAATCAAAGCGGTTAAACAGAGCTGAAATGATAATAGAACATTTCACTTAGGCAAAAGTATGAGCATCAGGTTACCAAGTAATTTTGCCTTTACACCATAAGTTAAAAAAGAGCAGAAATGATTACCCATTTTATCCAAGCATCTTTCTACACCAATATCTGAACCAATAGCCATCGGAGAGCCAAGCGAGGATTACCCATATCATTGGTCTGTTAATAAATGGTTGGATGGAGAGACATTAATTTTACAAAATATAGTTGATACCGAGCAATTTGCAATGGATTTAGGAAATTTTTAGTTGAATCACAATCCATTGAGAGTATATGTAGGTCTCTCACCTGGCGCACATAATTTTTATCGAGATGGAGCTTTATGTATACGATGATGAGTTTAGGGATGCTATTAATCATATAGATTCTATGTTTAATAAACTATTAATGGAAGAAATATGGGAATTGGCATTAGCTTCAAAATAGGACGGGTAAGCTATTATGGGTACTTGGTGACATAGAACCCGGAAATATATTAATTAAAAACGGTAAGTTGTGTGCGATTTTTGATTTTGGCATGTTGGGTGTAGGAGATCCTTCTTGTGTGCTGCAATGGCTTGGACTTTTTTTGTTTCTCGTTGCAGAAAGTCATATAAGAATGTATTGAAATTTGACGAAGAATCCTGGAATAGAGCAAGATGCTGGGCTTTATGAAAGGCTTTAATAACCTAAACAATCTAACAAATTCCTCGCAGTGAATCACACAATATTGTAAAAGAAATTCTTAATGATTACGTAACAGAATGATAGAGTTTATTAATGCGAACTAGTATGGATTGTATGGTCCCGCATTTGCTTGACTAAGGAATAATGATGAGTTGAAATAAAACAATAAAAAGAAATTCGAGCAGTCATGAATAGAAATTCGCAATTTTAAAAGACATCACATTTGTGTCCATTTTGTAAAACACAAATGTGATGTCTTTACACGTTTTTACAACGTTCCTTATCTAGGTGATTTATGAAAATTCCATTCTATTTTTGCTAAATTTTTCATTATAAATAGTGTTTTTATTAATAATGATCCTACTCTAGTAAAAATTTTGCTTAACAAAAGAACAATCCTGGCATCATATTTAACAACTGCCTGAATTGATTATAATTTACAAAATAGTTGTATGAATAGTATAATTATGAACTTAAAGGGGGAATTAATATGTTAAAGAGAGCAATAGCAGTTTGCGTAATCATAGGATTGTTAGCAGCCTGCAGTTCGCCAAACACAGAAAAAGAAAAAGAAAAAGATACAGGGAACAAAGTAGATGCAGTAGAGAAAGTAGACAAAGAAGCATTGGAAAAGGAACAAAATGATGCTAGCAATTATTTTGAAGAAATGCTAACAGCGGTGGAAAATAATGATAAAACAAAATTTATGTCCTATCAAGATGAATCCAATGAGTTATTCTACAAGGAACAAGAAGTTTGGATGAAGGAATTAATACAAAGAAAAAATGAAGGCTGGGAGATTTCTGTCGGGATTAATAATATAACCCTGGAATCATTGGATCACGGAAGCTTAGAGTTAAAAATTAATATGAAGTTAAACGATGAAGATATCAGTAATCATATTACATATCCGATTAATAAAATAGATGGAAAGTGGAAAGTAAATGATCTTGCTTTTAAGAAAATAGTAGATGGACCAATAAATCTCTACTATCTTCCTTTCATAGAGAATGACGCAGAAGTTATACTAGCGGATATAAAGGATCTAGTTAATTTATACACCGAAACATTTGGGTGGGAGCCTGAGGAGTTAAATATTAAGCTTTATACATCGCTTGAAGAAATTTCAGCTTCCACCGGATGGCCACATCTATACGGGGTTGCTGTTCCATTTATTTCACTTAAATTTTTGGTTCAAGGAAGTTACTCCGAATCAACGTATTCATTGATGAAACACGAAATAGTGCACATGATGTTTTCAGATCTTGCAAACGACAATACCCCTACCTTTTTACAGGAAGGTCTTGCGACTTTTGTTTCAACAGCAGTAACGAAAGATAATTCTGGAAAACCACAATTGGATTTATCAAAAATAGCTGAAAGAGAATCAATTATTTTAGAAAATATGGAAGAAATAAAACCTATAGATAATCTAAAAGACCTAAATTATACAGATGATGATGTTGATATTTATGGGATGGGTTTTTTAATAACAGATTATTTAATACAAACAAACGGAATTGAAAAATATGTAGATATGACAAAAATCCTGAAGAAAAACGAAGTTGTAGATAGTGATAATCCAGATCGAGAAAAAATCGTGTTTGAACGAGCTATTCAAGCGTTGGAAGAAACCTATGGTTCCTTAGAAGAATTGTCAAGTGGGTATGTAGATTATTTTAATAATAAGCAATAGAGCAAAAAAAACTAGAAAAAGAACTCTATTAATTATAACAAAACGTGATACCATCCTTTAAAAAGGTAAGGTATCACGTTTTTATTGTTTTCTTATATGGCAAATAGGAGAGTAATGCTGAAGATAGTTGCTCTAATTTAACTATTATAAATCTATTTAAAGATGAATCAAATGGGAGAATAGTATTAGGACATATACTCACTAGCAATGAATCATAAGTTGACTAGGTGAGCATATTTTATATCAGCTGCACAACTAAATAGTTATATAAAATTGCATTAACTCAAAATATATTACATTGAAGGCTTATAAAAACAGTGGGAAGTAATGCTTTGACATAAGAATTTTACAATGTTCAAAAAAGATGTTCTTACTATAGATAGCTTCTCTGTTAAAAGTATAAGAAGTAATCCATACTACTAATAATATTCATGTAATTTATTCATGGATACAGAATAAAGCTAGAATCGGGGAGGAACATACATGGATCTGAATTTATAAGGAAAAACGACACTAGTTACCGGCTCAACATCTGGAATTGGAAAAGCGATCGCTATGTCATTAGTCGCAGAAGGTGCAACTGTACTTATTAATGGACGTCGTGAAGAAAAAATTAATCAAACAATAATAGAAATCCAAGCAAAATATCCTCATGCTAATCTTCAGTCAGTAGTAGCTGATCTAGGAACAGAACAAGGGTGCCAAAAGGTTATTGAGCAATACGCTGAATTAGACATTCTTGTAAACAATTTGGGAATCTTTGAACCTATTGAATATTTTGCTATTCCAGACGCAGATTGGTTTAAGTTTTTTGAGACCAATATCATGAGTGGCGTTCGTCTTTCTCGCTGGTACCTAAAACAAATGATTCGAAAAGGAGAAGGCAGAGTCATCTTTATCGCTAGCGAGGCAGCAATCATGCCATCTTTAGAAATGGCACATTATAGTGCGACTAAAACGATGCAGCTCTCACTCTCTCGCAGTTTAGCGGAGTTAACCAAAGGAACAAATGTGACTGTCAATACTGTTATGCCTGGTTCCACATTAACAGAAGGAGTGGAATCCATGTTAAATAGCCTTTATCCAAATGAGAAATTAACAATGGAAGAGGCTGAAAAGCGATTTATGAAAGAAAATAGACCAACCTCCATTATTCAAAGACTTATTCGGCCAGAAGAAATTGCCTATCTTGTAACATACTTAAGTAGTCCTCTTTCATCCGCTATTAATGGCTCCGCATTACGAATAGATGGGGGATTAGTACGCAGCGTTTTTTAATTACTAAAGAAATGTATATCTGCTAATCGTCCAATGCTAAAGTATCATAGAGAAATTTATTTTGTTAAGGATCGAAAAATATGGAGTTGAAGCGAGACTAAAGCTTGATCAAATTCCTTAATACAATTGGACCTATAGACCTACTGATTTCGATATAGGAACCGCGAGTAAATTAGTAACAGGGGGAACAGAATAAATATTATAGGACTTTTGAAAGAGTAACCTTCCATGCATAGATGGAAATTAAAACCTGTGATTTTTGATTGAATTCAGTTGATACTATGCAAAAGAACATCAGCAGGAGGGTCTTGATGTATAATAAAATATTAATTCTAACTATTTTTTGTTTTATATTACTATTTCCAACGATTTCCCATGCACAAGTGATTCATGTAGTGAGACCAGGCGATAGTCTATATAAAATTTCTAAGCAATACCGTGTTAATAAGGATGAGCTCGCAAAATTAAATGGCATAGCCAAAGATATTCAATTAGTACTTGGCCAGTCTCTATTAATTCCTAGTTCAACTTATGTAGTGCAGCCAGGAGATAGTATTTGGGAAATAGCATACCGTCATGCCATTAGTGAAGAAAAATTAATGAGCCACAATAAATTAAAGAGCCGAGTCATTATCCCAGGGAAAAAATTAAAAATACCTAGACAGTCCAAAATGGATCTTTGGACTGGTACGTACTTTGTTCCAAAAGATAAAAATACAAATGCATGGATGCTTAATAATTATAAAAGTACACTTACCAGTGTTTTCTTATTTGAGTATCATTCCGATGATCAAGGTAATATTATTGGAATAGCGGAAAACGAAGCTCATAAAATAGCTTGGAATCAAAACATGACCCCATATGCTACACTATCCAATCTGAGCGAAAAAGGATTCGATCCCGAACTAACACATAAATTGATAAGTAATCCGAGTCAAAGAAAAAAATTCATTAATAATATATATTTGCTTCTGGACAGCCATGATTATAAAGGAGTAGTCATTGATTTTGAACAGATTAAAGCGAGAGATCGAGAAAACCTAAATCTATTTATTAAAGAACTAGCTGCTAAACTGCATCCTTCAGGCATGGAAGTCCTGATGGCTGTTCCCCCAAAACAAGGAGACCAGGTGCCGTCTTACTCTGTCGCTTATGATTATGAGACGTTAGGAAAGTATTTGGATAGGATGTTTTTAATGACATATGATTGGCATTGGCCAGGTGGTCCATCGGGCCCTATTGCTCCGATTGATAAAGTAAGAGAAACATTAAACTATGCTGTATCCGTTGTTCCGAAATCTAAACTAATGCTAGGTATTCCACAATATGCTTATGATTGGACAATCACAGGGGATGAAAAATCAGGCACTTCTTACTCCACCCAGCATGCAATTGATTTATATACAGGTTATCAAAGTAACATAAATTATGATGAAAATGCGGGTGCCCCGTGGTTTCGATATGTAGATAAATACGGTAAACTACATGAAGTCTGGTTTGAAGATCCACGTAGTCTTCTCGCTAAATTCCGTCTAGTAAAGGAATACGGATTAGCTGGAATGGGATGCTGGCATTTAGGACTCACGATGCCACAAACGGAAAAAATGTTACTGGAAGAGTTTCGTATTGTTAAATAAGCCTCTAAAGTAGAGGGATTGAATGATTCCTCTTCTTGATTAATCCTGTACTAAATACAGGATTATTTTATTAATGCTTTTAAAACCACAGGCTATGCCTGTGTGAAAATAAACCTTCTAGGGATGTAACAAAAGAATCTCCAATCGTATAATAGAGATGGCCGTCAAACCAAATCTAAAAAACGAGAGG
>NZ_JBNPWZ010000009.1:0-111051 GCF_050433565.1 Ornithinibacillus bavariensis
ACGGTCAATTCAAAAAGCCCCTTTAGGGGCCACGTTGGTAAAGTGCCCTTATAGGGCGAAACTAAAACCGCCCGTTTTACGGGCGGATAATTATTATGGTTTAAATTTTTTCTATTGATGAATTAGAAATAATTTTTAAAAAATAAAGTAAAAGTTGTAGCAATTTATTTCGGAAACCGCTATATTAGTAATTACGTTATAGAAAATACTTCTTGGGGGAGGGGATTTAGAATGGATACATTTAAAAAGCTAATAGAGTTTTACTGGCCTTATAGAAAGTATTTTTATGCTTCATTATTCTTTTTATTTTTTGTAACGGTCATAACGGTTGTGTATCCGATAATTTTGCAGTTAACGATTGACGAAGTAGTCGCAAAAGAGAGATATGACTTAATTCCATGGATTTCATCCATCTTCGTCGTTCTAATGCTGATTAAAGGAATAGCTACATTTTATCATCAATATTTAGGTGACCTTTTTGGAGTCAGTGCAGTGTATGAGGTTCGTGATGCACTGTATAAGAAGCTGCAGGTATTGTCTTTTAAGTATTATGATAATGCAAAAACCGGGGATATTATGTCTCGATTAACATCAGATGTGGAAGGATTTCGTTTCTTCCTATCGTTTGGCTTTGCGGAACTTATCCGGATTGTTCTATTAATTGGTATTAGTTTAAGTGTTATGTTTTATTATTCCATACCACTCACATTGGTTACCATGGCTGCTATGCCATTCCTCATAATAGTAGTTATGAGGTTTGAAAAGAGAGCCCATCCTGCCTTTCGCGGAATCCGTAAGTCTTTTGGAAAACTAAACACAAGGGTACAAGAGAATATAAGTGGGATGCAAACAGTGAAGTCCTTATCACGTGAGGATTTTGAAATTGATAGGTTTTCAACCAGTAATGATGACTATCGAAAAAACTATATTAGCACATCGGAATTATGGGCGAAATTCTTCCCACTTATGGAATTTATCGGGAATGTTTGTGCAGTAGCGTTGCTTGCTTATGGAGGATTCCTTGTTATTGATGAGACATTAGCACTTGGTGAGCTCGTTGCCTTTTTTAGTTTAGTATGGTATATCATGGGACCATTAATGAATGTTGGTTATGTGGTGAATATGTTCTCACAAGCAAAAGCTTCTGGAGAACGATTAAGAGAAATTTTAGAAGCAAAAGAAGATATTGTTGAAAAGGATAATCCAATAACTACTCCGATTAAGGGGCATGTTACATTTCACAATGTTACGCTCACATATACAAAAGATGATGACTCCGCACTTAAAAATATTAGCTTTGATGCACCACCAGGTAAGACAATTGGCTTAATAGGGGCAACTGGATCAGGTAAGACTAGTATCACACAATTAATTACTAGGTTTTATGAGCCAGAAGCCGGTGATGTACTTGTAGATGGAAGACCAGTAACAGATTATAGTATTAAGACATTAAGGAAGCACATTGGCTACGTTTTACAAGAGTCCTTCTTGTTCTCAACAACAATTAAGGAAAATATTGCTTATGGTAATCCAGAAGCTACAGATGAACAAATTGTTGATGCAGCTAAACGAGCACAGGCCCATGACTTTATCATGGAAATGCCAAAGGGTTATGATACCTTATTAGGGGAAAGAGGAATGGGGTTATCCGGAGGTCAGAAACAACGAATTGCAATTGCCCGTGCTATATGTACTGACCCTAGTATTCTAGTCCTTGACGATGCAACATCAGCAGTAGATATGGAAACGGAATTCCAGATACAGAAGGCATTAAAAGAAGTTATGAAAGACCGTACGTCATTTATCATTGCGCACCGTATCTCGTCTTTAAAGCATGCTGATGAGATAATTGTGTTAGATGATGGGGAAGTAGTAGAACGTGGTACACATGAACAATTATTATCAAATAATGGTGTATATAAGCGAATTTATAGTATCCAATATCAAGACCATGACGCCATTATGAATGCTGTCAATTAAAGGGGGGAAAAGCATGTCAAGCAAGGGAGCACAAATAGAGAATAAACGACATTTAAAACGATTTTATTATACAGTGGATCAAGCAATTGAGAAGCCCTTTAACTGGAAGCAAATGTGGCGATTACTATACTATTTAAAGCCTTATACGAAAACCTATTTATTAGGTGCAATTATTGCGATGATCGTGTCAACAGCAATTCGCTTAGCGATACCTATCTTAATTGGTAAAGCTGCAATTGATATCGCTATCGCTAAAAAAGATACTACTTTGTTACTATACTTAGTTATTACGATTGGTATTCTTTATTTACTTAGCTATGTCGCCAACTATTTTCGAATAAAATGGGTAAATTTATTAGGACAAAATGTTATATATGATTTGAGGCAGCATTTGTTTACCCATGTTCAGGGGCTATCGAATAATTTCTTTGATTCCAAATCGGCTGGTTCTATTCTAGTTCGAATCATGAATGATACAAACTCTTTACAGGAGCTATTCTCAAGTGGGATAATCAATCTCTTAATGGATATTGCGACATTACTGGGAATTGTAACTATCTTAATTACACTAAGTCCAAAATTAGCCTTAGCTGTTATGGTAGTTATTCCACTCATGTTTTATGTAACTACTGTTCTAAGAAGAAAAATACGTAGGACATGGCAAGAAGTTCGGATACAACAATCTCGGATGAATTCCCACCTTAACGAAAGTATCCAAGGAATTCGTATTACACAGGCATTTACTCAGGAAAAAGAAAATACAGAGTTTTTTAATGGATTAAATACGGATACGTACAATGCTTGGGTTAGTGCAACGAAGAAAAGTGCAATGTTCCGTCCCTTTGTGGAAATGAGTAATGCTATAGGTACAGTCATTTTGATCGTATTCGGGGCACATCTTATCATTCTCGGCCCTTCTAATGGAGGGATTGAGCTAGGTACCTTCGTATCCTTTGCGTTTTTCCTAGGTATGTTCTGGGATCCTATTTCTCGTTTGGGTCAAATGTATAATCAGCTCTTAGTAGCTATGGCTTCCTCGGAACGAATATTTGAATACCTAGATGAAAAACCTAATGTGGATGAGGTTGAAAATCCGTATGAATATCAGGAGATGAAAGGACATATCGAATTTGACCATGTTCAATTTTCCTATGATGAGAACCGGATTGCCCTTCATGAGGTTTCACTAGAAATGAAGGCGGGTCAGACAATTGCATTAGTTGGGCATACAGGTAGTGGAAAATCAACCATCGCCAACTTAATTAGCAGATTTTATGACCCAACCAAAGGTCAGGTTAAGATTGATGGGCATAATTTACGTGATGTATCCTTAAATAGCTTACGAAAACATATTAGTGTCGTTTTACAAGATACCTTTATTTTCTCTGGTACTATTATGGATAACATACGATTTGGTAATCCAAGTGCAACAGATGAAGAGGTAATTGAAGCAGCAAGAGTTGTTGGGGCTGATGATTTTATTGCACGGTTAGCAAAAGGTTATCAAACCGAGGTTGAAGAAAGAGGAAATATTCTGTCTGCAGGGGAAAGACAATTATTATCCTTTGCCCGAGCATTACTTGCTAATCCGAGTATCATCATTTTAGACGAAGCTACTGCAAGTATTGATACAGAAACCGAATTAAAAATTCAAGCAGCACTCCGGACGTTGCTGAAAGGAAGAACGGCAATCATTATTGCTCACAGGCTTTCCACCATTCGTGAGGCAGATAATATTTTTGTATTGCAGCAAGGGAAGATATTGGAAAGTGGTAATCATGAGCAATTGATGGAACAAAAGGGTGAATACTATGAATTAGTACGCTCCCAATTCCAAATGTTGGATGCCATTTAGTGAAAAGAAGCAAATTTTCTACTTTGGAAATTTGCTTCTTTTATGTTGTACATTGTAATAGGGGAAGTTACTAGAACAGCATTGATTCGACATTTGATCTGCAAACTTCTTGATAAGTTATTAAAAATGTCAACGATTTTTGCAACGGGATCCCCTAGTTTTAGTTCTACATCTCCATAGGAGCATCTTGCACTTTTCTATTTCAATTGTTAAAGTAATAGATACAAGTGCGTTTGGTTTGGAGGAACAAGTATGAAAAAAGAGTTTGCTGTTATTGGCTTAGGCAGATTTGGGGGGAGTATTTGTCAGGAGTTAAGTAAAGAGGGTATGGAAGTATTAGCAATTGACCGAGATGAAGAACGTGTTAATCAATATAAGAACATTGCATCTCATGCAGTGATTGCGGATTCTACCGATGAAACTACTTTGAAAGAGCTAGGAATTAAAAACTTCGATCACGTTATTGTGGCAATTGGAGATAATATACAGGCAAGTATTCTAACCACTGTAGTGCTTACAGAACTCGGAGTTGAAAAAATTACTGTTAAAGCTCAAAATGATTATCATGCAAAAATCCTGCATAAAATCGGTGCCCATCAAGTAGTACATCCTGAACGAGATATGGGAAGAAGAATAGCCCATAGTATTATGTCTAATAATATAGTTGACTACTTAGAACTATCCGATGAGCACAGTATTGTAGAGGTAAAAGCAGGGAAGAAAATGATTGGTAAATCAATTATAGGACTTGACATTCGTGCAAAATATGGTTGTACGGTTGTTGCTATTAAGCAGGGTAATCACATTAATGTATCACCAACCCCTGAAGACATTCTTAAAATAGGGGATATTTTAATAGTTGTCGGAGCAGATAAAGATATTGCTAGATTTGAAAGACAACTAGTCATAGATGAATAAGAATTTAGAGCTTGTTTTGCCATAAAATTTCTATATAACCGTGTACGGTAGTAAAGAAAATTAAAAGGAAGTATCCGTTTCGATTTCGGATACTTCCTTTTTTTATACTTCCATAATGATTGGTAAAATCATAGGTCTGCGCTTTGTTTTTTCATATAGGAATGGTGCAATGGTATCGGTAATTTCATTTTTAATTTCCGACCACTGGGTTGTTTTACGCTCCATTACTTTATTTAAATGAGCTGAGACCAACTTCTGTGCTTCGTTAATCATGTCCTCTGATTCACGCATATATACAAATCCTCGAGAAATAATATCAGGACCAGCTGCGATTTTGAATTCCTTCATGTTTATACTTACTACTACGATAACCAAGCCTTCTTCAGAAAGGATTCGTCGATCTCGTAATACGATATTTCCGATATCACCTATTCCACTTCCATCTACATAGACAGAGCCAGAAGGAATTTTACCAGCTACTTGGGCACTATCTTTACTTAGAGCTAATACATCCCCATTATCCATAACAAAGGAATTCTCTAAATCTATCCCACACATTTCAGCAAGTTTTGTATGTTCTACGATCATGCGATATTCACCGTGAATTGGTAAAAAGAATTTTGGTTTCATTAGTCGCAGCATTAATTTTTGTTCTTCCTGACTTCCATGTCCAGAGGTATGGATGTCATTAAGTTTACCATGAATTACTTCTGCTCCAGCACGATAAAGCAAATTAATAGTCTTTCCAACACTTATCGTATTCCCTGGGATTGGTGAGGAAGAGAATACAACTGTGTCGCCTGGTATAATTTGAATTTGCCTATGTGTACCATTTGCAATTCTTGATAAAGCTGCCATCGGCTCACCTTGGGATCCGGTACAGAGAATGGTTACTTCATTTGCAGGAAGTCTATTAATTTCGTTCGCATCGATGAATGTGTCCTTAGGTGCTTGGATGTATCCAAGTTCTTGACCAAGTGTAATGGCAGATTCCATGCTACGTCCAAACACGGCTACTTTACGATTTGTTGCAACCGCTGCTTCTACCATCTGCTGAAGTCGGTAGATATTGGAAGCGAAAGTAGCAAAGATAATTCTACCGGTAACACGGCTGAATATATCTTTAATATTTTCTCCGACAACCTTCTCAGACATGGTGAAGCCAGGTACCTCACTATTCGTGCTATCAGATAGTAGGCAGAGTACGCCTTCTTTACCTATTTCAGCCATTTTTGTTAAGTTCGCAGGATCTCCAACAGGGGTAAAATCAAATTTAAAATCCCCTGTATGAACAATATTACCTGGAGGTGTTTTAATAACAATCCCATAGGAATCAGGAATACTGTGCGTAGTACGGAAAAAGCTTACGGAAGTTTTACGGAATTTAATGACATCATCTTCTTGAATTGTAATTAATTTTGCATTTCTTAATAATCCATGTTCTTCTAATTTGTTTCGAATTAAACCTATTGCAAGCTTGCCAGCATAAATTGGAATATTTACTTCACGAAGTAAATAGGGAATACCACCGATATGATCTTCATGTCCATGAGTTACAAATAGTCCCTTGACTTTGTCTTGGTTTTGGATGATATACGTATAATCTGGAATAACATAATCAATACCAAGAAGCTCATCCTCAGGGAATTTTATCCCTGCATCAATTAAAATAATTTCGTCTTGGAATTGAACACCATACGTATTTTTACCAATTTCACCGAGTCCGCCAAGTGCAAATACCGCTGCTTGATCATTTTTTACAAATTTCATAACTTACACGTTCTCCAATTTAAAGTCTTCAGATTGCTTTTCGTATTCCAAATGTGCTTCATCTAATGGTTGGATTAATTCGATGTTGTATCCGCGATCACTTAATTTTTTACGTACATCTTTTTGTGATTCGGCTTCTAGATAGAGCGACTTAGAACGCTCACGAATAGGTACCTCATATGAGGACTCTTGGTAAATTACTTTGAATATCATGTTATCTCTCCTGTCTCTCTCTTCAAAAAACTTTTTGCCAGAAAAGAATGTAAATCTACTTTTCCTGTACAAATGTATTTATTTTGTTCACATAAAGCATGATGAACGTTTTTTCTATTTTCTAATACTGATGTCAATGTACGAAAATAAAACTATTTAATCCTTGTTAAGTATTTCTATGTAACATATCCTATCGTCTAGTTTTCGACCATACATAGAGATATGTTCAATTCATTTTAATAAATAATCTTAAATGATAACTTAACTATTTTTATAATTCCGCATCCGTTTCCGTTTACTATTCCTATGGTAATATTTTGGAACTTTACAAAATGGCAGGTTACAAATGTCAGATTTTCATTATCGGTAGATTGGCTATTGTTTATACTACCTGCCATTAATTTTGCTTATTCTTTAAAAGTTGTCGGTACACGTCCCCGGCCTAAAAAATCTCTCCAACGCTTCTTAAGCTTTTCTTTTAGGCGACGCAACATAAGGACATACACTCCTTTCAGGAAGGTTAAAGAAAAGCACTATCAAGTTCTACCGTCCAATCCCTTGTACTTATAGTATAGTATGGAATTAAAAAATTGGAAATAGAAATAAACAATTTCCTTAAAAATATTATTCAAACGGTTGACAGTAAATGAAAAGCTTCCCAATTTTGCTAGGTAATAAGGGCTAGTATCTAATGAGTATTCTCTTCATTTCCTGAAATTCTATACATAGCATGTAAACTAAAAAAAATGTCGGATACTTGCCTCATGACATAAGTATAAATGGAACTAGGTATATAATAAAAGGACAACAGTTAGGGGGGACTGTTGCTGGAAAGCTAATCAATTGCTTTTGAATTTTCTGGTATAGCAAATGGGTTTTGTTGATTGATATGGTCATAGAACATAACACCGTTTAAATGATCAATTTCATGCTGAAAAACGATTGCAGCATAATCCTTTAATCGAAGTTTTAACTGATTTCCCTCTATATCTGTCGCCTTCACAGTTATTCGTGCATGTCTAGGTACAAACCCTTCTACATTCCTATCCACAGATAGACAGCCTTCACCAACCGATAAATATGCCTTTTCAACGGAATGACTAACTATTTTAGGATTGAATAGGCCATAGCTATAAAGTTTCCCATTTGAATCTTCAAAATGAACTGCAATCATTCTCTTTGATATACCGAGTTGAGGAGCAGCTAGTCCTACACCAGGCCGAAGATTATATTTTGCACATACCTTTTCATCTTGACTATTTATAAGAAACTCAAGCATATCTTTTAATAAATTAGTTTCTTCTTCTGTTGGGGGTAACGCCACTTCCTTGGCCACTTCTCTTAAGGAAGGATGTCCTTCTCGAACAACATCATCCATTGTAAGCATTTATTTCACTCCATCTCTTTTTTATATCATATTCTTACCGAATATACATTGTGCAATCAACTAAATAGTTTATCATATATTTTGTGCTTCTGGCATAAATTTACCATGAGCAAGCTATTAAAATATAAATCCAGATAGCTATTTTTATGATATACTAAATGACAGTAATATAATCTAGCAATTGCAGCAGGCAAGAGGGGGATCATCAAAGGTGAAAATATCGAAATCATTTTTCATCATATGCTTTGGAATCCTACTATTCCTAGTAGGGTGTGGAGATAGTCCTGAAACACAAATTTATAACCATCTAGAAGAAGCTGTTCACCTGGAAGATGGATTTAAAAAGCAACAAGACGAGATAGCAGGATTGGAGAAGAAAGAACAAGATATTTACAAAGAAATTATTGAACTTGGTATTGATGAACTAGATAAAATTAAGCAATTATCACAGGAAGCAATTACTTCTATTGACAAGCGTTCTGAGAAGATCAAATTAGAGAAAGAAAGCTTAGATCAAGCAAAGGAAGAATTTGAGAAAACGAAGGACGTCATTGATAAACTAAAGGATACAGAGGTTAAAAAAGAAGCGACAACCCTATATGACACGATGGAAAAGCGCTATGATGCTTATCAGACTCTGAATAAGGTGTACAATGAATCCATAGACTTGGAAAAAGAATTATATGAAATGCTGCAAATAGAAGATCTACAACAAGAGGATTTGCAGGCACATATCGAAAAATTAAATGTTAAATACCAGGAAGTTATTAATGCCAATGATTCATTCAATGAGCTTACAACGAAATACAACGAATTAAAGAAAGATTTTTATAAGATTGCCAATATAAATGTAAAGTATGTAGAGAATAAGTAGGTGAAAAGATGCTGACATCATAATTTTATTATGTGACAGCGTCTTTTTTTATGGTGTTTTAGTACAAAATATACAATCAACTATAACAGTTGGATAATGATGAATGAGGGAGTATGCCAACATATCAAGAAATGTAAGTCAAAGTAGTTGACCGAATGGAATTAGTTGAGCTAAACTTTATTTGTATTCAATATATTGTACCAGTTTTTTTTGCGAGAAAAATGTAACAGTTTGTGTTCCTTTCCATCGTATGAACCTTACTGACGTAAATAAGACACAAATAATAGCAAATCGGTACAGATTTTCCTTGTTTTGGGGAAGGATAGTAAAGATTATTTCAAAAGGATGAAAGAAAGGAAGAGGTGAACTATTTTGAAACACGTTTTAGAAAGTGTTGAAAGTCAGTTCGAAATGTTCCAGATTCTTAATGAAGATGGGAAAATTGTCAATAAGGATGACATGCCTGATTTGTCAGATGATGAATTAAGAGAATTAATGAAGAGAATGGTATATACTCGCGTGCTTGATCAACGTTCTATCGCATTAAACAGACAAGGTCGTCTTGGTTTCTATGCACCAACTGCTGGTCAAGAGGCATCTCAATTGGGTAGTCATTTTGCATTAGAAAAAGAAGACTATATACTGCCTGGATACCGTGACGTTCCACAATTAATCTGGCACGGATTACCATTATACCAAGCATTCTTATTTTCAAAAGGACATTTTCATGGAAATCAAATGCCAGAGGGTATGAATGCACTTCCTCCACAAATTATTATTGGTGCACAATATGTGCAAGCTGCTGGTGTTGGTTTAGGTCTGAAAATGCGTGGTAAGAAATCAGTAGCGATTACGTACACTGGTGATGGAGGTACATCACAAGGTGATTTCTACGAAGGAATGAACTTCGCAGGAGCATATGGTGCTAATAACATTTTTATCGTTCAGAATAACGGATTTGCTATCTCTGTACCAAGAGAAAAACAAACTGCAGCTAAAACTCTAGCACAAAAAGCAATTGCTGCTGGAATTGAAGGAATTCAAGTTGATGGTATGGACGTACTTGCTGTTTACGCTGCAACTAAATATGCAAGAGAACGTGCAATTGCTGGTGAAGGTCCAATGTTAATTGAAACGATGACCTATCGTTATGGTCCTCATACAATGTCAGGAGATGATCCAACACGTTACCGTTCTCAAGATCTTGACTCTGAATGGGAGAAAAAAGATCCTCTAGTTCGTTTCCGTAAATTCCTAGAAAGCAAGAAACTATGGACAGAAGAAGACGAAAACAAAGTAATTGAACAAGCAAAAGAGGATATTAAAGAAGCAATCAAAAAAGCGGATCAATATCCAAAGCAAAAAGTTACTGATTTAATTTCTAATATGTTTGAAACACTTCCACAGAATTTACAAGAACAAATGGAAGAGTACAAAGCAAAGGAGTCGAAATAAACAATGGCACAAATGACAATGATTCAAGCAATCACTGATGCACTACGCACAGAATTAAAAAATGATGAAAATGTGCTAGTGTTTGGTGAAGATGTCGGCCAAAACGGCGGTGTATTCCGTGCTACAGAAGGCCTTCAAAAAGAATTCGGGGAAGATCGTGTATTTGACACGCCATTAGCAGAGTCTGGAATTGGTGGTCTAGCAATTGGACTTGCTTTAGAAGGCTATCGCCCTGTTCCTGAGATTCAATTCTTTGGCTTCGTATATGAAGTAATTGACTCAATCAGTGGTCAAATGGCTCGTATGCGCTATCGTTCTGGAGGCACAAAAAATGCACCTATTACAGTACGTTCACCATTTGGTGGAGGTGTGCATACTCCAGAATTGCATGCTGACTCCTTAGAAGGATTAGTAGCACAGCAACCAGGATTAAAAGTAGTTATTCCATCTACTCCATATGATGCAAAAGGGTTACTAATTTCTTCAATTCGTGATAATGATCCAGTTATTTTCCTTGAGCATATGAAATTATATCGTTCATTCCGTGGAGAGGTTCCAGAAGGCGAATATACAATTGAACTTGGTAAAGCAGACGTTAAGCGTGAAGGTAAAGATGTAACCATCGTAACATATGGTGCTATGGTACATGCATCACTAAAGGCAGCTGAAGAGCTTGAGAAAAACGGTGTTGATGTAGAGGTTATCGATTTACGTACTGTTTCACCTATTGATATTGATACTATTTTGGAATCCGTTAAGAAAACAAATCGTGTCGTAGTTGTTCAAGAAGCACAACGACAAGCTGGTATTGCTGCAAATGTTGTTTCTGAAATTCAAGAAAGAGCAATCTTACATTTAGAAGCTCCAGTATTACGTGTTACTGCACCAGACACAGTATATCCATTCTCTGAAGCGGAAAACGTTTGGTTACCTAATTATAATGACATCATAGAAAAAGTAAACACTGTAATGAATTTCTAACTTTGATAGGAGGCTTTTCTAATGGCTTTTGAATTTAAATTACCGGATATCGGTGAAGGAATCCATGAAGGTGAGATTGTTTCATGGATGGTTAAAGAGGGCGACACGGTTAAAGAAGATGATGTGCTTTGTGAAGTACAAAACGATAAGGCTGTCGTTGAAATCCCTTCTCCAGTAGAAGGAACAGTTACGAAGATTTTTGTGAAAGAAGGAGAAGTTGCAGTAGTTGGCGACACTCTTATTTCTTTTGATGCTGAAGGCTATGAAAGTACAGAAAGTGAAGAACCTGCTGCTGAGAAGAATGAAGCAGTAAAAGAAGAAGCTCCAAAAGCAGAAGCTCCACAGGCTGTTCAACAAACTACAGATGTAGATGAGAATAAGCGTGTTATAGCGATGCCTTCTGTGCGCAAATATGCTCGTGAAAATGATGTGAACATTAAGCTAGTAACAGGTACTGGAAATAATGGCCGTATCACGAAAGAAGATATTGATAGCTTCGTAAACGGTGGTCAACCAGTGGTAGAAAGGGCAGATGCAGAACCTGCAGCTCAAGATACAGCACCAGCAAAAACACCTGTTTTAGAAGGTAACTTCCCAGAAACACGTGAGAAAATGAGCCCAATTCGCAAAGCTATTGCGAGAGCAATGGTTAACTCAAAATCAAAAGCACCACATGTTACTTTGATGGATGAAGTAGATGTAACAGCATTAGTTGCGCATCGTAAGAAATTTAAGCAGACTGCATTAGATCAAGGTATTAAATTAACTTACCTACCTTATGTTGTTAAAGCTATTGTTTCTGCATTGAAACAATATCCTATACTAAATGCTTCCATTGATGATGCTACAGAAGAAATTGTGCAAAAACATTACTATAACATTGGTATTGCTGCAGATACAGATAAAGGGTTACTTGTTCCTGTAGTTAAGAACGCAGACCGTAAATCAATTTTTGCTATTTCACAAGAAATTAATGAATTGGCAGATAAAGCTAGAAGTGGTAAACTAGCACCAGATGAGATGAAAGGTGCTTCAAGTACAATTTCTAATATCGGTTCTGCGGGTGGACAATGGTTCACACCAGTTATCAACTATCCAGAAGCTGCAATATTAGGAATCGGACGTATTGCCGAAAAACCAATTGTTCGTGATGGAGAAATTGTGATTGCTCCTGTACTTGCAGTTTCATTGAGCTTTGATCACCGTATTGTTGATGGTGCAACTGCTCAGCTTGCCTTAAATCAAATCAAGCGTTTATTAAATGATCCACAATTAATTATGATGGAGGCGTAAGGATTATGGTAGTAGGAGATTTTCCAATTGAACTAGACACACTTGTTGTCGGTGCAGGCCCTGGGGGATATGTAGCTGCTATTCGTGCCGCACAATTAGGTCAAAAAGTAACTATCGTGGATAAAGGAGCTTTAGGTGGCGTGTGCCTAAATATTGGTTGTATTCCATCAAAAGCATTAATCGAAGCTGGACATTCAGTAGAGAGAGCTCATGGCAGTGAAGCAATTGGTATTAAAACCGAAAATGTAACTGTTGATTTCTCTAAAGTACAAGAATGGAAAGCATCCGTTGTTAATAAACTAACTTCCGGTGTTGAGAGCTTATTAAAAGGGAATAAAGTCGACATCGTTAAAGGTGAAGTATATTTTGTTGATGGAAATACTGTAAAAGTTATGGATGAGAAGACTTCTCAAACATACACATTTAAAAACTGCATTATCGCAACAGGTTCATCACCAATTGAAATTCCTACATTTAAGTTCTCTGAGCGCGTATTAGATTCTACAGCTGCTCTTGATCTTAAAGAAGTTCCTAAAAAGCTAGTAGTAATCGGCACAGGATTCATTGGTGCTGAGCTAGGTACTGCATATGCTAATTTTGGTACTGAAGTTATCTTCTTAGAGGGTGCGAAAGATATCCTTGGTGGCTTTGAAAAACAAATGACTCAATTAGTTAAGAAGGGCCTTAAGAAGAAAGGTGCAACAATTATTACTGAAGCATTGGCTAAAGGCGTCGAAGAAACAAAAGACGGTGTGAAAGTAACCTATGAAGTTGCTGGTAAAGAAGAGACAGTTGAAGCGGATTACGTATTGGTTACAGTTGGTCGTCGTCCAAATACAAGAGAGATTGGTTTAGAACAAGTAGGTATTGAGGTCGATGAAAGAGGTTTAATTAAAGTAGATAAGCAATGCCGCACTAATGTACCTAATATTTATGCAATTGGGGATGTTGTGGCAGGTGCTCCATTAGCTCATAAAGCATCTTATGAAGGTAAGGTTGCTGCAGAAGCTATCAGCGGAGAAAAATCTGAAGTTGATTATATCGGTATGCCAGCAGTAGCTTTCGTTGAACCTGAACTTGCTACAGTAGGTATGACGGAACAAGAAGCAAAAGATGCAGGATACAATGTAAAAGTAGCAAAATTCCCATTCGGTGCAAATGGTCGTGCTCTTTCACTTAATGCAACAGATGGCTTCTTAAAATTAGTAACTCGTAAAGAGGATGGACTTGTTCTTGGTGGTCAAATTGCTGGTCCTAATGCAAGTGATATGATCTCAGAAATCGGATTAGCAGTAGAATCTGGTATGACTGCTGAAGATATCGCATTAACTATTCATGCTCACCCAACACTTGGTGAAATAACCATGGAAGCAGCTGAAGTAGCATTAGGAACACCAATCCACATGCTTTAATTTAAATCGCATTTATCAGAGTAATGTATTCTTTAAGGGATACATTACTCTTTTTTTTGTGGATTTTGGTGAGAATCAAAATATTTTCGGATATTGTATTCTTTTGTCTTGTCGATTAAACTTGTATTGGACAAGTAATAAAATACAACAGGAGGATTCGTCATGAAAAAAATCTTTATCTTATTTTCCGTGCTACTGATGGTGTCTTTGGTAGCATGCAGTAATTCGAATCAAAGTAAAGAAACGAAAGATAGTCAAATAAAAGATGAACCGAAAGAACAAATTAGTAATTCGAATAAAGATAGTAATTTAGCTGAAAATACCGAGAATAATAAAGGCGCAGATCAAGAAGCTTCAAATCATGAGGAAGCAAATAATGATAAGGAAATGGGGGGAGCAGTTGAAGCAGCGTATCGTATCGCAGATAATTGGTCGATTACCCCGATTAAAGAAGGAATAAATGAAAAAATTGTTCTACTGACTATTGATGATGCACCAGATAAGTATGCATTAGAAATGGCTAGAACATTAAAGGACCTGGATGCAGGGGCAATATTTTTTGTAAATGGCCATTTTCTAGAAACCCCTGAAAACAAAGAAATATTGAAAGAAATTCATGATATGGGATTTATTATTGGAAATCATACATATTCTCATGCATTCTTACCAGATTTAACGGAAGAGGAACAGAAGAATGAAATTATGCGTGTAAATGACATGGTAGAAGAAATTATTGGAGAACGCCCGAAATTCTTTCGAGCACCAAATGGTGCTAATACTGATTTTTCCAAGAATCTTGTCAAGGAAGAAAAGATGGTATTAATGAATTGGTCATATGGTTATGATTATTTCAAGCCGTATATGGATAAAGAAAAATTAACCAAGGCTATGGTTACAGGTGAGGGACCCGAGGTAGATGTACCATACTCATTATTAAAGCCTGGTGCAAATTTATTAATGCATGACAGAAAATGGACAAGTGAGGCACTAAGAGATATTGTTGTAGGGTTACGTGAACAAGGCTACGAGATGGTTGATCCGCATTTAATCGAAACGATTTCTGATTAACAAAAAAGTACCAGTGAAAAAACACTGGTACTTTTTTTATTAATTATGTTATACTAATTATGTGAAATGTTGTAAATGTATTATACTATTATGTTAATAAGTGTTATACACTATATTGAGGGAGCTGGGAATAGTGGGTACAATTATTTGTCAAACATGTCAGCAAACAATTGAGCATTATGAAAATGAGAAGGTTGTCGTTCTTTACGGAACATGTCCTGATTGTGAAACGAAAAAAATGCAAAAATAAATAATCTATCATTCATTTGGCTGCAAACTTTTGCAGCCATTTGTTTTGTCGTGAATCCAGGGGCATGATAGGATGGATATACATAGTATGATGGAGGAATGAATATGGGCTGGAATACACGAATCACGGAATTGTTTAATATTCAATATCCAATAATCCAAGGAGGTTTAGCACATCTGGCTTATGCTGATCTAGCTGCTGCTGTTTCTAATGCAGGAGGTTTAGGACAGATAACTGCAATGAGCCTGGAAAATCCAGATAGCCTACGAAGTGAAATAAACCGTGTTAGAGAATTAACGAATAACCCGTTTGGTGTAAACTTTGCAATAGGACAGCATAATCGTCCATTTGAAGATATGATAGAGGTAGTAATTGAGGAAAAAGTTCCAGTTATGTCTGTGACAGGTGGAAATCCTAAAGGTGTATTCGATATGATTAGAGATCACCCCATTAAAACGATGGTCTTAGTTGCCGCTAAACGTCAGGCAATGAAAGCAGAGGAGCTAGGTGCTGATGCAGTAATCGTTGTTGGACATGAGGGGGGAGGACATTTAGGACGAGCCGATACAGGGACAGTAGTTCTAACGCCACAAGTAGTAGATAATGTGTCTATCCCAGTTATTGCATCCGGTGGAATCACCGATGGTAGAGGATTAATGGCAGCTCTTGCTCTAGGTGCAGAGGGAGTAGAGATGGGAACAAGATTTATTGCTACAAAGGAGTGTGTCCATGCACACCCTATATACAAAGATGCAATTGTAAATGCGGACGATAATGAGACAGTTGTAATTAAACGCTCACTAGGTGCTCCAGCACGTGCACTTAAAAATAGCTGGACAGAGAAAATTTTAGAGCTTGAGAAACAAGATGGAGGATATGACGTTTTACGGGATTATATAAGTGGAGCTGCCAATAAAAACTATATTCATGATGGTAACCCTGAAAACGGATTTGGTTGGGCTGGTCAAGGAATTGTCAGTATCCATGATATTCCGACAGTACAGGAATTAATAGATGGAATGATAAAAGAAGCAGAAGAGATTAAAAATAAATGGAAAGATGGAGGTGCTCTAGATTGAGTTACAATTACCCTTTTGACACGAGTTGGTCAAAGGATGAAATAATTATTGTCGTACAGTTTTTTACTTTAGTTGAAAGAGCCTATGAATCCGGGATTGAGAGGGATATTTTATTAGCAGGTTACCGGAAATTTAAAGAAGTCGTTCCATCGAAGAGTGAAGAGAAGAGACTATTTACTGAATTTGAAAGGGAATCAGGCTATTCCGGATATCAAGTTATGAAGAAGGTAAAGGAAGAGGACAGACATAAGATAAAAATGTAATTTTAGAATAGAAAGGGTCTATAGCCAATGGATAACATTTGGTTTAAGACCCTTTGTTAATCATTTTCTATCTTACTTGTAGTGCTTTTTGATAAAATGGTATCAATAGTTCATAAGTTTCTTTAACCAGTTTAACTAAAGCTTCACCATCCGAGACAATAGGATTGTTTGGTAATAGTCTCCTACCGATAAGGAATTCCGCTTTTTTCACACCACGGAAACGTTCTAAATGTTTCTTTTCTAATTCGCCAAGAGAAATCGCATCTTTTTTCATATGATCAAAGGAGATGACAAAGTCAGCTGGTAACTTTTTAATTTGGGTATAGCTTTTTAAGAATTCTTTGGCGATTGCTTGTTTGAAATCTAATTCATAAATACAAGCCAACCAAATAAATAGGTGATCATCAAATAAACCTACCTGAAAATGTGGGTGCTTTTTATAGCCACGTTTATTATTCGAAATTGCCAACCATGTATCCTTCGGAGGATTAACAGTTCTTCTAGCATGCTTGGCTATATGTAAATATACTTCATTACCAAGTCTTGTAGATAAAAAGTCAACTAATTCATAGCCTATTTCACGAAACTTTGGCTGAATGTTAGTTTGAATTGCCTCCATTCTTGCATCTAATCCATCTATTTTAAAAGTATCAAAATCGCTTTTAGTAAAACCAGTACTTCCCATTCAAAAACAACCCTTCTTATTTAAGCTAATTATATTAATTATTATGAACAAATTAACTTAAATAAGTCAAGTATACCGTTTGAAAAACAAAATGTTTTTTGAACGAATCCCGATAAAAATACATATATATAAAGAAAACAAAGAGAATGTTCATAAAAACATGGACAACATAGTGTTTTTTCAAAACCAGCTACTTGAAAGGGTGTGGAATGGTTGAAATATTTATTAGAAGAGGTAAGACGTTTAGAAGAAAAAGAAAGACTACCAGTCCTTCGTATGGAAATTGATTATGAATTATTAACCCTATATGATGCCTTACAAGCCAATGATACCGTTCAAATTATAAAATCAAAAGAAAGATTAAAAACGCTTCGTAAGCAATTGATGGTTTTACAGGATAATTAATAGTTTCTATCTCAAGGTAGGTTTCAACACTTACTTTGAGCTTTTTTCTGAATTTTTGTGATAAGGCTCTCATGTATACTCGCTTCCAATATTCTGATACTATTGTATAAGAGTAGAGATTAATTGGAGGCTTTCGGATGGATAAGTTAGTTCGGGAAGAAATATTTAACACTGCTAAAAGTTGGATTTTAGAGGCAGGTAATATTATTCGCAATAAAATAAATGAACCAATGGAGATCGGGTCTAAGTCTAACTCAAATGATCTTGTAACTTCAGTAGACAGAAGCACAGAAGAATATTTTGTCAATAAGATAAAAAGTAAATATCCAAACCATTTATTGTTATCAGAAGAGGGATTTGGTGATAATATCCAAACAGTGGACGGAACAATTTGGATTATTGACCCGATAGACGGGACGATGAATTTTGTTCAACAAAAAAGAAATTTTGCTATTTCTATTGGCATATATCATGAGGGTATTGGTGAAATTGGCCTTATTTATAATGTTATGGAAGATATTCTTTACACAGCAACACGTGGTGAAGGTGCTTATAAAAATGGACAAAAATTACCACCTCTAAAATCAGGAGTGGTTTTAGAGGAATCTATCGTTGGATTAACTCATTTATGGTTATGTGAGAATCCTCTAGTAGATGAAAGGGTTATGCAAGAATTAGTTCAGACTGCTCGTGGATCGAGAACCTATGGTTCAGCAGCACTTGAGTTTGCCTATGTAGCTGAAGGAGTTTTAGAGGGCTATTTAACGATGAGTTTATCGCCTTGGGATATTGCCGCAGGAATGATTTTGGTAAATGAAGTCGGAGGGGTATCAACCAATCTTGATGGGAATGTCTTAGATATTTTAAAGAGAGATTCTGTTTTTACAGGACATCCTGAGGTCCATAAGAGAATTTTAGAAGATTTTATAAAAAAAGGAAGAAAGTGACTCACCTTAGCGAGTCACTTTTCGTTTTTTCAAAGCCAATCCACTGCCCATGATGGAAAAACCAAGTACGATAAATAAAAGAATAAGCAAAATACTACGAAGAGCAATCGCAAAACCAACTCCTATAAACATTAGGACGACTAGCATTGCTAATAGTAGAGCTGGAATGTTTATCTGTTTCATTCGTGTCACCCCTTACTGTATACATATTAAGTATATCGTATCTAATTTGATAGGACAAAATATTAATTCCACACCTCATACTAGCGTGATTATATGAAATTTAGTATAGTTAAACTGGAATACATCTAATGGAGGATTTATTTATATGGTTTATAATTTTGTAATGGAGAACTATGGTGTTGAGAACTTATTCACGATATTATACATAACAAATCTCGTATTAGCTGCAATAGCATATAAATTGGGTTTTGCTAAAAAACTACCAATATTAAAATCAGTTATTGTATATATTTTACTGGCGCTAGGAATTCTGGTGCTTTATTTATTGTTTATTGTGTGGCCAGCTGTTTTAGCGGGTGAGCCTCTTCCACTAACAGAAAGTCTATTCGTAATCTGTGTCGTTCTTGCCATTTATCGAATTCGTTTACATTTACAACGAAAAGCCAAAAATGGGAAGACTGCTTCATAATAAAATTTGAACCGGGGTCTATTTCTGAATTAATTTGGTATAGACCCCATTATTATTTTGTGGCTGTTTTCTAAAAGATTGTTGCATTTTAATGAGTTTTTGAATATGGAATATTCAGATCGAATAGGATTATTATCTACTAAATAATGAAATAGGTCATTTTGCAGGAGGCATTTTCGTGGAAATTAATTTTGCTGAATTATTGATACTATTTATTGTTCTATATTTACTAAATGAAGTCGTTAAACTTAATAGTCGTGTCAAAGGTTTGAAATATACCTTAGACAAAATTTCTAAACAAGCTGATGTGCCTAATAACGCATTAGATAACGAATTGAAACAACTATTGAATGAAGGAAAAGATGTAAAAGCAGTAAAAAGAGCTAGAGAAACATTAGGTCTATCCTTGATAGAAGCTAAACAATATGTTGATGCTTTAAAAATGGAAGGCTAATAACTATTACGTAAAAACGAACTCTTGAAGGAGTTCGTTTTTACGTGGATAACGATGAACTTCCTATTCCCATTATATAAACCCAGTCCTAAAACCACAATTCATATTAAAACAGCCTTTTATATTAACTCGTCTTCCTTTTTTTTCTCTTCATATAAACGGAACTTTCCTGTAGCATGACGTTTTAACGTATTATCCTTAACTCTTTCATAGCAATTGTTACATAAATACATATATATTCTACGGTTTCTCAATCGTTTAGCTTGTAAGGAATAATCTTCTATATTTTCCACTGTATCACATAGTGTACACTTTACTTGCATCTTACCACCTCAAATCTAAATATACTTTTACTATATCATATCTAATGAAGATATGTTTATTTTCTGTTAAAGAGAGGTACATTAAGATAAAGGTAGAAAGGGTGATAATATGAAGAAAGGCTATGTTATTTCAGCATTAGGAGCAGGTATTGCGGGATTTATACTAGGGGCGAGGCAGCTTAAAAGCCAGTCTAATTCAATTGATATGGAAATGGATGAGGATTTAACTCTACTTCATGCAGGTAAGCCTGATCAAGTAGATGATTTAGAACTTGAACAATTAGAAAATGCGAAAATGGTTTCTGAAGGTTCTCAATTTGGTGTTCAATATTATAATGAGTTAAAGGCTAATGAATAAAAGAAAATGAGGTTGTCTCATCTTAAGACAACCTCATTTCTGTTTAATAAAGAATTCTTATGAGAAAAATAGGAAATATTTAGCCATAAGGTCTACTGAAACATCACTTTTAATCCTTACGCTTATCATGGTTATTCTTTGATTGTTCATCAATAATGTCATCCATTTGTTGTTCCTCATTATTGTCATCAAGTATCTTCTTGTTCTGATTAGGCTCAGCAGGTTGATCTTCTGGCATTGGAAAATCAGGCATATATCGACCAACGATTGCGGCAACTTCATCAACAACACCTTGAATTGGGTAGCCTTGCCTTATCTTATCATTCATATTACGAATTCGTTGTGTGATATCCGCGTCTGCTACTACGACAGCAGTTCTACCATAGCGATCGTGCTGTAATGCCTCTATAACAGAGTACTTAATCGTACCAACTCTAGAACGGTCTAAGTCTTTATCCACATCAATTCCAACAACTGCATAAGGGCCGACTACAATTGCTACTGCATCGTTTACTTGAGGTACCTCACCTGCAACACTTGCTAAGTGATTGGCAATTTGTTGATTCGAATAGTTTTGATCTTGGACAGGTGAAGAATTTTTGACATTTACAATTCTATTGTTAGGATCCTGTTTTTCGGATGGTAAGGCGCGGTCTGCATTATTTTGCTGACAGCCGAATAGTAACAGTAAACTAAGGACTAAGATAGCTTTTTTAACTAACATTAATTTCTCCTCCTAGTAGAATAAATATAAGGGGAATAACTTTACTGTTAGTTTAAGTAGACGAGAACAAATTATACTAATAAAAGAAAAGCAGCCATCATGTAGCTGCTTTTCAATTTAATTAAACTGGATTTTTTTTATCCCTTTTATTGGATTATCTTTATTGGTACCATCTTTATATAGTAGATGGACAGGGCCATCTTCCTTTAATGGTTTTCCATTTAATGCGAAAAGTAAATAGCTATTATAGAGCTGATCAATAGAAATAGAAACTTCACCTTCGCTCGTAATAAGTGTGGCATCTTTTGCATCATCGTTAATCTCAGCATGATTTAAAAAATCATGAATTGGCATAACATAGGAGTATTGAAGAATGTCTTCTCGTTCATGCCTAGTTAATGTTTTATTAACAGGGGGCTTCTCAATTGCACGTTCCCACTTTTTAGCAGCTTCCTCTAGAAGATCCTTCTCATTTTTTTCTCGAACCGAAAAGGCTTCCTCCAATATTATTTTACGATCATCAAATATCCATACGGTTGGATCCATGGTAATTTGATACCTTACATTTCCTATTATCGGAACAATCATAAGTATCCACCTTTCAAATATATGTATACTTATTAAGAATAGCAGACATGGGTAATAAATAAAACGAAAAAAACCGTTCCTAGTGGTAATTTTATTTGTAGGTTCTTGTAAGTAACATTTGCATTTTATAGTAGTAAACGATAATATAATGGTAGAAGAATTGATCTGATCAAAGAAAAACAAGCTTATACATTTATACTTGTAGGTTTGTTTTGTCCGGAGGGGATAATTTGATGCAAGAGGTAACGATTGACCATCGTGAAAAAGCCTATGCCCTTCTAAAGGCTGATGCTGATAAAATTTTACGGTTAATTGAGGTGCAGATTGATAATTTAACAATGCCACAATGTCCGTTATACGAAGAAGTATTAGATACGCAAATGTTTGGTCTGTCAAGAGAGATTGATTTTGCGGTTCGACTACATTTAATTAGTGAGGATGAAGGAAAAGCACTTCTTGAAAACCTAGAGAGGCAGCTTAATATTCTTCATGAAGCATCACAAAAATCTGTGTAAGACTGCACTAATTTCGTGTGGTAGGATTTTGTCATAAAACTTTGCCTGCATATGAAATGGCAAGGTTTTTTTGTTTAAAAACAATAGAATTAGAAAAAAACTGCTATATACTGATTCAATAGTAAAATGGGTTAGTTTATTAATGGGAGAGGGACAAATTGCTACGCAAACTTAAGAATTTTGACTTTACACTTATTATTATTCCACTTTTTTTAACTGGATTCGGAATAGTTATGATTTATAGTGCTAGTATGGTTTTGGCCATTGTGGAGGGGTATGAAAGCAATTATTATTTAATCCGACAATTACAATGGTTTATCCTGGGCATAGCTGGATTTGTATTTTGTAGTTTTTTCCCTTACAGAAATTATCAGAAGCTAATTAAGTTAATTATCTTAGGTGTTATCGTATTGTTAATAGCTGTTAGATTGTTTGGGGATGTAAGTGGTAATGCGAAATCATGGTTAAGCATAGGGCCGATTAGAATACAGCCGTCAGAATTTGCAAAGCTCGGAATTATTATGTATTTAGCCTCTGTCTATTCTAAAAAACAGGCCTATATCAATAATTTTAGTAGGGGAGTACTTCCTCCTTTAATTTTAACCGCGTTTATTCTTGGTTTAATCGTATTACAGCCAGATATTGGTACAGCCTCTATTATCTTTTTAATAGCTTGCTCAGTTATTTTTAGTTCAGGAATACGCTTTAAGCATCTATTCTTATTGATAGCATTAGGATTATTATTGGTAGCTGTTGCGATTCCGCATATGATAACGGAGGAGAGGATTTCACGATTTACAGGTGCTTACCAGCCATTTGAAGATCCTGATGATGATGGTTACCATTTAATTCAATCCTACTTAGCGATAGGTGTCGGAGGTTTAACCGGAGAAGGTCTTGGACAAAGTGTTCAGAAACTAGGGTATTTATTTGGCCCTCATACGGACTTTATTATGGCAGTGATCGCAGAAGAGCTTGGTTTTATTGGCGTTTTTGTTGTCATTGGTTCATTAGCAACCATTGTTTTAAGAGGAATATTTATCTCAAGAAAATGTGATGATAGTTTCGGGGCTCTACTTGCAATTGGTATTTCCTCAATGATTGGTATTCAGGCGTTTATTAATTTAGGATCTGCAAGTGGAGTATTACCAATAACTGGTGTTACATTACCTTTTGTCAGTTATGGTGGTTCATCCTTATTAATACTGCTTGTATCTATGGGGATTTTAAATAATATTGCTAGATCAGTTAAGAAAAAAGAACAGGAACCTGTTCCTGTAAATGAAGAACCAATTCCAGAAAATAGATTTCAATATAGAGGAGGAACAAAATGGTCGAGTTAAATAAGATCAAAAAGGTTTTAGTTGCAAATCGCGGGGAAATTGCAATACGTGTTTTTAGAGCCTGCACGGAATTAAATATTCGTACAGTAGCGATATATTCCAAGGAGGATTTAGGATCCTATCACCGTTATAAGGCAGATGAGTCCTATTTAATCGGGGAAGGAAAAAAACCAATTGATGCTTATTTAGATGTTGAAGGAATTATTGCAATTGCCAAACGGGTAGGAGTAGATGCCATTCATCCAGGCTATGGCTTCCTATCAGAAAACATAGAGTTTGCAAAAAGGTGTCAGGAAGAAGGAATTATCTTTATCGGACCAACAAGTGAACATTTACATATGTTTGGTGATAAGGTAAGAGCAAGAGGGCAGGCTTTAAAAGCTGGTTTACCAGTAATTCCTGGTAGTGATGGTCCTGTCAGTTCCTTGGAACAAGTCCAAGAGTTTGGAGAAAAACACGGCTATCCAATTATTATTAAGGCGGCACTTGGCGGTGGTGGAAGAGGCATGCGTATCGTCCGTAATGCACATAGCTTACGAGACGGATATGAAAGGGCTAAATCGGAGGCAAAAGCTGCTTTTGGTAGTGACGAAGTATATGTGGAGAAGCTGATAGAGCATCCAAAACATATTGAAGTACAAATAATCGGAGACCAGTTTGGAAATATCGTTCATCTATATGAACGTGACTGCTCGATTCAGCGCAGGCATCAAAAAGTCGTAGAAGTAGCACCAAGTCTTTCACTAAATAACGAATTACGGGACGCAATTTGTCAATCTGCAGTAACGTTAATGAAGAATGTCAATTATTTAAATGCCGGAACAGTAGAGTTTCTTGTTAAAGATAATCAATTTTACTTTATCGAAGTTAATCCGAGAGTCCAAGTAGAGCATACAATTACAGAGCTTATTACTGGAGTAGATATTGTTCAAACCCAAATAAAAATAGCCGAAGGGCAAAATATACATGATTCTTCTATTGGTATTCCGCAACAAGCTGAAATAAGAACATTAGGATATGCAATTCAGTCCCGTGTTACGACAGAAGATCCATTAAATAACTTTATGCCAGATACTGGAAAAATAATGGCATATCGCTCCGGTGGTGGCTTTGGGGTACGTCTTGATGCGGGAAATGGATTTCAAGGTGCGGAAATTTCACCGCATTATGATTCCTTGCTCGTAAAAGTTTCTACATGGGCACTTACCTTTGAACAAGCTGTTCAAAAAATGGTCCGAAATTTAAAGGAATTTCGTATTCGCGGAATTAAGACGAATATACCATTCCTCGAAAATGTTATGATGCACGAACAATTTATGACAGGTGAGTATAATACGACATTTATTGATGAAACACCTGAACTCTTCGTTTTTCCGAAGCGTAAGGACCGAGGAACAAAAATGCTTACGTTTATTGGAGAGACAACTGTTAATGGATTTGCAGGAATGTCTAAAAAGAGTAAGCCTGTATTTGATACTCCTCCTATACCAGCTATTGCAAACGTACCGGTACAACCTGGCACAAAACAAATATTAGATGAACAAGGTCCAGATGCATTGGCAAGCTGGTTAAAGGAGCAAAATAAAGTATTATTAACTGACACAACCTTTCGCGATGCTCACCAATCTTTACTAGCTACACGTATTCGGACTAAGGACCTAGTAAAAATAGCAGAGCCAACATCCCATTTATTGCCTGAACTTTTCTCTATTGAAATGTGGGGGGGTGCTACCTTTGATGTCGCATATCGATTTTTAAAGGAAGACCCATGGGCAAGACTTCGTAAGCTAAGAGAAAATGTACCGAATGTATTATTTCAAATGCTACTACGCGCAAGTAACGCTGTAGGATATACGAATTATCCGGATAACTTGATTGAAGAATTTGTAGAAAAGAGTGCAACAGAAGGAATTGATGTTTTCCGTATATTCGATAGTTTGAATTGGGTTGAGGGAATGAGGCCAGCCATACAGGCAGTTCGGAATCAGAATAAAATTGCTGAGGCAGCTATTTGTTATACTGGTGATATTCTCGATCCGAATCGAACTAAATATGATTTGTCTTACTATAAGACTATTGCAAAAGAGCTAGAACAATCTGGAGCGCATATATTAGGCATTAAGGATATGGCTGGCTTATTAAAACCAGAGGCAGCCTATCAATTAATATCTGAATTAAAGGAGACAGTCGATATTCCAATACATTTGCATACCCATGATACAAGTGGAAATGGAATCTATACGTATGCGAGGGCTATTGATGCTGGAGTTGATGTTGTAGACGTAGCTTGTGGCTCAATGGCAGGCTTAACCTCACAACCAAGTGCACAAACGCTTTTCCATGCTTTAGTAGGGAATGAACGTCAACCAAAGGTAGACATTCACTCTTATGAAAAACTATCCTCGTATTGGGAAGGAGTTCGGGATTACTATCAGGAATTTGAAAGTGGGATGAAGGCACCACACAGTGAAATCTATGAGCATGAAATGCCAGGTGGCCAATATAGTAATCTCAAGCAACAGGCTAAGGCAGTTGGTTTAGGAGAGCGTTGGAATGAAGTAAAAACGATGTTTCGTAGAGTCAATGACATGTTTGGTGATGTTGTCAAGGTAACCCCTTCTTCTAAGGTGGTTGGAGATATGGCATTATTCATGGTACAAAACGACCTTTCTGAGGACGATGTTTATGAAAGAGGGGAGACAATAGACTTTCCAGATTCAGTAATAGAATTTTTCAGTGGTTATATAGGTCAACCATATCAAGGTTTTCCTAGAGAATTACAGCGCATCATATTAAAGGGCAAAAAACCAATAACAGAAAGACCAGGAAAACTACTAGATCCGATTAATTTTGATCATTTGAAGGAAACGTTACAAAAGACACTAGATCAACCAGTTACTAGCTTTGACATGATTTCCTATGCTCTCTATCCAAAGGTGTTTATGGATTACTACCATTTCTATGAGACGTACGGTGATGTATCAGTTCTTGACACACCGACCTTCTTCTATGGAATGAATATAGAGGAAGTAATTGAAGTCGAAATTGAACAGGGAAAAACCTTAATTGTAAAACTTGTATCCATCTCAGAACCACGTGAAGATGGAACCAGGGTTGTTTATTTCGAATTGAATGGACAGGCACGCCAAGTAATTGTCCGTGATAAGAGTGTCAAAACTACCATCACATTAAGACAAAAGGTTGATAAAAATAACGAAAAGCAGATTGGAGCAACGATGCCTGGTACTGTATTGAAGGTTGCATGTGAACGGGGACAAAGGGTTGAAAAAGGTGATCAGCTAGTTGTTACAGAAGCAATGAAAATGGAAACTACTGTTCAAGCGCCATTTTCTGGTGTGGTGAAAGATATTTTTGTTCGAGATGGCGATGCTATTGAGGTGAATGATTTACTGATTGAGCTAGAATAACAGAAAAGGCGCCTAATGAGGCGCCTTTTTGCTTAGCAATTTACTTAATATTAGAATTAATGATTTCCTCGATGTCTATATTTCTTCTTTCTTTTACAGCACTTCTAGTAGACAGAAGGATAAAGTAACTCAACATACCAAAGAAGCAGGTGATGACTAAAGCATGCATTAAAGCGACGATTAGATTTAATATAGTAAAGATAATCATGGCACCAAAGAAAACCTGCAAAGCAATTAAAGTAAACGTAGTTGTCCATCCCCAGGTCATTACTTTACTATGATGGTATTGTCTAAGAATCCGAATAAATAAGCTAAGTGTCCAAATAAATAATATTCCCGCAGCAAGTCGATGTCCCATTTGTACCCACTGTTCAAAGCTGTAGGAGCCAAAATCAAATGGAGACGAATTGGTACAAAATGGCCAATCACCACAAACTAAGTTTGCATTTACGTGCCGAACTAACGCCCCTGTATAAACTACTAACAAAGTATAGGCTGTCAGTGCGTATATTTCTATTCGGTGCTTCTTTTTAATATGTAAGGAATCGGCATCAAATTTCCGATCAATTTCAAAAATTAATAGCATAAGTAAAAAGACAGAAGCAAAGGAAATAAGAGATATACCAAAATGTGCTGCCAATACAAAGTCAGACTGTCCCCATATAACTGCCGCTGCCCCAATTAGTCCTTGTAAAACAAGAAAAATAATGGATAACAGGGAAAGAAATTTCACTTCTCTAATATGTCCAATATGCTTCCATGATAGGATTACTAATAGAATAAGAAATATCCCTACTCCACCTGAAACTAATCGGTGGCTTAGTTCAATAATTAATTCCATATCTATCTGACTAGGGATGAGTTCCCCTTTACATAATGGCCAACTATCACCACATCCATCCCCAGAGTCTGTTTTTGTGACAAGCGCCCCGCCAATTAAAACAAATATCATTCCGATGGTGGTAAAAACAGAAAGCCATTTCAATGTTTTAATCATTACTATTTTCCTCACTTTATAACTTGTTGTAACATTCCAACTACCTGTATTCTGATAATATTCCACTCTCCATGATAAGCTTTTTCGTCACTATAAATCAAATAAATATGACAATAAAATGATATTTGACACAGAATTGTTAAACTATCATGGAAATAATCCTTGTTGTATCAGACTTCAATAAAAAAACCTTGCAAAGTTATTCATTGTCTGCTAGAAATAAGGTAGGGGAAATTCTGAGTTTAACGAAAAACAATGATATAAATTTTGTGGAAGATACATAATAGTTAGCAATCGTAAAGGCGGCAAAAGCCTTTTATTTATTTTCTTTACAGAATTCACAAAATAGTCAGAAGTTAATCGTTGATGAATCAGATGAACCCAAGTGTAAGTAAAATAAAATATTAAACCATGATACATCTGGCATCATAGATAGCATACTTTCTGGGAATAGTAACAGAGAGGTTATTAATTAAGTATGCTTCTTTCACTATGTCCCTTATTATGGAAGTTAAAAGGGGGGATATGCAAGATGGAGAGAACAGAAATGACTTCCTTAAGAACGGGAATGCTAATGTATCATTGGAAGAAAAAACAGTATGTTATGATGAATGGAACATATTCAACTTGAACTCTGTTTTTTACAATTGAGGTAGGGGGTAAATCTCTACTTGGTATCATTTTGTCCTTACTCCAATTATGATAAAGGAAGGAAATATAGAAAGAGAGGTATGAATACATGAAAGGTTGGATGGGAAAATTTAAAGTTTTGTCCCTGTTAGGCTTTGTAGCGCTATTTTTATCAGCCTGCGGTAAGGAAAACTTAACTGCATTAGATCCAAAAGGTTATGGAGCAGAAAAATCTTTAGATCTAATAATTCTACCTACAGTGATAATGTCATTTGTTTTTCTTGTTGTAATGGTTATCTTTACAATTGCGCTTGTCCGTTTCCGTAAAAGAAAAGGACGGGAAGACTTCATTCCTAAGCAGGTTGAGGGAAACAAAACGCTAGAAACTGTTTGGACTATTATCCCGATTCTGTTAATTATCATCATCGCAGTACCAACTGTTTGGTATACATTTGTTTTAGCAGATAAAGCGGATGCGAAGGATCACATCAACATTGGTGTAACTGGTAATCAATATTGGTGGCATTTCAATTATGATGGTATGGATATTCAAACAAGCCAAGATTTGTATATCCCTGTTGGAGAAAAAGTATACTTAAACATGTTATCTTCAGACGTTATTCACTCGTTTTGGGTTCCAACCCTATCTGGTAAGTTAGATGTAAACCCTGAAAACGAAAATACATTCTACATTGAAGCGTATGAGGAAGGCGTATACTGGGGTAAATGTGCTGAGTTATGCGGACCTTCACATTCATTAATGGATTTCAAAATTGTAGCAGTTAGTAAAACAGAGTTTGAACAGTGGGTAGCTGATATGCAAAGTGTTGACCCAGAGGCAGTGCCTGATAATGAAATGGCTGCACAAGGTAGAGAATTATTCCAAGAAAATAATTGCATAGGCTGTCATGCGATTGGTTCTTCACCTGTTGCGGTAGGTCCGAACTTAACTGATTTCGGAAATCGTACGAAACTAGCTGGAGTCAAAGACATGACAAAGGAAAATATCGTTGCATGGCTTTTAAACCCAGAGAAAATTAAACCAGGTAACAAGATGACTGGTGCATATCCAAAACTTAGTGAAGAAGATGCTTCATTAATTGCGGAATACTTAATGCAGTTAAAGCCTTCTGAAATTACAACAGAAGATGCTGGTAAGTAAGTTTTTGATATAGGGTTTCAAGAGATTGAAAAGGGAGGTTTATCTTTGTGAGTACTGCAATTGCTCAGAAAAGAAGCTTCGCTGCCGTTTTGTGGGATTATTTAACCACTGTTGACCATAAAAAGATTGGTAAACTTTATCTTTATGGTGGAGGTTTCTTTTTCCTACTTGGTGGAATAGAGGCTATGATTATTCGTATTCAATTAATAAAACCAGAGAATGACTTTATTTCCGCTGGTTTATATAATGAAATGATTACAATGCATGGTACTACCATGATTTTCTTCGCGGCCATGCCGCTCTTACTAGGGTTAATGAACGCGGTCATGCCACTACAAATTGGGGCACGTGACGTGGCATTTCCTTTTGTTAACGCTTTAGGTTTTTGGTTATTCTTATTTGGTGGAATCATGCTAAATGTAAGTTGGTTAACTGGTGCTCCAGATGCAGGTTGGACAGGATATGCACCACTCTCCACACTTTCGCCAGGACATGGCGTAGACTATTACGTTTTAGGTCTGCAAATATCTGGTGCCGGTACATTAATGGGGGGTATTAACTTCCTAGTCACTATTGTGAATATGCGTGCACCAGGTATGACATTTATGCGTATGCCGTTGTTCTCATGGACTACGTTTGTTGCAAGTGTATTAATATTATTTGCATTCCCAGCATTAACTGTTGGACTATTCTTAATGATGTTTGACCGTATGTTTGGCTCGGCGTTTTTTGATGTTGCTCTTGGAGGTAACTCCATTATATGGCAACACTTATTCTGGATTTTTGGACACCCAGAAGTGTATATCTTAATTCTGCCAGCGTTTGGTATTTTTAGTGAAATTTTTGCTACATTCTCTAAGAAACGTTTATTCGGTTACACTGCAATGGTATTTGCTACCATTTTAATTGCGTTTTTAGGATTCATGGTTTGGGCACACCATATGTTTACAGTAGGTATGGGACCTGTTGCTAACTCCATCTTTGCGGTTGCAACAATGGCGATTGCTGTACCGACTGGTATTAAAATCTTTAACTGGTTACTCACCCTATGGGGAGGTAATATTACCATTAACTCTGCAATGTTATGGTCATTAGCATTTATCCCTTCCTTTACAATTGGGGGAATGACTGGTGTCATGGTTGCAACATCTGTAGCGGATTACCAATATCATGACACATACTTTGTAATTGCTCACTTCCACTATGTAATTGTTGGTGGAACTGTATTTGGAATTTTGGCTGCACTACATTATTGGTGGCCGCTTATGTTCAATAGAATTCTAAATGAAAAACTAGGTAAGCTTGCTTTCTGGACATTCTTTATCGGATTCCATTTAACATTCTTTATCCAACATTTCTTAGGTCTAATGGGTATGCCACGTCGTTATTGGGTATTCTTAGAGAATCAAGAATTAGACCTTGGAAACTTAATTAGTAGTATTGGAGCATTCTTCATGGCATTTGGTGTAATTGTATTTATAATTAATGCAATTTACAGTGGTATTAAAGGAAAACCAGCACCACATGATCCTTGGGATGCACGTACATTAGAATGGGCTGTAGCTACACCAGTGCCACATTACAACTTTAAGCAGCTTCCATTAGTTCGTGGTCTTGATCCTCTATGGATTGAAAAGACAGAAGGAAATGGTAAATTAACTCCAGCAGAACCAATCGGTGACATTCATATGCCAAATGGTTCTATCCTACCATTTATTATGTCTGTAGGCTTCTTTATTGCTGGACTTGGCTTTATTTATCATATGGACAATAATTTAGCGTATATCCTACTATTTGGTGGTATGGCGCTTGCATTAGTGTGTATGTTAATTCGATCATTGAAGGATGATCATGGTTACCATATTCACAAAGAAGAACTTGAAAGGGAGGCTGATTAATAATGGCAGATCACTCCTTAACTCCTGAAAATATGCCACAACACCCAGAGAAGGCAACGCTTGAAGGGAAAAATAAATTCCTAGGGTTATGGTTTTTCTTAGGTGGAGAAACAGTATTATTTGCCAGCCTTTTTGGTACGTACCTTGCGTTAAAAAATTCAACTGCAGGAGGTCCGTCATCACAAGAGCTCTTCGGACTTGAATTAGTTTTTCTTATGACAATGCTATTACTTACTAGTTCTTTAACAAGTGTTTATGCAATGTATCATATGAAAAATAATAATTTTAAGAAGATGATGCTTTGGCTAGGAATTACAGGTCTACTTGGTGTAGGATTCTTAGGCTGTGAAATTTATGAGTTCTACCATTACATTCATAGCTTTGAATTCACATTCCGATCTTCAGCATTTGGTTCTGCATTCTATACATTAGTTGGTTTCCATGGTGGGCACGTATTGTTTGGTCTTTGCTGGTTATCAGCATTAATGATTAGAAATGCAAAACGTGGCTTAAATCTGTACAATGCACCAAAGTTCAATACATTCAGTTTATATTGGCACTTTATTGACGTTGTTTGGGTATTCATCTTTACGGTTGTTTACCTAATGGGAAAGGTGGGATAAGTTATGGCAGAAAACACCAAATCCAATGAATTTCATAAACAACAAAGTAAAGAGGAAATGAAAAAGCAACTTATCACATTTGCCTTAATGATTATCTTTACAATTCTAGCTTTTCTGATTGTAGGAACAGAAATGATGAGCAAGATGGTTGCTATCCCATTATTACTAGTACTAGCTTTAATTCAAGTAGGATTTCAGTTTTATTATTTCATGCACTTGAAAGATAAAGGACATGGAATGGCTGCAGTCATGATATATGGTGGCGTATGGGCCGCATTCCTAACTGTAATGGCTCTTACTTTAGTAATATGGTGGTAAACTAAAGACCGGGGGAAACTCCGGTCTTTTTTAATGAGGTTATTTTATAAACTTTTTGAGATTTAAAAAGTTGTCACATAATCTTTGTGTTTCAGTCTATCAAATAGGTTATAATGAAAAGGTATATAATAGGATATCTATGGAGTGAATAGCATGTGGCTTAATTTACAAATTTTTGGTTTCCGTGCATTATGGAGCCCTTATTTCTTTTTATTTGTTGTTGCTTTAGGTGTTGCTTACTATTTAATTACAGGTCCACTTCGACATAAATTTGGAGTTGTAGATAAACCGACCATAAAACAATACTGGTTCTTTTATATAGGTTTATTCTTACTTTATATTGTAAAGGGATCGCCAGTGGATTTGTTAACCCATATTATGCTTTCCGCACATATGGCGCAAATGGCAATATACATATTGGTATTTCCAATTTTAATGATAAAAGGAATTCCTAAATGGATATGGGAGAAGATTTTATTAAAACCAGTGGTAAAACCAATTCTAAAAGTATTGACCTTTCCTCTTATCGCAATTGTGCTTTTTAACGGAGCTTTTTCATTCTATCATTTACCGTCCATCTTTGATTTGACAAAATCGTCGGATGTTGCCCATATTGCGATTCATTTAGTACTTTTAATTTTTGGTTTTTTAGTTTGGTTTCCAGTCATGTCACCAGTAGAAGAGTTTGGTCCAATTAAGCATCCACTAGTAAAAATATTTTATATTTTTGGTAATAGTGTTCTTATAACACCTGCTTGTGTTCTGATAATTTTCTCAGATGTCCCACTTTATGCTGCATATAGCTCTAGTGGCGCTTGGCTTCAAGCTTTAGCATTGTGTGTACCTGGTGATGTATTAAATGGTCTTGCGTCGACCAGCCAGTTGTCGGGTCCCGAAATGTTTTCTGCTCTAAGCACATTAGAGGATCAACAGCTTGGTGGAATTATCATGAAAATAATGCAGGAAATTACCTATGGAATCATCTTAGCAAAAGTATTTTATGCTTGGTTCAGTCCTGAAACATTAAAGATTGATCCACTTCCACCAAAACCAATACATGAAGGAAGTTAGAGCGGAAAGGAGGGATAGAACCTCCTTTTCATCTCTTTTTTATAATTAGGGAGGGAAATACATTAGATGGAAATCTTACCTACATTAAGTACGTCTTTTATCTTATTAAGCGCTATTCTAGTAGCAATTGGTTGGAGACTTATTGTAACCAATAAACCAAAAGCTCATAAAAGAGTGATGATTGCTGCTGCAATTAGTGCACTATTGTTTTTTATTATTTATATGTCTCGTACAGTATTTGCGGGGAACACTAGCTTTGGTGGTCCGGAAAACATAAAAATTTATTATACGATATTTTTAATATTCCATATCTTTTTAGCGACTACCGGTGCGGTCTTCGGGATTGTTACATTATATTTGGCATTTAAACGGAAAATCTCGAAGCATCGAAAAATCGGCCCTATAACTGCTGTTATATGGTTTGGTAGTGCGATAACAGGTATCGCAGTTTATTTATTGCTTTATGTGTTTTTTCATGGTGGTCAAACCACGAGTTTAATTAAAGCAATATTGGGTACATAATTAAAAATGTGATAGCGAATTAGCTATCACATTTTTTTATATTTTAATATTAATACGGATAATTTCTGCTTCTCGTGCAGAATTATAAATGATAATGATTAATGGTCCGATAATAAAACCTAAAATACCAAAGATTTTAAGACCTAAAAACATAGAAATTAAGGTTGCTAGTGGGGAAAGTCCCATATGCTTACCCATTACTTTAGGTTCTACTGTTCTTCTAATCGCTAATAATATGATTGCTAGAATAGATAATTCGATACCGGTCTGAACATCACCTGCTAAAAACATAATTAGTGCCCATGGTCCAAGTATGATGATGGAGCCGATAATTGGTATGATGTCGATAACCCATATAATTAAAGACATAATAAGCGCTACATCTGGAGCAATTATAAATAAGCCAATTAAAGAAACTGCAAAAATTAATAAGCTTACCAAAAATTGTGCCTTAAAGAATCCTACAATAACACTTTTAATCCGACTATTCATAAAGGCGACTTTTCTCGCTGTTTCCTCTGTGAATAATTGATATATCTTTTTTCTAAGTATAGGCAACTCTAGCATAAATAAAAACAGTGCAATTAGATAGACTAATATACTAACAATATACTGGGGTACTTCCGCAAAGATCTTTGCAACCTTATTAATAGTTAATTTTTCTTTAATAGTATCACTTAGCTGACTAATGTAATTATCAAAGCTATCGGTTACTGTTTGGACAAATTCAGTAGGCAGATTTTTACCATATTCACTAAACTTTTTTTCTAAATCTTCATAGATACTGTTTATTTTATTAATATGGGATGGAACATCTTCAACAAAATTAATTGTTTGTCCGACGGCCTTTGTAACTAAAAAGGAACCTGCTATACCTGCAATAATGATGAACGAAAGAAAAACAATAATTACAGCTGATTTTCTAGATAGCTTAACCTTATTCTGAATTAGCCTGACTAATGGATTCAAAGAAAGTGCAGTAAGTACTGCAATAATAAGTGGTATGGATAATGATAGAACATAAAATCCTACGATTAAGAGAGTTGCGACGATTAGGAAGATAAAAATTTTCCGAAACAAAAAATTGTACTCCTTTCGATTAAAGGGAATGGTTATATACTATCTATACAAAATATAGCATGAAACTATTCCAATGAATAGGACTAAATAATTATAAATTGGTATTGTTTACAAAAAAAGAACCCGTTATCCTCGAAATAAGAGTATACCAGGTTCTTATATGATTCATTTCGTTGTTAACTTATTCACCTTTAAGTGATTGTAATTCTTCACTAAGACTTTGTAAAATCTCTCTTGCCCGTTCCACTAAATTTTCTGGGAAGTTCTCTTCTTCACCATACTCGATACCGTGTGGGTAATAATGTTTACCTAGTAAAGGGGTAAGAAGTTTAATGACAGCATCCTTCCGGTCCACATCACCTTCTAGTGCATATCCTTGAACACGGATATAATATGTAACATTTGTTTCGTTAGAACCAATCTTATAATCATATGTAACACGCTCATAATCCCACTGACCAGCACGAATAAATGCGTGTTTTCCCATAATATGATCTAATGGTTTAAGGTCTAAAACTGTATCTTCAATTCCTAAATTTTCTAATTTCATTTATTTCACCTCACATTTTTGCTCATTAATTTAATAATAGTATTATTTCCCATAACTTGCAATGGTAATGGTAAAAATTTGACGTACAGTCATTTCATTCCGCCATTAAATTGTAACGATTTTTTTCCAAAGCCTGTATAATTACCTATATAGCATGGTCATAACTTGTTATAGCAAATGATAATTATTTTAATAGATATGATGCATGTTCTTATATAGTAGAACATAATGTTAAATATAAGATTTAATAGAGGGAGTTTATCGAAATGCGTTTTTTTAGGGGATTAGTATTATTTACTATTGTTGCACTAATAACGTTTTATATATTAGATAAGAAGGACATTGAACCTGATGAGGCGATAGAAAGAATAAGTCATATGATTACACAGAAGAAAAATGAAATTGCGGATAAATCGGTACCAGAGAATATTATTGCCAATCAAAAATTTCAAGGTGAAATCTACCAGTGGATTGGTAAAAATACTAGAGAATTATTAGCGGCAATTGGTGAACCTATACGTAAGGACTTGAGCAGTTATGGTTATACTTGGTGGGTTTATACTAACCATAAAACACAATATATCCAATTCGGTATCTTAGATGATAGAATTGTAACAGTATTTGCGACCGGGAAAGATATCAAGATTGAACCCTTATCAATTGGAGCGACATATGAATCAGTGAATACAGAGCTTCAATTTGCAAATGAAGTGACCTATAATCAGGATATTTCGTCATATACCTTCCAATTAGACAAAGAGGATATGAGAATGCGGCCATTAGTAAAAGTTACAAATGATCTATTTTTACAGTTATATTTTGATACCTTTACAAACGAATTATCATCCATTCGATTGATGACAGGAGATATGCTGCTGAAGCAAAGGCCATATGGATTACGTTACCGCGGGGAATTACCGGAAAGTATAGTATTATCGGATGATGAATGGAAAAAAGTAGAATATGGTATGGAACAACAAATTTTTGATTTGACAAATATTATCCGATATCGTTTTCAAAAAGACAGCTTAGTTTGGGAAGATAAAGTAAGTGAAGTTGCCTTTTTGCATAGTAAAGATATGGCGGAAAATCATTATTTTTCCCATTATAGTCAAAACGGGGATGGGTTGAAGGAAAGGTTAGATAAAGAGGATGTGTACTATTTTGCTGCTGGAGAAAACATTGCAGCACAATATATCGATGCCCCTGCCGCTGTAGAAGGGTGGTTAAATAGTGAAGGTCATCGGGAAGCATTGCTGCATGATGATTATACACATTTAGGTGTAGGGGTATACCATTTATATTACACCCAAAACTTTTTGACGAAGCCTTTTTAACGGTTAATCTACTGGGAGGCTAAGTCCCAGGGAACAGGTTGACTGAGCGAAGAATAAGTATACTATATTTTCGGTGTGGTGTTTGTACTATACTTATCGGATTTAATCTTGACTATATACTATTGTCTTCGTCTTTTGCTTTCCTGGGATTAGGCATTATGCACAGTCACATTCACATAAGCATAAATTATTAATAGTTAATATCATCGTATTTTGGTTGAGAATGCTTGATGAATGAGGTGAATGATGATGAGTGATAATCAGTTGCATCCGACTGTTCGCCAGTTTCGAGATTTTATTAACAGACATCCGAGCTTAAGAAAAGAAATTAGGCGTACAGGTAGGACTTGGCAAGAATATTATGAAAAATGGTCCTTACTTGGTGAAGATGATGAATTCTGGGATGTATATAAAAAAGATTCTAGTGAGGAAAAAACAACTAAGAAGGATGATAGCAAGGCAGATTTATTTAAACAACTAGTAAAGCTTACGGAAAATATTGATATTGAAAAAGTACAAAAACAGATTCATCAATTAAGTGGTACTATATCGACAGTTCAGGAATTAATTGATCAATATCAAGGATCTAAAGGTGGAGCACGCCCAATGAATAATCGCCAGCCATTTGGTTGGGGCAGGGATTAGTGATTACAATGCAGAAGGAAGTATATTATTATGTAAAAAGTAGACAGGAGCTACTTCATTTCATTCGACATAATCCAGAATGGTATCGATATTTAACTAGGGATCCTTCGAGAATTAGTGAATGCGAATTAGAAGCGAAGCGATTTTACGGAAGAACCTTCTCCCAAAGGCTTGAAAAAGTAAATCAAAATGTTCAGATGGTCGGAATGCTATTGCAATTTGCAGAAATGATGAAAGATTAATTGTTTTTCATTTTCGCCAAAATGATGATAAACTAATGGTGGAGGTGAATAACTATGATAGCTACCCTTGAATATGTCGAGATACTAGATAAATCCGAGATGCTGGGGAAAATGGTTCTTAAGTCAGAGGTTTATGAAGCGTATAGAGATGCAAAGCTAGCTTTATATAATGATGATGAGGCCAATCGGCTTATAAAGGATTTTAATAATGTTAAGGATCTATATGAAGACGTACAACGTTTTGGTAGATATCATCCCGATTATTCCGAGATAATGAAATTAGTCCGTACGAAAAAACGTGCAATGGACTTAAATGATAAAGTAGCAGCATATAAGATTGCTGAGCGAAGCTTTCAAGGTCTGCTAGATGAAATCAGTCAATATATTGCTCTTAGTGTAAGTGATCAAATTAAAGTACCAAAAGATGGTGCAGCACTAACAGATAGTGGCTGTGGCTGTGGTAGTGGAGGGAGCTGCGGATGTAAGGCATCCTAGGCATCTACTCCATTGTATTTTGTAAAGTATTCTGATAAACTAGTTGAAAATAACTTGTAATGGTGAGGATTTTTTTATGAGAACGAATCGTCAAGGATTAATTGTTTGGTTCCAGCATACAAAGAACATAAAACAATTGAAGCGTTTAGGACATATATTATATACATCGAAAAGAATGAAGTATGCTGTAATGTATGTGGAACAAGACGAAATTGAAGAAGTTGAAAAGAAATTACTAAAATACCCGTTTATCTCAAAGGTAGATCGTTCCTATAAGCCTTTCGTTCGTACGGAATACGAAAATGCAAAGCCAGATAAAGCCAAGCAATATGATTATAAGATGGGAATTTAAACCCCTTGCATATGCAAGGGGTTTTTTTGTATATAATCATAATCAGTATAGAATTGGTATCGCTAAATTGTTTCTAATTTTGATACTAACAGAATATCGGTACTTGATAGCATTTCTTTTAAGTAAACTAATAAAGTAAGTTAAATAACCGAAAAGCCTAGAAATGGAGAATTAATACTATTTGTAAATAGAGATAAGCGCATTAATCTAATTGACCGAGAGGTAGTAAAGTATAGTTAATAGACGTTGTTCAAATAGAAAATAAAAAAACCTGCAGAAATTATTCTGCAGGTCCCTTTGTTTTCTTGTAGAAAACAAAAAGGCAAAGGGAGAGGAGAAACCGGAGGAGAACTTATGGGGAAGTGTAAGTCTTCTCCGTGTTTTGAAACAACCAAGCTACGCATTAGCTGTTCCATTATGCTATTATGTACATTGGAAAAAATAATATACATCAGTTCCTTATTTTTTTTTCTATGAAATGTTTCTGTTTTCTAATCTATTTCCTTTATGGTAGGATGGAAACGTAATGATGGTAGTCGTGAGGTGTTAATAATGCGTGTGATAGCGGGAATACATAAAGGAAGACAATTAAAAGCTGTACCAGGTAAGGATACAAGACCAACAACAGATAAGGTTAAAGAAGCAGTATTTCAAATACTTGGTCCTTTTTTTCAAGGTGGTAGTTGCTTAGATTTATTTGCAGGAAGCGGTTCATTAGGAATCGAAGCATTAAGTCGCGGAATGGAGACATGTGTTTTTGTCGATAAATATCCTAAAGCCATTCAAACCGTAAGAGAAAATGTTAGTATGCTAAAGCTAAATGACCATGTAGAAATATTTCGGGCTGAAGCTTATCGAGCATTATCTGCTGCAGGCAAGCGTGGTTTATCCTTTGATTTAATATTTTTAGATCCGCCATATAACAAGGTGGATTACTTAGAATTAATAGAGTCAATTGAGAAAGAACAATTACTTCGATCTGGTGGAGTTATTTATTGTGAGCATGATGCAAAGGATATTTTACCAGAAACTTTGCCAGGGTTTTCGATGAAGAAACATACCAATTATGGTGGCACTATTGCGATTACTATTTTTCAAAAGGAAAATTAATGTTCACAGAGGGGTGTAGTAATGACTAGATTGGCAATTTGCCCAGGGAGCTTTGACCCGATAACTTTCGGTCATTTAGATATTATCCAAAGAGGAGCAAAGATTTTTGACGAGGTGATTGTTGCGGTATTTAATAATCAAGCAAAATCCCCACTATTTTCTGTACAGGAAAGAATTGCTCTGATTAAAGAATCAACAAAGCATATCCCAAATGTATCAGTTGATTCGAATGACGGGTTATTAATTGATTATGCAGAAGAAAAAAATGCTCAAGTTATCTTACGTGGTTTACGAGCTGTTAGTGATTTCGAATATGAAATGCAGATTACGGCAATGAATCGCAAATTAGATTCTAAGATTGAGACGTTGTTTATGATGACGAATAATCAATATTCATTCCTAAGCTCGAGTATCGTTAAGGAAGTAGCTAAATACAAAGCAGATGTAACGGATTTAGTACCTGTAGTAGTTGCTGAAGCACTAAAGGAAAAATATCAATCGAAGTAAAAGCTAACCTAGCTTAGAGGGGAATCTCTTCTAGGTTAGCTTTTTATTAGGAATTATTCCGTATCCGCTTATATATTATGGTTACAGCAATGGCAAAGGAGCCTATAGTAATGATAGGGCCAATTTCTTCCAAAAAGAATAGGGTATTCATCCAACCATTGCTACCAACTGGATTAATTACGGGCATATTTTCTAAATCAAAAACTTGTCTATCTAAATACAGAGGCTTGTATAGAAAAATGGTGAGAAGACTAGCAATAAACCCGTGAAGGATTCTTGCGAAAAAATATGGATAGAAACGGATATCTGTTTTTGATATGATACTTGCAACTTGAGCTTGAATGGAAAATCCATTAAAGCCTAAAATGAAACTGATGGTGATTAAGCTTGATAATAGGGGATCAATGTTTTCTTTGGAAATCATGTTTGCCCCTAACGTAATTTCAAATAGACCTGATATAAATGGTAATGATAGCTCCAATGGAAGTGACAATAGTTGAAAGACATGTTGAAAAGCTAAAGATATCCATGGTGTTATTCCAATCAGAAAGAGCATTTTATTAATAACAGAGAATAATATAATAAAACCTCCAACCATAACAAGCGTTTTAATGGAATTAAGTACAGCGTCCCCCATAATTTCACCGAACGGTCTTTTATCCTTTAATCTTGTTTCGTGCATCGCAAGAAAGGCCTTTCTAAGTGAAATTTTATGATTTTCCTTTACGGTAGACTTATCCACAGTTCGTCCATAATAACGCATACAAATTCCAGTAAAAGTATTGCCAAGATAATGGCAAACACCTAATAAAAGACCAAGCTTAGCATCATGAAAAAAACCGACAGAAATTGCTCCAAAGATAAATAAAGGACTGGAGGAATTGGTAAAGGCAACCAGTCTTTCTGCTTCTAAACGTGTGAGTTGATTTTCCTCCCGTAGTCTAACTGAGATTTTTGCTCCAGTAGGATAACCACTAGCCATTCCCATTATCCAAGCAAAGCTACCGACACCAGGGACATTAAAGAGTGGTCTCATGATTGGTTCGAAAATAACACCTAAAAATCGAACAACACCAAAGCTTAGAAGTAATTCTGCGGTTATAAAAAATGGTAGAAGTGATGGAAAGACAACTTCCCACCACATATCCAAGCCACGGATACTTGCCTCTAATGCATCATTTGGATATTTAATTAATGTGAATGCAAAGAAAATTGTTATTCCTGCTAACATGAATGATTTAAGTATTTGCTTCAATACGCTGCCTCCTAAAAACTTGCTAAACTGTACTTATTTTTTTGATAGTAGTAAAATATGGGATATGTATTATCGTTGAAATAGGACAAGTTTTTAAATATCTATACTAATATACGCACATACATTGCCTAATTATGCCATAGACTTTTATGCTTAAAGAATATTTCTGAAACTGGTATGATAAAGGCCTGTTACAAGGTAAAGAAGGGGGTCTATCAATTGAAACTTTTTAAGGGACAGTTGCTATCCATTATAGTAGCTGTAATCATAGCTGTACTTCTATCTACTTACAAAATGCCATACTATATTCAAAAACCAGGTGGTGCAGATGCGTTAAGTCCAATCGTACATGTGGATAATGCCGAAGAGAGTAAAGGGGACTTTCATTTAGTAACAGTTCGAGGCGGGCAAGCAACACCACTACAATATGCGCTCGCAAAAATTTTGCCACATCATGAAATTGTTGATATAGAAGATATACGACCGGAAGGGATTTCCGAGGATGATTATCTCCACACACAGTTTCAAATGATGGAAAGCTCTCAAGAGGCTTCCACAGTAGTTGCGTATACTGCAGCAAATAAAGAAATAAAAATAGACTATAAAGGGGTATATGTAGTCAGTATTAAATCTGGTGCACCAGCAGATGGTGTACTAGAAGTTGGTGACCACATCGTTGGAATTGATGATCAAGAGATTAAAGAGTCCAACGATTTAATTTCCTATATCGAATCGAAAAAAACAGGTGACACTGTAACGCTTACAATTTTGCGGAAGGATAAGCAGCTAAAGAAAAGCCTTACCCTTGAAACAATAGATGAGAGTACGAAACAAATTGGAATTGGTATCACGCTAGTAACAGATCGGGATGTTCGAGTAAAACCTAACATTACGTTCTCCAGCGGAGGAATAGGTGGTCCAAGTGCAGGGTTAATGTTCTCCTTAGAAATATATGATCAGCTAACAGAGGGAGATTTAACGAAGGGACATCAGATAGCAGGTACTGGTACAATTGACTATGATGGCAATGTAGGAAGAATAGGTGGAATTGATAAAAAGGTTGTTGCAGCAGATAAAGAGGGTATAGAGATATTCTTCGCACCATATGAAGGTGGACGTGGAGGAGACTCCAACTACGAAGTGGCAAAGAAAACAGCCGAAGAAATCGGTAGTGATATGAAAATAGTTCCAGTTGATACCTTTGATGAAGCATTGAAGTATTTACAAGAAAAAGTTCAATAAGGAAAGTGACAAAGAAAAAAGCTCGATTAGTTTCTATCATTTTTAAAAAAGATGAATCTAATCGGGCTTTCCCTCTTATGTATGAAGAACAGGTCCTATCAATTCCTGCTTCTGCAATTCAATGCGTTTAAGGGTAGGTATTATACTGTAATATGCATTCGATGCTCTTTCTTCGATTTCTAGCATAGGGTGAATATTCCGTGATAGCTTTGAATATAGTGGGACATTTAGTTGTTTTTTTATCGTATTTATATACTCCCTCCCTCTCCGTGTAAATCCTAGTAAGCGAACATATGGTACAGAAGGAAGTGTTGTAAAATATTCAATTTCTGTTTTTTTGGTGTTTGTTAAGAGATGGACAAAAATCCGCTGTATTCGAGTCCATGTATATCGTTTTGTTTTCATTCGATCTACCCAGTCATAAAAGGTTCGTGCCTCTTTTGCGGTTTTCTTAATTCGGTGTTCCATTCCTTCAACTACCCCATGAATAGAAGCTAATTCATCAGTAGGCATTGTTAGAACCCGATATTGTAAGAAAGGAAAATATTCTTCCCAGCTATGTAAAAGACCTGCCTTAATTTGATAAGCATCTAATTCTACTAAAGTAGATGAGGGCATAGTAAATTTAAGATCAGTTAAAGAAGTTTGCGCTTCAAATATTTGTTTCCGAATACTAGTAGCGCTGGCGATAGGGCTAGTAATTTCTGTATCGTGGTAGTTGCTGTTTATACGTTTAATAGTTAAGGGTTCAATAGGTAAATTATTTTCAAATATTGTGCGAACATAACTAAAACCCAAAATATTATTTGGCTTAGATAAATCCATCTCTTTACTAGTAAGGCCAATTAATTCATAGGCGGTTCTACTTGCCTCAGGGAATGAAAGTCCTTCTTTTAAGGATTGTTTTACTTGTAATTGGAACTGATTTTGATTCTCCGTAAATTCGTGATAAGCTTTCGTGAAAGCCTGGATATCACCGGATTCACTGCCAAAACAGATACGATTTATTCCTAGTTCATGTAGTGTTTGCACGGAACCCTTTGCAAATAACTCACTACTTTGTACTGCATAAACATAGGGAAGCTCAACGACGATATCAACCCCAGCTGATAAGGCAGCACTGGCACGATGAAATTTATCCATTATTGCTGGTTCTCCTCGTTGTAGGAAAGAACCGCTCATCACTGCAATAACGTAGTCTGCATTAGCTATTTCTCTGGCTTGATCAATATGATATGCATGCCCGTTATGAAATGGGTTGTACTCTACAATTAAGCCACAAACATTCACATGAACACCTCCAATAATAGATAAATTATCTTTAGCTGATACATACAAAAGCTTAGCCTTATTACTTTTGTTGAAGATTCAGACTAGCATTCATAATTATTACCTATAATGGTTGATTATAGAAAATATCCTTTGGGAATGCTACCGATAAGGAATAATTCTATTATTTTTTTCACTGTAAAGAAAAAATATTGACAAAAGAGCAATTTCCTTTTAAAATAACTCTTGTTGCCTTGAGGTGAAATCAATGAAATTTACAATTGCACAATTAAAGAAAAATGCTTTTAATAAGCCCTTTGAATTTTCAAGAGAAGTGGATGTTTCTGTGTTAACAACCATGAATACGGATATTCGCGATATTACTCCTGTTCATGTACAAGGAAGCTGTACGATGCAAGGTGATCAATTCTTTTTTACATTTACTATTACTGGTAAAATGATATTACCTTGTGCCCGTACTCTTGTTGATGTTCCTTATCCGTTTACCATTAAGGCAGAGGAGATTTTTACGACCTCACCTTATATCAATGAGGAAGATGATAACGAAATCCACTCAATTCATGGAGAAGTGCTTGACTTAATGCCGTATATAAAGGAAAATATTCTATTGGAGGTTCCTTTTCGAGTATTTTCTGATGAGGTAGATTTTGAGAAAGATGCACCTCGAGCGGGAAATGGTTGGGAAGTGCTTTCCGAAAAAACAAAAGAAGTGAAAATTGATCCACGTTTTCAAAAACTGGAGTCATTATTCAAAGATACCGAGAAAGAAAAATAAGAATCGTTTCATTGTTTTTGCTTTCGCAATTGAAGGAGGTGTAAGTCATGGCAGTACCTAAAACAAGAACTTCTAAAAAAGTTAAAAGACAACGTCGTACTCATAAAAAATTACACGTGCCTGGCATGGTAGAATGTTCAAATTGTGGTGAATTAACAAAGCCACACCATGTATGTAAATCATGTGGGCATTATGATGGAAAAGAAGTTGTTAGCAACTAATCCAGAATGAAGACAGATCACTAACCGAATGTTTGTGGTCTGTTTTTTTTATACACAAAAAAATTATCGAAGGGATGAGACTTAGTGGGGGTTATTACGTACCAGTATATGAGTGACAAGGATTACAGTGTAATTACGATTAATCGTGAAGAGAAACGGAATGCTATCTCCTTAAGAATGGCAGAAGAGCTGATGACTGCTATCGAAAAAGCAAAAAAAGACTCTATCAAATTTCTTGTCATTACAGGAGCAGGGGATAGGATGTTTTGCTCAGGTGGTGATCTGAACGACTTACATGGAAATTTGTCAGTGGAAGAGGCGGAACGAAGACTATTGACAATGATGAGGGTGCTTTATGAGATTGCCGTTTTTCCAGTGCCAACTATTGCTTTATTAAATGGTGGAGCTGCTGGTGGAGGGTGTGAATTGGCGACAGCATGTGATATTCGTATCGCTAGACGGTCAACTAAGTTTGGGTTCATTCAGTCGAGTCTGGGAATTATGCCTGGCTGGGGAGGGGGAATCCTATTAGCAAAAAGAGTACATACTAGCTTTGCTTTTCGATGGACTATGGAAGGTACAGTATACCAAGGGGAAGAACTGGAAGCGAAAGGCTGGCTGCATAGATTGATTAATAATGAGGATTGGCAGGATAAGGATGAGGTTTTAGCTCCGTATATAGCGAAATCATTTCAGCAAATGAAAATCTTTAAGAGCCAATACCTAGAGGAGATAGGAGTAATAGGTTTAAAGGATAGGATGATGAATGAAGTTAAGAAGTGTGCGTCTCTATGGGAAACAGAAGAGCATAGACATGCGGTAGAGGCATTTTTAAATCGAGATTAGTAATCCTGTAATTTGAAAATTATCATAATGTGTATTCTATCACTCCTAGTTTGTGCATACATTGATAGCAAATAGATAAGGAGTGATGTTATGAATGCAACGAGGCAGGATGCCTGGACGGAAGATGAAGATGTTATATTAGCTGAAACAGTGCTACGTTATATTCGGGAAGGAAAAACACAGCTGGAAGCCTTTAAGGAAGTTGCTAATCAATTGTCTAGAACTTCGGCTGCTTGTGGATTTCGATGGAATGCTACCATTCGTAAACATTATCAACAGGAAATAATGAGAGCCAAAGAAGAAAGAAAGCTTGGTGGAAGAAAATCTTTATGGAATTCTAATAATCTGAAGCCGAATGAAGAAAAAGATACAATCGAATCAGCTATCATTTTACTTGAAAAAATGAAATCAACCTTTGCAGATCACCAAGATTTAGCTAAACGCGAACAGGAAAAGCTGATTAAGAAATTAGAGGATGAAAATAATAAATTGAAATCTCAATTGGAACGATATGAAAATGCTTGGGAAGAGATGGGAAATCTATGGAAGTGGATTAAAGATAAGCATAATGGTTAATCCTTCCCTAAGCAATCATACTATATTTTACTGGAAAGATGAAAATTATGAAGCTAAAAAAGTGTCTACTCCAAAGGGATAGACACTTTTAAAGTTTTGTAATAAAAAAATGAAATAGCTTACATTTTTAATGAATATTTTTTTCGTGTATTCCTTCAGGAAGCCAAATTAATGGATTTTGGCCAAAATCTCTTTCCATTTCGTATTTAGCCTTCTGAAAACCCATCTTCTCCCAAAATCCATGTGAATTAATACGAGGATTAGTCTTAATAGGAAGCTGATATGATTTTGCAAAGTTTACTAATTTTTCACCATAGCCCTTACCTTGATAATGAGGCAGTACCTCAAGCTTCCATAATTCTAAGTAATCATGCCTTGGTTCAAAATACTTATCGTACTTCTTCTCTACCTTATATAGGCTCATTCTAGCTATTAATGTTTCCCCATAATATATTCCATAGAAAGGAGATTCACTGTCATTTTCCACAAAGTTATTTTGTAGATCCTCTAACATCGATAATTCTTGGTTTCCATATTCCTTAAAGCGCTTAAATTCCTCTAATGTTTTATAGTTTATTAACAGCTTTTGTACACTAACTTCATTCATAGTAAAGCTCCCCCTTTGCAAAAGCTAAAATGGTTTATCTATTTAATTATAATATAAATGCCTGCATAATTAAACTTAACATGCAGACTACTTTATAAAATCTGGATTCTAAATAAAATGCAAAATGTAAATAATTTGTTACAATTAAGAAATGGAATAACGTTCATGGTGAAGGGACATATCAGAAAATGTTTGATTTTGTATTATTTATATTAGCGTTTATTATTACGATACCCATTGTTGCAACGGTTGGATTATATTTTATCTTGAAATTAGTATATGGTAATCCAATTAGAGCACTTCATAAGGCAGTAAACTGGACCACAATTCTACACATTATTGCTGGAAATGTACTATTAACCAATTTATTTAATGGCAATTACATTGGCTATATTATTGTTTTTTTACTTTTATTATTAACGATACTTATTACCTTTCAGTGGAAAAAACATACAGAGGTTGATATAAAAAAAGCATTGAAGCTATCATGGAGACTATGTTTTCTAATATTTTTTTGCTTCTATATCGTTCTTGTGTTGTATGGAATTATTGAAAGGATAATAGGGTAACCTTTTGTTCCAAAACAGATTACATGAAAAAACGGTCTTTATCCTGTACAATAATTTTAAATAGAACACCTAAAGGAGTACGTAATGCATGCAAATTGAACCGATACATATCGATAACCAAAATAAATTGATTCGCGATTATCGTGATGCTAAATTATCCATCATGGAGCATTTCGATTATGGTATGTTGGATTTTCAAAAAAGAGTAAGTGAAATATCAAGTCGTACCTATAATCGTGAACAGTTAGCCCATGTGCTTAAACAATTAAATGAAATGTGGGGTGCGACTTCTGCCACATTTTCGAATATAGAAAGATTAAAAGAAGCTAGAAGTGTTGTAGTGGTAGGCGGTCAGCAAGCGGGATTATTAACTGGTCCGTTATATTCGGTAAACAAGGTAATATCTATTATTCAGTTGGCAAGACAACAAGAAAAGGAATTAGGTATTCCAGTAATTCCTGTTTTTTGGATAGCAGGTGAAGATCATGATTTTGAAGAAATTAATCATGTATACATGGGGCGTAAATCATTTAAAAAATATAAGCTTCCAATACGAAACGACGAAAAGCTGTCCATTTCGCAAATGGATATAGATCATAAGGTTGTACAGGACTGGCTCAAAACAATTCTTAATCAAATATCAGAAACTAAATTTACGAATGAATTAAATAACATGATAGTAGATTGCTTGGAGCACTCCAATAATTATGTAGATTTCTTTGCGCAGCTTATTTTTCGCCTATTTCCAGAGGAAGGCCTTGTCCTAATAGATTCCGGTAATAAACAAGTACGAGAGCTAGAGAGTGAATATTTTGCACAAATGATTATGAAGCAAGAAGAAATCAGTGCAGGTGTTGTAGAAAGTATTGAGAAATTAACGAATAAAGGGTATACCATTGACCTCGATGTATCACTTGAAAGTGGTAATCTATTTTATCATTTGAATGGAGAAAGAATACTGTTAAACAAAGATGCAGAAGGTAATTGGATTGGAAAGCAGAATGAAATTATTCTTCGTGTGGAAGAAATTCTTCATGTGGCAAAACAACATCCAGAGCAATTAAGCAATAATGTTATTACACGTCCATTAATGCAAGACTTATTGTTTCCTACTTTAGCGTTTATAGGTGGGCCAGGAGAAATTAGCTATTGGTCTGTGTTAAAATCTGCTTTTCACGGGTTAGGTATTAAAATGCCACCTGTAGTTCCTCGACTATCGTTTACCTATTTAGAACCAAAGGCTAAAAAGATTATGCAAAAATATAACATACCAATTGAAGTAGCTGTTAATCACGGGGTAGTGGCTATTCGCGATAAATGGTTTCAAGATAAAATGGAACCTCCAGTAGGCGAAACTGCAAGTCAAATCAAACGTAGTATCACCGAAATCCATAGGCCATTGCTGGAGATAGCTGAAAAGACTCGCTCAGATGTTGGTGAATTGGCGCATAAAAATTTGGCTTATTTAATTCGGGATATCGAATTTTTAGAAAAGCGAATTGAAAATGCCTTAAAGGAAAAATATCATAAAGAACTAGAAGATTTCTCTTTGTTAGAAAATCTATTACATCCTGATGGTTTACAGGAAAGAGTTTGGAATCCGTTACCTTTTCTAAACGAATATGGATTAGACTTCTTTAGAGAAATCTGCTGTAAAGAGTGTTCGGTGGAAGAAGAGCATTTTATTATCTATCTATAGTCCCCACCACCTCCCACCACTTATTTGAATAACTGTCTTATTCATTGCAGTATCAGTGAAAACCCTTATTTAATCAGGTGTTTTCAAGTGCTGCTCATGGTTATAAGGCAGTTATTTTTTTGTTTTTAACCACTTTTTATCAATAATAATCCGTTATATTAAAAAAATGGTGGTGAAAAGTGGGGGGATGTGGTAATATTGATTTATGAAAGTGGGGGCATTGTAAATGTTCATGGGTGAATTTCAGCATAACTTTGATACAAAGGGAAGAATTATCGTACCTTCTAAGTTCCGAGAAGAGCTTGGAGAGCGTTTTGTTGTCACCCGTGGTCTTGATAAATGCTTGTTTGCTTACCCCATGAGCGAATGGGCTATATTGGAAGAAAAATTAAAAAAACTCCCACTCACAAAAAAAGATGCTAGAGCCTTTACGCGATTTTTCTTCTCTGGAGCTGTAGAATGCGAAGTTGATAAGCAGGGAAGGATAAACATACCACAGCCTCTACGTAATTATGCAGGTTTAGACAAAGAGTGTGTGGTAATCGGTGTATCCAATCGAATTGAATTCTGGGCTAGCGAAAATTGGGATGATTACTTTACTGATTCCGAGGAGTCATTTGCAGAAATTGCCGAGAATTTAATGGATTTTGATATATAGCCGAAAACGAAATCGCTGAAGTAGGTGTAGTTATGTTCAAACATTATACAGTACTAAAAGAAGAATCCATCACAGGACTACAGATAAAACCAAATGGTACATATGTGGATTGTACACTAGGTGGTGGAGGACATTCAGAAAAAATAGTCTCTCATCTCGATCAAGATGGCTTATTAATTGCGTTTGACCAAGATGCTGACGCCATAAATGCCGCTAATGAAAGACTTTTGCAATATCAGGATAGAATCCTATTTATCCACAATAATTTCCGTAACTTGACTGAAGAACTAGACAAGCACTCTATTTCAAAGGTAGATGGAATTCTATTTGACTTAGGAGTTTCTTCTCCACAGCTAGATAGAGGTGATAGAGGTTTTAGCTATCAGCATGATGCAAAATTGGACATGCGGATGAATCAAGAGCAAGAATTAACAGCCTATGAAATTGTTAATGATTGGTCATACAATCAGTTAGTCTCAATTTTTTTTCAATATGGAGAAGAGAAATTTTCTAAACAAATTGCTAGAAAAATTGAAGAGCATCGCAAAATAAAAGCGATAGAAACAACATTTGAATTAGTTGATATTATAAAAGAAGGAATCCCTGCAGCTGCTAGAAGAAAAGGGGGCCATCCAGCAAAACGAATATTTCAAGCCATACGAATTGCTGTTAATGATGAGCTAAATGCGTTTAATGATGCACTACATCAGGCAGCGCGTCTAGTAGATATGAATGGTAGGATAGCGGTTATAACCTTTCATTCATTAGAGGATCGAATTTGTAAACAAGCATTTAAAAAATGGAGTACACCAAAAGAAACACCGAGAAATCTACCAATAATACCGAAAGAATATGAAGCGCCATTTAAAATGGTTAGTAAAAAACCAATCGTAGCAGGTAATGAAGAGCTAGAAGAAAATCGAAGATCACGAACAGCAAAGCTACGAATTGTAGAAAAAGTGAATCCGTGGTCTGATGATTTTAAATATGAGGAAGGGTGGAATAAGTAATGGCAGCAAATCATGCAAGAAGTTGGGAGAATTCATATACTTCGTATCGGCCACAAGTCGAGAAAAGAGTAGTAGTACGTAAAGCGGGCTGGATTACAAAGGGTGAAAAAATATTATATTCTGTTGTAGCTGTCTGCATCCTCGTTGCATTATGGTATATCGTATCATTTTCATCCTCCTTGGACACATTGAATCGAAATATACAATCTGTAGAACAAAAGATAACTAATCAGCAAGTCGTAAACGAAGGTCTAGGCTTTGAAATAAAAGAATTAAGTAGACCAGAGAGAATTATACAATATGCAAAAGAACATGGTTTGACCATTCAAGCAGCAGAGGTAAAGCAGGCTAATTCATACAATCATTAATCCAGGTGATAAATTATGAAAAAAAATAAAACGACACATGCCATGGCGGGTATATTAATGATTTTATTTGTCGTGGCCTTTTTATTGATATCCGGGCGCTTTTTATACATTCAAGCTTCAGGTTCAGTAGCTGGAGTTTCACTTAACGAGTGGGCGGATAACGTTAGGACAACCACTTATACACTAGATTCAGAACGAGGAAAGATTTTTGATAAAAATGGCATGACACTAGCTTATGACATGCCTACTTTTCGAATGTATGCTATTGTGACAGATAAATATTCAAAGGATAGTGAGGAGCCACAGCATGTAGTTGACCCTGAAGGTACAGCAGAACAACTGGCTCCTTTGTTAAATGTTGATAAAGCCTATTTGTTAGAACGCTTAAATAATGGTGTTAAAAAGGGGCAATCACAAATAGAATTTGGTTCTGCAGGGAAAGGAATATCACTACAAACGAAAGAAAAAATTGATGCATTAAAGTTACCTGGTATAAAGTTCATTAAAGAAAATTCTCGATATTATCCGAATGGGGTATTTGCTTCCCATATCATAGGTTTTGCTAGAGAAAAGGAAAACAAAACAGAGAATGGTATAAAAAATGAAATAGTGGGAGTAACTGGTATCGAACATGAGATGGACGATTTGTTAAAGGGCGCTAACGGATATATATCTTATCAAAGAGATATTTATAATAAAAAACTTTTAGATCCTAATGAAGTGATTCAGATGCCAGATAATGGTGACAATGTATATTTGACTATTGATCAAAAGATACAAACACTTCTTGAGGATGTCATGACACAGGTGGATAATAAATATAAACCAGAACGGATGTCGGCAATTGTGATGAACCCTAAAACAGGGGAGATAGTTGCTATGAGTAATCGTCCTAGCTATAATCCGAATAATCCTGAAAATGTGAAAAACTGGTATAACGACGCCATTTCTACTCCGTTTGAGCCTGGATCAACAATGAAGATGTTTACATGGGCCGCCGCAATAGAATCAGGTGTTTATAATGGGGGAGAACAGTATAAATCTGGTCAATATAAAGTTGGAAACAATAAACCTGTTGGTGACTTTAATGGTGGAAAAGGATGGGGTATGATTTCCTATGACGAAGGTTTTGCATTATCCTCAAACGTAGCTGCGAGTAAACTAGTTTGGGAGAAGATGGGACCTGATACGTTTCTAAAGTACTTAAAAGCATTTGATTTTGATAAGGAAACTGATATTGATCTCCCTGGTGAAGTAGAAGGCCAAATTTTATACAATTATCCTATCGAACAAATTACAACTGCTTTTGGACAGGGAAGCACCACCACTCCCATTCAGATTATGAAGGCTGCAACTGCAATCGTCAATGATGGGAAAATGGTAAAACCTTATATTATTGATAAAATAGTAGATTCCGATACTGGGAAAGTAATAGAGCAGCATAAACCAGAGGTGGTCGGAGAACCTATCTCTAAGGATACTGCTAAACAAGTTAGAAATTTACTAATTCAAGCGGTTCAATCGGAACGTGCAACCGGAAGTAGATTTAAGTTAGACGATTATTCTGTTGGAGGTAAGACTGGTACAGCCCAGATTCCTAATCCAGATGGTGGGGGTTATTTACGTGGTCAAGAAAATTACGTATTCTCCTTTCTAGGAATGGCACCAGCAGATGATCCAGAGCTAATGATGTATGTATCTATTAAACAGCCAACCCTAGAATTCGAATCTGGAATTGAATCGGGTTCAGTACCAGTATCCTTTATTTTTAATAATGTGATGGAGAATGCCTTACATTATTGGAATATCGAACCTGATAAAGGTGAGATAACCGAGGTATCAGATTATCAGATTCCTAATTTAATCAATAAATCTACAGAAGAAGTTAAAGGTATTTTAAATTCTGCGAAAGTAAGCTATAGTGTGATTGGATCTGGTAATAAGGTTGTGAAGTTGAGTGTAGAAGAGGGTAATAAAGTCTTACCGAATGAGCGTGTTTTACTTCTTACTAACGATCCTACCATGCCAAACATTATTGGCTGGTCACAGCGGGATGTTCTAAAGCTAGGAGAAATGGTAGGGCTTAAGACGGAAATTATTGGAAACGGATATGTTACTTCACAAAGTATTCCAGAGGGCACTAAACTAGGAGAAAATAGTTATCTAGGAGTAGAACTGAAAACGCCAATAGAAGTAAAGAAAACGAAACCAAACGATAATAGTAAAAACAATCAAGCACAATCTAACGACACATTTGAATAGTTTACCATAGAAAAACAGTGTTCTAATCAGTTTTTTTAAACATATAGTTGATACAAGCCTACCTATGTATGTGAAGGAGATGGAAGATGAAACGAGTATCAACGGTAACAGTTAGAAAACGATTAGTCGCTGTTTTTCTTATTGGTTTATTTGTATTTGGGATAATCGATCTTCGATTAGGCTATGTTCAATTTGTACTCGGTGATCAGCTTATGGAAAAAGCCGATGAATCATGGAGTAGAAATATTGCTTTTCAACCTGAACGAGGACACATTTTGGATGTGAATGGAGAAATTTTGGCAGAAAACGTTACTGCACCTTCTGTTGTAGTGGTACCTAGACAAATCACAAACCCGGAGGATACTGCAAAGAAGTTAGCTGAAATCTTGGACATGCCTGAGAAAAAAGCATTCGAATATGTTACGAAGTCAGCTAGTTCTGTCAATATTCATCCAGAAGGAAGAAAATTAACGGAAGAACAGGAAAGAGCTCTCCGAACCTTAAATTTAGAAGGCGTATATTTAGCAAAGGATTCGATTAGGCATTACCCGTTCGGTGACGATTTAGCGCATGTATTAGGTTTTGCGGGAATTGATAATCAGGGTCTTATGGGTCTAGAGTTGTATTATGACGATATGCTTGATGGTGAAGAAGGAAGTTTGTCCTTCTATTCTGATGCAAAAGGTAGGCGTTTAAACCAGTTGGCCGATGTATATAAACCACCAAAAGATGGCTTTGACTTGGTTACGACAATTGATTCTAGGATTCAAACGATTATGGAAAGAGAGATGGATTTAGCAGTCGCAAAATATAACCCTGATGGCGCTTTAGCGATTGCGGTAGATCCTAAGACTGGTGGTATATTGGCGATGACATCAAGACCTAATTTTAATCCTGAAAATTATCAAGAGGTGGATTCAACCGTTTATAACCGAAATTTACCAATATGGAGTACATATGAACCGGGTTCCACCTTTAAAATTATTACACTTGCAGCGGCATTGGAAGAAAAAATTGTAGATTTACAAAATGACCACTTCCATGATCCAGGTCATGTGGAAGTAGGGGGAGCAAGACTTCGGTGTTGGAAACCTGGTGGACACGGTAGCCAAACGTTCCTAGAAGTTGTTCAAAATTCATGTAACCCCGGCTTTGTTCATCTAGGTGAGGAATTAGGAAAGGAAAAGCTATTTAGCTATATTAAAAAATTTGGTTTTGGATCTGAAACGGGAATTGATCTTCAAGGTGAAGGGTCAGGGATTCTATTTAAAGAAGAGAATGTTGGCCCTGTGGAACTAGCTACTACAGCATTTGGTCAGGGAGTTTCAGTTACACCAATACAACAGGTCATGGCTGTTTCTGCAACGATAAACGGTGGATATCTGTATGAGCCACATATTGCAAAGGAATGGCTAAATCCTCAAACAAAAGAAGTAGTATCAAAGATAGAGCCGAAATTAAGAGGTCGAGTTATTTCTAGTGAGACCTCTGATGAAATTCGCAAGGCACTAGAGAGTGTTGTTGCAAAAGGAACTGGTAGACCTGCATATGTTGATGGTTATCGGGTAGGAGGAAAGACAGGAACTGCTCAAAAGGTAGGTCCAAATGGTGGATATTTGGAAAATAACCATATTGTTTCCTTTATCGGTTTTGCACCAGCAGATGATCCGCAAATAGTAGTATATGTGGCGGTCGATAATCCAAAAGGAGTTCGACAATTTGGTGGAACAGTTGCAGCACCAATTGTCGGAACTATTATTGGTGATAGCTTACCAGTCATGGGGGTAAAACCTAGAAAAGATGGATTAGATAAAGAATATATTTGGCCAGAACAACCAAAGGTAGAGGTTCCAGACTTAATTGGGTTGCCTAAAAGTGAGTTAGTTAAGATGATGTCAGATCTTTCCATTGAATCTAGTGGTAAGGGTGACTATATTATTAATCAGGACCCTGACCCAGGAACAAAGGTAGATGCAGGATCAAAAATTCGAATTTACCTGTCAGACGATAATAAAAACAAAAAAGATAACGAATAGTTTGTACGAGAAAATTCATGTCTAAGAAGAAAAGAAAATGATTCAGAAAGACTTTCATTTTTGTTATAATGGATTAGATTGAATATATAAGAGGGTACCTCCCTCTTATATATTCATGAGAGAATCGTATAATGGAGAAATAAAGGAAGGATGTCATATATGAGACTGAAAGAAATTCTTTCCTTATATCCATTTTCGGAACAATTCTCTGATACCTATGACATTGAAATCAACGAAATCAAAATGGATTCTAGGGAGATAACCAAAGGAGACTTATTTGTTTGTATAAGTGGTTTTACGGTGGATGGACATGATTATGTTAATGAAGCAATTACCAATGGAGCTGTAGTAATTGTAGCAGAAAAAAATATCACAGCTTCTGTTCCAGTTATAGTCGTTTCTGACACGATTAGATTTTTAGCCATGGCAGCCGCAAAATATTATGACTTTCCCACTAATTCGGTTCCGCTAATTGGTGTTACTGGAACAAATGGAAAAACTACCGTTACATACCTTCTAGAAAAAATATTTCAACTTCATGCAAATAAAACAGCAGTTATCGGCACAATCCATATGAAGATTGCAGAAAAAGTATATCCAGTAGATAATACAACTCCAGATGCATTATTCTTACAGAAAACCTTTCGAAAAATGGTTGACGAAGGAGTAGACCGGATCATAATGGAGGTATCCTCCCATGCACTTGACCAAGGAAGGGTATATGGTTGCGATTATAATATAGCCATTTTCACTAACCTGACACAAGATCATTTAGATTATCATGATTCGATGGAGGACTATCTCCGGGCAAAAAGTCTTTTATTTGCTCAATTGGGCAATGCATATCGATTAAATGATAGGAAATATGCCATCATCAATCATGATGATCCAGCATGTAAAAAATTAAAACGTGCAACCTCACAAGCAATAATTACGTATGGAATAGAAAAAGATTCTTTGATTATGGCAAAATCCATTCGTCTAACTCCATCTGGAACGCAGTTTTTATTATGTACCCCTAGAGGAAATGTGGAAATCAGGAGTAATTTAATCGGTAAATTTAATGTGTCGAATATGTTAGCTGCGAGTAGTGCGGCACTAGTTACAGGAGTACCATTATTGACGATAAAAAAAGCATTAGAAAGCATAAAAGGTGTTCATGGACGGTTTGAGCTGGTTCAGCATCAACATCCCTTTTCAGTGATTGTAGATTATGCACATACACCAGACTCGCTTGAAAATGTATTAAAGACTATCCGTGAATTTGCAAAACAAAAGATATATGTGGTAGTTGGCTGTGGCGGCGACCGTGATCGAACAAAAAGGCCTTTAATGGCAAGGATAGCAATAAAATATGCCGATAATGCAATTTTCACATCCGATAATCCTCGTACAGAGGATCCGAATGACATTTTATCCGATATGACAGAAGGTCTTCCAGATTCATTTGGAACCTATGAGGTTATCATTAACCGGAAAAAGGCAATCTTCTATGCCATCCAGCAAGCGAAAGAGGACGATGTAATTCTAATTGCTGGAAAGGGACATGAAACATATCAACTGGTTGGGCATACGAAGTATCATTTTGATGATCGAGAAGTTGCCAAAGAAGCATTGATAGCTAAGGAGACATGAAGATGTTATTTACTTTGAATTGGCTTCAGACAATTTTTCCGAATACGAATGGAGAAATTACTGGACATACAGAAATAAAACAAGTTATTACAAATAGCAGAATCGAAACAAGTGATGCATTATTTATACCAATAATAGGTGAGCATTTTGACGGACACGATTTCATTTTACAAGCCTATGAAAATGGTATTACTGCAGCATTATGGGACATGAAAAAGTCTGTACCAGATCAATTACCTAAGGATTTTCCTATTTTTTATGTTGAGGATACTACAAAAGCATTACAGCATTTGGCAAGTTGTTACCGTGATGAAGTAAATCCAATTGTTATTGGTATAACAGGATCCAATGGTAAGACAACAACGAAAGACATTGTATCTTCTATTACGAAAGAGAAATATAAAACACATTTTACAAATGGTAATTTCAATAATGAGTTTGGTGTACCTTTTACGATCCTTTCTATGGACAGAGATACGGAAGTTCTAGTATTAGAGATGGGGATGAGTAGTTTTGGTGAAATTGAATTGCTTTCCAAAATAACGAAACCAGACTATGCCATTATCACTAATATCGGGGAATCCCATATTGAACATTTAGGATCACGTGAAGGGATTGCGAAGGCGAAATTAGAGATTACTAGTGGTCTTAAACCAACTGGAAAGTTAATCATTGACGGAGATGAGGCGTTACTCTCTCATGTCCATGCCAATTCCAATGTTAAAAAGGTAGGATTTAGTGAGGATAATGAGTTTGTTATCACTAATATTCAGCTGCACCATCATCAAACTACCTTTTCAGCATCTGATGAGAATTCTTATACGGTTTCATTACTTGGTAAGCACAATGCCAAAAATGCTTCATATGGTATTGTACTAGGGAAACTATTAGACATTAGCGTAGAACAGATACAGCATGCATTATCATCCCTTACTGTAACAGGCATGCGTTTTGAAATGTTAACAGGGGAGAATGGCGTATCTATTATTAATGATGCCTATAATGCATCTCCTACTTCCATGATAGCTGCAATTCAAGTAGTAAAGGAAATGAGTGGTTTTCAACATAAAGTATTAGTGTTAGGTGATATTTATGAGTTAGGGAAAGACTCTCGCACTCTTCATAAAACTGTCGCAGAAGTAATTGATGACAGTCCTACAGCTGTATATACGGTTGGTGAGGATTCTTCAGTGATATCCGAAATAGTTCGAAAAAAATATCCTAATCTAACGGTGAAACATTTCCATCAAAAAGAGGACATTCTACCTGAGCTGAAATGTTTTTTAAGCAAGGATTCACTTATATTATTTAAAGCTTCCAGAGGAATGGAGCTAGAATCAATAATTGACAAAATAAAGTAGTGCATCAATGGGAATTACAACACGACGATCCATAGAATAGATACAGTTTTTTTTGGTTGGACGGTTGGTAATATAAGGAGGAAGAATTGTGGATATAATTGTACTAATCATAACATTAGCGATAGCGTTTTTAATTGCCGTCCTATTGTCTCCAATTTTAATTCCGTTTTTAAGGCGTTTAAAGTTTGGACAAAGCATACGGGAAGAGGGACCAAAGTCTCACATGAAGAAAAAAGGTACTCCTACAATGGGAGGTATCATGATTGTTCTAAGTATAATAGCTACATCGCTAATTATGGGTTATAAATATGGTCAAGGAGATATAGGTTATGAAATAGGGCTTCTCCTATTTGTCCTTATAGGATATGGGCTATTAGGCTTTTTAGATGATTATATAAAGGTTGCCCTGAAAAGAAATCTAGGTCTAACTTCTAGGCAAAAATTAATAGGACAACTGATAATCGCAATAATCTTTTATATTATTTTAAAGAAAAACGAGTTTCCAACCTATATACAAATACCTGGAACTGATATTCAATGGGATTTAGGAATTGGTTATGCATTATTAATTATTTTTATGCTAGTTGGAGCTTCTAATGCCGTCAATCTAACTGACGGTTTGGATGGGCTATTAGCAGGTACAGCAGCAATTGCATTTGGTGCATTTGGTATACTAGCTTGGTACATTAATTCGCAAAGTGAAGTCTCTATCTTTGCATTAGCTGTTGTTGGCGCATTATTAGGTTTTCTTGTATTTAATGCACATCCTGCTAAGGTCTTTATGGGAGATACAGGTTCTCTAGCTTTAGGTGGAGCAATTGCAGCAGTTGCTATTTTAACAAAACTTGAGATTCTATTGGTTATTATTGGTGGAGTCTTTGTTATGGAAACTCTATCGGTAATTATCCAAGTAATTTCTTTTAAAACTACCGGAAAAAGGGTATTTAAAATGAGTCCACTACATCACCACTATGAACTTGTTGGTTGGTCTGAATGGAGAGTTGTAACAACGTTCTGGTTCATGGGGCTTGTTTTTGCTGCTCTAGGTATATACATCGAGGTGTGGTTAGGTTGAACAAATTAATTGATTTTCCTTATCGTCATGTTCTTGTTTTAGGACTAGCCAAAAGTGGAACAGCAGCAGCAACTGTACTGCTTGAGAGTGGCATTAAGGTTCGAGTGAATGATTATAAGGCAAGTGCGCATGATGAAGCAGTAATCCACTTACAAGCAATGGGAGCAGAAGTAATTGTCGGGTCCCATCCACTGTCAGTACTAGAAGGTATTGATTTAGTAATTAAAAATCCAGGAATACCTTATGAAAATGTTATCTTATCTGAAGCAGAAAAAAGAGCTATTCCGATAATTACAGAAATTGAATTAGCTGGAATGTTAGCAGAAGGAACCATTATTGGAATAACTGGCTCTAATGGAAAAACAACAACAACAACATTATTATATGAGATGCTAAAAGCAAGTAACGAAAAAGTTAAAGTTGCGGGAAATATTGGAATTGTTGCAACAGACGTAGCTAGAGAATTAGCAACAGATGAAAAAATGGTACTGGAGCTTTCCTCTTTTCAGCTCTTGGGCATAAGGAAGTTCCGTCCGAAAATTGCTGTGCTTTTAAATATTTATGAAGCACATTTAGACTATCACAAAACGTTTTCGAATTATAAAGAGGCAAAGGCGAATATATTTATCAATCAAACCGAAGATGATTTTCTCGTATATAATGCTGATGATTCGAACGTACTAGAAGTCAGTAAGGATATTAAATCTGTAAAAGTGCCATTTTCCATTTCACAGAAGTTAGTTGATGGGGCATGGACGGATGAAGTATTCATTTATTTTCAAGAGGAAAAGATAATTGCTATTGAAGATCTTGTATTAGTAGGTGCACACAATCTAGAAAATATTCTAGCAGCTATAAGTGCAGCGAAGCTTGCCGGAGCAACAAATGAAGGGATCTATGAGGTGTTGACGACATTTTCTGGTGTTCACCACCGTCTTCAATATGTGGATAAGATTAATGAACGGATTTTCTATAATGATTCAAAAGCCACAAATATTCTTGCCACTCAAAAGGCCTTATCAGCTTTTCAACAGCCAATTGTTCTTTTAGCAGGTGGTCTAGATCGAGGGAATGGCTTTGATGAATTAATTCCTTACTTAAGTAATGTGAAGGCAATGGTTGTCTTTGGTCAGACAGCTGACAAGGTAAAAGCATCTGCAGAAAAAGCAGGAGTAGCCATAATAGAACATGCAAACGATATGCAAGACGCTGTGCACAAAGCCTATGCCCTTTCGGAAAAGGGTGATGTAATATTATTATCTCCAGCATGTGCTAGCTGGGATCAATATAAGACATTTGAAGAAAGAGGAGACATGTTTATACAAGCCGTGCATACAATTAAGTAGGGGCTTGTATATATAACATAAAAGAATATTTTACGCTCGCCCCTAGACAAACAAAGTTAGGGGTGTTTTTTTTGTTTGAAAAGCAATTATCGGTAAAGGACAAGCCGGATTACTTTTTATTAACCATCATTCTACTATTGCTTCTGATCGGAATAGTAATGGTATATAGCTCTTCTTATGTTTGGGCAGAATATAAATATGCAGATTCCATGTACTTTGTAAAAAGACAGCTATTATTTGCTGGTGTGGGAATAGCAGGCATGTTTTTCTTTATGACCATTCCATATAATAATTGGGCAAAGTATGCTAGAGTAATCTTGCTAGTGTGCTTTGGTCTGTTATTGCTAGTACTTATTCCAGGTGTAGGGCTTGTTCGAGGGGGAGCACAGAGCTGGATTGGAGTAGGTGCATTTAGTATACAGCCTTCTGAATTTATGAAACTGGGCTTAATTATTTTTTTATCTGTCTATTTATCTACGAATCAAAAATACATCACCTCGTTTAAAAAAGGATTTCTGCCATCATTGATCCTGGTCTTTACTGCATTTGGGTTAATTATGTTACAACCAGACCTTGGAACTGGTATGGTACTTGTATTAACCTGCATGATTATGATTTTTGTTTCTGGTGCACGGATACTTCACTTTATTGGATTAGGGCTGTTAGGTTTAGGAGGCTTCGCACTTTTAATCTTATCTGCTCCGTATCGAATCAGTAGAATTACCGCCTATCTTAATCCATGGGAAGATCCACTTGGAGATGGATTCCAAATTATTCAGTCCTTATACGCAATTGGTCCGGGGGGATTAATGGGAGTAGGTTTAGGGAATAGTTTACAAAAATATTTCTATTTGCCAGAGCCACAAACAGATTTTATCTTTGCTATTTTAGGAGAAGAATTAGGTTTTATCGGCGGCTCTATATTACTCCTATTGTTTATTCTTCTGTTCTGGAGAGGTGTTCGGGTATCTATAGAAGCACCGGATTCATTTGGGAGATTTTTAGCACTAGGAATTGTATCAATGCTAACTGTTCAAGTTATGATTAATATCAGTGTTGTTATTGGCCTCATACCTGTTACAGGAATTACACTCCCATTTCTTAGCTATGGTGGTTCTTCTTTGACACTTACTTTATGTTCTGTCGGAATATTATTAAACATTAGTAGAAATGCAAGAGTGTAATTGAAGAGCTGTTCATATTTTTATACTAATTCTTGTGTAAGTCTACTATTTGTTTTTATCTATTGTATGATATAATCAAAATAACGCAGGGGATAAACGGCATCACGTATGCCGTTTTCATGTGTTAATTTTTCAAAAAGGAAAGAATAGAATGACGAAAGAAAAAATTGTTTCGATAGAGGATCGTATTCCAAAATTGAAGCAAGCTCGTAAAAAGAAGGCTAATAGACGCCTTGTATTTTACTTAACTATTTTTTTCTTCTTAATATCTATCATTGTCTACCTACAATCTCCACTCAGCGATGTTAAAACAATAAACGTCTCAGGAAATTCATTTTTGCCTGATAAAGAAATTATTGAACAGAGTGGAATTAAAAAGGATACCAATATTTGGACAATTGATAAAGAGGATATTATACATAAATTGAGAAGAAATCCTTTGATTAATACTGTTTCAGTGGAGACAAAACTTCCATGGACTGTTGAGATTCAAGTTGTCGAGCATAAGCGAATAGGCTACATAAAGAAGGACAATCAATATCATCCAATTCTATCAAACGGATTGGTATTCTCTGACAGTAAAAAAGATATGGCAGGAGATGCTCCATTATTAGTTGGTTTTCAAGATGAAAAGGCACTTGTGGAGATGTCTAAGGAATTAAGTAAGCTACCAGTCAATATTTTTAACCTTATTTCCGAATTACACTGGACACCATCTGACAAAAACAAAAACGCGATTACGCTTTATATGACAGACGGATTTATGGTGGAGTCATCAATTCGTAATTTTGCTGAGAAAATGTCTGTATATCCTTCGATTGTTACCCAGCTTGATCCAACTGTGGAAGGAATTATTCACATCGGTGTTGGGGCTTATTTTGAGCCGTTTAACAAGGAATTAACCGATGATGAGAAGTTAATGAATGAAAATGTTGAATAGAGATTATTTAAATCGTTTTATTCAATTATATTACTATTCTATTAAAATATGATTAGTTTTTAGGTAAATGCTAGATATATGTTTCTTTTTTATACAAAATCCTTTAAAATAATAGATTATAGCAAGTTAATCTATTATTTAAGTTATTATCATGGTTTTTATGAATACAGATTATTTTTTTTGGAGCTTTTGAACTAGGAGGTGCCTTTGTTGAACAACAATGACATACTTGTCAGTCTTGATATAGGTACAACAAAAATTAAAGTAATAATTGGCGAAGTTTTAAATGATTCCCTAAACATTATTGGCGTAGGTACTGCAAAATCAAATGGTATGAAAAAAGGTGCAATTGTTGATATTGATCAAACCGTTCACTCTATTCGGAGTGCGGTTGAGCAGGCAGAGCGTATGGTTGGCATGCATATTGACAGTGTTGTAGTTGGAATAAGTGGTAATCATATTCAATTACTGCCTTGCCATGGGGTAGTTGCTGTACAAAGTGAAAATCGTGAAATTACAGATGAAGATGTGAAACGCGTCATTGATGGTGCTCAAGTTATTTCTATTCCACCAGAAAGAGAAATTATTGATGTTATTCCAAAACAATTTATAGTTGATGGACTAGATGAAATCACTGATCCTAGAGGTATGATTGGTGTGCGTTTGGAAATGGAAGGTACGATTATTACTTGCTCAAAGACTATTTTACATAATATTTTAAAATGTGTTGAGCGAGCAAATCTAAGAGTTGCAGATATTTCCCTTCAGCCATTAGCTGCAGGTACAATTGCACTATCAAAAGATGAGAAAAATCTTGGTGTTGCTCTTATCGATGTAGGTGGAGGTTGTACTACGGTTTCTGTATTTGAAAATGACCATATTGCTGCAACTAGTGTGATACCTCTTGGTGGAGATAATATAACGAAAGATCTATCCATTGGGCTTCGCACTACCACTGAGGAAGCAGAGGATATTAAGCTAAATCATGGTCATGCTTTTTATAATGATGCACAAGAAGACGAAGTGTTTGAAGCATCTATTATTGGTAGTAATACAAGACAGTCCTTTAATCAATTACAAATCGCAGATATGATTGAGGCAAGACTAGAAGAAATATATGCTTTTGCCGAAAGAGAAATTCGTCGTATGGGCTATAGAGAGCTTCCAGGGGGTTATGTTTTAACTGGAGGTACGATGAAAATGCCTGGTGCTTTAGAATTGGCTAGTGATTGTTTCCAAGCGAATGTTCGCATTGCAATCCCAGATTACATAGGCGTAAGAGAAGCACAATTCACAGCTGGTGTTGGTATCTTACAATTTGCATATCATAATGCAAAAATTCAGGGAAAACAATTATTCCCGGCTATCACACAAGCAATAGAAGAACCTAAAGTAAAACGAATGAAAAAACAACCGATTAAAACGACTAATTCAGGTGAGAGCGAGAAAAAAGAATCTGGAATTGCTAATTTGTTTAAGTATTTCTTCGATTAATCGGCGTTCCCAAACTAAAAATTAGCTTCTAGAAATCTTGTAATTTGCATATTAGGAGGAACGAAAATGTTAGAGTTTGATACAAGTATTGATCAATTAGCGACGATTAAGGTTATCGGTGTCGGTGGAGGCGGAAATAACGCAGTAAACCGTATGATTGACCATGGCGTAGAAGGTGTGGAATTTATTGCTGCTAATACAGATGCACAGGCCTTGAACCTTTCCAAAGCAGAGACGAAGATTCAAATCGGCGGAAAGCTAACTAGAGGTCTTGGGGCAGGAGCCAATCCAGAGGTTGGTAAGAAAGCAGCTGAAGAAAGTAGAGAACAACTTGAAGAGATACTTCAAGGTGCTGATATGATTTTTGTAACTGCAGGAATGGGTGGAGGTACTGGAACCGGTGCTGCCCCTGTCATTGCTCAAATAGCTAAAGACTTAGGTGCTCTAACTGTAGGCGTTGTGACTCGTCCGTTCTCTTTTGAAGGACGTAGAAGATCTACACAAGCTATCTCAGGAATTGAAGCATTAAAGAATAATGTAGATACACTTATAGTTATTCCAAATGACCGTTTACTTGAGATTGTTGATAAAAATACTCCAATGCTTGAAGCATTTAGAGAAGCAGACAATGTTTTACGTCAAGGTGTACAAGGTATTTCTGATTTGATTGCAAAACCAGGTTTAATTAATGTTGACTTTGCTGACGTTAAAACAATTATGTTCAACAAAGGTTCTGCATTAATGGGAATAGGCATCGCAACTGGTGAGAACCGTGCAACAGAAGCAGCTAAAAAAGCTATTTCTTCTCCATTACTAGAGACTTCTATTGATGGTGCACATGGAATTTTAATGAATATAACAGGTGGTACGAATTTAAGTCTTTATGAGGTTCAAGAAGCTGCAGATTTAGTCACAAATGCTGCAGATGAAGAAGTAAATGTTATTTTTGGCTCTGTAATTAACGAGGACTTAAAAGATGAGATAATCGTGACGGTAATTGCAACAGGGTTTGACGAAAACAAAAAAGTAGAACCTCAAGTAAGACAGCGTCCTGCAACTAATCAGACACATCAACATGCTGCTACAAGAGAAAGTCAAGAATTTGTGAGGGATACTAGAGAACAACCATCTCGTCCTCAAGTTGAAGATGACTTAGATGTTCCTACATTTTTACGAAATAGAAATAGAAATCGCTAAATGAAAAACGAGAAAACGTATAACTGATTAAGTTATACGTTTTTTTGTTGTATTTTAAAACGTAATAATCAACCTGCTACTCCAAAATTTTCCTCGACATAACTAGTTGAAATTAGCACAAATTTTCACACAGGATGTGACAGACTTCGCTGATTCACTAGTTTATACTTCACTTTATAGCTTATCTTAAAAATTACTCTCTACTGGCAACTTTCTCTTGGTAGATTAGACAAAAAAATAGATACTCCTTCATATGTAAAATGGCGTTCCTAGTACCTGCAAGTATTAAAGGAAGTAGTACAATTGCAAAGTTGCAGGTAGTACCTTATTTGGAAGTATCCTTCTATCTATAGGGATAAGCGATAGCGTTTCTATTAGGAATCAGTTTTTACCGAGGATCTGAGGTCAGTATAATCACAGTCATTAATGAAATATTTATGTGAGTTCTTTGTTCTAGAAAGGAAGAAAATGCATGACCATCTACCTGGATGCCGTTTGGGTGCTTAATCTTCTGCTAGATTTAATGCTGTTAATGCTAACACAGGCACTAAGTAGAGTGTACACACCGAAAAGGAGACTGGTTATTGGTGCCATAGTTGCATCCTTAATTGTACCAGCAACTATTTATTATCCAAGTGCTTTTCTGAATACGGTATATGGTAAGTTACTTTATTCTATTCTAATCATCTTGGTAACATTCCAGTTTACAACCATAAGGCTATTCCTAAAACAACTGCTACTGTTCTATTTTGTTACATTTTCCATCGGAGGTGGGCTATTTGCTGCACATTATTTGCTACAAAACCCAGTAGCCTTATCCGTAAACGGTATATTAACCTTTAGCAGTGGTTTAGGAGACCCGGTAAGCTGGATATTTATCATCATAGGATTTCCAATTGCATTTTGGTTTACGAAAAGCCGTATGGACAAGCACGTCGTTGATAAAATCCGATATGATCAGATTTATGATGTTACACTTCAAATCAAAGGGATACGTTTTTCCACTACTGGATATGTAGATAGTGGAAATCAATTAGTAGATCCTCTAACCAAAAAACCAGTCATTATCTGTGATGAATCATTTTTACAGCAATGGTTTCAGGAGGATGATTGGATAAAGTTAAAAGGGGCATTTGAAAATTTTGATATCGAAAAGATTCCGGTAAGTTGGGAGAGGTATGTTCAAATAGTTCCATTTCATGGTGTAGAAGGAAAGAGTAACTTTTTATTTGCTCTAAAACCAGAAGAATTATCCATAAGGTATGGTGAACAAAAAATTATAGCAACAAAATTATTAGTGGGAATCCAATTTTCAACTCTAACAAAGGATCAGAGCTATCACTGCCTACTTCACCCACAAATTATAAAACTGGCAACTATTCATTCAGCATAAAGTAAAAAGGAGCGATATCTGTGGTAAAACATAAAATGAAGATGCGGATTTGGTGGTATAAATTATTAAGAAAGCTAGGAATAAAGTCTGAGGAGATTTATTATATTGGAGGAAGTGAAGCATTACCCCCACCCCTTTCTAAGGAAGAGGAAAGCGAATTACTTGTCTTATTAACGAAGGGAGATTCTACCGCACGTTCTATTCTAATAGAGCGTAATCTCAGGCTAGTGGTATATATTGCACGTAAGTTTGAAAATACTGGAATTAACATAGAGGATTTAATTAGTATTGGAACTATCGGATTAATAAAAGCTGTGAATACATTTAATCCAGAAAAAAAGATTAAGCTTGCTACATATGCCTCAAGATGTATAGAAAATGAGATTTTAATGTATTTACGAAGAAATAATAAGATAAAATCTGAAATCTCTTTTGATGAGCCTTTAAATATAGACTGGGACGGTAATGAACTTCTACTATCTGATGTTTTAGGTACAGATGATGATATCATTACGAAGAATTTAGAAACAAAGGTTGATAAGCACTTACTTCAAAATGCCCTGGCTCAATTAAATGCTAGAGAAAAGCAAATTATGGAATTGAGGTTTGGTTTGGTTGGTGAAGAGGAAAAAACACAAAAAGACGTAGCAGATATGTTAGGAATATCTCAGTCCTATATCTCACGTTTAGAGAAGAAAATTATTCGACGCTTAAAAAAAGAATTTAATAAAATGGTATAGCCTTGGTAGCACTACATTTGCTAGGTTATAGCACTCTTTTTTAGCAATTTTCCCCTGCATAAATTTCCCTTCTAGGGGAGATACTGTCCATGAACAGCATCTCCAACTGGGAGGGTACAGAATGACTAGACATAAAGTTGTAATATGTGGTGTTGATACATCGAAACTACCTGTTCTAACAAATGAAGAAATGCGAAAGCTGTTTGTTAAAATGCAGGAAGGGGATTTACTTGCAAGAGAGGAATTAGTGAATGGAAACTTACGTCTTGTTCTAAGTGTTATTCAACGATTTAATAATCGTGGAGAATATGTTGACGATTTGTTTCAGGTTGGTTGTATTGGGTTAATGAAATCAATTGATAATTTTGACTTAAGTCATAATGTTAGATTCTCAACCTATGCAGTTCCAATGATTATTGGTGAAATCCGTAGATATTTACGAGATAATAATCCAATCCGTGTTTCAAGATCATTACGTGATATTGCTTATAAAGCATTACAAGTAAGAGAAAAGCTTATAAACAAAACCTCGAAAGAACCAACCCCTGCAGAAATAGCTGAGGAGATGGGTGTTCCCCATTCAGATGTTGTCTTTGCTATGGATGCGATACAAGATCCAGTATCATTGTTTGAACCAATTTACAATGATGGTGGGGATCCAATTTATGTTGTGGATCAAATAAAAGATGATAAGGATAAGGATGATACTTGGGTTGACAAGCTTTCTTTAAAAGAGGGCATGGTTCAATTAAATGAACGTGAAAAAATGATTCTAAACAAGCGCTTTTTCCAGGGCAAAACACAGATGGAGGTTGCAGAAGAAATCGGGATTTCACAGGCACAAGTCTCACGTCTAGAAAAAGCTGCAATTAGTCAAATGAATAAACAGATGTTTGAATTATAATGTGATGTGGTCAAAAGAGCAGACAATGACGTCTGTTCTTTTTACTTTTTATCCTTAGATTGAAAGTTACTGCTGCTTAACTAGGGAGTTATAAACGAGGTAAACAAGTTTTTTGTTGATGGTTGATATTACTGCCGAATTTACGAGATTCACTAGAGAAACGGTCACCAAAGAAGCTATTGCTTACCGAAAAAAGCAAATCGCAAGCTGAACGGTCACCAAAGAAGCTATTGCTTCCCGAAAAAAGTAAAACCCAAGCTAAACGGTAAGCAAAGGAGCTATTGTGTCCCGAAAAAAGCAAATCGCAAGCTAAACGGTCACCAAAGAAGCTATTGCTTACCGAAAAAAGTTAATCTCTTCCTTTAATCACGCACCATAACAGCAATTACCTCACAAAAACACATAAACTCAGCAAGAAAGTTAAGCATTTGTTTTACTTGTAATGTGATAATCAACCCCATACTCCCCAGATTTTTTGATAGAAATAGAAAGAATAGCTTCCTGCTTCCTCTTTCTTTCTTAACTGAATGAAGTAACCGCCTAGTGCATATACATTTTCTAAAAGGTGGGGTGTATTCGATGATTAAGTTGTCAGAGCTTCAAGTGAAAGAAGTGATTGTTGTTAATGACGGAAGAAGACTAGGTCATATTTCTGATTTAGAAATTGATCCAGACCGTGGTAGAATAATAGCATTAGTCATTTACTTGCGTGAGAAAAAAGGTGGTTTTTTTGGAAAGCCAGACGAATTAATGATATATTGGGAACAAATCGTCACGATAGGTTCTGATGTTATACTCGTAAAGGATATTGATGGGCCTAAGCTTTACCTAGAGGAATAATACTACGAATCATTTCATTCGTTCTTAGGGGGATTACAAGATGGAAGATATTTTTGAGTATGACGGAAAGTCATTATTACATATTAGAAAATGGTCAGACATGGCACCAGCACTTCAAGTTGGATTTACATCTCGAAATGGTGGAGTTAGTAAGGCCCAGTTTGAAAGTAATAATTTTGGGTTACATGTTTCTGATCAATACGAGGATGTTTTAACGAATAGACTTAATCTTGCTTCCTCCCTTCATATACCAGTTGAAAACTGGATTGCGGCGGAACAAGTTCACCAAGGAGCTGTTCATGTTGTAGATAAAGAGGATGCTGGTAAAGGTTCAACCTCCTTAGATACTGCTCTTAAAGGAATAGATGGATTAATTACGAATGAAAAGGGACTTTTATGTACAGCATTTTTTGCGGATTGCGTACCTATATTTTTCTTTGATTCAAAAACTGGATATGTTGGAATTGCTCATGCTGGCTGGAAAGGGACTGTTGCCAGAATTGCTGAGGTCATGACGAATAAGTTAGTAGACTTGGGTGTTGATTTAAAAAGCTTATTCGTAGCAGTCGGTCCATGTATTTCAAAGGATAATTATGAGGTAGACAGCTATGTAAAAGAACGGATACCAGTGGAATTTCAAGATAAAGTTCTAACACCAGTTGGGAATGAGAATTATTTATTGGATCTAAAGCAATTAAATGTAGAAATTCTTGTGCAATCTGGAGTATTTCGTAATAATATAGATGTATCAAAATATTGCACATTTCGTGATGAAGATTTATTTTTTTCTCATCGTCGCGATAATGGGAAAACAGGTCGAATGTTAGGATATATCGGATACAGTAAATAAAATAATATAGGGAGGACCAGGTAGTTATGGATGTCACACAAAATTTACAGCAGATACAAACTGAGATGAAAGCTGCCTGTCAAAAAAGCAATCGAAATTTTGAAGAAATAACCATCATAGGCGTTACGAAATATGTTACAATAGAAAGAACGAGGGAAGCGCTTCAGTCTGGAATCATAAACCTTGGCGAAAATCGTCTAGAGGGCTTTCGTGAAAAATACCAGCATTTTGGTAATGAAGCGACTTGGCATTTTATTGGAAGTTTACAAACGAGAAAAGTAAAAGATATTATTGAAAAGATTGATTATCTTCATTCTTTGGACAGGCTATCATTAGCAGAAGAAATTGAAAAAAGAGCACAGAAGCCTGTAAAATGCTTTGTTCAGGTAAATGTGAGTGGAGAGGAATCGAAGCATGGCTTGAAGCCAAATGAAGTAATGTCATTTATTAATGACATTGCACATCTTACGAAAATAAGTGTCGTTGGTTTAATGACAATGGCACCAAATACAGATGACAAAGAATTATTACATAATGTTTTCCGAGAGCTTCGTATATTACGTGATAAGGTAAAAGAGAGTAAGCTGCAACACGCACCTTGTGAATTTTTGTCAATGGGAATGAGTAATGATTATCCAATTGCCATTGAGGAAGGCGCAACCCATGTAAGAATCGGCTCAAAATTGGTTGGATCTTAAATAAGTGAGGTGGAGACCATGAGTATAAAAAATAAGATTAAAACATTTTTTACGATGGACGATGAGTATGAATATGAATATATTGAAGAAGAAGTAACTTCTACTCAACCAAATCAAATCAGACAAACATCTTCCAATGTGATTGATTTAAAAAGTGTTAAAGCTTCCGCTACTAAAATGGTTCTATATGAACCAAGGACATTCGATGAGGCACAGCAAATAGCTGATAATATTGTGAGTAAGCGTGCAGTTGTAATCAATTTGCAACGTGTGAATCATCAGGATGCAAAAAGAATCATAGACTTTTTAAGTGGGACGATATATGCAGTTAACGGTGTAATACAACGAATAGGTGCACAAACGTTCCTATGTGCCCCTGATAATATGGATATCACTGGATCAATTTCTGAAACATTGGAAGAGGACTTTAATAAAGGATGGTAAGATAATATATGTGGCTTGTATATGTATACAATTTTCTTGCAACTGCTTTACAAGTGTATAGCATAGGGTTGATTATTTATATTTTTATGTCGTGGTTTCCAGGAGCACGAGATACATCGTTTGGAAATTTTCTTGCGAAGATTTGTGAACCTTATTTAGAGCCGTTCCGTCGATTTATACCAACAATTGGTATGATTGACTTTTCTCCGGTAGTTGCTATTTTAGTTCTACAGCTCGCTGGAAGAGGTTTAGTTGCACTTTTTTCCATGCTTCTAAACTGGATCTAAACAGGTGCTTACAATGGATATTTATCAACATTTTCGTAAGGAAGAACAAGGCTTTATCGACCAAGCATTATCGTGGATTGAACAGGTGGAACGTACGTATCAACCTAGGTTGACTGATTTTCTTGATCCACGAGAACAACAAATCATGGAGATGTTGATCGGAACTAGCAGAGAAGATCTTACCTTAACCTTCTATGGTGGTGGAAACTATTCCGAGAGAAAAAGGGCAATCATCGCACCATATTATGAAGAAATTACAAATGCATCGTTTCAATTAATATTACTAGAAGCCTCTTTTCATGAAAAGTTTATATCTATATCACATCGTGATGTGTTAGGAGCATTTTTGTCTTTAGGAATTAAGCGGCAAAAAGCAGGCGATATTGTTGTGGAATCTGGTAAAATACAAATCATTATTGATCAAGAAATATCGCCTTTTGTTTTAATGAACTTAACAGGAATTAAACGTGCAACAATAAAATTTGCAGAGGTTCCTTTTTCAAACCTACTCGAAAAAGAATCCATATGGCTGAATATGGAACGAACGGTTTCATCATTACGGCTTGATACCATTTTGAAGGAAATTTACTCTGTCTCACGTACTGCAGCACAGGACTTTATTCACAAGGGTCTAGTAAAAGTAAACTTTCGAACAGTAGATGACAGTAAATTTGTACTACAAGAAGGTGATATGATTTCTTTACGCGGTAAAGGGAGAAGTAAGTTGGTCGGTATTAATGGACAAACCAAAAAGGATAAATATAAGATCACAGCTGCCCGGCTAGAGATATAGAAAAGGAACTACTTTCTGATATATAATGGGTATCAAGGAGTAGTTCTTTTGGTACAAATAAAAATTATCAGAAATTGCAGGAAATCCTTACTTTTTGTCGAATATTATTGTTATACTTAAATTGCACTTATAAGATACATATAAACTAGGGAGGTTGACTATCATGCCACTAACGCCACTTGATATTCACAACAAAGAATTTACAAGGAGTTTTCGCGGATACGATGAAGATGAGGTCAATGAATTTTTAGATCAAGTTATCAAGGACTATGAAATTGTTATTAGAGAAAAGAAGGAATTAAAGGAAAAGCTTGATCAAATGAAAGAAAAATTAAACCACTTTACTAATATTGAAGAGACATTGAATAAATCAATCTTAATTGCACAAGAAACCGCAGAAGAATTAAAGGGAAATGCTACTAAAGAATCGAAGCTAATCATTAAAGAAGCAGAGAAGAATGCTGATCGGATTATTAACGAGGCATTAAATAAGTCCCGTAAAATTTCTATCGAGGTGGAAGAATTAAAGAAACAATCAAAGGTATTTCGCACTCGACTCAGAATGCTAGTTGAAGCGCAATTAGATATGATAGGCTCCGATGATTGGGAAGATTTATTTGATCTTGAAATGGGGAAAGAGCTAGAGCTAACCAACCACGAGTCATAAACCTTGACCTTTTTAAAAAAGTTACATATAATGCTTACACAATAGGATAAAATATGAAAATACGATGACAGAGACAGTATAAAAGCGGAATGCTGTTAAAGCGAGCTAGGGCTGGTGAAAGCCTAGCACAGCAGGTTTTTAGAAAATCACTCTTGAGTATCCATTCGAATCATTATTAGTAGACATGGACGGCTTATTCACGTTACGAATACCGAGTGAATTTGACATGATTTTCGTGTTGAATTTTTAAGGGTGGTACCGCGAGTCTTCTCGTCCCTTTTGGGATTGAGAGGATTTTTTATTTTTTATTGCTAATTAGTAGTAGCACATAAGGAGGAACTAAAGTGGATTATAAAGAAACATTATTAATGCCGAAGACGGAATTTCCTATGCGTGGGAATTTACCAAATAAGGAACCAGAGCGTCAGGAAAAATGGGAAGAATCTCATCTATATGAAAAATCTTTACAAAGAACAAAAGGTAGGCCTCTTTTTATTCTACATGATGGACCACCATATGCTAACGGAGACATTCATATTGGACATGCGATGAATAAAATTCTAAAGGATTTTATTACTCGTTACAAGTCAATGTCAGGATACCATGCGCCATATATACCTGGTTGGGATACTCATGGACTTCCAATTGAAACTGCTTTGACGAAAAATAAAAAAGTAGACCGTAAAAAGCTATCTGTAGCAGAATTTAGACAATTATGTGCAGAATATGCGATGGGGCAAATTGATAATCAACGTATTCAATTTAAGCAGCTAGGTGTTCGAGGGGATTGGGATAACCCATATATTACATTAACTAAAGATTATGAGGCAGAACAAATTAAAGTTTTTGGTGAAATGGCTAAAAAAGGCTATATTTACAAAGGCTTAAAACCAGTTTATTGGTCACCTTCTTCAGAATCTGCACTTGCTGAAGCAGAAATCGAGTATTATGATAAGCGATCTGCGTCCATCTACGTTGCTTTTGAAGTACAAGATGGTAAAGGTGTATTGGATATGGGAGACAAAATTATTATTTGGACAACAACACCTTGGACAATCCCAGCAAACTTAGGTATTAGTGTTCATCCAGAGTTTAATTATGTAGTAGTTGAAGTAAAAGGTGACAAATTTGTAGTAGCAGAAGATTTATTGGAGCCGGTCTCCCAAGAATTAGAATGGGAGAATCCTACAGTTGTAAAGACATTTAAAGGTAAAGCTATTGATCGTGTAATTGCAAAGCATCCATTCTATGATCGTGAATCATTAGTAATGCTTGGTGAACATGTTACAACAGATGCTGGTACAGGTTGTGTTCACACAGCACCAGGTCATGGGGAAGACGATTTTTATGTATCGAAAGGTTATGGAATTGAGGCATTTTGCCCAGTGGATGAAAAAGGCGTATTCACGAGTGAAGCCCCAGGATTTGAAGGCATGTTTTATGATGATGCAAACAAAGCGATTACAGAAAAGCTAGAAGAAGTAGGCGCATTATTAAAATTAACCTTCATTACTCACTCTTATCCACATGATTGGAGAACGAAGAAGCCTACCATTTTCCGTGCGACAGCACAGTGGTTTGCATCTATTAAGGATTTTCGTGAAAATATTCTAGAAGAAATTAAACAAGTGAAATGGTATCCTTCATGGGGAGAAACAAGACTATATAATATGGTTCGTGATCGTGAGGATTGGTGTATCTCTCGTCAGCGTGCATGGGGAGTTCCTATTCCTGTTTTCTATGGAGAAGATGGAACTGCAATAATTACCGATGAAACGATTGAACATGTCGCAAATTTATTTGCTGAGTTTGGTTCCAATGTTTGGTTTGAACGAGAGGCAAAAGATTTATTACCTGAAGGATTTACATCAGAGCATAGTCCAAATGGTATCTTCACAAAAGAAACAGATATTATGGATGTTTGGTTTGACTCTGGTTCATCACATGCTGGTGTATTACTTCGTCGTGAAGACCATAGAAGGCCTGCTGATGTTTATATAGAAGGAAGTGACCAGTATCGTGGATGGTTTAATTCTTCCTTATCAACTGCTGTCGCAGTAACAGGGAAAGCACCTTATAAAACTATCATTAGCCATGGATTTACCTTGGATGGAAATGGTCGTAAAATGAGTAAATCATTAGGTAATGTTATTGTACCTAGTAAGGTTCTAAAGCAATTAGGTGCAGATATTTTACGTCTATGGGTAGCATCGGTTGACTACCAAGCAGATGTAAGAATTTCGGATGATATATTAAAACAAACATCAGAAGCATACCGTAAGATCCGAAACACATTCCGTTTTATGCTTGCTAACCTTGCAGATTTTAACCCTAATACCGATCGTGTGCCAGAAGCACAGATGGAGGAAGTAGACCGCTTTATGCTTCATCGCTTACAAGAGTTAGTAAAGGAAGTAAGGGAAAGCTATGAGCGATATGAATTTTCACCAGTATTCCATCGCATTCATAATTTCTGTGCGGATGATCTAAGTTCATTCTATTTAGATTTTGCAAAAGATATATTGTATATCGAAGCAGCAGATAATCACCGCAGAAGAAGTATCCAAACAGGCTATTATGAAATTTTAACGACCTTGGTACAGCTATTAACACCAATCATTCCACATACAGCGGATGAGGTATGGGAATATATTCCTGGTGTACAATCAGAGAGTCCACAGCTTACAGATATTCCAGAGCAAAGAGTTATCGAAGGCTTTAAAGGACTAGAAGATAAGTGGAATCACTTTATGGCTATCAGGGATGACGTATTAAAAGCCTTAGAGGAAGCAAGAAATGAGAAGGTTATCGGTAAATCATTAGAAGCAAAGATTACCCTAATACCAAAGGACAACAATACGAGTGAAGTACTAGCTTCAATCGAGCATTTACATCAGTTCTTAATCGTTTCTGAGGCAGATGTGGTAGAGCATAATGAAAATGCAACTGCATATAAATTTGTGGATGTGCTTGTAGAAAAACATCCTGCTGAGAAATGTGAACGTTGTTGGGTGGCATCTGATACAGTAGGTCAAAATGAGAAACATCCAACTCTATGTTCTCGTTGTGCAGATGTTGTAGAGAATCATTACCATGTATAATTAATTATTAAATGTTGGGGGACAAATTAGTTAATGAATTTGTCCTCCTTTTCTTATCATCTCCTGTAAATCATTGAAATTTGCTATAATAAAGTATAAGATAAACTAAGGATTTTCAAAAAACACGTAGATAAAAATCGTATACATCGGAGGATGGGGAATGTATCGTTATTACATACTTGCGGTAATAGTTATTGCCGTAGATCAATTTACTAAATATCTAGTTGTCAAAAACATGGAACTATATGAACAAATTCCAATAATTGATGGATTTTTCTCGTTAACCTCACACCGTAATAGTGGTGCTGCATGGGGCATGCTTCAAGGGAAAATGGGCTTCTTTTATGCGATTACAATCCTTGTCATTGTGGGAGTAATCTATTATTTACATAAGTTTGGAAAAGAAAATAGGCTATTTGCTTTTGCCCTAGCATTAATCCTTGGCGGGGCAATTGGTAATTTTATTGATCGACTACTTCATCAAGAGGTTGTAGATTTCTTTGACTTTACTATTTTCGGGTATGATTTCCCAATTTTTAATATTGCTGATTCGGCACTGACAGTTGGGGTAATCCTAGTAATCATTGCAACGATCATCGAAGAGAAGAAACAGAAAGGGAAGAATAAGTCATAATGTCATTCCAACATACTGTAACAGATACTGAAAATAAAATGCGTATTGATAAGCTGATGGCCGAAATCAATCCAGAGCAATCCAGATCGCAAGTTCAAGGCTGGATTACGAAAGGACTTGTTTCAGTTAATGATGAAATTGTGAAAGCAAATTATAAATGTCAAACTGGTGATGTGATAACCTGGGAAATTCCAGAAGTAGAGGCACTTCATATTGAGCCAGAGAACATCCCAATCTCTATCCTATATGAAGATAAGGATTTATTAGTGGTGAATAAGCCAAAGGGTATGGTTGTCCATCCCTCAGCAGGACATCAATCTGGCACACTAGTTAATGCATTATTATATCATTGTAACGATCTTTCGGGCATAAATGGAGTGGAGCGGCCTGGTATCGTTCATCGAATTGATAAAGATACCAGTGGATTATTAGTAGTGGCTAAGAATGATAAGGCACATTCCAGTTTAGCAGGGCAGTTGGCTAATAAAGATGTAGAGAGAAAATATGAGGCTATAGTTCATGGAGTCATAAATCATGATTCTGGTATGGTTGATGCACCTATTGGCAGAGATCCAAATGATAGGCAGAGAATGGCTGTCGTAGATAATGGGAAACATGCAGTTACCCATTTTCATGTTTTGGAGCGTTTCAAGGAATATACCTATGTTGAATGTCGGTTAGAAACAGGAAGAACACATCAAATTCGTGTTCATATGCGTTATATTGGATATCCATTAGTAGGTGATCCAAAATATGGTCCAAGAAAAACGTTTGATATAGGAGGACAAGCATTACATGCCAAAGTATTAGGTTTTACGCATCCTACAACTGGGGAATGGTTACATTTTGAAGTGGATGCTCCACCGTATTTTCAAGAGCTATTAACAAAGCTTGAAAAAATATATTGACAGTAAGAGGGAAGTTTGAAATAATAAAACAGATGAATAGAACCTTTAAACATGTCCAGAGAGGCAAGAAGGTAGCGGATATTATTGTAGCTATATGTCTACATAAAAACCTTTTTTCCTCATGGAGAAAAGGTTTTTTTATGGGAAAAATAGTAACTACCAGGCAAGCCACTCTCATAGCTAATGCATATGATAAAACGATGTAAGGGTGGGAATGAAGTGAATAAAAAGACAGACTTACTAGACGAGCAAGCAATAAATCGAGCATTAACCCGCATTGCTCATGAAATCCTTGAAAAAAATAAGGGTGGCGATGATCTTGTCATCGTTGGAATAAAGACAAGAGGCGCACCACTAGCTAAGCGATTACAGGAAAAAATCAAGAAAATTGAAGGAGTCACGATCCCTATAGGTGAATTAGATATAACGTTATATCGAGATGATTTGCAAATGGCGGTAGAAAATGATGAGCCTGAAATTCTTGGTGCAAATATCCCTGTTGATATTTCGAATAAGAAAGTTATTTTAATTGATGACGTACTCTATACTGGGAGAACGGTTCGAGCAGCCATGGATGCCGTAATGGATGTAGGAAGACCTTCTTTAATCCAGTTAGCAGTACTTGTCGATCGCGGTCATCGGGAGTTGCCGATTCGTGCAGATTATGTTGGAAAAAATATACCGACATCGGAAAAGGAGATTATTGTTGTTCAGTTAAATGAAGTAGATCAAGCGGATCTAGTTTCGATTTATGAAAAGTAAAAAGTAGGACCTTTAATTAAATCCAGAGAGATTTACAAGGTTGCTTTGTTTACGTGTGTTTTTTTGCAGAAGGGAAAGTATAAAAGCTTTCTCGTCTGTTAAGGAAATCAAACACATTCGCAAAAGTGATGAGCGGATGTTGGATCTTCTAAACCACACGTTTACCTCTTTGCGACCATTTGCAAAGAGGTTTTTTTATGCCTAAAAATAGAAAAATATAAGGAGAGAGTAACATGAAGCATTTTATTTCCATGAAGCAGTTGACAAATGACACCATTTTTCATTTGATCGAGACTGCAGAATTATGTAAATCCTTAGATGTGAAAATTCCTAATCAATTGTTTTCTGCGAACTTATTCTTTGAACCTAGTACGAGAACAAAAATGAGTTTTACCGTAGCTGAAAGAAGGCTAGGACTTGAAATGTTAGATTTTCACACGGAAACATCGAGCCTTAAAAAAGGTGAATCCTTATATGACACAGTGAAAACACTTGAATCTATTGGGGCAAATATTGCAATTATCAGGCATGAATCGGATGACTGGATGACCGAATTGGATACAGGTATTAATATTCCAATTATTAATGCCGGTGCTGGAAAGGCGGAGCATCCAACACAATGCATGTTAGATTTAATGACCATATATCAGGAATTTGGAAGATTTATTGGCTTGAATATCGGGATTGTGGGGGATATCAAGCATAGTCGTGTTGCAAAATCTAATGCTTATGCGCTGCATAATCTAGGTGCTAACGTCTTTTTATGTTCACCACCAGGATATGAGGACCATACATTGGGTTTTCCTTGTATCACCATTGATGAAGCAGTTGAAAATTTAGATGTCTTAATGCTTTTAAGAATCCAGCATGAAAGACATCAAAGAGAATTGAAGACAGAAGGTTATTTGGAATATTTTGGTTTGACAAAAGAACGGGAAGGAAGAATGAAGGAACAAGCAATTATTCTTCACCCAGCGCCGATAAATAGGGGAATCGAGATCGATAGTGACCTTGTTGAGTGTGGTCGGTCGCGAATCTTTAAACAAATGTCAAATGGTGTTTATATGCGGATGGCAATTATCGTTCATATGTTAACAGAATGGGGGATTATCAATGGGAATTTTATTAAAAAATGCGAAACAATTAGCGGATAATGGCCAGTTGATAGATTGTGAGGTGCTTATCCAACAAGGAATAATAAGTGAAATCAATACAAAAATAGAAGCTGCTAATCAAGTTGATAGAATAATCGATTGCCGGGGAAAATTGTTAACCCCAGGATTTATTGATGTCCATATACATTTACGCGAGCCAGGTGGTGAGCATAAAGAAACGATAAAAACCGGAACAAAAGCAGCAGCTAGAGGTGGTTACACAACTGTATGTGCAATGCCAAATACGAATCCGGTTCCAGATTGTGAAACTGCTATTACCAGCTTGTTAAAGAAAATTGAACAAGATGCTGTTGTTAGAGTATTACCATATGCCTCGATAACAAAAGGTTTAAAAGGGGAAGAACTAACAAATATTGAACAACTATCTAAGCTTCCTATTTTTGCATTTACCGATGATGGGGTGGGAATCCAAACAGCAGATGCAATGCTCCAAGCAATGAAAACTGCAGCAAAAAATGGGAAGGCAATTGTTGCCCATTGTGAGGATAATACCATTGTTTATGGTGGTGTTGTACATGATGGAGATGTTAGTAAGCGATTAAAACTACCAGGAATACCATCCATAACGGAATCTGTACAAATTGCTCGAGATGTTTTATTAGCGGAAGCTACAGGTTGTCACTATCATGTTTGCCATGTCAGTACAAAGGAATCTGTACGAATAATTCGTGATGCAAAAAAGGCAGGTATACCAGTGTCTGCCGAGGTGACTCCACATCATCTATTACTCAATGAAGATACAGTACTAGAGGATGATACAAATTATAAAATGAATCCACCACTTCGAAGTAAAGAGGATCAGGAAGCACTATTAGAAGGATTACTAGACGGCACAATTGATTTTGTTGCTACAGATCATGCTCCACATAGTGAAGATGAAAAGAATCAAGGAATGCTAAAAGCACCATTTGGAATTGTTGGTTTAGAAACAGCTTTTCCATTACTTTATAGCAAACTAGTTAAATCAGGCAAAATTACACTTAAACAGTTAATCGATTGGTTAACAATTAAACCAGCAAATGTTTTTAATTTACCTTATGGAAGATTGGAAGAACAAGCATTTGCAGATCTAACCTTAATAGATTTAGAGAGAGAAATAAAAATTGACAAACATTCCTTCTATTCAAAAGGACGAAACACTCCATTTCATGAATGGTCAGTAATGGGTACACCAGTATTAACGATTTGTAATGGGAGTATAGTTTACGAGGAGGATACAGATGTTTAAGAGAAAATTAGTTTTAGAGGATGGGAGTGTTTTTTCTGGAGAAGGATTTGGAAGTCAACGTGAGATTAGCGGTGAGGTAGTCTTTAATACTAGTATGACTGGTTACCAAGAGATTCTTACTGACCCATCCTATTATGGACAAATCGTTTCCTTCACTTATCCACTAATTGGTAATTATGGTATTAATCGCGAAGATTTTGAAGCGGTAGCACCATTTATCAACGGTTTAATTGTAAAGGAATATTGTAAACATCCGTCTAATTTTAGAAGTGATGAAGCTATTGATAGCTTTTTAAAAATACATGATATACCAGGTATAGCAGGAATTGATACACGAAAGCTTACGAAGCATATTCGCAAGGCAGGCACACTTAGAGGATATATTGCAGATGAATCATTAGAGAATGGAGAAGTACTCCGTAAACTACATGCAATAAAAGAATGCCATAATCAAGTTAAGCTATCATCGACAACTAGACCTTATATCGTACCAGGTCGGGGGCATCGTGTCGTACTTATTGATTTTGGGATGAAGCATAATATTTTAAGAGAATTAACGAAACGAAATTGCCATGTTACGGTTGTACCATATAGTTATTCAGCTGAAAATATTATACGTTTAAAGCCAGATGGTATCATTCTATCAAATGGACCTGGAGATCCAAAGGATGTACCAGAAGCCATTGAAATGATCCGAAAGATATTACCTTGCATTCCCCTCCTCGGGATATGTTTAGGACACCAATTGCTTGCTCTTGCGTGTGGTGCTGACACGGAAAAAATGAAGTTTGGCCATCGTGGAGGAAATCATCCTGTAAAAGATCTCAAGACAGGAAACGTATTTTTAACCTCACAAAATCATGGATATGCAGTGAATAAACGTTCCTTAGATCATACTAATTTAGTGCTAACACAAATTGATTTAAATGATCATTCAGTGGAGGGAATACAGCACAAATTATATCCAGCATTTTCTGTACAATATCATCCTGAAAGTTCACCTGGACCAGAGGATGCTAATTATATATTTGATGTCTTTTTGGAAGAGGTTCATAAGCATGTTTTACGACAGGGGGACACGATTTATGCCTAAAAATACAACTATCAAAAAGATTCTTGTTATTGGATCTGGACCTATTGTGATAGGTCAGGCAGCAGAATTTGACTATTCTGGTACACAGGCTTGTCAGGCATTACGAGAAGAGGGATATACAGTTATTTTGGCTAATTCTAATCCCGCTACCATAATGACGGATGAAACTATTGCAGATAAGGTTTATATGGAGCCACTTACAGTAGAATTTTTAACGAAAATAATACGAAAAGAGCAACCAGATGCATTATTACCGACATTAGGAGGACAAACAGGGCTAAATCTTGCAGTTGCTTTAAACAATACTGGTATATTAGACCAGTATAATGTGACATTACTCGGTACATCACTGGAAGCAATTCAAAAAGCAGAAGACAGAGAAATGTTTCGTAACTTGATGAAGGAAATAAATGAACCGATACCTGAGAGTAAAATTGTTCACACTGTTGAGGAAGCAATTGCTTTTGCAGAGGAAATCGGATATCCCTTAATTGTTAGACCTGCTTATACGTTGGGCGGAACAGGTGGTGGCATGAGCTATAATGAACGCGAATTGCGAGAAATAACCCGTAATGGACTATCATTATCACCAGTTCACCAATGCTTAATTGAACGCAATATTGCTGGTTATAAGGAAATTGAATATGAGGTAATGCGAGACAAAAAAGACCAAGCTATTGTTGTATGTAATATGGAAAATATAGATCCGGTAGGTATCCATACAGGAGATTCAATTGTCGTCGCCCCTTCCCAAACATTGAGTGACCGCGAATACCAGTTATTACGAAATGCATCCTTAAAAATTATTCGTGCTTTAGGAATTGAGGGTGGATGTAATGTGCAATTAGCTTTAGATCCAAACAGTTTCAACTACTATGTAATCGAAGTCAACCCAAGGGTTAGTCGCTCCTCTGCACTGGCCTCTAAAGCAACAGGCTACCCTATAGCAAAAATGGCGGCTAAAATTGCGGTTGGGCTGACACTGGATGAAATTAGTAATCCGGTAACGGGAACAACCTATGCATTATTTGAACCGGCATTAGATTATGTGGTGACAAAACTGCCAAGGTTTCCCTTTGATAAATTTGTCTCTGGGGATCGCAAGCTAGGTACACAAATGAAAGCCACAGGAGAAATCATGGCAATTGGAAGAAACTTTGAAGAGTCGCTTCTAAAAGGAATTAGATCAATGGATAATGGCACTGAGGAATTGTGGTTAGAATCGTTAGCGGATATATCAGATGATACTATTCAAACACGATTAGAGAAAGCTGACGATGAACGGATTTATGTCATTGCAGAGGCATTTTGTAGGGGGTATTCTGTCAGACAACTGCATCAATATACGAAAATAGACCCGTTTTTCCTTCAAAAATTGGCAGATATTGTTCAATTCGAAGTACTACTTAGGGAAAATATAAATCAGGTGGAAATTTTACGCAAGGCAAAGGAAAAAGGGATCTCAGACAAACAAATTGCTAGATTATGGGAAATGACAGAAGATGAAGTGTTTCATTATAGGATGAATACCGATATTCAGCCAGTGTATAAAATGGTTGATACCTGTGCGGCAGAATTTGAATCACAAACACCATACTTTTATAGTACCTATGAAGAAGAAAATGAATCTGTTTCAACATTAAATCGTAAAGTATTGGTTTTAGGTTCTGGGCCAATTCGTATTGGGCAGGGAATTGAGTTCGACTATGCGACAGTTCACTCGGTATTGGCGATTAAAGAAATGGGTTACGAGGCGATTATCATGAACAGTAACCCAGAGACTGTCTCAACAGATTTCAGCATCTCAGACAAATTGTATTTCGAACCGCTAACCTTAGAAGATGTTATGCATGTTGTGAATTTAGAAAAACCAGAAGGGGTTATTGTCCAATTCGGTGGACAAACTGCAATTAATTTAGCAGATGGATTATCCCGGCGTGGAGTAACTATTCTCGGAACAAGCTTAACAGCAATTGATAAAGCGGAAGATAGAGATAAGTTCGAATTATTATTAGCTGAATTAGACTTACTTCGTCCAAAGGGTAAGGCGGTTAAACGGATGGAGGATGCAATTAATGTTGCTGAATCTATTGGCTACCCAGTTCTCGTTCGACCATCCTATGTAATTGGTGGAAGCCGGATGGAAATTGTTTACAACAGAGACGAACTGCTAAAGTATTTAAGTAAATCGGGAAAGCTGAACGATCGTCATCCCATTTTAATTGACAAATATATCACTGGTATAGAGGTAGAGGTTGATGCCATTAGTGATGGCCTAACGACCATTGTTCCTGGCATCATGGAGCATATTGAACGTTCTGGGGTACACTCTGGAGACTCTATTGCAGTCTATCCACCACAACGCCTTTCTAGTTTAGTCAAAGAGAAATGCTTTGAAGCCACGTTAAAAATTTCAAAAGCTCTTGATGTAAAGGGACTTATTAATATCCAGTTTATCGTTTGTGATGATGATGTATATGTATTAGAAGTTAATCCAAGGGCAAGCAGGACAATCCCATTTTTAAGTAAAATAACAGGAGTTACCATGGCAAACCTTGCTACTAGAAGTATTCTAGGTGAGAAGCTGGCAGATTTGGGCTTTAAAACTGGAATACTGCCAGAAAAGAAACAGGTCTCTGTTAAAATTCCTGTCTTTTCATTTGAAAAGCTTCGTAGTGTTGACACGATTCTTGGTCCTGAAATGAAATCAACAGGTGAAGCAATCGGTTATGATAAAACGATGGAAAAGGCACTATATAAGGGGTTACTTGCAGCGGGAATATCAATTCCGACAGAAGGGGCAGTACTAATTACTGTTGCAGATAAAGATAAGCTAGAAATGTTAGGTATTGCAGAACGCTTTCATCAATTGGGCTTCCAGCTATATGCTACTACTGGCACAGCATCCTTCTTACGTGGAGCAAACCTACCGGTTGTAGAGGTTGATAAGGTTGGAGAGAAGGATCCAAATGTACTATCTATTATTGAGCAAGGAAAGGTGCAATTTGTCATTAATACATTAACATCTGGACAACAAACACGCTCCGATGGTTTTATGATTAGAAGGGTATCGGTAGAAAGAGGGATAGCATGTCTAACTAGTTTAGATACGGTGAATGCAATCTTACATGTAATTGATTCTACTACCTTCAGTGCAAGCCCATTATTTGCTAAAGAGGTAAAAAGTCTATGATTAGAAAAGTAGGAATGAAAATAATATCGATTCGGTGTATTGCACAAGATACATTTGAAATGATTTTAGAAAATAATTTTATAAGCAACAATGCTGTTCCAGGACAATTTTTGCATCTTCAAGTGGGAGAGCATTCGTTAAGAAGGCCAATCTCAATTACAGATTGTGATCCAAGTCGAGGTACTGTGACAATAATATTTAAGATAAATGGCCAGGGAACGAGAGAATTATCTGCCTATCAGGTAGGACAGTACCTAAATGTACTTGGTCCAATGGGTAACGAATTTCCACTACATGCTAATTCTACCGCTCTATTAATCGGCGGAGGAATTGGGGTACCTCCATTATATTATCTTGGAAAAACACTAAAAGAGATGGGATGTACGATTATATCTGTTTTAGGTTTCCAAGATAAGAACCATGTATTCTATGAAAACGAATTTAAAAATTTAGGTAAAAATTTTATCGTAACGAATAATGGTTCGTATGGAGAAAGAGGGCTCGTGACAGACGTAATAAATCATGTTCATCACTTTGACTATTACTATAGCTGTGGACCAATTCCAATGCTTCGTGCAGTGAGTCAAGAGTTAAAAGAAAGACGTGGGTATATTTCCATTGAAGAGCGGATGGGCTGTGGTGTTGGGGCTTGCTATGCCTGTGTAGTACCAACAAAAGATGGTACTAATTATAAAAAAATATGTAAAGATGGTCCAGTATTTGTAGCAGGGGAGGTCAAGCTATGACAAGATTAACCACTGAGTTACCTGGTCTAGCATTAAAAAACCCAATCATGCCAGCTTCTGGTTGCTTTGGATTTGGTCGTGAATATAGTGATTTCTATGACCTTGGTAAACTAGGAGCTGTTATCATGAAGGCAGCAACAGGAAATGAACGACTTGGGAATCCTACACCCAGGGTTGCGGAGACATCGTCCGGTATGCTTAACGCGATTGGCCTGCAAAATCCAGGGGTAGATAAAATAATTGCTAATGAGGTTCCTTATTTAGCACAATTTGATACGAAAATTATTGCAAATATTGCAGGAAGTACACTAGAAGAGTATGAATATGTAGCACAAGCCTTTAACCAAACGAATAAGGTTCATGCATTGGAATTAAATATATCTTGCCCAAATGTAAAAGAAGGCGGTATTCAATTTGGTACTGATCCAACTATGGCTTCGCGTGTAACGGAAGTTGTGAAGAAAGCTAGTAATCTGCCAGTATATGTAAAGCTTTCTCCAAATGTGACAGATATTGTATCGATTGCTAAGGCGGTAGAAGCGGCTGGGGCAGATGGTCTCAGCATGATAAATACCCTAACTGGAATGCAAATTCACCTTCCAAGTAGAAGACCGATAATAGCGAATAAAACAGGGGGACTATCAGGTCCAGCTATAAAACCTGTTGCAGTTCGAATGATTTATGAGGTAAGTAAACAGGTTCAAATACCAATTATTGGCATGGGCGGAATTAAAAATGCTGAAGATGTATTAGAGTTTCTTCTTGCAGGTGCCAGTGCAGTAGCAGTAGGTACTGCTAATTTTCAAAATCCGTTTGTTTGCTCCGAAATAATTAATGAACTGCCTCAGGTTTTAGATAAGTATGGATTTAACTCTGTACAGGATGCGATTGGAAAGGGGATAGTTGCATGACAGAATCAATCTATTTGGCACTTGATTTTCCTAGCTGGGAACTTACCGAATCATTTTTAATTAGGAATGATTTACAAGGAATTCCTGTGAAAATAGGGATGGAACTTTATTACCGTGAGGGACCATCAATAATCGAAAAACTAAGAAAAAACAATCATACTATCTTTCTCGATTTAAAGCTCCATGATATTCCAACTACAGTAATGAGAGCTATGAAAATATTATCAAGCCTTGAAGTCGATATGGTAAATGTTCACGCATTAGGTGGTAGTGAGATGATTCATTACGCAAAAGAGGGGTTAATTAGTGGTAATTCTACGAATCATCCAAAATTAATTGCAGTAACAGTGGTCACTTCAATGGATAATAGGCAATTAAATAAAGAACTATTAATACCTGGCGACCTTACGAACATGACAATTCATTTAGCTGGATTGGCGAAGGAGAATGGTGCGGATGGTGTAGTCTGTTCGGTACATGAGGCAAAACAAATCAAGGAAGATTGTGGCGACTTATTTTTAACTGTTACTCCAGGAATACGTCTTCACCAAACAAATACAGATGATCAAAAGAGAATTGCTACTCCCAGCTATGCTCGGGAAAATGGTGCTGACTATTTAGTAATAGGACGAAGTGTGACTAATGCAAAAAATCCAAGACTAGCATATGACCAAGCTGTAAAAGAATGGGGGAAGTAAAATGAAATTAAGCCAAGCAGTAGTAAGCGATTTATTAAGAATAAAGGCAGTACAGATTGAAACGAATCCGAATGATTATTTTACATGGGCATCAGGCATCAAATCACCCATCTATTGTGATAATCGAATTACAATGTCCTACCCAGAGGTTCGACAAAAAATTACCAAAGCTTTTGTAGAAAAGGTACAGCAAATGAAAACAATGCCTGACGTTATCGCTGGCTGTGCAACAGCAGGTATTCCCCACGCAGCTTGGTTAGCAGATCAATTAAATCTTCCCATGGTTTATGTCCGTTCTAAACCGAAGGAACATGGAAGGGGAAACCAAATAGAAGGGGAAAATGTTCAAGGGAAGAAAGTATTAGTTATTGAAGATTTAATCTCAACAGGCGGTTCATCACTTGCAGTTGTGGATGCTTTAAAGCATGCTGGAGCTGAAATACTTGAAGTAATGGCTATCTTTACATATGGATTAACGAAAGCAACAGCTAATTTTGAACAGGCTGGTGTTAACTATCAAACGATTACATCCTATGAAGATCTCATTCAAACTTTGGTAGTTAATGAGGCTATCGGAAATGAAGAAAAAGCCCAATTACTAGAATGGCGTAGTTCTATGGAGTCTAGATAGGGTAATGCAATAAGTAGAGTTTTATTATATAATCAATTTGTATAATAAAATATTATCAAATTGAGGTTTCTATTATGAAGATAGAAGATTACGAGCTACTATTAAAATTGAATGAAATAGGTACTATTCGAGGTACAGCAAAAGCTATACTTATTTCTCAGCCAGCTGTTACACAAAGACTAAAGTATATTGAGGATTATTTTGGTGAAATTATTTTTATTCGTACACCAAAAAACTTAGTCTTAACACCTTGTGGAGAAATTATTCTAGAGCATGCAAAAAGAGTAATAGAGGAAGAGGAGGTTCTAAAAAATAAATTGTCTCAATCAAGTGATGAAGTACTTGGTACACTTTCAATTGCCTGTTCATCCTTAATTAGCCAACGTTTTCTTCCTAAAATTCTCGGAAAATATACGAATAAATTTCCAAAGGTAACGATTGATTTAGTAACAGGAATTAGTGAGGATATACGAAGGAATCATAAGGATTACCATGTATGTATTATTCGAGGTGAACAATTAAAAGAGAGCACCTCCATTCACTTGTTTGATGATCCTTTATATATTTTTGATACGGAGCCATTTCCAAAAGATATAATTAAGGAACGACCTCTAATTTCCTTTAAAAGTGATGATAGTATGCATGAATTAGTCGATAATTGGTTGTACTACCATCAACAACAAATTAAACCACTTCGAACCATGACAGTGGATCAAATCGAAACATGTAAACAATTTATGAAACAGGGAATAGGCATGGCAGTTCTACCAAAAAGCGTATCGGATTCTATGATGGATGAGTTTCCACATATAGCATTAGAACTTGACGGGAAGCCAGTTACACGCTATACATGGCTCTCCTATCAGGAAGGAATCCGTGAGCTCCCTCAGGTTGATGAATTTATTAAAATGCTTACTAATGAAACTTTTATGTAATCACTGTAAATATTCTTAAAGAAATAATAGGAGATGGGAATCCATCTCCTATTATTTCTTTAATTTATCTACCTTCATTTTTTCTGGAGTAACATAAATTGTCTTTTGATTATCATAAATCACAAATCCAGGCTTGGATCCGTTTGGCTTTTTTACATATCTTACTCTTGTGTAGTCCACCGGCACAGCTGATGAATTTTGTGATTTACTAAAGTACGCCGCAAGCTGGGCAGCTTCCTTGATTGTCTCTTCACTCGGTTCTTTGGACCGAATAATCACATGTGACCCCGGAATATCCTTCGTGTGTAACCAAATTTCATCTCGGTGTGCCAACTTCATCGTCAAAAATTCATTTTGTTTATTGTTCTTTCCAACTAAAATGGACGTACCATCTGTAGCAATATATTCCTCTGGTTTTGGAGCTACTTGTTTATTTTTACGTTTCCCAGATTTTTGCTTTTTAATATAACCCTCTTCACGAAGCTCTTCTCGTATTTCTTCAATATCTTCTACACCAGCAACATCTATTTGCTGTAGTAATTGTTCAAGATAGGCTGTTTCCTTTAACGTTTTCTCTATTTCTTCCTCGACTTTTGCCTTGGAGGTTTTCAATTTTTGATAGGTCTTAAATAAGCTCTGGGCATTTTCGCTTGGTGTTTTATGTGGGTTTAAATCAATGGTAATTTCATTTTGCTCGGGATCATAATAATCCACTACTGAAACAGATGTATCTCCTTGTTTTACCACATGCATATTGGCAGTTAACAATTCACCTAATCGTTGGTACCTTTCTGCTTTCTGTGCTTTTTCTAATGTACGCTCATGTTTTTTTAGTTTACGATCATTTTTATCCTTTTCATTTTGAATAAAACGGTATAAATCCTTCGCTTGCTGTTTTACTCTATCCCGTTCTGCTTTACCTGAATAAAATTGATCTAGTAATTGATTTATAGTCGGAAACGTTTTCTTGTCTCCTTTAAAATCAACTAATTCTAATACGTGAAAATCTTCTTTCTTCCCTTGATAAATCGCAGGATGAAAACGGTGGTGAAGAATTTTTTCTTGCATTTCAATGAATGTATCCTTATATACCTCCTGCGTACCGAGTCTCGCACGATTGACAAGCTCATTCGCAATAAATGGGGAAAAACCAGTAAATAGATTAACAATTTGTGTTTCTAGCTTACCCGCATTAAAATCTAGTTTTTTAATAAACGTCTCTCCATCTATCTCAAGAGGATTCAGTTTATCCTGCATTGGTGGATGAATATATTCCACACCTGGTAAAACTGTTCGATAACGGTTCTGTGCCATTGATACATGCTTTAAACTATCGATGATATGACCTTTATCTGTTTCAACTAAAATTAAATTACTATGTTTTCCCATCAATTCAAGTACTAGCGTTTTCACTGAAATATCGCCAATCTCATTTCTTGTTTTTATTCGGAAGTTGATTATTCGTTCCATTCCATCTTGTACCACTGATTCAATGATGGCACCTGATAGATGCTTCCTAAGCACCATACAAAACATTGGGGCATCAGCGGGGTTAAGAAAGCTTTCTTCTGTTAAATGTATCCTTGAATAAGATGGATGAATTGACAACAAAAGGGTATGATTTTTACCCTGGCTTCTTATGGTCATAATTATTTCAGTATCTGTTGGTTGATGAATTTTTGTGATTTTTCCTGGTAGCAACATGTCCGATAATTCCTTTGTCACTGCTCTTGTTACAATTCCGTCAAATGGCATTTCGACTCACCTCTCTAATTAAATTATAGCATTATTTAGGACAAGTCTGCATAGATATCACTAAGAACACACTAGAGATGATTTTATGCTCTCGAATAAGCGTGGAGGAATGCAACGTGAAAAAGTGGTATCAATTAGATGTCGAACAAGTAGAACAAAAACTGCAAGTAACAGTAAGTAGGGGATTAACCTCAAAGCAGGTCAGTGAAAGACAGAGGCAATATGGCTTCAATGTGTTAGAAACAAATAAACAAACTCCTAGATGGATTATTTTTTTAAAGCAATTTCAGGATTTCATGGTACTAGTGTTACTTGCTGCCACCCTGATTGCAGGAATGTTAGGTGAATTTGTTGACGCAATAGCGATTATGGTCATTGTCCTAGTTAATGGCTGTATTGGTTACTTCCAAGAGCAGAAAGCTGAAAAATCTCTTGAAAAGCTAAAAGAGCTATCAGCCCCGATGGCGAATGTTTTTCGTGATAAGAAGTGGGAAAAGGTAGCTTCTAAAGAATTGGTTATTGGTGATATTGTAAGGTTAAATACTGGTGACAGGGTACCAGCCGATATACGCATTGTAAAATCAGTAAGCCTTGAAACGGAAGAATCGGCATTAACCGGGGAATCACTACCTGTTATGAAGCATGCAGCTGCTATCTCAAGAGGCGATCTGGACGCACAGGATCAAGTTAATATGGGCTTTAAAGGCACGATGGTTTCTCGTGGCTCTGGTATAGGTATTGTTGTTGGTACAGGAATGAATACGGTAATGGGGCAAATTGCTTCCTTAATGTCAAGTACGAAGAAAATACCAACCCCTTTAGAGAGGAAACTGGCAGAGTTAGGCAAAATCTTAATCGTGGTAGCCATTCTTTTGACTATTTTGGTAGTAGTTCTTGGTGTTATACAAGGGCACCCGATATATAATATGTTTCTTGCCGGTGTTTCGTTAGCAGTAGCTGCAATACCTGAGGGATTACCAGCAATAGTTACTGTTGCATTATCATTAGGTGTACAGCGGATGATTCGAAAAAGAGCTATCGTAAGAAAATTATCAGCAGTTGAGACATTGGGCTGTGCATCTGTTATTTGTTCCGATAAAACAGGTACGATGACAGAAAATGAGATGACTGTTAAAGAAATATACTTAAATGGTGAAACTATTACGGTTACTGGAGATGGGTTTGACGTTGAAGGGGACTTTTTAATTGGAAACAAGAAAATTAAACAAGATCATCCTAATTTAGAAAACATGCTCTTATATGGACAGCTTTGTAATAATTCAGAACTACAAATTAAAAAAGGGAAGTATATAGTAAATGGAGATCCAACTGATGGTGCATTATTAGTTGCAGCCCGAAAAATAGGATTATCCCCATTAAGTGGACAAAACGTTGAAATTGTAAAAGAAATTCCTTTTGACTCGGATCGAAAACGGATGAGTGTAATTATAGAAGATGATAATGGTAGACGCTTCCTTATTACAAAAGGAGCCCCTGATGTATTACTACCAAGATGTAATTATGTAGTAGACCAAGAAGGAAGAAAACTATTAAAGAAACATGATAAGGAATTAATTGAACAAGCTATTGATCAGATGGCAGATAAGGCATTAAGGACGATTGCTATAAGTATGCGGCCTTTATCGAAAGACGTTTCACTAGACTCCGCATTTCTTGAAAAGGACTTAACCTTTATTGGATTATATGGGATGATTGATCCACCTCGTAAGGAAGTGAAAGCAGCAATTGCTGAATGTCGTGAAGCAGGAATTAAAACGGTAATGATTACAGGCGACCATGTTAAAACAGCAAGGGCCATTGCAAAGGATTTGAATTTATTACCAGATAATGGGCTAGTTCTAGAGGGTAGTGAATTAAATAAAATGTCTGTAGAAGAGCTTGAAAATATTATTGAAGATGTCTATGTTTTTGCTCGAGTAACACCAGAGCATAAACTAAAAATTGTTAAAGCATTCCAAGCTAGGGGGCATATTGTTGCAATGACAGGAGATGGTGTCAATGATGCCCCAGCGATTAAGGCTAGTGATATAGGTATTAGTATGGGTATAAGTGGAACCGACGTTACAAAGGAAGCATCATCATTGGTATTAATGGATGATAACTTTGCAACGATTAAGTCAGCAATTCAAGAAGGCCGTAATATCTATGAAAATATTAGGAAATTTATTCGTTATCTTTTAGCATCAAATGTAGGAGAAATTTTGGTCATGCTATTTGCAGTTTTACTGGGAATGCCGCTACCATTAGTTCCCGTTCAAATCTTATGGGTGAATTTGGTAACAGATGGCTTGCCAGCTATGGCTTTAGGACTGGATAAACCAGAAGCTGATGTTATGAAACATGGACCACGCAGTCCAAAAGAAGGTGTATTTGCCCGAGGTTTAGGCTTTAAGATTATTACTAGAGGTATTCTAATCGGAATTGTCACCTTAATTGCCTTTATGGTTACTTACCAGAACAATCCGGAAAATCTAGTGTATGGTCAAACAGTAGCATTTACGACATTGGTGATGGCACAGCTTATTCATGTATTTGATTGTCGTAGTGAAAAATCCGTTTTTGAACGCAACCCGTTTGAAAATATATACCTTGTTTTCGCTGTTATCTCCTCCATATTATTGTTATTAGTAGTTATATATTGGGAACCACTACAGCCAATCTTTCACACAATTTCCTTAGGACTACGAGATTGGATGCTTATTCTTGGCTTAGCAGCAATTCCTACTGTATTATTTGGCTTTACAAAAAGATAAAAGCTAAAGACCCTTTCACAATAAATAGTGGAAGGGTCTTCATTTTTCAAGATAGTACTGTAGCTAACGAATATCAACTTAAAAAGCCAACATTATGAAGAAACAGTATTTCATATGCTATAATGATGAAAGAAAATTAAAGTAGGTGTTGGTAGTGGCAAAAAGCATGACAGGCTATGGTTTAAGTACTACTCAGTTCGAAAATACAACAATTACAGTAGAAATTCGTTCAGTTAATCACCGTTTTCTTGATATCATACCGAAATATCCTCGAACATTTTTATTCCTTGAAGATAAGATAAAAATGTTAGTTAAGAATTTTTTTAGCAGAGGCCGTGTGGAATTACATATAAATATAGAAGGAGAAGGATTTGTTCAAAAATCAATTTCTACCGATTGGAAATTATTGGATCAATTTATACAACAATTGAAGGTTGCTAAAGAGCGCTATGGCTTACAGGGTGAAATACCTTTTTCCGTTCTTACACAACTCCCTGACTTAATTACGATTCAAGAGAATGAAGAAAAACCAGATAACTTACAGGAAAATATATTAGCATGTATAGAGGATGCCTGTTTGCAGGTTCTTGAAATGCGCATAGAAGAAGGCAAAAATTTGTTAGATGATATTTTGGAACGGGCTACGATTATTAGGAATATAGTAAGGTCAATAGAAAGTAGAAGAGAAAATGTTATCGATGAGTACCGTACTAGAATTAAACAACGAATGGAAGAGTATATAGAGGATCCAATCACTGTCGATTCTAGTAGACTACACCAAGAGATTGCCCTTTTAGCAGAAAAAGGGGATATAGCGGAGGAAATCACACGATTACATAGTCATTTGGATCAGTTAGAGGAATGGAGTAAGCTAGAGGAGCCAATTGGCCGAAAGCTTGATTTTATCCTGCAAGAGATGAACCGAGAAGCGAATACGGTCGGATCGAAATCAACAGATACAAAAATTAGTGAATGGACTGTTGCAATGAAAAGTGAAATTGAGAGAATAAAGGAACAGGTTCAAAATATAGAGTAATTCCTTTTTTATTGAATATGTTATGTCCTATAAAGTGGATAGGACTAATTTTCTAATATTCTTGTACTTTTAATTTGTTACAAAAGCCTTTATAATAGGTAAGAATGATAAGGGGGAAGTGAAGTGGGACTACAACTAATTAATATTGGGTTTGGTAATGTTGTTTCTGCTAATCGAGTCATTTCCATTGTCTCGCCAGAATCAGCACCTATCAAACGAATTATCTCCGTCGCTCGTGATAATAATAAATTAGTAGATGCTACATATGGACGTAGAACAAGAGCTGTTATTATTACTGATAGTGATCATGTCGTATTATCAGCAGTTCAGCCCGAGACAGTTGGACAGCGAGTACTTAGTCACGAAGAAATGTCTGATGAATGATTTGGTTTATATATAGGAGGAAGCAACTTGATTGATGAGAAAGGAATTTTATTTATTCTCTCTGGGCCATCCGGTGTAGGCAAGGGAACTGTACGTAAGGAATTATTCAAACGAAAGACTGAATTAAAGTATTCAATTTCTATTACGACTAGAGAACAGCGTCCAGGTGAAGTAGATGGTATTGATTATTTCTTCAAAACAAATGAGGAATTTGAATCTTTAATAAAACAAAATAAACTTTTAGAGCATGCAAAGTTTGTTAATAATTATTATGGAACTCCAAGAGAGTATGTAGAGAAAACACTAGCAGAAGGCTACGATGTATTCCTTGAAATTGAGGTTCAAGGCGCGATGCAAGTAAAGCATAATTTTCCTGAGGGTGTTTTTATCTTCTTATTTCCACCGAGCTTAGAGGAATTAAAAAATAGAATAGTTGGTCGTGGTACGGAGACAGAGGATTTAATACTAAATCGATTAAAAGAAGCCCGTAATGAGATTGAAATGATGGATGCTTATGATTATGTAGTTGTCAATGATGATGTTGACAAAGCAGTTAATAAGATTCAATCGATTATTCAGAGTGAACATTGTAAGAGAGAACGTATAGCTGCACAATACAAAAAGATATTGGAGGATGAGTTATAATGATGTTAGAACCGTCTATTGATGCTTTACAAGAAAAGATTAAATCAAAGTATTCTCTTGTAACCTTGTCTGCTAAGAGAGCTAGACAATTACGTGAACTAAAAAATTTACGAATTGAAAGTCCTAAGTCTCATAAATATGTAGGAATGGCACTAGAGGAAATAGCAGCAGAAAAGCTTAAAATAGAAGATGAATAATAATAATGTATATGAATCCCTTACATCTGGTATGTAAGGGATTATTTATTTATTAAATTATGGTATAACTAGACTAGAAGATAATTTTGACCGGGAAAGGTGTTAAGAATGATTAATAAAAATATTTTACTTGGAGTTACTGGAGGAATTGCAGCATATAAGGCATGTGCTCTGACTAGTAAATTACAGCAACAGGGTGCAAATGTGAAAGTAATCATGACAGATAATGCAACAAAGTTTGTATCCCCACTTACATTCCAAGCCTTATCACGGAATCCAGTATACACGGACACATTTGATGAAAAGGATCCTAAAAAAATAGCACATATTGATTTAGCAGATTGGGCAGATATTATCATCTTAGCTCCGGCAACAGCAAATATTATTGGGAAATTAGCAACTGGTATTGCGGATGATATGATTTCCACCACTGTCTTAGCAACAAAAGCTCCTGTCTATATTGCTCCAGCTATGAATGTGAATATGTATAACCATCCATCCGTAATCAATAATATGAAAACTTTATCGGAATATGGTTATCATTTTATTGAACCTGGGTCAGGGTATTTAGCTTGTGGCTGGGTTGGTAAAGGAAGACTGGAGGAACCTGAAACCATTATCCAGGTAATTCAATCACATCAAAGCAATGGTAATTTACTAGCTGGAAAAAAGGTACTAATCTCTGCCGGGCCAACTAGGGAGAAAATTGATCCTGTTCGTTATTTTTCCAATCGTTCTACAGGGAAAATGGGGTTTTCTCTAGCTGAAGCAGCTGCTGAATACGGTGCAGAGGTTACACTCGTTACTGGTCCAGTATTTTTAGAGACTTCACATAAAAACATTAAACGAATCAATGTTACGACAGCTGAAGAAATGTATCAAGCAATGCTGCGTGAATTTCCTTGCAACGACATTGTAATAAAATCTGCTGCCGTAGCTGATTATCGACCTAAGGTAGTCTTTGATGACAAAATAAAAAAACAAGCTGGTAGTATTAAATTTGAAATGGAAAGAACGAAAGATATTCTAGCAGAACTAGGAAGCCAAAAAACACATCAATTCCTAGTGGGGTTTGCTGCCGAAACCCAAAACGTTCTTGAATATGGAAAGGAAAAATTACACCGGAAGCGCTTAGATGCTATCGTGATAAACAATGTGAGTCAAGAGGGCGCAGGATTTGAAAGTGAGACGAATATTGTGACCTATGTCAATCGTAACCATGAAGAATATCAGATTCCTGTCGCTTTAAAAAGTGAGGTCGCCCGACAATTACTACAATTTATATGGAGAGATATGAAGGATGAGGAAGCGTGAATATAGCAAAGGTTATCGTTGATGTCCAAGCGAAGGCCATCAATCAGACATTTGATTATTTAATTCCTGAAAAATTTCGTGATATCCTCTCTGAGGGGATGCGGGTTATCGTGCCTTTTGGACCTAGGAAAATAACCGGTTTTGTTGTTGGGAAAAAGGAAGAGTCAGAATTTAATCAGCTAAAGGAAATAATTGACGTATTGGACATCAATCCCGTTTTAACAGAGGAATTATTAGAACTAGGAAAATGGGTAGCAGAAGACACATTGACCTTATATATTACTGCATACCAGGCAATGCTACCACAGGTGCTGAAAGCGCAATATAAAAAAGAGTTAATTCGCAATACAGATGAAGAATTAGCCCATGAATTAGAGTTTTTATTTGCAGGTCGGGATGTAATTCGTTATGAGGAATTTGTTCAATCGACCGTTCCTTATACAACGCTTAGGAATGCTATCCAAGATGGAGCTATTTCAATTAATTATCTAGTTAAATCGAAGGTAACGAAGAAAGTTATTACGTTTATAGAGCCTAACAAGGAAGCACATCTACTGGAAGAGGCATTTATGGATTTATCATCCTCTGCAAAGAAACAACGACATGTACTTTCCTTTTTTCTAGAGTTTCCAGAGCCTGTTGAGCAACAAAAGTTATATAGCTTAACTAATACGAATCGGGCAGTTATAAAAGCGTTGGTTGACAAGGGTATCTTAAGGGAATACAAAAAAGAGGTATATCGGAATCCGTATGACGACACTTCATTTGAGAAGACATTACCACTACCATTGACGAAACAACAGGAAATGGCTTTGCATCCTATCATAGAGAAGATTCATAATCATAAGCATGATGTGTTTTTAGTTCATGGAGTTACTGGGAGTGGTAAGACAGAAATCTATTTGCAGGCGATTCAAGAAGTAATAAAGCAAGGTAAAGAAGCAATTGTTCTTGTACCCGAAATTTCGCTCACACCACAAATGGTCAAAAGGTTTAAAGGTCGTTTTGGAAGTGATGTTGCTGTCATGCATAGTGCGCTTTCTAATGGAGAGAAGTACGATGAATGGAGAAAAATACATGCGAAGGAAGTAAAAGTAGTGGTTGGTGCAAGATCCGCTATTTTCGCGCCTTTTGAGAATTTAGGAATTATAATAATTGATGAAGAGCATGAAACAACTTATAAACAAGAGGATCAACCAAGGTATCATGCTAGAGATGTGGCAATAAAACGCGGTCAATATCATGAGTGTCCAGTAGTGCTTGGAAGTGCGACACCAACCTTGGAGTCTTATGCACGTGCCAAAAAAGGAGTATATCAGTTAGCAACCCTTGATAAACGGACAAATAATCAGGCTTTGCCCAAGGTCGAAATTGTTGATATGCGTAATGAGCTGCACGAAGGGAATCGTTCGATGTTTTCTATCGCTTTAAAAAGGGAGATGGAGAGTGCGATAGAACGTGGTGAACAGATAGTATTACTATTAAATCGTAGAGGATATTCAACATTTGTAATGTGTCGTGATTGTGGTCACGTAAAACGATGTCCACATTGCGATATAGCCTTAACGTATCATAAAAATAGTAATCAATTAAAATGCCACTATTGTGGATATGAGGAGAGAATGCCCCATCTTTGTCCAGAATGTAATAGCGAGTCTATTCGGTATTTCGGAACTGGTACACAACGGGTAGAAGAAGCACTAAACCAATTAATGCCACATGCTAGAGTCATTCGAATGGATGTAGATACAACAAGGAAAAAAGGGGCCCATGAAAAATTATTAAAGCGGTTTGCCAATAAAGAAGCTGATATTTTACTTGGAACCCAGATGATAGCAAAAGGTCTTGATTTTGCTAATGTCACTTTAGTTGGTGTTTTAACTTCTGATTCGATGCTCCATCTGCCAGACTTTCGATCTAGTGAAAAAACATTTCAGTTACTAACTCAAGTCAGTGGCCGTGCCGGTCGACATGAGTTACCTGGAAAGGTTATTGTTCAATCATACACACCTGACCATTACAGTATCCAATTAGCAAGTGAGTACGATTTCGAAAAGTTTTTCCTGTATGAAATGCAAATTCGAAAGAAATTTAGATATCCACCTTATGTGTATTTAGCATTAATAACAGTATCCCATCAAAACCACGTAAAAGCTGTCCAAATTACTAGTCGTATCGCACAGCTTCTTTTAAAAGTTGTGGGAAAGGATACAATTGTATTAGGCCCAACACCTTCTCCAATTGCAAGGATGAAGGATAGATATCGCTACCAATGCATGATAAAATACAAAAATGAACCGGAGCTAAGATCAACTATTAAAAAAGTGATGGATTTATATGCAGACGAAATGCGGAAAGAGGATCTATCCATCACTGTTGATATGCAGCCTTATCACCTAATGTAGAAAGAGGTATGATGATGAAACGAATTGCTTTTATGGGAACACCGGATTTTTCAGTTCCAATTTTAAATTCACTTATACATTCAGAGTATGAAGTTGTTTTAGTGGTAACACAGCCAGATAGACCAAAAGGAAGAAAAAAGGTTATCACATCACCACCAGTTAAAGTAGAAGCTGAAAAACATGGAATTCCAGTCTTTCAGCCGGAAAAAATACGTCATGAATATGAGCAGATTCTATCCTATAAGCCCGATATTATTGTTACAGCGGCATTTGGGCAAATATTACCTAAAGAACTTTTGGAAGGACCTAAGTTTGGCTGTGTTAATGTTCATGCATCCCTTCTTCCAGAGCTTAGAGGTGGGGCTCCGATACATTACGCGATAATGGAAGGTAAGAAGGAAACGGGAATCACGATTATGTATATGGCAGAGAAATTAGATGCTGGAGATATTTTGACGCAACGAAGTATCCGAATAGAGGTTAATGATCATGTTGGATCGATGCATGATAAGCTCTCTATTGTTGGTGCAGAGCTCTTAATGGAAACTTTACCGAAGCTATTTGCCGGGGAGATTACGGCTGTAAAGCAGGATGAGGAAAAGGCTACCTTTGCTGCCAATATTAAGCGAGAGCAGGAAGAAATAGACTGGAATAAAGCCAATAATGAAATTTATAATCATATTCGAGGGTTACATCCATGGCCGGTCGCTTTTACAACTTATGCTGGTCAAACAATGAAAATTTGGTGGGGGGAGCCTATTGATAAGCAGTACAGTGGAACCCCTGGTATGATTGTAGAAAAAGAGCCTACCAATGAAGCATTTATCGTAATATGTGGTAATAATAAGGGAATTCGCATTACCGAAATACAACCTGCAGGAAAAAAGCGAATGTCTGTTAAGGATTATTTGCAAGGATCCGGTGACCGGATAAAAGTAGGAATGAAATTGGGAGAATAACATGGATAAATACTTGCTAAGAAATACTGCAATTGACTTATTACTCCGTATTGAACAAGACAATGGATATAGCCACTTACTCATTAGTCATGAAATGAAGTCTAAGCATATAGCACCCAAGGATGAGGGATTATTAACCGAAATTGTATACGGAACTACAGCACGAAAGATAACTTTGGATTATTATATTAATAATTTTATTAGTCAAAAGAAAAAACTGAAGCCATGGGTACATACATTGCTTCGTATGTCCGTTTATCAAATGATTTATTTGGATAAAGTTCCAGACCATGCAATCATTCATGAAGCAGTTGAAATTGCTAAACAAAGGGGTCATAAAGGAATCGCATCTTTGGTGAATGCTGTCCTTCGAAGTATTCAACGAAGTGGGGTACCAGATACCAATACAATCACAGATGATGTGAAGCGATTATCGGTGGAAACCAGCCACCCAGAATGGTTAATCAAACGATGGATGAGTCATTATGGCTATGAAACAACGAGAGAAATGTGTCTAGCAAATCTACACCATAAACCGATTTCAATTCGTATCCAACCGATGAAAATAACTAGGGAACAGGCCATAGACATTTTAAGAAAAGAAGGATATGAAGTATCTGAATCTATGTTTTCTCCGCAAGGAATTATTATTGAAAAAGGAAACATTCTAAAGTCCTCCCTCTTTAATGAAGGCATAGTTACTATTCAGGATCAAAGCTCGATGCTTGTAGGGGAAATGATTTCTGTAAAGCCAGGTCAGACGGTATTGGATGCATGTAGTGCTCCAGGTGGAAAGGCAACACATATTGCTGAGAAAATGGAAGACAAAGGCGTCATCTATGCACATGACTTACATGAAAAGAAAATCAAGCTCATTCAAAATAAGGCGAAGGAGCTCAATATTACCATTATTAATGCTAAAGCTTGGGATGCTAGAAAATTACAGGAATGCTATGAACCGAATACATTTGATCGAATTTTAGTGGATGCTCCATGCTCTGGATTGGGAGTCATGAGAGGAAAGCCCGATATAAAATATAACAAAAAAGAGTCAGATATTGAAAAACTAGCTGAAATACAGCAGCATATCTTAGCTAACGTTTCCCCGTTGTTGAAGATAGGTGGCTTGTTACTATATAGCACATGTACGGTTGACTCAATGGAAAATGAAGATGTTGTCAATAAATTTTTGAAGTCACACAAGAACTTTGAAATTGATAAACACTTTTTTTCTGAACTACCTAATGAGTTACGTCATTCGTTAGGGGTTTCCGAATACGGATTGCAGCTTTTTCCACAAACCTTTCAAACCGATGGATTTTTCTTAACAAGATTGAAGCGTATTAAATAGTTATTTTCGTAATAAAAGTTATAGAAAAAAATATTCTTATTTGGCAATTTGTGTAATACTTATATACAAATATTAGGTGTTGCTAGATTTAAGGGGTGGAACAATGGAAGGACACTTTTGGACCGACAGAGGTCAGGTCAGAAGTCATAATGAGGATGCAGGTGGAATATACCAAAATAATTTAGGTCAGTATCTTGCCCTTATTGCTGACGGTATGGGGGGACATCAAGCCGGTGATGTTGCTAGTGGGATGGCTACTACTATACTTGAAAAAAAGTGGTTAGACAGTGAGGGGATCTCCTCGCCTGAGGAAGCGGAAGAATGGTTAAAGCATGCCTTACAAGAAGCTAATACTGCCATCTTCCACCATTCCTTAGAGAAGGAAGAATGTCAAGGTATGGGAACTACTATCGTTGTCGCAATATGTACATCAGAATTTATCACTGTGGCCCATATTGGGGATAGTCGTTGTTACTTATATAATGAATATAGTTTTAAACAAATAACAGAGGACCATTCTTTAGTCAATGCACTTGTTCAATCCGGACAGATTTCAAAAGATGATGCACTTGTTCATCCACGGAAAAATGTTGTCCTTAAGGCCCTTGGAACTGGTGAAACCGTAGAACCCGACATCCAAACCATTAGCTGGGAGGCTTGCGATAGAATTTTACTTTGTTCCGATGGCTTAACCGACAAGGTACGAGACCAAGAACTAGCAGAATTTATGAAGTCTTCTAATAAGCTAGCTGATGTTGGCACACGACTTGTAAATTTAGCGAACGAGCGTGGTGGTGAGGATAATGTTTCAATAGTTATTCTACAGCATGATTCCACCGAGGAGGAAGGTGAAACATCATGTTAAAAGGTCACTTACTGGATGAACGTTACCGAATAATTGAAAAAATAGGTGGAGGCGGGATGGCAGATGTCTACCTGGCTGATGATACTATTTTAGATCGTAAAGTAGCGATAAAGGTATTACGATTAGAATATGCAAATGATGAAGAGTTTATTGCAAGATTTGATCGAGAAGCTCAATCTGCTACAAGTCTTTCCCACCCAAACATTGTTTCGATTTTTGATGTTGGAGAAGAAGACCAGATCCTTTATATGGTAATGGAATATGTTGACGGAATGACACTTAAGGAATTTATTCAAAAGTATGGTCCACTTGATGTTACTGAGGCTATTAATATCATGAAACAAATTACTGCTGCGATTACCCATGCCCATGAAAATGGTATTGTTCATCGTGACATAAAGCCGCAAAATATTTTAATTGATACATATGGTCATATAAAGGTAACGGATTTTGGTATTGCTATAGCATTAAGTGCTACATCTCTTACACAAACAAATTCAATATTAGGCTCTGTACATTACTTGTCCCCTGAACAGGCAAGGGGAGGGCTGGCAACTAAAAAGTCAGATATATATTCTTTAGGAATTGTATTATTTGAAATGCTAACCGGCAGATTACCATTTTCTGGACAATCGCCTGTCTCTATTGCTTTAAAACATTTACAAAGTGAAACACCATCAGTACGTAATTATAGTCCAGATGTTCCACAGAGTGTGGAAAATATAGTATTAAAGGCCACCGCAAAGGATCCTTTCCATCGGTATAATACAGTTTATGATATGGAAGAAAGTTTAGAAGTAGCTCTTTTACCTGAAAATTTAAATGAACCTAAATATGTTCCTCCAGAGGAAGTAGGAGAGGAAACAAAAGCAATCCCAATAATAACTGAGAGTAATTTAGCTAATCTTCACCAAGACACGATTGTTCATCAAACAAATGGTGAGACGAAAAAAGTTACACCTGGACAGGCTCCAGATGGGGGCATTAAAAAGAAAATTAAAAAGAAAAAGAAACGAAATAAAAAATGGCTTATTATTTCCATTGTATTGTTTGCCTTATTAGCCATTCTATTGGTGACTGCTCTTGTAATTTCTGCTACAAAGCCTAAGGATGTAAAAATTCCTGATGTAATAGGCTGGGAGTTTAGTGAAGCAGAGGAAGAATTAGAATTAAATAAATTAAAGGTAGCGAAAGAAGAGGTTATTTCGAATGATGTGGAGGAAGGGTTAGTTGTAAGAACCGACCCAAGGCCAGGTAGAACCGTTAAAGAGGATTCCACAATTACTGTTTTTGTAAGTAAAGGAAAAGAAAAAATAGAATTTGGTAATTATGTTGGACAACAAATTGAAGACGTAAAGAGAATTCTTGATGCGAAAAAGTATAAGGCCGTCATTGTATATGAAGAATTTTCTGATCGTCCTGTAGGAGAAATTTTAAAGCAGATTGAGCCTGAGCCAGGGGAAGAGGTAATCCCTGAAGAAACATCGGTGATCTTCGAAGTGAGTAAAGGAAAAGAGCCAATTAAGTTAAATAATTTAGAAGGATTAACTGAGGCTGAAGCTCGTGAATATCTCGAGTCTAATGGTCTTACAGTAAGTGTGAAAAAGGAAAATTCCGAATCAGTTCCTATGGGCCACGTTATTAGACAAGATCCTAATGCAAATTCAGAGGTAAATGAGGGAGACACTGTAGTTGTTTATATCTCAATAGGACCTAAGGAACTACCCCCTAGGTCTCATACGGTACAGCTATTTATAAAATATACCGGAGATGACAATAACAATGAAGAAGATCACGAAAATAAACAACCAAGTCCACAAAAGGTAAGAATATATATAGAAGATATGGTACACAAGGATATTGCTGTCGTTTATGAAGAATTTACAATTACTGATGATGTGCAGCGAACAATTGATTTAAAGGTAGCTCCTAAAAGTACAGCAAGGTACCGTGTCTTACGAGACGATGAAGTAATTTATGACGAAACGATTCCATATGAAGAAGGTGAATAAATGCCAGAAGGCAGAATAATTAAAGCTTTAAGTGGATTCTATTACGTACAATCAGATGAAGGAATTTTTCAGTGCAAAGGTAGAGGAGTATTCAGAAAGAAGAATATAACACCACTTGTTGGAGATTTTGTCTCATTCGATATTCGAGAGGAAAGTGAAGGGTATATTACAGAAATAGAGCCTAGGACGAATGAATTAATTCGTCCCCCTATTTCGAATATCACACAGGCATTTATTGTTAGTTCTGCAGTAATGCCAGATTTTAGTACAACTCTACTTGATCGATTCCTTGTCCATATAGAAGCAAAAGGAATAAAACCAATTATTTTCATTACTAAAATAGACTTATTGACAGAAAAACAGTTGAAAATGATAGAAGCGTACAAAAAGGATTACGAAAACATCGGATACCAGGTTGAGTTGTTCTCATCAAAGGAACCACAAACAGTTGAAAATGTAACGAAATATTTATCCAATCATGTTACTGTAATAGCAGGTCAATCTGGTGTTGGTAAATCTTCTTTAATAAATTCACTTCGTCCGGATTTATTATTACAAACTGCAGATATTTCTAAAAGCTTAGGACGTGGAAAACATACGACAAGACATGTTGAATTAATTGAGATCTATCGAGGGTTAGTTGCAGACACTCCTGGATTCAGTGCTTTAGATTTTGAACATATAGAGGCTATCGAATTGTCCGATTGTTTTCCTGAAATTAGAGAGCTTCATGACCAGTGTAAATTTAGAGGATGTCTGCACGCAAAGGAACCGAAATGTGCAGTAAAAGCTGCAGTAGAAGAACATAGAATTCCAAGCTATCGCTATGAGCATTACATTAGTTTTTTGGAAGAAATACATTCAAGAAAGCCGAGGTATTAACATGGTAAAAATAGCACCTTCAATCTTATCAGCAAACTTCGCTAAGCTTGGCGATGAAATAATAGACGTAGATAAAGGAGGAGCAGACTACATACATGTAGATGTAATGGATGGAAATTTTGTACCGAATATTACCATTGGACCATTAATTGTGGAAGCTATTAAACCAATAACAAGTCTTCCACTTGATGTTCATTTAATGATTGATAATCCAGATTTATATATTCCAGTATTCGCAAATGCTGGTGCATCCATTATTACTGTTCATCAAGAAGCAACGGTGCACTTACACCGGACGATTCAGTTAATAAAAAGTAACGGAGTAAAAGCGGGAGTTGCACTAAATCCAGGAACACCAGTTGAAATGATTAAGGATGTATTAGGTGAAATAGATCTAGTTCTTATCATGACAGTAAATCCTGGCTTTGGTGGACAATCCTTTATACCATTTACAATTGATAAAATTAAGCAAATTGCCGAGTGGCGGGATCAATATGGCTTTGATTTTGAAATCGAAGTAGATGGTGGTGTTAATACGACTACTGCTAAGAGCTGTGCACAAGCTGGAGCAGATGTATTAGTAGCAGGTAGTGCAGTCTATAATCAAAATGATAGAGAACAAGCAATCCTACAGATTCGCCAAGCTGTAGAAAAGTAGGGAAAAGTGTATGAATACGGTAGCAATCGTTGGAAATGGACCTCTTGAAAATATACCTGACTTAGCTCTCTATCGGGATGCGGTTAATATATGGATAGGTGCTGACAGAGGTGCATTAACTATTTTGGAGCATAAGCTTCAACTCGATTATGCACATGGAGACTTTGACTCTGTTTCTGATATAGATAAAGAACGGATAAAAAACAGTGCGAACTATTTTCAAGAATATCCTATCGAAAAGGATAAGACGGATCTAGAGATTGCACTTGAACATGCTTTATCCCTTCAGCCAGATAGAATCTATATTTTTGGGGCGACAGGTGGTCGTCTAGATCATATGCTAATTAATGTGCAATTACTAAACATTGTTGTGAAACAACAGATTAACGCTATTATTATTGATAAACAAAACAAAATCGAATGGACATGTCCCGGAACTTATACAATCGAAAAAGACGAAGAATATGAAATGATTTCGTTTCTTTCGATGACAGAGGAAGTTCGAGGATTGACCCTGACAGGGTTTTACTATCCATTAACAAATCATACTATTAAAATGGGCTCAACTCTTTCCATATCTAATCACTTGATTTCAAATTATGGTACTTTTTCGTACGATAAAGGCATAGTATTAGTTGTAAGGAGTCGTGGTTAAAAATACGACTCATGGTAAGCGTGTTGGATATGGAGGAGGGCGAACTCATGAAATTTTATACAATTAAGCTCCCTAGAGTAGTCGGAGGATTTGTACGTGTAGTAATTGGAATTTTTAAAAGAGAGAAGTAATCAACCCTTTGCTTTTGTCGTTATTAGGCAGAAGCAATTTTTTTGGAAAAAGTACAGGCATAAAAATTTTATACGAAGTACACGGATCCGATGTTACTCTAAACTAAAAAATAAGGATTAGGAGCGCGGTAGCTTGGTAAAACCTTGCATTGTTTTCTTCGTCTGTTGGGTCTTTTCCTTCTAGAGCTAACATTCTTGGGATATTAGCCTTTTTACCAATCACAGTCCGAAAAATATTGTAGTTTCTCCTCTTGAGCTATTAAAATAGTGAATAAACGAAAAAAGCACCCGGTTTAAAAGGGTGCTTTTGGCTAATAACTAATGTAACAGTATATTATACGCGTTCTACTTTACCTGATTTAAGAGCGCGTGCAGATACATAAACACGTTTAGGTTTTCCATCTACCATAATACGAACTTTTTGCACATTAGCTTTCCATTTACGCTTGTTGGAATTCATAGCGTGAGAGCGTTGGTTTCCACTGCTAGTTTTACGACCAGTTACAACACATTTTCTTGCCATGGTAATCCCTCCTACTCTAACAAATGTCTTTGAATACTTATACAATTTACCACAAGTAAGAGATTATTGCAATAAGTATATAAAGAAATATCACTTGACAGAATTAATGGAATCGTTCATTGTAATAAGAGGCGAAAACGTTCGCCCTATCCATTTCTTGCTAAATTTTATAGCCATAATTAGGAAAGTATATAAAGAGATTCAACGACCGTAAAGTGCAAAAATGTATCGCTTGTAGTAAAATATCCTTAAGATCAAGGAACCTAAAGGAGGATAATTATGTCCATTGAGTTGAATACAAAAGACGGTCATGTAACCATTACAAATGACGTAATTGCAACGATAGCTGGAGGAACCGCAGTCGAGTGCTATGGTATTGTCGGAATGGCTTCTAAAAGCCAAATTAAGGACGGTATAGCGGAAATACTGCGAAAAGAAAACTATTCACGAGGAATTGTGGTTAGACAGGAAGATAACGCACTACATATTGATATGTATATCATCGTTAGCTATGGAACGAAAATATCTGAGGTTGCGCATAATGTTCAGTCACAGGTTAAATATACATTGAGTAAAACACTTGGACTAGAAATCGATTCTGTCAATATTTACATACAAGGAGTACGTGTAGCAAAAGACTAATTTTGCTCACCGGTTTAAAGGGAGGAACTATTGTGGCAGTACAAAAGCTAGATGGCAAATTATTTTCCCAAATGGTACTCGCTGGAGCACACCATTTAACGAATAATGCCAAGAAAATTGATGCGCTAAATGTATTCCCTGTACCAGATGGTGATACAGGTACGAATATGAATTTATCCATGACCTCAGGCGCAAATGAGGTAAAGAAACAAAAGTCTGAAAATATCTCTGAGGTTGCTGGAGCCTTTTCAAAGGGTCTATTAATGGGTGCTAGAGGAAACTCAGGTGTTATTCTTTCACAGATTTTTAGAGGCTTTGCAAAGGGAATGGATAATAAAGCTACATTAACAACACATGATTTAGCGGTTGCTTTCGATTCAGGTGTCCAAACTGCATATAAGGCTGTAATGAAACCAGTTGAGGGAACTATTCTAACCGTCGCAAAGGATGCCGCAAAGAAAGCTGTAGAAGTAGCAAGAAATGAAGATGATGTCATTACACTAATGGAAATGGTACTCAAAGAAGCAAAAGCATCATTAAAGCGCACACCAGATTTACTTCCAGTCTTAAAGGAAGTAGGAGTGGTGGATTCAGGTGGTCAAGGACTTGTTACAGTATATGAGGGCTTCTTAGCAGCGCTAAAAGGTGAAGAGCTTCCGGAAGAATCTGATATAGTTGAAATGGATGATTTAGTAAGTGCAGAACATCATCGTTCTGCACAGGACTTTATGAATACAGCTGATATTGAATTCGGTTATTGTACGGAATTTATGGTTAAGTTTGAAGAAGAAAAATTAAAAGAACATCCTTTTGATGAAACAGCTTTTCGTAACGAGTTAAGTGAACATGGTGATTCTTTACTCGTTGTTTCGGATGATGAAATTGTTAAAGTGCACGTTCATACAGAATATCCAGGTAATGTGCTAACAATAGGACAGCGTCACGGTAGCTTGATTAACATGAAAATTGAGAATATGCGTGAACAGCATACTGCTATTGTCGGTGAACAAAAAGCAGCTACAAAGCCAAAGGAAAAAGCAGAATTTGGGATCGTAACAGTTGCAATGGGTTCAGGATTGAAGACCCTTTTTGAAAGTCTTGGTGCCACTGTGGTTATTGAAGGTGGACAAACTATGAATCCTAGTACACAGGACATTGCAACCGCTATTGAAAAAGCATATGCAAAGAATGTCGTTGTATTACCAAATAATAAAAACATTGTTATGGCTGCAGAACAAGCAGCTGATGTAGTAGATGTAAATGTTGCAGTGGTTGCAACAAAAACAATCCCACAAGGAATTAGTGCGTTATTAGCTTTCCACCCAGAAGAGGACTTGGAGGCCAATAAAAATAATATGACTGAAGCAAGTTCTCATGTTAAGACCGGCCAAATCACGTATGCAGTAAGGGATACGCAAATTGATGGAATTCATATTGAGAATGGTAACTTCATGGGAATTAATGATGGAAAAATTGTTACCTCCCATAAAGATCGATTTGAAGCAGTAAAAGAGCTCTTCAAAGATCTGATTACGGAGGATGACGAGATTTTAACTATTCTGTATGGGGAAGATGTTGACGAAGCGGAAGTGAATCAGCTTGTAAGCTTTGTCGAAGAAAATTACGAGGAAGTTGAAATCGAAGTTCATGACGGTAAGCAACCAATTTATTCGTATATTTTTTCAGTGGAATAAGGAAAAATAGCGTAACTACCTATAGAGTTATGCTTGACAATAATTATCCGCCCGTAAAACGGGCGGTTTTAGTTTCGCCCTATAAGGGCACTTTACCAACGTGGCCCCTAAAGGGGCTTTTTGAATTGACCGT
>NZ_JBNPWZ010000010.1:0-109495 GCF_050433565.1 Ornithinibacillus bavariensis
ATTGAAAACAAACCAAAAAAAATGGTTCCAAGCACCAGTTTTTAGATGATTGGAACCATTTCTATTTATTTTTGGCTAGTTATGTCCCAGCCTCATTTTGTGCTTTATGACAAGTAATTCCTAGTTTGGGATTACAAGACTATTTTTAAGGATATTTTTTTATTAAAAATATCAAATATAATAGGTTTAAATGCAAAAAAGTGATAGAATAAATAGTATATTGTTTTAGGTAGGTGAAATCATGGGGAAGATAATGTCCATTGCTAACCAAAAAGGTGGCGTGGGAAAAACAACTTCATCCGTAAACTTAAGTGCATGTCTTGCATACTTAGGAAATAAAGTATTATTAGTTGATATAGATCCACAAGGAAATGCTACTAGTGGGGTTGGAATAAATAAAGCTGACATGAATCAATGTATTTATAATGTACTAGTTGAAGATCTTCCTGCCGCGGAGGTTTGTGTTCCAACAAGTGTTGAAAATTTAGATATAATACCCGCAACGATACAGCTTGCTGGGGCAGAAATAGAATTAGTCCCAACAATTTCGAGGGAGATCCGTTTAAAAAAAGCATTGGACGAAGTCCGTGATCGGTATGATTACATCATTATTGACTGTCCGCCATCTCTAGGGTTATTAACATTAAATGCTTTAACATCTTCTGATTCCGTATTAATTCCAGTACAATGTGAATATTATGCGCTTGAAGGATTAAGCCAATTATTAAATACAATCCGTCTTGTTCAAAAACATTTGAATAGAGATTTAATGATTGAAGGAGTTTTACTGACTATGCTTGATGCTAGAACGAATCTAGGTATTCAAGTAATAGAAGAGGTTAAAAAGTACTTCCAGGACAAAGTCTATAATTCTATCATTCCAAGAAATGTTCGATTGGGAGAAGCGCCAAGTTACGGACAACCAATAATCACATATGATCCAAAATCAAAAGGTGCAGAAGTTTATCTAGAATTAGCGAAGGAAGTGATGGCTAATGGCACGAGGGTTGGGTAAAGGCTTAGATGCATTTTTTCCGGAAATAAAGGAAAAAGAGGATGATCTCGTCCAACAAATACCAATAAAGGACTGTCGCCCAAATCCATATCAACCTAGAAAGTCATTCCATATGGATGCAATAGAAGAACTAAAGGAATCTATTTTAGAATTTGGTATTATTCAACCGTTAATTGTACGGAAGAGCATTAAAGGCTATGAAATTGTTGTAGGTGAAAGACGTTTCCGAGCAGCAAAGGAAGCTGGATTAACCGAGGTGCCAGCCGTTGTAAAGGAATTGTCGGACGAAAAAATGATGGAGTTAGCATTATTGGAAAACCTTCAACGAGAGGATTTAACACCTATTGAAGAAGGTCAAGCATATGCTAACTTAATGAAAGAGCTTAATATTACGCAAGAGGAATTGTCTAGAAGGTTAGGGAAGAGTCGATCCCATATTGCTAACATGGTTAGACTTTTAGGTTTGCCGGAGCAGATTGTTACTTATATTAATAATGGTGAACTTTCGATGGGGCATGGTAGAGCACTATTAGGCTTAAAGGACAAAGAAAAAATATCTCCTCTAGTTGCAAAGATTAGACAAGAAAAGTTGAATGTAAGGCAGGTTGAGAAGCTAATTATCCAATTAAATGAAAAACCGATTAAAAAGAAGGTTAAAGCAAAGAAAGATATCTTTTTACTAGAGAGAGAATCGGTTTTACGTGATAAATTGGGAACTGCTGTTACCATTCAACGTGGAAAACGAAAAGGAAAAATTGAAATAGAGTTTTATACAGATGATGATCTGGAACGGATTATCGAAGTATTAGAAGGCTGAGAATAATTTGGTAGAAGGACTGGGAGAAGTTGGCTCTCTCCAGTCTTTTTTTATATAAACAGGAGATTCAGAATTCAAAATGTTTCACGTGAAACATTCTAGAGAAAAGTATTGTAGAGGCTAATAGATAGAGAGGGTAGGGGCATGGTTTTATTTGGTACACTAGTTAATGGGGCATTTATACTTATTGGTAGTTTATTAGGATTATTATTTACAAGAATTCCTGAGCGTTTTAAAGAAACCGTCATGCATGGCATCGCGTTAGCAATCGTGTTAATCGGGTTACAAATGGCATTCTCAACGGAAGCAATCATAGTAGTACTGCTTAGCTTGTTAACTGGAGCAATTATAGGCGAATTACTAAATATAGAAAACAAGCTAAATCAATTCGGTAACTGGATTGGTAGTAAATTTAAGACATCAACGAAAGAAAGTACTGTATCACAGGGATTTGTAACAGCTTCCTTAATATTTGTCGTTGGTGCAATGGCTATCATCGGTGCACTTGATAGTGGACTGAGAGGTGACCATGAGATACTAATTACGAAAGGAATATTAGATGGTTTCGTTGCGCTGGTGTTAACGACTACTTTAGGCGCTGGTGTAGCACTTTCGGTTGTACCAGTAGTATTATATCAAGGGACAATTGCATTACTTGCAACACAAATTGAAAACTGGATCCCTGATGTGTTTCTTAATGGGCTTATTGTAGAATTAACTGCTGTTGGAGGGCTGTTAATTGTGGCAATCGGTTTAAATATGTTAAAGGTTGTCCAAATTAGAATTGGGAATCTATTACCGTCAATTCTAACGGTAGGGTTAGTCTATTATATTTATCAGCTCTTCTAATTACATAATCAAAATATGCAACACGGTAGAAATTTGTCGAATAATGTAGCATCAAGCAAATAATAGCAATAAAAGGCGAGTAAAGCTAACACTCGCCTTTTATTATATCGGTTTTTTTCTAGTACTAGGCATAATCACAGCAGGTGTTACATAGCTAGCTGTTAATTGTTGATCTACTAAATCTAACACATCTGCAATTTTTTTTGCCATTTCTACAACAATAGAGAGTCGGGTGTTTTGTAATACAGAGTATTCCATAAAACCACTGATATTAACGACCCCAGTAATATGTATATCACCAATAGGCGGAAGCGGCTTGTTTAAAGCTGTACCAGGCTTTAAGGAGCCCTCGCAAGCGATAATTTGACCAACAGAACTAGTTTTTCCTAGACAAGCGTCTATAGCGATTATAAAAGCATTTTTATGCTGACGTTCAATAAGCTGAATATAGTCTTTCAGATTGGTTGCATGAACTGGGTCTTGTAATGTGCCATAAACGGTCATATGACGTAGCCTTTTTTCCATTAAATAAGTCCCGGTAAGTGGCCCCAATGCATCTCCGGTTGATCGGTCTGTCCCTACACAAACAATGATATATTCTTTTGGAATTCTTGGTAACCATGAAACAATACTGTCACTCATGGTATCACATAGATTTGGGTCAGTATGTGCAATACGAATTGCTTCATTTTTCATCGTCAACCGACTCTTTAGATTCATAGGTTCTCCTCCACTAACATATTGATATAAGTATACGGAGAAAAAGCTCTTTTTATACATGCATAAAATGGGGGAGACGAAATGTGGAGATCGGGGTTCAGATGGATGTTTCTCATCATCGGGACAACCATAGGTGCAGGGTATGCATCAGGTCGGGAATTGTGGGAGTTTTTTGGTCATGGAAGTGGACTAGCTATAGTATTATTCGTTGTATTTTTTTCGTTTTCTTGCTTGGTAATCATGTCCATTAGCTATCGAAAAAAATCAACCGAATACCGACCTGTACTAAAAGAAATTGTTGGGGAAAAGCTATCACCTATTTATGACTTTATGATTTTTTTATACTTATTTACGACAACCGTAGTCATGCTATCTGGTAGTGGTGCTACAGGACAGGCATTTAATATTTCCTACTGGTGGGGAGTAGGATTTATTGTTATCATGCTAGTCTTACTATTTTTGAGGGATATTGGCGGATTATTGTCTATTAATCAGTTGATATTACCTGTTTTAATTATAGGAATGCTATATGTATTATTGAGGTTTACGGTAGATCATCATCTCAACTTATTTTCACATTGGCGGGAACAGCATAATTGGCCTGCAGCTTTTCCGTTTACCGCATTAAATATATTGCCAATGATTGCGGTTCTTGGGGCAGTGGGAAATAAAATGTCTTCAAAAAAGGAAATTTGGATAGCTAGTCTTGGAAGTGGACTGATTTTAGGTGTTCTAACTTTTATTTATAATAATAGCTTAATTCAAATTGCCGAGGAGATTTTCCTATATGAAATTCCTTTATTTGCGATATTAAGTAATTACCCATTTTACATGGTATTGTTTATGACGATTCTCTTATGGTTTGCAATTTTCACGACTGCTGCATCGGGAATTATGGGGCTAACAACAAGATTGGAGAGCTACTTCAGCGTTCCTTTTTGGTTGCTTGTTCTCATTATTTTAGCTACAATGATACCATTAACAACAGTAGGGTTCTCAACCCTAATCGGTGTGCTTTATCCGCTATATGGATTACTTAATTTATATGTTTTAACACGTTTATTGTTATTCCCCCTATGGAATAAAAGAGAAAAATAATATAATTTTCTAATATTATAATGAACAATAAGGAGAACTCTAAATGGTGGAAAAAGAATTTGAATTAAATGATATTGTTCAAATGAAAAAACCCCATCCTTGTGGGGAAAATAAGTGGAAGATTATCCGTATGGGTATGGATGTACGGATAAAATGTATGGGCTGTGACCATAGTGTCATGATTCCTCGAAAAGAATTTAGTAAAAAGCTAAAAAAAGTACTAGAAAAGGCCTCAAATTAATACATTAGTATGGACGATATTGCTAAAAAATGGTAATATTAGTCATAGATAGATAGAGAAATATAAAAATGATAGGGTAAGAACGCAAAAATAGGCTCCAAATCTGGGGCCTGTTTTTGTGTTTTGCTTGCTTGTCTTTTCGTTGGTCAAAATCTATAATTGAACTATCGAGCGTATTAAGATGAATGGAATCCTTAAGGAGTGGAAAGTATGGCTTTAACAGCAGGAATCGTCGGACTTCCAAATGTAGGTAAATCAACATTATTTAATGCAATAACACAAGCTGGGGCTGAGGCTGCAAACTATCCTTTTGCAACGATTGATCCCAATGTAGGCATGGTGGAAGTACCAGATGAACGTTTAAATAAATTAACAGAGCTAGTAAAACCGAAAAAGACAGTGCCAACAACCTTTGAATTTACGGATATAGCAGGTATTGTTAAGGGAGCTAGTAAGGGGGAAGGATTAGGAAACCAATTCTTATCCCATATTCGTCAAGTAGACGCAATTTGTCAGGTAGTCCGCTGTTTTGTTGATGAAAACATTACACATGTTGCTGGACGTGTTGACCCAATTGATGATATTGAAATAATAAATTTGGAATTAATTCTAGCAGACTTAGAATCCGTAAACAAACGCCATCAGCGTGTTGAAAAATTAGCGAGACAAAAGGATAAAGATGCTGTTGTAGAATTTGAGGTATTAGCGAAATTAAAAGCAGGCTTAGAGGAAGAAAAACCAGTTCGTGCAATTGAATTTACGGATGAGCAGCAGAAGATTGTGAAAGGATTACATTTATTAACCAGTAAGCCAATGCTATATGTAGCGAATGTTGGTGAGGATGAGGTGAGTGATCCAGATAACAATCCAAATGTTCAAAAGGTAAAGGAATTCGCTGCCAATGAGGGTGCAGAAGTAATTGTAATCTGTGCGAAGATTGAAGAGGAAATTTCTGAGTTAGACCAAGAAGAAAAAGAAATGTTTTTAGAGGAACTGGGAATTGCCGAATCTGGACTGGATAAGTTAATCAAAGCCTCTTATAGCCTTTTAGGACTTGCAACTTATTTTACAGCTGGAGAACAAGAGGTACGTGCGTGGACGTTCCGTAAAGGAATTAAAGCACCACAAGCAGCAGGTATTATTCATAGTGATTTTGAACGAGGATTTATTCGTGCAGAAACAGTATCCTATGATGACTTAATGGAAGCAGGCTCCATGGTGCATGCTCGTGAAAAAGGGAAGGTACGTTTAGAAGGAAAAGAATATATCGTTCAGGATGGAGATATTATTCATTTCCGCTTTAATGTGTAAAAACCGCTAACAACAACTCCAATTTTTAAATAAAGCGTAATGGTAACGTAAAAGGATCTCTCGAAGACTTGTTATTTAAAGCAAACTTTGTTATAATACACTATTGTGAGTAATAATTTAATTTAATTTAATTACTCCTTGCTCTTATTGCGATGTATTTCTAAAGATAAGGGCCGCTAAGACCAAAAGGAGGTGTAACGGATGAGAAAATATGAAATCATGTATATCATCCGCCCAGACATGGAGGAAGACGCACAAAAGGCAGTAATTGAGCGTTTCAACGGTATCTTAACTGATAACGGGGCGGAGATTGAAAAAGTTGATGAAAAAGGTAAAAAACGCCTTGCATATGAAATCAATGACTATCGTGATGGATACTATGTTGTGATTAACTTCTCTGGCGATGAAAAAGCAGTTAATGAATTTGATCGTTTAGCTAAGTTCTCTGAAGACATTATTCGTCACATTGCAGTTCGAGAAGATGAATAATAATAAGGAGTGGTTCTGATGTTAAATCGTGTCGTACTTGTCGGCAGGTTAACGAAGGATCCTGATTTACGTTATACGCCAAATGGAGTTGCAGTAGCCAATTTTACAGTTGCAGTCAATCGCCCGTTTTCGAACCAACAAGGAAATCGGGAAGCTGACTTTATTAACTGTGTGATTTGGAGAAGACCTGCAGAAAACCTTGCCAATTTCATGAAAAAAGGCGGTTTGATAGGTGTCGATGGACGCATTCAAACACGTTCCTATGAAGGCCAGGATGGAAAAATGGTTTATATAACTGAGGTTGTTGCAGACAGTGTACAATTCTTAGAGTCTAAAGGATCATCACAAGGACGTTCCGGACAAGACGCATATTCACCAGGATTCCAGCAAAATCAGAACCAAAATCCAAATCATAATCAAAATCAATTTGATGATGATCCATTCAAGGATAATGGGGAACCAATTGATATTTCTGATGATGATTTACCATTTTAAATGAAATGACCTGAAATATATTAATAATCTATCAGGGAGGGATAACAATGGCAGCAGCTCGTCGTGGACGCGGTGGAAAACGCCGTAAAGTGTGTTATTTTACAGCGAACGGAATTACACATATTGACTACAAAGACGTTGAGCTTCTAAAGCGTTTCATTTCTGAACGTGGAAAAATTCTTCCTCGTCGTGTAACTGGAACTTCTGCGAAATATCAACGTAAGCTTACAATCGCAATTAAACGTGCTCGTCAAATGGCATTATTGCCATACGTTGCAGAATAAGAATAAGAAAAAAGGCATTGCATGGATATATCCTTGCAGTGCCTTTTTTTTGTTTGAAATTATTTAGTATGACAATAGCCTTAATATATGAGTGTAATTCCGTGTAAATTACCATTCATTTTGCCACTATCAGCTATTAATTAGGAACTAGCTCTGTCATTTTTGTTTTCATATATGATAAAATACGTATAACATTTTGAATATTATGTGCTATAACTAAAAAAGCAGGTCAATTTAATAATCGGAAGGAAGAAAGGTATATAGAAAGGAAACTATTCGATATACCAGGTAAAAAAGAAGGAGCGGAGCGATGAGTAAATCATTTATTGAACAAGTACATTATATTAGAATTCCCGTTAAGGATTTAGAGCTGTCTGCACACTGGTATAGAGATGTATTAGGGCTCCAGTTATTAAACATTACTGAGGAACTTGCAATATTAAAAGTAAATGAAGGACCTTTCTTACTTATCTTAATTCCTACCGAAGATGAAACATTTGTCCATTTTACAATTAATAATGAACAAGAATTTAGTATTGGCTTTACCAGTCCAGAATTATCTAAGTTTCATCAGCACTTAATGGCTAATCAAGTTAAGGTCGAGAATATACAAGAAGATAATGGTCATGCCTTTTTCCACTTTTATGACCCAAATGGTAATAAACTTCAAGTACACTGGTAAGCTCACTTGAAACGAAGGGTGCTAGGGTAATATTAGATAGTATAGGGGGATTTTTAGGCGAGTGAATTTACTAACCGAATTTGAAAATAAACTAAAAAGAGACAAAGTTGATAGTGCCCTTGTCCAGCTAAATAACAATGTGATAGTTGAATATTATCGAAATAAAAAAATGAAGGAAAAGCAACATAAAATATATTCTGTCACCAAAAGCATTTTATCCGTACTAATCGGGATAACCATAAAAAAAGGGTATATCGAACATATTAACACACCGATAAGTACGTACTTTCCAGAAATTAATAATGATACAGAGAAACAGAAAATCACAATCAAACACCTACTGACAATGACATCAGGCTTACACTTTCCAGGAAATAATGGGATGATACCTAGTAAAAATTGGGTTAATTTTGTACTTAATCAGGACATGGAGAATCCCCCTGGAACGGATATGAGCTATAGCTGTGGTTCTTCCCAGTTATTAAGTGCAATCATCCAAAAGACTACTGGGTTAAATACAGAAGTCTTCGCTAGGAAACATTTATTTACACCTCTTGGGATAACAGATTATAAGTGGAACCATGATGCACAAGGTATAGCGATTGGTGGATTTGGATTAACAATGAAAACAAGTGATATGTTAAAAATTGGTACGCTATATGCAAATAAAGGAAAATGGAAATCCAAACAAATTGTACCGTTTCATTGGATTGAAGAATCTACAACCCCCAAAGTCAAAAGTAATGATACTTTTTCATATGCATATCATTGGTGGAATTTAACATCCGACAATGAAATAGGTAGGATTTATTTTGCGTATGGACTTGAAGGACAATATATTATTGTCGTACCCGATTATCAATTAGTAACGGTTTTCACAAGTAGCATGAAAGAGGATGAACTTAGCCCTTTAAATTATTTCAAGGACTATCTACTTCCTTATGTAATTAATTCGAATAACCTTTAGATAAGTATCGTTATGTTCAATCAGTCATTTGTATGTTTCTTAACATTGTTACCAATAATTTCATAGAGTTCTGAACCTAATTCGTGAAGCACTAACATTGTGAGGCAATTGTTTGGAAAAATGGGTGCTTTAGTAATACAAGGAGAATAGAGAACATCATCTCATCTTTATTATATGTAGCTTAGTAATAGAAAAAGAGGTTATCAATTAAGATAGCCTCTATTTTGTAATCTGAATGAAGTTATTTTCTTTTTGGATATACAGCGATAATTTTAAACTGCAAAAGTACCGTATAGAATACAGAAATTAATAGGTATTTATCTGATATAGGATAAATAAGGTCAATGATTGTATAAAGAATAAATGGGATTGTTGTTGTGTACGCAACCATTTTCCACATAAGCTGTAATTTTAGTTTCCGATGCATTAGTTTTGCAACCCATGTAAACATATATGCTATAGCAGTAATTAGCAAGAAGACCATAATGGTTAAGATTAAATAATAAAACATAAAAAAATAGATTAACTGAAATACAATGTTCATATTCGCGCCTAATCCAGTAGTTTCTGTTAGTTGATCAACTAATGAAGGAATAGAAACGATAAACAATAGAATAAACATATAAAATACAGTAATATCCATCGCAATACGATTTAATTGAAATACCGCTTGCTTCTTAGGAAGCTGTATACTAAATAGAAATGTTTTCCAAAAAACCATTTTTTTCAATCCTTTAATTATTTCTTCCTTTATATTATAATGTAGATTACCATATAAAGCTTAAACAAAGTCTCTGACAATCTATCTTCCATTTTCACTTCTTTCACTAAAATGCTCCTCATCGATATATCAATCTGACAACCAACCATATTCATTCTAACTATCAAATAACAATTAAATCATGTTATCATATAAAAATAAGGTTTTTTAGCAAATTGGTATCTTACTGTTATTCAAGGATACCTCTAGCTATAATTTGATGAGGTGCATAGGTTATGAATAATTCAAAGCAACTAATAGATGGAGCACTATTTATCGCAATTTATATGGTCTTGGTCTTCATATCGCTGTTTGTCCCGTTTATCTCTATGATAACGATATTGCTAGTAGCAGTTCCATTTATTATTTATAGTGCAAGATATGGTCTACGGCCATCGCTAATTATGCTTATAGGAGCATCCCTATTAACGATGCTATTTGCTACATTTGTAGCATTGCCACTCCCGATTATAGCAGGGCTTGGTGGTATTATGATAGGTTTAGCAATAAAACAGGAAGCATCACCATATGAGACATGGGCAAGAGGAACAATTGGATTTGTTGCGGGAATCTTATTTGCTTTTGTATTTAGTTTAATGGTGCTTCATATAAATGTGATAGAAGAATTTAATCAGCAAATGGATGAAATCATGGCATTGTCCAAGAACATACTAACGGAAATAGGTATGGGGAAAGAAGTCGATCAACAGTTTAATTTATTGGAACAACAATTAGCGGTATATAAACAGTTGGTACCCTTTGGAGTAGTTGCAGTTTCCATCTTGCTGGCATTAGTAAATCAATGGGTAAGCTATAAATTTTTAAACCGTCAGGAGAATAAGCATTTACGTTTTCCTAAGTTCCGAAATTTGCGCTTTTCGACTTCGATTATTTGGATATATCTATTAGCAGTGGTCGTATCTGTATTTCAAAAGGATCCTAATGGAACCGTGTTTATTGCAGCGCAAAATATTATCATGCTTGTAGGGTTATTTTTGATCATACAAGGATTTTCCTTTATTTTCTTTTATGCACATCAAAAAAATCTATCCAAGGCAATACCAGTAATTGCTATCGTCGTAACTGTTCTTTTTGCACCAATTCTAATTACATTCATTCGATTGTTAGGTATAATTGATATTGGGTTTGGACTACGAGATAGAATGGTAAAGCGCCACTAATTATAAAGTGAGGCTACGCTAGGATGCACTATTAAGAGCCTTATATGATAGTGCCTGAGCATTAGGAGCTGAAAATTAATGACGGATTTAAATAGACCAAGGTTAAGTAAACACTTATGGCTAATGTATGCTATATCAATTGTTTTGCTTGGCTTTATTTGGTATTTTGAATGGATTCTAGGAATAGTGATGACTGTTCTCTTAGTTTTATCCTTCTACTATACCATCCGTATTGAAAAGAAATTAACAGATGAAACAGAGAGATACATTTCAACCTTATCCTATCGTGTCAAGAAGGTAGGAGAAGAAGCGCTTCTGGAAATGCCAATTGGCATTATTTTGTATAATGATGATTTTATAGTAGAGTGGTCAAATCATTACATGAATCAATTTGCCGAAGAGGAAACGATTGTTGGGGAGTCCTTAAATGTCATTTCCGAAGAGCTAATTCCAATGATTAAGGAAAATAATGAGGAGTTTCGTATTGAAATTGATGATTATGCATTCCAGACAATTATTCGTAAAGAGGAACGATTAATTTATCTCTTCGACCGGACCGAGCAAGCAGAATTAGAGACACTCTACACGAATGAACAAACGGTTTTATCGATTATTTTCTTGGATAACTATGATGAAATCACACAGAACATGGATGATACCATTAAAAGCCAATTGAATTCAGAGGTTACTTCATTTTTGAATCATTGGGCACATGATAATGGCTTATATTTGAAGCGAACCTCTCAGGATCGCTTTTTGGCAGTTGGTACAAGAGAGATATTAAATAAATTGGAGCGGACAAAATTTAATATATTGGATGAAATGCATGAACTAAATTCGGAGCTTGATATCCCAATAACACTAAGTATTGGCGTAGGCGTTGGCAATGCAGGTCTTCCGGAGCTAGGTGAGCTAGCACAATCAAGCTTGGATCTTGCCCTAGGCCGGGGTGGAGATCAAGTAGCAATTAAGGATGATTCAGGGAAAGTGCGTTTCTATGGTGGAAAAACCAATCCAATGGAAAAACGTACACGTGTAAGAGCTAGGGTTATCTCACATGCGTTACGTGATCTAGTGAAGGCAAGTGACCGCGTAATTATTATGGGACACCAAGCCCCAGATATGGATTCTATCGGTTCTGCTATTGGTATTTTAAATATTGCTCAAACCAATGGCGTGGATGGATACATCGTTTTTGACCCGGATGATATTAGTATTGGTGTTAAACGATTGGTAGAGGCAATTAAGGTTGATTCAGATCTTTGGCAGCATTTTATTGATCCTGATAATGCTGAAGATCTGATAACTAGCCGTAGTTTAATTGTTGTGGTTGATACACATAAGCCTTCCATGGTTGTTAGTAAGCGATTGTTAGGAAAAACGGATTATCGTGTTGTCATTGACCATCATAGAAGGGCCGAGGAGTTTATTGAAAACCCAACCCTTGTATACATGGAGCCTTATGCATCCTCAACCTCTGAATTAGTTACGGAGTTATTAGAATATCAGCCTAAGGGTAAGAAGCTAAAAATGCTAGAAGCAACTGCCTTACTAGCGGGAATTACAGTGGATACGAAAAGCTTCACATTAAGAACGGGCTCGAGAACCTTCGATGCTGCCTCATACTTACGTGCAAAAGGTGCTGATACCGTATTAGTACAGCAATTCTTGAAGGAAGATTTAAACTTATATATTAAACGAAGCAAAATGATAGAACGTTGCCAAATTTACCGAAATTCCATTGCTATTACCAAGGCAGATCCTGGTGATGTCTGTAGTCCAGTACTTATCGCACAAACAGCAGATACCCTACTAACAATGACAGGAATCTCTGCCTCATTTGTTATCGCGGAGCGAAGTGATGGTAAAATCGGTATTAGTGCTAGATCTCTAGGAGAAATAAATGTACAAATCATTATGGAAAAAATGAATGGCGGTGGTCATTTAACCAATGCTGCAACACAAATTGAGGACACCTCCATTGATGATGTAGAATTATTATTAAAAGAAATACTGGACGAATATTATGAGGGGAGAGAAGCAGAATGAGAGTAATTTTCTTACAAGATGTTAAAGGAAAAGGGAAAAAAGGTGAAGTAAAAAATGTTTCAGATGGCTATGCTAGAAACTATTTATTGAAGAATAAATTAGCTGAAGAGGCTACTGCTGGAAATATGAAAGCATTAGAAGCACAGCAACGTAAAAATAAACAACTTGAAGAACAAGAAAAAGAAGAAGCAGTACAGCTGAAGAATAGATTAGAGAAACTAGAGGTTACATTAAAAGCAAAATCTGGTGATGGTGGCAGACTATTTGGGTCTATTACTAGTAAGCAAATTGCAGATGCCCTAAATAAAGAACATGGTATTAAAATTGATAAACGTAAGATTGAGCTAACACAGCCAATACGTTCATTAGGCTACACCAATGTACCGGTTAAATTGCATTTAGAAGTTACAGGGACAATAAAAGTACATGTTGTTGAACAATAATCCGATACTTCGGGTTATAGGAGGAAACAGATCATGAGTGAATGGAATGACAGAACTCCGCCACATAATATAGAAGCTGAACAGGCTGTAATAGGAGCTATTTTTCTTGAGCCAGAAGCATTTTCAACAGCTTCTGAGCTACTGGAGCCAGGTGACTTTTACCGTGCTAGCCATCAACGTATATTTGAAACGATGTTAAGGCTTGCTGATCGTGGGGAGCCAATCGATTTAGTAACGGTAACTACAGCCTTATCCGATAGTAAGCATCTAGAGGAAGCTGGTGGAGTATCCTATTTAACACAGCTTGCAGAAAGTGTTCCGACCGCAGCAAATATCGACTACTATAGTAAGATTGTTGAAGAAAAGGCAATTCTTCGTCGCCTGATTCGGACAGCAACGGATATTGTCACGAACACATTTGCCCGTGAGGACGAAGTGGAAGATGTACTCAATGATGCTGAGAAGAGCATACTAGATGTTTCCGGACGAAAGAACACTGGTAGCTTTAAGGCAATTAAAGATGTATTGATTGATGTCTATGACAAAATTGAAATGCTTCATCGAAGTAGTGGGGATGTAACGGGTGTTCCGACTGGCTACCGTGACTTAGATAAGATTACATCTGGTTTTCAGCCGAATGATTTAATTATAATAGCTGCCAGGCCTTCTGTTGGTAAGACTGCATTTGCTTTAAATATTGCACAAAATGTTGCCGTTAATACGAGTGAGAATGTAGCAATATTTAGTCTGGAGATGGGTGCAGACCAGCTTGTACAACGTATTCTCTGTGCAGAAGGAAACATCGATGCACAGCGTCTTCGAAGTGGTAAGCTTGAACCAGATGATTGGAGTAAGCTTACCATGGCAATGGGAAGCCTGTCTAATGCAGGAATATATATCGACGATACTCCTGGAATTCGCGTTAGTGAAATCCGCTCTAAATGTCGTAGATTAAAGCAAGAGCATGGTTTAGGAATGATACTTATTGATTATCTACAATTAATACAAGGTAGCGGTAAACCAGGCGAGAATCGTCAACAAGAGGTTTCAGAGATTTCAAGGTCATTAAAAGGACTAGCACGTGAATTAAATGTACCACTTATTGCATTATCACAGCTTTCCCGTGGTGTAGAGCAACGCCAGGATAAACGTCCGATGATGTCTGACCTTCGTGAATCAGGAAGTATTGAGCAGGATGCGGATATTGTTGGCTTCCTGTATCGCGATGATTACTATGATAAAGAATCAGAGAAACAAAATATAATTGAAATTATCATCTCAAAACAACGTAACGGCCCTGTTGGAACCGTTGAGCTAGCGTTTGTTAAAGAATATAATAAATTCGTGGATCTGGACCATCGTTATCAAGCAAGCGATATCCCACCAGAACCAATTCACGCATAAAATAGCCGTTCTTGGAGTAACTGCACCTCCAATTGTTAGAAACAAACTAACAATTGGAGGTGCTTTTATTATGGCAAAGTTTTTAGTTGAAAGAAATAAAAGCTGTAGCGTGCTATTTTCCGAAGAATCACGGATGTAAATAATCGCATGAAATAACAAGTATAGGAAATAACTAAATAAGAAATTCACATCTAAAAATTAATAAAGAAATTTTTCAATAATGGCTGGCGTTTTTTTAGATTCAAAAGGGTTATATACGAATGACGTGAAATAAATGAAACAAAAATACAAAGGAAACAGAACGTGGGAGGTGCACAATGTCCTCAGTAGTAGTTGTTGGAACCCAATGGGGTGATGAAGGAAAGGGAAAGATAACAGACTTCCTTTCACAAAAAGCAGAAGTAGTTGCTCGTTATCAAGGTGGAAATAATGCAGGACACACGATTAAATTCGATGGTGTTACGTACAAGCTTCATTTAATTCCTTCGGGGATATTTTATAAGGAGAAGATTTGTGTATTAGGAAATGGAATGGTAATCGATCCAAAAGCCTTTGTGGAAGAGCTAGCTTATTTACATGAGCACAATATCTCCACAGATAATTTACGAATTAGTAACCGGGCACATGTAATATTACCCTACCATTTAAAATTAGATATGCTTCAAGAGGAAGAAAAGGGTGACGATAAAATCGGCACGACGAAAAAAGGGATTGGCCCCGCATATATGGACAAGGCAGCCAGAATTGGGATCCGCGTGGCAGATCTTCTAGAAAAAGAAGTCTTTCGTGCTAAATTAGAACAAAATCTCAAGGAAAAAAATCGTTTGTTTGAAAAGCTATATGAGGTAGAACCATTATCTGTAGAAGAGATTGTAGAAGAATATTACCAATATGGGCAAGCGATGGTGCAATATGTCTGTGATACATCCGTTGTATTAAATGACGCACTAGACGAGGGAAGGCGGGTGCTATTTGAGGGTGCCCAAGGTGTGATGTTGGATATTGACCAAGGTACATACCCATTTGTAACCTCATCAAATCCAACTGCTGGCGGTGTAACGATTGGTAGTGGAGTTGGACCTACGAAAATAAAGCATGTCGTAGGCGTATCGAAAGCATATACAACCCGGGTAGGTGATGGGCCGTTTCCAACCGAGCTCGAAAATGAGATTGGCAATCAAATACGAGAGGTCGGTCGTGAATACGGTACAACGACAGGAAGACCTCGTCGGGTTGGTTGGTTTGATAGTGTTGTTGTACGGCATGCTAGAAGGGTTAGCGGAATAACAGATTTATCCTTGAATTCTTTAGACGTCCTGACTGGAATCGAAACAGTAAAGATTTGTGTTGCCTATAAGTATAAAGGAGAAATAATAAATGAATACCCAGCAAGTCTTCAAATTCTAGAAGCGTGCGAACCAGTCTATGAGGAAATGCCTGGTTGGACAGAAGATATCACCAATGTAAAAAACCTAGATGAACTACCTGCTAATGCCAGGCATTATGTCAATAGGGTTTCACAGCTGACACACATCCCATTAACCACATTTTCAGTTGGACCGGATCGAGCACAGACAAATATTATTCGAGATGTTTACGAGAATGTTTAATTTGTGAGGATTGGAGCAGCATTTGCTGCTCTTTTATTGTTACAAAAATGTAAAATATATGTATATTTTTGGTAAAAACCACGCTCAAACTACAATTTTTATAGAAATTAGTATGAAAATCGTCATTATTGCAAAAAAAATGTTACATTTTATACATTTTGTTTACAAAACCACGTATTGTGTTCCTACCCTATCAAAATTATGGTAGATTAATAGAGGACTTAAATAGGTCTTTTAAACTAAATAAAATGTACTTTCACATAAATTATTATTCTAAGTTTTAGGGGGGAAATGCGTGTCTTTTGGTAAGAATAAGCAGTACAATCCTGAACCGAAGAAGAAACCATTATTGAAGAAAGCGCTAATAAGTACAGGGCTTGTAACCATTCTTGCTACTGGGATTGTATTCGCAGAGGAATCTAGCAATGTAAGAACAGTTCAGCATGTGTATGTTAATGGTGAGCATATCGGACTAGTAAGTGATGCTAGTGTTGTTGAAGAAGTTATTCAATCGAAATTAGCTAAAGCTGATAAGTCATACGAAGATGCTGATCTAGCAATTGCAGAAAATGTAAAATTAGTTCCTGAGCTAGTCTTTAATCCTACATACAACAATACGACAATAAGTAATTACTTAGAGAGTAATCTAACAGTTAAAGCGAAAGCGGTAGAATTAAAGATTGGTAATGACGTAGTAGGATATTTTGATAGTAAAGAAGCAGCCGAAAAAGTAATCGAAGACTACAAGCTTAAATATGTTGATACAGAAACATTAGCAAAGGTAGAAGCTGCAAAGTCTACGAATAAGGAATCAGACGTTCCCCAAAACGCTGAAGCTCCAAGTAAATCCGCAGACCTTGCAGTAGGAGAATCTACTATATTAGACGTTACATTATCGAAGGATGTTTCATTTTCTGATAAAAAAGTAGACCCAAATACTATTTTAACGGTTGCGGATGGTTTGAAGCTGTTAGAGAAGGGGACATTAAAGGAAGAGAAGCATACGGTTAAAGAAGGAGAAGTACTGGGATCTATTGCTTCCAAGTACAACCTGTCTCTAGCATCCCTATTAAAGTTAAATCCTTCTATTAAAGAGGATACGCTAATTCAAATTGGCCAAGAACTAAATGTGACCGAGTTAAAGCCATTTGTTGATGTTATTGTTAAAAAAGAAGAGAAGAAGGAAGAAACAATTGCCTTCGAAACAGAGATTAAAGAATCAAAGGAATTACTAAAAGGTGACGAAAAGGTAACACAAGAGGGCTCAGATGGTGAAAAGGTCGTACACTATACGGTGGAAATCCGAAATGGTAAGGTTAGTGACCGCAAAGTATTAGACGAGAAAACCACCAAGGAACCAGTTAATAAGGTTGTAGTAAAAGGTACAAAGGTGATTCCTTCTAGAGGGACTGGGACCTTCAAGTGGCCAACCTCTGGTGGCTATATTTCTAGTCATGTTGGTTATCGGTGGGGAGCATATCATAAGGGACTTGATATCGCTGGCCCAAGCAATCGAACAATAACCGCAGCTGATAATGGCACTGTTGTTTTTGCTGGTTATCAAGGAAGCTATGGAAATAAAATTGAAATAAACCATAATAATGGAATGAAAACTGTCTATGCCCATCTTGCATCCATTAATGTAAGTGTTGGCCAGACTGTTCAGCAGGGTCAACAAATAGGAATTATGGGTTCGACAGGTAATTCTACAGGTATTCACTTACATTTTGAAGTGTATAAGAATGGTGCATTACAAAACCCACTAAGCTATTTAAAATAAATAGTATAGCAGGAAAAGAGCTGGTCCACAGAATACATGATGGACTAGCTCTTTTCATACTATTTAAAGAGGGATATAGCACAGCGACAAGACATTTAGGTAAAAGTACGATAAAATAAAGGTCATATACGACTTAGTTGAAAACAATGTGAAATGATATATATAAAATCTTGAATAAGGAAGTGTTAGGATGGCACAGAAAATTTTAGTTGTTGATGATGAACAGCCAATTGCAGATATTTTAAAATTCAACTTAGAGAAAGAAGGCTATGAGGTTGTTTGTGCATATGACGGAGATGAAGCAATTAAACTAGCTGAGGCAGAAAAGCCTGATTTAATTTTACTTGATATTATGCTACCGAATAAGGATGGGAATGAGGTTTGCCGAGAAATTCGCAAAACACAAACCATGCCAATTATTATGTTAACAGCCAAGGACTCGGAAATTGATAAGGTATTAGGACTTGAGCTTGGGGCAGATGACTATGTGACAAAGCCATTTAGCAATCGTGAGCTAATTGCACGGGTAAAGGCAAACCTAAGAAGACAGCAACAGATGCCAGAGGATTCGGTTAAGGAAAACAAGGATATTACGATTGGATCATTGGTTATTCATCCGGATGCTTATACCGTTTCACGCGATGGGAAGGAAATTGAATTAACCCATCGTGAATTTGAATTATTACATTATTTAGCTCGCCACATTGGTCAGGTAATGACAAGAGAGCATTTATTAGAGACGGTGTGGGGCTATGATTATTTTGGTGATGTACGAACTGTAGATGTTACCGTAAGACGACTACGTGAAAAAATAGAGGAGAACCCAAGTAACCCAGCCTGGATTGTAACACGCCGTGGTGTTGGTTATTATTTACGTAATCCTGATCAGGAGTAGGTTATATGCATAAGGTTGGTTTTTTTCGTTCGATACAATTAAAGTTAATTATTATTTATATTTTACTATTGCTAGTCGCTATTCAGGTCATTGGTTCATATTTTTCATCCTCTTTGGAAAGAGAATTAACAACGAGCTTTAAAAGCTCGATTAATGACAATATTAATGTGCTTGGCCACTATTTGGAGGGCGCTTTTACGAAGGAACGAACGGATGATGATGAAACCACACTAGGGGAAGACCTACAAGGAATCATTCGGGATATTGATACCAATAGTAATTGGAAGCTATTTGTGGTCGATAATCAAAGTCGCATTCAAGCAACCAATAACAATAGTGAGAAGTCGAAGGTCGGAAAAAAGATGACCTTCGAAATTGTACAAAAGGCACTATTATTTGGAAATGAGCAGACTGCGGATAAGAAGGATAATAATAATAATCGTGTTTATCTAGTTGCAAAGCCATTATTTGATGACGAAGGTAGTGTAGCTGGGGTTATTTACGTAGAAGCTCCATTTGAAGATATTTATAATCAGTTGGAAGAAATCAATCAAATTTTCTTAAATGGTTCTTTTTGGGCAATTTTGATTACAGCTATTTTAGGGGTTTTAGTAGCAAGGGCTATTACAAAGCCAATTATGGAGATGCGTAGACAGGCGCAAATCATGGGTAAGGGTGACTTTACCCAGAAAGTAAATGTCTATGGTACAGATGAAATCGGTCAGTTAGCAATTGCTTTTAATGATTTAAATGCTCAGCTTAAGCACTCCTATGCGAAAACAGAAGAAGAAACAAGAAAGCTTAACTCCGTTCTAGAAAATATGTCTGATGGTGTTATTGCGACTGATGAGACAGGTGCCGTTACGTTGATGAATGAGGCTGCTGGGTTCCTACTTAGTGTCAATCCAGAGGAAAGCTACGGAGAGTTTATCATTGATGTGCTAAAGCTTGATGAAAAAAATGTGGATCTTAGCGAATTACCGGATAGTGGATCAATGATTATTGATTTTAGTGATGATCAAGAAATATTCCTAATTCGTGCAAACTTCTCAACAGTGACAGATGATAATGACGAGATAACGGGTTTTATCACAGTCATTAGTGATGTAACAGAACAAGAAAATCTGGAACGAGAGCGTAGAGAATTTGTTTCGAATGTATCCCATGAATTACGAACACCATTAACGACGATGAAAAGCTATCTAGAAGCGTTAATTGATGGCGAATGGCAAAACGAAGAAATTGCACCGAAGTTTCTAGAGGTTACCCAAAATGAAACAGATCGTATGATTCGTATGGTTAACGATCTTCTTCAATTATCAAAGATTGATAATAAGGAGCATCAACTGCAAATGGAAAAAGCGGACTTTGTTAGCTTGTTCCATCATATTATTGATCGATTTGAAATGAATATGCCTGAGCATATAGAATTTGTACGAGAGCTTCCTAATGAAAGGCTTTATGTTTGGATGGATAAGGATAAGCTAATCCAAGTTATGGATAATATCATCACAAACGCGATTAAGTACTCGCCTGAAGGTGGAACGATTACCTTTAAGTTGTTGAAGCAGCGACATCAAATCATCGTCTCTATTGCTGACCAAGGTATGGGAATTGCCTATGACAAGCTAGAAAAGATATTTGAGCGTTTCTATCGTGTTGATAAAGCTCGGACTAGAAAGCTTGGTGGAACCGGTCTAGGCCTTGCAATTTCTAAGGAATTAGTGGAAGCACACCATGGTAGAATTTGGGCTAAAAGTAAAGAAGGAAAAGGAACAACGATACTATTTACACTACCGCTAATGGGTAAGAAGCGGAGGGGTAGCAAATGAAATTAGAAGTAATTAAATCCTATACGCTAGCAATATTAGTCGGTATAAGTTTTCTATTGACGTTTAGCCTTTGGAGCTATCAATCAAATAGCCCATATTTAGAAGAGGAAGGATTAGTAAATGAGGAGGAAATTGACTTAGGGGGTACCACGGTAACGAAGAAGTCAATTGTTCAGCCAACATCCATTATTTTTAATAAATATGATAACTATTTTGGCTTCAGTGATCCCGGTGAACGTGAGGATCTCTACCATGATATACAAACCTGGGTCCTTTATAATTTTCGAGTGACAGATGCAAATGGTGCACCCAATGAAGGTCCGCAGGTGGAGTTGACATTTCCTGATGCGCTACCAATGGAAATAATTCCATCTATTTTTACAGTAAACAATACTGCTGAAATTGATATGCCTGAGAATATGTTCTTTCAACGAATGTTTATCTCGTTAAAATCGAACAACAATACATTAACCTTTATTTTTCTCTCCACAGATGGAAAAACACAGGTTAAAGCCGATGTTAATAACACACAAAAGCGTGAATTACTAAATGATTATATGGTTAAATTAACGGGGCTAGAAGAATATACCATGATTGACGATCCAGGCTACCCGATTTATATCCCAATGAATCCAGTGGATATTACTAAATATTATTTGGACTCAGCAATAATTGCTCCAGATGTTATGAAAAATATCCTATTCTTAGATCCAGCTGAGGTCGTAGAGAATGTTTCCGATGATAATGAAATCTGGTATCAGGATGGACAACGATCGATGCGAGTTTTTAAAAATAAGCTAAGCATGGAATATATTAACTCACAAGAAACGGTGTATAACCCGATGTCGGTTACCGATTTATTAGATAAAAGCATTAATAGAATAAATAGCTATAAAGGCTGGACAGATGACTTCCGTCTAGAAAGTGTTAGTACAGCACAAAACAATATACGTTTTCAAATGTATTATGATGGCTATCCAGTTTTCAACCCTGACAATTTAACGATTATCGAACAGCGTTGGATCAATGATGAAGTCACGGAACAACGACGCCCATTATACCAAATCACGGATCCATATCCAGAAAGCTTTAAATTAGAATCAGGAAACGAGTTAATAAAATATTTAAAGAGTCATCAAACGTATAATTTAACCAAGATAGAAGATATTCAGGTTGGGTATCGCTTATATAGTATGGAAAGTTTAGGAAATTCAAGAACGCTTACCTTAATGCCTTCGTGGTATGTTAAGATGGACGGTGAATGGCTTCAGGTAACAATAGACAGTGAGAATGTAAATAGAAAGGGAGTGAGCTGAGGATGCAGTGGGGACAAATTAAAACATTATTTATCCTCTGCTTCTTCCTTCTCGATATTTATTTATTATTTCTAGTTATTCAGAAGCAGAGTAATGAGGATCTTCCTTTAAAGGAGACAGAAGAGCTACGGGAACAGGAACAAGAACTGGAATTAGAAAATATTAAATATCCAGATAATCTACCGGATTCTATTCCAGACGAAGCATATGTCTCGCTTAAACAAAAAACGTTCGATGAGTCTGAAGTAAAGCAAATTGAGTCCCAAGAAAACCAGGAAATACGAATTGTAAACAACAGTTTTATCCTAGGAAAATTTAAAAAGACAATTGCAATTCCAGAAAATGCTACAGACGAAGATATAGAAAGACTGATATCCAGTACGGTATACTTAGGCAATGAGTATAAATTTGAGTATTGGGATGAAGAAAGTAATGTGCTCGTCTTTTTCCAGGTGATAAAAGATGATCGGCCGGTATATTACAATCAAAATGGCATGATCATGATTTATTTAAACGATAAAAATGAAATGATTGCCTATACCCAATCATTACTTGGGGAGCCTTCACCTATTAATGATGAAAAAACATTAATAACCCCGTTAAAAGCAATTTACACACTGTATGAAAATAGATTGCTACTATCCTATGATGAGGCAACAGAGGTTGAAATGGGCTATCATTCGATGTTACCACTGGAAAGCGGGACACAGGTATTAGTTCCAACATGGAAAATTACGATTAATGATACGAAGGAACGTTTCGTCAATGCTGCACAGCGCTATGTAATCAAGGTTAATGATGACTTTGTGAACAGTGTTTTGCATATGAGTATTGATAATCTTATTGCCATCAAAGGACAGGATGAATTTAAAGAGAGCATGCTAGAAATATTACAAAGCAGGCTAGGAGATAATCGGAGTGAATCAGAATGACATTACGTTTTAGTGTTCTAGCATCGGGGAGTACGGGAAATGCTTTTTACATCGAATCTGATAAAGAGAAGCTCTTAGTCGATGCAGGACTTAGTGGGAAACAAATGGACAAGCTTTTCAGTGAGGTACAGCTATCTCCAAAAGACTTATCAGGGATTCTAGTTACACACGAGCATAGTGATCATATTAAAGGTCTCGGTATTCTTGCACGAAAATATGATTTACCAATCTATGCAAATGAAAAAACCTGGAAAGCGATGGATGGCATGATTGGCAAGCTATCCATTGACCAGAAATTCACATTTAATATGGAAGAGGTAAAAACGTTTGGCGACATCGATGTGGAATCCTTCGGTGTATCCCACGATGCAGCTGAGCCAATGTTTTACGTCTTCCGAAGCGGTGGAAAGAAAGTCGCACTTGTTACGGACTTAGGCTATGTATCCGAGCGAATCAAGAAAACAGTTGAAGGCGCAGATGCCTATATATTCGAAGCAAACCACGATGTCGGCATGCTCCGAATGGGACGCTACCCTTGGAGTGTAAAACGCCGTATACTCGGTGATTCTGGTCACGTATCCAACGAAGACTGTGGCTTAGCCCTAACAGATATCGTTGACAATAATACAAAGCGAATCTACTTAGCACACCTAAGTAAAGATAACAACATGAAAGACCTTGCACGCATGTCCGTCGGAAATATTTTAACAGAACGCGGCATTAGTATAGAACTACATGATACAGACCCAGCAGTACCAACAGCATTGTATGAGGTTATATAGCATAGGATGTAGGCGAGTCTAAAATGAAGAGCGCTAATAGACTGAGTTGGTGGAAATCGTGGTTTACAGTCTAATAGGAGCGTTCTAAAAGACTGAGTTGGTGGAAATCGTGGTTTAAAGTCTAATAGAAGTATTCTAAAAGACTGAGTTAATGAAAAACGTGGTTTAAAGTCTAATAGAAGTGCTCTAATAGACTAAGTTAGTGGAAAATGCGGTTTTATAGTCTAATAGAATTGTTCTAATAGACTAAGTTAGTGGAAACCGTGGTTTACAGTCTAATAGGAGCGTTCTAATAGACAGAGTTAATGAAAATCATGGTTTACAGTCTAATAGAAATGTTCTAATAGACTAAGTTAGTGGAAATCGTGGTTTACAGTCTAATAGGAGCGTTCTAAAAGACTGAGTTGGTGGAAATCGTGGTCTAAAGTCTAATAGAATTGTTCTAAAAGACTGAGTTAGTGGAAAATGCGGTTTTATAGTCTAATAGGAGCGTTCTAATAGACTGAGTTAATGAAAATCATGGTTTACAGTCTAATAGAAATGTTCTAATAGACTAAGTTAGTGGAAATCGTGGTTTACAGTCTAATAGGAGCGTTCTAAAAGACTGAGTTGGTGGAAATCGTGGTCTAAAGTCTAATAGAATTGTTCTAAAAGACTGAGTTAGTGGAAAATGCGGTTTTATAGTCTAATAGGAGCGTTCTAATAGACTGAGTTAATGAAAATCATGGTTTACAGTCTAATAGAAGTGCTCCAATAGACTGATTTAGTGAAAATCGTGGTTTACAGTCTAATAGAAGCGTTCGAAAAGACTAAGTTGGTGGAAACGTGGTTTACAGTCTAATAGGAGCGTTCTAAAAGCCTGAGTTGGTGGAAATCGTGGTTTACAGTCTAATAGGAGCGTTCTAAAAGCCTGAGTTGGTGGAAAACGCGGTTTAAAGTCTAATAGAATTGTTCTAAAAGACTGAGTTAGTGGAAATCGTGGTTTACAGTCTAATAGGAGCGTTCTAAAAGCCTGAGTTAGTGAAAATCTTGGAGTTTAGTCTAATAGAAAAAATCGAATAGCCTAATTTCATCAGTACTCCCATAAAACGCCCCTTTTAAAAGCTAAAAACTCCTCCTTAAAAATAAAGGGGGAGTTTTTTTACTCTATTCAAAGTAGGTCCATCGTTTAACACCTGTCGCTTTATAATTTTTCTCCAGAATCCTAGAGATTGTCTTTTTTGAAACAAGGCCACACCACTCATAAATTCCACTAGTTGTAATTTTCTCTTCAGGAAACAATATTTTATACTCCTGTACACTCCGCAATACCGCATGTTCTAAGAACTCTGTATAACCGCAATTAGAACAAATACAGTTTTTCCTTCTTCCCTCGATATCGAGGCTAATGGAATAGCAATGCTGACAGCATATTCCCTTCTGCAACTGTTCATATTTATATTGTGGTAATCGGGTATAAGGCGATTCCTTCTGATGAAGTGAGATTAGCTTATTAGCGAGGGCTTTGTGTCGATTTGTGATTCGACTGGGATTGGTATTTAGTCGTTTTATTAATCGATTTAATTGGCTTGGAAAAATAAAAGGTTTGTTTGCTGGTGCTTGATAAAGCATGAATTCGGGGTTGATGAAAATAACAGAAGCATGAATGGGGAGATTGATTCCTTGGTTTTGCAGTAGCTGCCTTAATAATGACTCAGTACGTTCAAGCTGTATCAGGGGATTATTAATTTCAAAATTATCCTTTGTATAAAATCGGTTGGAATCATAGTAGAAGTCCCCTTCGTAATTCTTAACCTCAAACATATAAATCGCATCCGTAATTAATAGGGAATCAATCTGAAATGTAGTGTTATTCACTTGAAGCATTAAATCATTTACTAAAAGGTGGTCAATTTCGAGGTTTTGTAGGAGGGTATCTAATAATACTTCTCCCTCATAGCCTTTCGCCAGATTATAAAGATCTTGCTTGTTCTCATCATCTAAAACCATACGATTGTTTAAAATCTCTAGTAATTCTAGTTTGGCGGGTTTTATTCTTTCCTTAAGAATCATTGTTCACAACCTTTCTATTATCTCTTTAAAGGCTATTATATAAAAGGATCCGCACAATAGCTACCAAAATTAATAAAATTCTAACAACAATGCAAATAATCAAGTGATAGATGTTTATTCCTGTTAGAAAAGCTCATAATATAAATATGATTTGGCCACTAAAGGCATTGCAAAGGAGTTTATATGTATGGGCTATTATAATCAACATTATCCCCCAGACCCGAATAGAAAAAGAGGGAACCGCTGGGTACTCCCACTTATCATTGGCATTATTGCGGGTGCGTTGTTTGTTTCTTTTATCATCCCAGGAATAGTGGATAAGGAAGACAGAACAGTAGATAATGGGGAATTACGAAATAATGCTAATTCTGCTGATATTGGTACCAAACAGGTTGTTTCACTAGATGTCTCAACCCGGATTACCGAGATAGTGGGAAATGTTTCGCCTACCGTTGTAGGGGTTTCCAATATCCAGAATCAGACAAACTATTGGGCGCAGCAGGAAGCAGCTGAGGCGGGTACTGGTTCAGGGGTGATTTACAAGAAGGATAATCAATATGCCTATATCGTTACCAATCACCATGTAATTGAGGGCGCTGATGAAATTGAAGTACAGCTGAGTGATGACTCTGTACTCAAAGCAAGGCTACTAGGAACGGATTTATTTTCTGATTTAGCAGTTTTACGTGTAGATGGAAGCAAAATTAAGAGCACCATTGATATGGGAAGCTCTGATGCACTTAAGGTTGGGGAACCAGTCATTGCCATTGGTAATCCACTAGGACTAATGTTTGCAGGATCCGTTACGCAGGGAATTGTAAGTGGAAAACAACGTACAATACCACAGGATTTTAATATGGATGGACGTCCGGACTGGCAGGCAGAGGTTATTCAGACAGACGCTGCGATAAATCCTGGGAATAGTGGTGGTGCTCTCATCAATATGGATGGGCAGCTTGTTGGGATAAATTCCATGAAAATTAATCAGGAAGCGGTAGAAGGGATTGGATTTTCTATACCCATTAATACAGCGAGACCGGTAATTGATGAGTTAGAAAAGACAGGCCAGGTGAAACGACCGTATTTAGGTGTCGAGATCTATTCATTGGACGAGGTACCTCGTTCAGAATGGGCAGAAACATTAAATTTACCAGATAATATTGAAGGTGGGGTTTACGTCTGGAGTGTAGAACCACTATCGCCAGCGGCTAAAGCTGGTATGGAGCGGTTGGATGTCATTACTGCATTAGATGGGAAGCCAATAGGTAATGTTATCGAGCTGCGAAAGGTTTTATATCAAGAAAAAGAAGTAGGAGATCAAATAAAAGTCACCTATTATCGAAATGGTAAAAAGCTACATTCTACCATGACATTACGTGCACAATGATGACGATTGTTTAGAAATAGAATAAATTCTTTTATGAAAATCTGTGCCAGGAGTCGAGATATACGTATGTATTCGCAAAAAATCTGAGGGAGCGATATACATACAGATACCGACTGACCTGGCAATTTTTATTTGCAATAAAGAGCTTTATGAATCGCAATTAACTACAAATTTTCCCCAATGAGACAAAAGAATGAGAGTATAATGTCCCACAAGTTATCCCCATTTTTAAAAAGTTATTCACATTATGTGTATAAAAATAACCGTATATCTATATTTTGTGGTCGAAAAAGGATGAAAACACAAAATACCTACGAACATTTGTGCATATGTGGATAACTTTGTGTATAACCCAATAGAATACAGTTGATAATCTGTTTATAACTGAATTTTTCCTAAATATGCTTTCCCCGAGGCTGTAAACATAATAGAAGTAAAAGAATCATAGCAACAACATCCAGTCTAGCCTGGAAGGCAAATACGAGAAGACCTTGCTCAAATAGGATTGGGAGTTTCGTTAAATAAATGGCACCTGCCATAATTATGATTAATGGAATCGCAGCTTTCTTTACATATAACCGTGCAATGATAAGCGAACCACATCCAATTTCTGTGAGGGCAACAAGAAATGCCATTGTACGAGGATATGGGATTTCTAAATTTAAAAAATTAACCATATCCGGTGCAAGTAGTTTCATCATACCTGAGGTAATAAAAACAAATCCAACTGCATAACAAATCCAATTATCGATTCTCATTTGCCATCTAATAGAAGTCTCCCCCCATACGATAGTGTGTCATCCATACAATATATGCAATAAGTAGGACAAACTTTCCTATTTTAATTTGTACCAATTTAATCTTCTTCCTCCTGATTTTGCACAGAAAAGAGAGCTTCGGATAAAGCCGATATGTATAAAGAAATCGTCCAATCACATGACATCAAGAAATATTCATGAAAAATGCTTGCGACAATAGTTAAATAAACTTATAATTTTCTTTATAATTTGTAAAGATGTATAGTAGATAGGAATGACCAGTCCTAGAATCGATTTGATACATAAAGGAAGTGCTTGCATGTTAAAACGTTTTTTCTCGTATTACAAGCCACATAAGCGGCTTTTTATTATTGATTTTACCTGTGCGGTATTTGTAGCTATACTGGAGCTTGCTTTTCCTGTAGCAGTACAGGAATTCATTGATAGGCTTCTACCAACGGAAAATTGGAATTTAATTGTGCTAGTAAGTATTTCCCTATTAGCGGTTTATTTATTAAGTACATTTATGCAATATATTGTCACCTACTGGGGACATAAACTAGGGGTAAATATTGAAACGGACATGCGCCAGGATTTGTTCCAGCATGTACAAAGACAGTCCTTTCGATTTTTCGATAATACGAAAACAGGACATATTATGAGCCGAATTACAAATGATCTATTTGATATTGGGGAATTTGCCCATCACGGACCGGAAGACTTTTTCATTGCGATAATGACATTTATCGGTGCGTTTACATTAATGTTCAATATAAACTTCCACTTGTCACTAATCATTCTAGTTATTGTACCAATTCTCATTTGGTTAATTACGTACAGTAATATTAAAATGAATCAGGCATGGAAATCGATGTATGAAGAGATTGCAGAAGTAAATGGTCGTGTTGAGGATGCCGTATCAGGTGTCCGTGTCGTACAATCCTTTACAAATGAAGACTTTGAAACAAAGCGCTTCACAAAGGACAATTATAACTTTAGAAAGGCAAAGGTCGCTGCTTATAAAGTGATGGCTTTCGTTCATTCTAATATTTACATGATGATGCGCCTGATCGTACTTGTAGTGCTTGTCGTTGGTGCATGGCTGACCTTCAATAAGCATATGTCGTACGGGGAACTTGTTAGCTTTATTCTTTTCACGAACGTCTTATTCAATCCGATCAATAAAATAAGTGCATTACTAGAATTGTATCCAAAAGGAATGGCAGGGTTTAAACGGTTCACTGAAATACTTGATACAGAACCAGATGTCCAAGATCGCAAAGGTGCGAAAGATGTGAAGGACCTGCAAGGCTTTATCTCCTTCCACAAGGTAACCTTTGGTTATGAGAAAACACAAGGGCCAGTAATTAAGGCAATGAGCTTCAATATTAATGCAGGTGAAACGGTAGCCTTCGTTGGGCCATCAGGTGCTGGAAAAACGACCATCTCATCCTTAATACCGCGCTTCTATGATGTTGATAGTGGTCAAGTTACCATTGACGGAATGGATATTCGTGATATGACAAAGCGGTCACTTAGAGAGCATATCGGAATCGTACAACAGGATGTATTCTTGTTTACGGGAACGCTTCGTGAAAATATAGCTTACGGAAAGCTAGATGCGACAGAAGAGGAAATTCAGGAAGCAGCAAGAAGGGCCCATTTGGAGGAATTTATTAAAGAATTACCAGATGGCTATGAGACACAGGTTGGAGAACGGGGTCTGAAGCTTTCTGGCGGTCAAAAGCAACGGATTGCAATCGCGAGAATGTTCCTGAAAAATCCACCAATCTTAATTTTAGATGAAGCAACCTCGGCACTAGATACGGAAACAGAAATGATTATCCAGCAAGCACTAAATGAGCTTGCACAAAACAGAACGACATTAATCATTGCACACCGACTAGCAACGATTCGCAATGCAGACCGAATCATGGTTATTACGAAAAAAGGAATCGAAGAAGAAGGTAGTCATGAAGAGCTAATCAGAAGAAATGGTGTATTTGCTAACCTGCATAAGGTTCAAATGCACTAAAAGATTTACTATTTTAGATAGGTAGTAAATTACAATAACAAGGACTTCTAGCCGCAACGTATACCACCCGTGAGAACGGGTGGTATTTGTTTTATAGGTTAATTATTATCAAGAATAAATTCTAGTATGGCACGCGAGAACTCTGCTGGACTTTCCACATATGGATGATGACCGCTTTCCAGTTGTTTGTAAATCCCATTAGGAAATTGGAAGCTCTCCTGATGTCTGGGCCCAACAGCATGATCAAATAACCCCGACAGAACGAAAGTAGGGACTATTACTTTTTCTGTTAGACATGTGAAGTCTTGGAAATATTCTTCATTGGAAAATATGTACTGCTGAAAGTCTGGCTGTGGTGAGAGAGCTTCATCGATTACCCTAAGTCTTTGCTCATCCTCAGGTGTATTAAACTGTAATTTATAGAATAAATTCTCTTCTATCAGCTGATGTGCAGTTGCGTAAAATGTATTTACAAGATCAGCGGTATCATTTATTGGATTTTGTTTTTCTGTTATCCCCAACCATTCTCGCCCCTTCAAGATCTGGTGTGTGAATGAGTCTGCCATATTTAATGTAGAATTTGTCAGGATGAGTCCTTTCGTATGTTCTGGAAAAAGGTGTGCGTAATTTACCGCAAGTAACCCTCCAAAGGAATGCCCCATTACATACCATTCTTCTATCTTTAAATGACTACGCACTGCTTCTATATCCCGAATCAACCGCTCGAGGGAGTAATCACCGTTTTCAGCTAAACGAGAACGACCACATCCCCTTTGATCTAAATAGATCATTTCCAGTTGCCCATGAAGGAACTCACTAGTAAAATGCTGAAAGGATTTACTCCAATAGCCCGGGCCACCATGCAAATAAATGCACGGAACTCCTGCCCCTTCCTTTTCTATGTATAACGTAACTCCATCACAAGTTTTTATATGCATCGTAGCCTCCTAAAACAATCCCCTAAAAATCACATTGGCCGAAACTGGCTTCCGTCCCATTTCTCTCGCCCAAACTGATAGTTGACCAATATGATGAATCTCATGAGCGATAATGTGGTGAAGAATCTCTTCTTTCGTAAATTCTCCCTCCATCCATGGAGCAGTCACGATAGCATTCTTATTTCCAATACCATCATTCGTAAGAAATACCTCGATTTCATTTCGATATGTTTCGGATAGAGACTGAACCTCTGCTATTGTTGAAAAGGTACTAAAATCGATGGCAATATCTTCTTTTCCCTGTATGGCACGAATCCAGCTATATTCTACATCGATAATATGTAAAAAGGTATTTAGTATATTACCTACGCCGCCGATACGCTCTTTAATCAGTTCTTCCTCTGAGAGCTGCTTACACCATTCTAACCACTCATCCCGAACCTGCCAATTATATTGAAAAAACGTATAAAACATATCCACCCCTCCTAACCAAAATAAGTTCGACAGGCGTCTCCACCATTTGTCGATATTTCCCGGGAAATGCTGAAAAACATATTTTTAAAAACTTTTAGATCCTGTCTCGTAGCTGCTATTGATTATTTAACATATCCTCTAGTTCCAGTAGATGCTCCGACAGCCAAAGCATCTCATGAACAAACCGCTTTGGTGGTCCTTTTCTAGTATCTAGCTCTGTATCCAGCCACCATTGACTTTCCATATACCATAATAGTTTCAACGATTTTGTTAAAAGACCAGTTTCACGGGGATGAAAATAGCGATACCCCTCTAAAAATGCCAGTGCATGGTGAACCTTCAATTGCTCGCCATCTAGTGCGCCAGAAATAACTGCCCTTCCAATATCTAAGGTGAGAAAGTCATATTTCATTCTATCGAAATCAAGAATAGCAGCTAGCTCATCAGGCTGGAATAAGATATTATCTACCCACAAATCACGATGAGATAGTCCAGTACGATGGGTAATAAATGCTTCTGGGTTAACTATTTCTAGTAGCTTCAGCTGTTGTTCAATAATGGGTTCTAAATGAGGTTTATTCTGTGCGAGTACATTATTACGCATGGTAGCCCAGTACGAGTATCTATCTTCTCTCAATGGTGGTTGAAATGCCGTGGTGTGATGTACAGAGGAAAAATTGTTATTTAAGATGTAGTGTAGCTTACCAGTATAATACCCTAAGTCAAACATCTGGCTATCTGTTAGCTTTCCAGCGTTAACAGTATTCCCCGAACAATAATCCAGTACGATAAAATACTCCCCGCCACTAGATTGCAAGAATAAATCAGTGCCATGAGTATGGATTTTAGGAGTAGGAAACGAATGCCGATGCAAATAATTTTGGATTTGATAGACATGCTTTAATTCTGCAATGGAATATTTCTTCAAGCGTTCCTTATGATATTGCTTCAATAAAAAGGTACCATCATTCGTCTCAACCTTCCATTTTAGGTTCAGCCAACCTTTCCGAATCGGATCAACTGCTTCTATTCTCAGTCCGAATAGTCTTTGGAAATGATGTAGAATGTCCTCTTGAATATCCTGATCGGTTAACAGCTTCCCCATAAAATCACCACCCTTTCTCCCTATTATGTAACTATAGCTGATTATCTACCCAATAACAAGAACATATGTTTGCGAAGACCTAATGAGTGGACCTAATAATCCAATTCGTATTGAATAAGCCGAGCTTCTATCCCTTTATACCATTCACTACCATTTCTACTAATCTCTTTAAAGCCAAGCTTTTCAAGCATTCTTCTTGATCGATGATTAGTTTCATGGGTCTCTGCATGAAACACATGAATCCCCAGCTTTTTGTTAGCATAGTCCATCATTTTCTTAGAAGCTATGAAACCAATACCCTTCCCCCATAAACTACTCTCTCCGATAGCAATTCCTAATTCTGCAGTATCTCCTACAATACAAGCTAAATCTGCATACCCAATTAATCGCTGATCTAGTTCAATTCCCATGCGAATGAAGTCGTTCGCCTGATTATGAACACATTGCTGCCACCAACTTATAATTCATCGGGCTCTCTATTTAAATCCCAGTCGTTAGTCAAACAAAATGCCTCATCCTTACTCCAAGCCAAGACAGAAGAGTAATCTTCTAGCTTAATGGGTCTAATTTTTATCGGAAAAAATGTCCCTTCCATCAATCATCACCCCTTCGATATAACAAAGCTGCACCTCAACCTGAGATGCAGCTCTCTACTTATTCGCCAGACTGTCTATCGTAATTTCTCTTTAGCATGCCAGTCCCCTTCATCATGCCAAGCTTCTCATAATATGGTACCAGATCATCATCACAGCATAGGTCAATCATATACAAATGCTCGAGCTGCTTTAGCATTCTAGAAACTAATTCATTACCAATACCCTTATTCTGATAAGCAGGTAAGACCTCCAGTAAAGGAATATAGGCAGAAAGGACACCGTCACTAATGGCAGTAATAAAGCCAACGACCTTGTTCTTACCCTCATCAATGGCTAATACCACATGGCTACTGCCTGCCAATAATTTTAAATGTGTCCTTGCGCTAGGTGGATTTGGCCAGTCCACAAAAAAGCCATCTACCATCGCAGACGAAATGCCATCCATTGAATTCACATACATCATATCTATCAACTCCCTACATAATATGAAAAACAAGATAGGAAAATTGATAGAATCAATTATATAGCAACAAAATCAAAACCCCCTAAACGCTATAGAACAAAGTACATTCACTACGCCTTTTTAACCTGCTTCAGATGCTCCACTCGATTCCAGTCCTTCAGCACCCAATCGCCATTTTCCCAAGCGATAGTTGAGATACTAGTATTTTCTATTTTTTGTTTACCTAAATCAATCTGGTCGCGAGAAATTATCTTTAGTATTCGATAGATTACTTGTCCGTGTGCAACTAACAAGACCCTTTTTCCAGCATGCTTTTCCTGTACCTTCTCAAGTCCGGTCATAATCCGCTTAGCAAATACGTCAAGCTCCTCCTGATTAGGGTAATTAAAATCAGGGTATAGCTTAGACCGTTCCTCCATCGTTAATCCTTCACCATCACCAAAGAAACGCTCCGCAAAGTCATCCATCACTTCAAATGGAAGCTGTAAATAGCTATTGATGATCTCCGCGGTTTTCCTAGCTCGCTGTAATCCACTTGAAATAACCACATCATAATCACTTGCTAAAAGCGAAGCGCCACAAGCCTCCGCTTGTCCAATTCCTTTGCTATTTAAAGGGATATCTGTCTGTCCCTGCATTCTTTTTTCCGCATTCCAGTCTGTCTCTCCATGTCTCACTAAATACACTGTAGTCATATGTGCCACTCCTGTCTAATCTATTTATCTATGCATATAAATCTATTATATATGTAATGAAGCTTTCTAGCTCACCATAATAATAGTCGATTTGGTCTAGATAGTAAAAAGTGGTAGCCGTGTTTACAGCTATTTCCTTGTCAGAATACAAATGGATCTTCTTTTGTAAGCCGATGCCAATTCCTAGCTCAATATGTGTACCCTTACCACCTGGCAAAAGCACCAAAATAACATCGCTAGCCTTAACCGCATCTCGTTCTGCTATTCCAATCGCACGTAAATCAGCTACAGACATTGCTCGACTATTTTTCGTCCAGTCATACGTATGAACGTGACCAGCAGCTATCAACCGATCACGTACTCTCCGTACAATTTCTTTATTATCTAACCCTGAAGCAATGTAAAAATTCATCGATTACCCCTCACCATTTCCCACTCATTGGCTAGCAGTCCATAAACCACAAGATCAACAAAGTGGTCATATAACCATTCGCCCTGTCGAATTTGTCCTTCTATTGTAAATCCAAGGCGTTCTGGAATTTTACGGCTTTTGATATTTTCAATCGCTGCCCGAATCTCTATACGATGTAATCCTAAATTCTGGAAGCCATAATCAATCAATGCACTAGTTGCCCTTGTTATAATTCCTAATCCTTGAAAATCCTTTCCTTGCCAGTAGCCAATTACACCGGCTCGATTGGCCCAATCAAACTGGTTATATCCCATCATGCCACAGAGTTTACCCTGATAGTACACACCTAGAATTAATCCAAGTCGCTCTTCATACGATTGCCAAGCATAGCGAATAAAATCCTCAGAATCGAGTACCGTTCTTGTTTCGTCTACCCATGGGAGCCATTCCCGTAAGTACTCCCGAGAGCGATCAGTAAGGCGAAACAGTTCATGAGCATCCTTGACATCCAATAATCTCAACGTGATTTCTTCATCAACCGCATAAACAAACAAAGAATCGCCTCCCGATTTCTATCATCAATCATAACACAGTACGATTAGATTTAAGAAAATAATCTTTTTGCTTTCCTTAATTTTGTTATAATTATGATAAATTATTAAATATGAAGCGTTTTTAGTACTAAAATTAGGAGAAAAAAACCTCCAAAGACAATATAGTGCTGCCAATGATTTTTGTTATAAATGATTCTCCCATTGATATATCGGGAAATGAAAACCAAAACAATAATAAAGAGATAAAAAATCATGGATATTGCAACACCAACTATCTCTAGCAATGCAGAACAAAGAAACAATGCGTGTACTGCAATGTAGAAATATAACACCCTTTTTTGACTGGAAGAAAGAGCTTCGTAGTTTTTAAGAAGCATTATACTAGCTCCAAAAAGCATCATGAAGCAGTATAAGATGATAAGAATGATAGAAATCATATAAATTACCCCCTATCTATTTTTTCCACTATACAATGTGGGGTTAACCCCATGTAAACAACAAAACTAGGTGATGACATGAAAATTGGACAATTTATAAAGGAAGTTGAAACAACAAAGGATACCGTACGTCATTATGAAGCATTACATCTACTTCAGCCCGCATGGGAAAATACACATCGTATTTATGGGCAAAAAGAGGTGGAGGACTTTTTGGTAATAAAAGAAATGCAGTCATTTGGTTTATCCTTAACCGACATTCAATCCTTGTTTCAATTAAAAAGGCAAAATGGTTGTGGAAATCCCACCCTTATCGAGGGTGTCATGACAAAGCTTGAGGAAATGAGAGAGAAACTAGAAGAAGAAGAGAAACGGATACAGCGGAAAAAGCATCAATTAACGGAGACGATGCAAGCAATACATTTATTAGCGGGTGATAAAAATGCCAACTTGTAAAAGCTGTGGAACGGAATGGACATGGAGACAAACAGTAAAGAAAACATTCTCCAACATGAAGTGTCCACATTGTGGGGAGAAGCAATATTTAACAGCTAGGTCTAGAAAGAAAAGCAGTGTTGTCGCCTTTTTAGCTCCTTTAACGCTTCTGTTTTCTTTCATAGTTAATTTTTCATCGATTGTCACTATTATCCTGTTAATCGGATTATCTATCGTATGGTTTGGTTTATCTCCATTTATCGTTGAATTATCCAATGAGGAGGAGCCACTTTGGTAGCAAAATAGGGACTTCAGGAGGGAACAAAATGAAGGATCAAATCAAACAAACCTTTAACCAACTAGCCGAAGTTTACGAAAAATCGATTGATACAAAGAGTTTGTACAATAGCGAGTATGAAAGACCAGCAATGATGAGCCAGCTACCGGATAGCCTTCATCATAAAAATGTTCTTGATGCGGGATGTGCAGCGGGTTGGTATACCGAGCAATTGCTTGGACGGGGAGCAAATGTTGTCGCCATGGATATTAGTCCAGAAATGGTACGGGCAACAAAAAGAAGAGTTGGTGAAAAGGCAAAGGTAATCTGTCAGGACTTAGAAACGAAGCTACCATTCGCAGATAATTCCTTTGACTATATTATTTCCTCCTTAACCCTGCATTACATGGAGAATTGGGATTATCCATTTCGTGAATTTGAACGGATATTAAAGCCAAATGGAATTCTGCTTTTCTCTGTTCATCATATATTCACCGATTTGAAGCTGCGCCAGGACTATCATTATTTTTCTACTGAACAGCTAACAGATGAGTGGAATAAAGAAGGAAAAACATATACTGTTCCATTCTACCGGAGACCTTTACAAGCTATCATCAATAAAACAATACAATATTTTTCTCTTCAAGAGATTATCGAACCCCAGCCTACCATGAACATGAAGGATCAGGCACCAAGGGTATATGAAAATCTCATGAAAAGTCCACAGTTTTTAATCATTAAATCAAGGAAAGTAGTGAGAAAATGAGTAAGTTACATATTCGAAAACTAGATAATGAATTAGCGGAACTAATTTCCTTTATGACCAATAATACATGGGATTATCATACCGATCCTAAACCAAGGAAAGAGCAAATTGAAAAAGCCTTTCGAAACGGATGGTACCAGGAAGACAGGGAAGCTTTCTGGGTTGAGCACGATAAGGACAAGATCGGATTAATCATTATTCATGATATAAGTGACACCATTACTCTATTTGATATTCGTTTCGCAAATCATGCTAGAGGAAAGGGTTATGGGAAAATTGCAGTCAGCTGGATTGTAGACTATCTATTTAATTTACCAGATAAGAAGATTAGGATTGAGGCCTATACGAGAAGTGATAATCTAGCAATGAGAAAAACCCTATCTAACTGTGGGTTTGTAAAAGAAGGCTATTTAAGACAGGCTTGGGAAAATAATGATGGCAGTGTTTCAGACTCTGTTCTTTACGGAATGATACGTCATGACTGGGAAAACAAGGTTCAGACACAGATAGAAATAGATAAGTTGCCTTTTTAAGTGGTTCCAACTAACAGTAAATTTTCCGAAATAGCCTCAAACCTACAAAGATAGAAGGGACAATTGAAAATCATCATCAGACATTACTTTTAACCAAGAATAGGAAATTTAATAATTTGTATTGAGAAATAAGAGTTCAAATACAATTGGGGGTTTTAGTGATGTTGAAACTATTTCAATACAACTGGCAGGTTCGAGATGATTGGTTTGCATGGTGTGAAGAGATATCAGAGGAAGAGCTCTTAAAGGAACGAGTCGGAGGGTTCGGTAGTATCCTACATACCCTGTTTCACATAGTCGATGTGGAATATATGTGGATCGTAGGCTTGCGAGGTGAACCAGTACCAGAGGCGCCTGCATTTGAGGATTATGCCACCTTACAAAAGGTGAAAAACCTTTCAAGTCAATACCATGAAAAGGTGGAGCAGTTTATGACAGCTTGGACGAATGAAATGGATGCTCGCAGATTTTCTGAAAATGACTTTACGATTGAACCGATTAGCTCTAGAGATGCAGCGATTAGGCGACGAGTCATTAAATGTCCCCACGGAGAGCTCATCCGTCATACCGTAGTCCATGAAATCCACCATATTGGACAGCTATCGATATGGGCCCGTGAAATAGGAAAAGAGCCTGTTTCCGCAAACCTTAGAGGACGAGGTCTCTATAATAATTGAAGAGAACATTCGTATTTTCAGTTTAAGATGAAAAACAAAATAGTAAATTACGAACTGGGAGGACCCTATGAATATTAGAAAAGCAATAATATCGGATGCTAACGGAATTGCAAAGGTTCATGTGGATAGCTGGAGGTCCACCTATAAAAATATTATTTCGGATTCATTTCTAAATAGTTTATCGTATGAAAGGCGAACCGAATTATGGGAACGAAATACTACCAGAGAAGGAAATTATGTTTTTGTTGCTGAAAATGAGAGTGGCGAAATCGTTGGATTCGCAGATTGTGGTAAAAGAGAAAATAATCATATCGAAAACGCAGGTGACCTAACCTCCATATACCTTTTGGAAGAATACCAAGGGCAAGGGATTGGTAGGTTGTTGTTGAAAGAACTTTTCCTAAAGTTCAAGGAGCTTGGATATAATAAAGTATTTGTTGAAGTATTAGAAGATAATAAAACACGGTACTTCTATGAATATTATGGAGCAGCCCTTGTTAGGACAGAACAAATAACGATAGGAGATGCTGAATTAAATCTACTCATCTATGAATGGGACAATCCTAATAAGGTATTGGAAAGACTACTAGGTGAAGCAAATGATTAAAGAAATTATCCATAACTGGAAAAATTACTGTACAGAAGCCAATTTCATTGGAATAGGTTCTACTAGAAAGGCATATCGGGTTGCGGATTAGGTTGTAAAAGTGCATTTACATCCAATTGGCTATAAGCAGTCCAAAGCAGAGCTATTTATAATCAAATGGAGGAAAAAGGGTTAAGCTTTCTTTTTGCAAAGACGTTCTATGTTGATAATCATATATCCATTCAACAATACTTTCAGCCATTAGAGCTACTTGATGGTCAATCATTTGAGATCGACCCGAAAGCAGACACATCCCTTATTCCAAATATGTATGAGGAGACATTAAGCCTATTAGATACCGAGTTTGATAGCTTTGACTTAAAGGATAGCAGTAATTATGGCTTGAATAATGCGAACCAGCTTGTTTTTATTGATTATGGTATGAGTAAGCAATTATATGAAACAGAGTGGGTACCGTTAGCAGAAGTGGGAGTACTTCCGCAAATTGACTTTGCCACCTGCCGTGTCTGTGGATTGGAAAAAGAACTACGGATGTATGGAGATAATGATGATGATAAACGTTGTTATGCATGTGGGAAGGAATAGCATGAGTGGGATGAAAGTAAATAAAATAGAGCAGCTTTAAAGCTGCTCCCTGCATAAACGTATCTCAATTATTCATCATAATAAAATCCACTGCTTCCTGAAGCAGTTCCGCTAAATTATTCGGAATGAAGTGCCCCATTCCTTCTACCACTATTAACTTACATTTTATTTGATATGACTCAAGAATAGGAACTAGTTCCACTGTTTTTTCATAAAAAAAGTCCTTGTCCCCTGTGATAATACAGCCTCTTATGGAGGTGTCCCGTATATTTTTTAATTGCTGTTCAATGTCAGCAGTATCTCTAATTGCGGGGATCACACTAATAAAGCCTTTTCCATTGAATGGATTACCCGGCAGACATAATTCTAACGCTAGTTTACCACCTTGGGATGCCCCTGCTAAAATAACCTTCTTCGCACTCCCTAATGCATGATACTCGCTGAAAGTCTCACGTAATTCCCTCTCAGTAATGTCTGGATTATCCCAACAAAAAGACTGGTAACCAAAAGTTTGCGAAGATTGAGGGAATCCAAAGAAATAATCTTCCTTAGTGTTTCCGTTTATCCAATGTGGCGCAAAATCCTGTACATTAGTACCGCGCATATGTAACGAAAAAATACCAATATCCGCCTCGGTATTACCAAAAGTAAAAAGCTGTGGCTTGGCATCTTTTTTACGACTCTCAAAAATATGTTCACATTCTTTTAGAATGGTTTGGAATTCTGATAGACCTTGTAAAGGCTCTAAATCCGGGTCCCCAGTTAATATAATGGGGTTCCACCAAAACCCTTGATCTAAACCAGCTTGAAGTGCTTGAACAGCACTGTCTAGCCTTTCTTGTTTGCTAAATGCACAGGCCCGCCAAAATATAGTTTTATCCAATCGATTCGGGAATTCATTTTGCACATGGTCAATAAGTGAATGTACTTCATCCAATCTACCTTCGCCAAAAAGACGGAATACTTCTTTTTGCAGTGAAACAAATTTATCTCCGGTCATCCAGGTACACCCCTAACGGATTACATTTACAACTTAGCCTGCTAATTCGCAACCTTCTCCTCGTGCTTATTCCGCTTTTTCCCTTTTTCTTCTCCATCAACAATAACGCTATTTCCGTTAAAAATACCGCCATCCTCAATGATAATGCCACGAGAGGTTGCACTTCCAGTTAGCTTGCCCTTTGCTTCAATTTGGACCTTTTCTGTCGTTTCCACATCGCCACGAACTTCTCCAGCAATGACGATATTTTTAGCCTTAATGCTTGGCTCAACATAGGCATCTTTACCAATGTAGACATCCCCATTAGAAACAATTTCGCCCATTACCTTACCATCTACTCGTAGGCTAGTTGCCAAGGTGATTTTTCCTTCGATAACTGTATCTGAACCGATAATGGTTTCAATCACTTTTTCATCCTTTTTCTTGCTAATCATTTGTCGCTTCCTTTCTACTCCGCTATTCGATATCGAATTCCCCATATATGTTGAAATAGGCCTTCGGATCAACTGGTTTCCCGTTGATGATCACTTCATAATGAAGGTGTGGGCCAGTACTCCTTCCAGTGCTGCCAACAGAACCAATGATATCGCCCTTTTTCACCTTGTCTCCAACCTCTACGTCAATTTCCATCAAATGGCCATATAACGTCTGATATGTTCCAGAGTGTTTGATTTGGATAGCATTACCGTAACTACCGTAATACTTAGCCAAGGTCACGACCCCATCTGCGGTGGCATAGACTGGTGTCCCGTAATACCCGCGAATATCGACACCAGTATGGAAGGAGGCAGATTGCTGTAATGGATCATTCCGACCACCAAAATCAGAGGTAATCACATTCGGATTGGTTGGCCAAGCCGTTGGGGTTGTCGCCAATTCTCCACTAACCTCATCCATTGTGGCAAGTGTATCCTTATAACGCTCGAGTAGTTCAGTCGATGGCAGGAAGGTAAGCCCATCCGTCGATTCGGAAAGGCTTGTCTCATCTGCCAATACAAGTAACCCACCACTTGGATCAACCATATTTGGTAATTCGTCCATATAAGAACGCATTTGTTTCTCAAGCTCTGTTAATTCCTCTAGTCGTTCTTTCGTTTGACCAGTTTCCTTCTCTAAAGTGCTAACCGTTTTCTCCAGATTCTCACTCTTAGACATCTCCACACGTAAATGATCGGACAGCTTGTCTATTTCTGCCTTTTGCTCTAGATTTACACTGACAAAATAAATTAGTGCCATCACTGGCACGATTGGAAGTGCAAATAGCGTATACATCAAGCCGCGGCGAATCCGGAACCTTGTCACCACTTCCCTTGCATCATTGGAAAGAATAGTGAAGGTTAGCATACGTTTTCGCTTACTTTTTCCTTTCAAAACGGAACTCCTTTCTGAAACCACTTACCGATTAACGCAATGTGACAATCTGTAAGTCTTGCTCCAGTAAATAAGTAATGATTGCTGGTAGTGCATCTACTGTTGCTTTTGTTTCATGAAGAAGAATAATGGAACCAGTAACATCAGTAGTCTTAATATGCTGGATAATTTTCCCGGCATTCCGAGATTCCCAGTCTCTCGTATCATTGTTCCATAAAACGGTTTTCTTACCGTGATTCATGACAATACGTGTCGTCGTGTCATTCATTGCCCCGAACGGTGGTCGAAATAACGTAACCGGATCACCAGTGATCGCTTCAATAGCCTTCGATGATTGAACTAATTCCTTTTCTTGCTTAGACTTGGAGCTTGCTGCTAAATTAGCGTGTGTCATCGAATGGGTACCAATGGAAAAACCATTTTCAGCGATATACTTCACCTGTTCAGGATACTGATTAACATTCGTGCCAATGGTAAAAAAGGTTCCGCCTACTCCAAACTCCTTTAAAATATCAACAATTTCACCCGTAAACTGTGAAGGGCCATCATCAAAGGTTAAAGCAACCATCCCTTTTGGTAGTTTACTAGAAATGTCTTCAATTAGTTCAACGTATGGAGTCTTATGATTCTCTTCTATCGTGATGTTTTCTTTTAATAACATCGTTTCCGGCTTTTCTTTCACTTGCTCCTCTTCCAGCGATAATGCTTTGTTCGTAGAAGGACGATCTACCCGTAACGCCTCACCATTTGAAAGCGTGCTAGCACTTATCAGTATAGAATGTCCTGTATATGCCGTGAAAATGGCAAGAACTGTGATAAGGAGAGGTGTGATTAGCCAAGAAAGCTTTCGCTTCGTCTTCGGTACACTACCATCTTTTACCTCTGATTCTAGCATTTGGCTAGACTCTTGGCTAGTATTCTTCGCTAATTTACGAGAAATAAAAGGAAGTTTGTCTATTTCTGTTATCGCTTCCAATTGTTTTAATGCTGTTAAAGCCTCTATGTATTGGTCTGAACAGGTAAACTCGATACGTGTACTCTGGTCCAGATAGTGTTTGGTAATACTACTTTTATTGTTATTTGTATGAAAGGAAAGTCGATATAAATGTTCATTGGAAAAATCACTTACACGCTTCAGACTTAATGCTGTCTCGGAGTCGACCTCCCAGAAAACGTGAGCTTCCTCATCCAACTGTAGGTTGATCTCTAAATAAAAGCTATTCTCGTATTCATGAATGCCAAGCAACTGAAGTAGCTTTAATTGATACATCGCTAATTTCCCCCTTCTATACTGAAGGTATTCCTTATCTCTTACGCTTGCTCCGATGAACTCGTCGTAGTTTTCGGTGCAAAGCTAATAGACATCCGCTGGGTGAAGTCATTAATGGTTTGCATTAATTCATTCTTTTCATCTACGATTTGCTGGTACTGGGAAGCATACTTTTTATTCTCGATTTCGATACTACGAATCTTTTCTTCTAGTTCATTAATCTTCAGCATGCTTTCATATTGGCTTTTCGTAGATTCTTCTTTTAGCTTTTCATATTTGTCCTGTGAGGTTTCTAGCTGATTCACAATCTGTTCATACTCCGTATTGGAATTTTGCTGGTATTCTTTATAATCCTCTAACAATTGGTCATAGGACATCTGCTTGTTCGTTAAGCTGTTTTCTAGACCTTGAATCTCCCTATTCTTTTCATTTAGGAGCTGATCACGCTTCTCCAAATCCTGCTTATAGCGGGTAATCATCTCATTCGCTTCCTGTAGGCGCTTCTCTACTGTGCTGTGTTTTATCTTCACTAATTGACGGTCTTTTAATAGGTTCTCTACAGCAACTATTACGTCCAGTGATACCTTGTCCTGATTTTCCTTGGAAAAAATAGATTTACTTGCAGTTTCTAGTTGATCTGCAACCTCTGGGGTAAGGGGTATCTCTTCTACGGGTGCTTGAGTGGTTTCCTTGTCTGTTATAATATTTTCCCAGGTTTCATTGGAATCTGAAGTGCGATTTCCCTTGAACCAGCCAAGCCCTTTCTTTTCCATAGTTTCCTTTGACATGTAATCTTCCTCTCCATGGTTCTAGCAATATATTTTTGTATATCAATGGCATTCGTGCCAAAATATAGAATACTCTTATGTTTATTGTAAATCCTTGTCGAGGAATGTCAACAAAGAATAGTAGTTTTGTAGGGTTTTGCGTTATTTTGAAGCGGGATTTTTAGGACTAATGAATCGGAAAATCTGAACTTTATAATATATATTCATCTTGAGAGATTAATAGAATAGAAATTATTAGGCGTTTCGTCCTGAATGCGAGGACGATAAGTGTGGGTTGTTATAGGAATAAAGTCTTGTGTGGAGTGGTAAAAATCTATAGGTTTGGTACACTATTGGTAGACAATCCTTGAGAGGACGGAATGAAATGAAGATTACAATAGTTTCAGTGGGAAAATTGAAAGAGAAGTATTTAAAACAAGGAATCGATGAGTATATGAAGCGGCTCTCTGCTTATGCCAAGGTAGAGATTGTAGAGGTAGCGGATGAGAAGGCACCGGAGAATATGAGTGAAGCAGAAACGATAGCGATAAAGCGAAAGGAAGGCGAACGAATTCTATCGCATATTGGGCAGGATACCTATGTCATTACATTAGAAATAGGTGGAAAAATGCTTACCTCGGAACAGCTTGCGGATAAGATGGATGAGCTTGCGACGTATGGGAAGAGTAAGCTGGCATTTGTGATTGGTGGATCACTTGGGATTAGTGAAGCGGTGCAGAAGCGGAGTGACTTTGCCCTGTCGTTTTCTAAGATGACGTTTCCTCATCAGTTGATGCGGTTGATTCTTCTTGAACAGATTTATCGGGGGTTTCGGATTGTTAGGGGGGAGCCTTATCATAAGTAGAGGGTAGAATATTGCATAAAAGCTGGCATTTTGTCATTCGATTCGTTATTTTTGATGATGTTTTTCTAAAGTCTATTTGTTCCAAGAGAAACCGTGTGAAATGTAAGAATAACGGAAATCTTTTCTTCAGATAAATAATATTCGATTCTATCTACAATTCGAGTGTAAGCGTTTTTTATATTCATTTATTCTGTTAATGTCAAAAACAAGTTTAATTCTTTTAACAAAAATAATCCCTCTTAAACGAACCTACAAGATTATTACATAATTTAACTGGAATTTGAATATTGCTTATTTACTTTATTAGCGTTATAAGGGTAAATGCATTTAACTTTCTAGAAAATTTCCGAGGCAGATACTAATACATATTAATTTTCTTTGAGTTATTATTTTTACTAGTAGTGTCTATTCCAAAATAAAAACATTTAAGAGGGAAAGGCATCTAATAAAAGATATGTCCTAGTATTTTTAAGGTTCTCTTAAATACGGTATCTCCACCACCACCTGTTTTTAAATTTCCTGAATATTTCTCAGAAAGGTAATTTAGAATATCATTAACAGTTTTTGGATCACCGTTACTATTTTTTGTGATTATGTCAGTCCCATATATTGCCTTGAAGTCGGCCATAGCATCTTTAATAGGTGACCATATTTCTGAATTCCTGGCTTCTTGGTAACCAAGTCCAGAAGTCTCACCCATACCATTTCTTAGGCTAGTTCTGTTTTTGATATTTGCAAGGTATGATGGGTATTTATGAGAGAAAAAAACTGCCAGAGGTACAATACTTGCATAGTGACCAGAAAGCTGATGTACTCCAGCTTCTCGATCAACTAATGCAATTGCATCGCTAATGTGATAATCTGCTAGCCCTTTAATTGTTGCTCTTGTACCTATAATTTTTGATTGTAGTACATAATCATTTGTGTAATCCGCCATCCTCTTCATCCCCCTTTAGAGCAAATCATGGAAATATTTCCATTATATTATATATTTAAGCTTCTATTTCCACAAGTGATTTCGGATAATACCAACTAGAATATGTAAAATTGAGATTTTATCACAACATCATCTATAATAGGAGATAGATTTTTATCATGAGGGAGGAATTTTGATGGGGATTGAAACAACACTTGTAACTAGAGTTAAAGATATCTTAAAGACTTTTGATGAATATTGGAATGATGGTGTTTTAAATAAACAGAAAGTTATTGATGCAATTAAAAATTATGACCACAATTTATTAAAGGCATTACTTTCTGATGAAATTATTAAAAAGACTTATTCTATCAATGTCGAAGGTGTAACTGTTTTTAAACAAGAGGAATTTATTGATTTCTTTAGGTATAAAGACTATTGGAATGACAGTTTTACTCGATACAGTAATGAAATAGGATTAGCTAATGAGGGGAGATACTTAAGATATAACACAGATGTTGTTTTAAATTTTCCATATAAAGATACGGTATTAGAAGGAGGAATGACAAAAGACGATAGAAAGAGGAGTGAAATTTATTATCATAATATATTAGCAAAAGAAGAAATAGACATACTATTTGAACCAAAAGTGTTGGCAAATGTTAAAAGATATAGTTTCAATAATATTGAAAAAGCAACTGAGTTTAATGATAGTGATAATCTAATAATTAAAGGCAATAATTTGTTAGCTATTCATAGTTTGAAAAATAGGTTTGCTGGAAAAGTTGACTTGATCTATATCGATCCACCATACAATGTAAAAAGTTCAAATAATACATTTCTATATAACAATAAATACAATAGGTCTACCTGGTTAGTTTTTATGCAAAATAGATTAAAAGCAGCTAAAGAATTATTAACTTCAGACGGTGCAATGATTGTTGCAATTGATGAAAATGAACAAGCATATCTAGGAGTATTGATAGATGAAATATTTCCTAATTATGAAAAGCATTTAATAACTATAGTTCATAATCCAAGGGGTATTCAGGGGACTAACTTCTCATATACAAATGAGTTTGCATACTTTATTATTCCTCAAGGTAAAAAGACAATAATTGATAGGAAGCTTTCAGAGGATGAAATCTCTTGGTCACCACTTCGAAATTGGGGCGGTGAATCTCGAAGAGAGGATGCCAAGAATTGTTTTTACCCAATTATTGTAAAAAATAATGAAATTGTTGGTTTTGGTGATGTTACAGCTGATAATGTTCATCCAGAAAAGAACGAGAATATAGGTGGTTATACTTACGTCTATCCAATTGATTCTAGTGGAGTTGAAAGAAAATGGAGATATGCACGTCAAACTGTAGAACAAATAAAACATATGTTAACATGTGTCGAAGGTAAAGATGGAATTCTTGACATACAAATTGGGAAAGACTTTGGTCAATATAAAACTGTGTGGCAGGATCCAAGATATGATTCCAATATTTATGGAAAGCAATTATTAGGTAAACTAGTACCTGATAATCCATTTACTTTTCCAAAATCGGTGTATGCAGTTTATGATTGTTTGTATGCAGTAGTTGGAAATAAAAAAGATGCATTAATTCTAGACTTCTTTGCTGGAAGTGGAACAACAGGGCATGCCACAATGTTATTAAACAAAAACGATGGAGGAAATCGTAAGTATATTTTAGTTGAGCAAATGGAATATGTAGAGAGTGTTATTGTAGAAAGAATGAAGAGCTTAATACATGACGAAGATTTTAAAGAACAGAATTCTAGTTTTGTATTTGCTGAATTAATGGAACAAAATCAGAAATTTATTCGTCTGATAGAAGAAACAAAAGAAGAAAATAAGCTGGACGATATAATAGATGATATTAAAGAAAATGCATTCTTAAACTTTAAAGTGGAAATGGAAAGGGTTACCAATGATGATGAAGATTTTAAGCCCTTGTCTATTGAGGAAAAGAAAAAAGTATTAATCGGGATCCTTGATCAAAACCAGTACTATGTACCTTATTCTGAGATAGATGATTCTTCTTATGGTTTAGGTGAAGTAGAGAAATCTTTCAACCATTCGTTCTACGAAAGGGGAGTGGAAAATGAATAAGGACATTTTGCATAAAAGGATAGAATGTGCGTTAAAAGAAATATGGAATACTCCCGATCCTATCCCTCTCTATATAACTAAAAATTTAAACCATGATTTGCGTCCTTATCAAGAAAGAGCCCTTGAACATTTTATATATATACAAAAGAGGGCAGGTACAAATACTTTAGTGAACCATCTTTTGTTCCATATGGCAACAGGTTCTGGTAAAACAACAGTTCTAGCATCAACAATCTTATATTTATTCAAAGAGCAAAATTACAAAAATTTTTTATTTTTTGTAAATAGTGATGCGATTATAAGAAAGACTAGGGATAATCTAACAAACCCTATTTCTCCAAAGTATCTATTTGATACTGACGGCATTGAAATTGACGGTAAAAAAATAAATATTCAAATTGTTGATGTCTTTCCAGTATTACCTGAAGACAATACAATTTATTTAAAACTTACAACTATACAGAAGTTACATCGAGAGTTAGAAGAACCCAGAGAAAATGGGCTGACATATGTATCACTTGCAGATCAACCGATTGTTCTTCTAAGTGATGAAGCACATCACATAAACGTAGAAACAAAAAGGAAAAAGAGTCCCGATAAGAAAATGATAGAAGAAAGAAACTGGGAAAAAACTGTAAACAAAATAATGAATAGTAATCCTGGAAATAAAATGTTTGAATTCACTGCTACTCTTGATTTAACAAAGGAATCATTATTTGAAAAATATAAGGATAAAATTGTCTTTCAGTATGATCTAAGAAAGTTTATGGATCATGGTTATTCGAAAAATGTGCTTCTAGCTAGGGCAAATGAAGATGATGAATCCAAAATGATAAATGCAATTTTACTTAGTCAGTATAGAAAGTATATTGCTAGTGAAATCGATGTTGAGTTGAAACCAGTGATTATGTTTAAATCTCAAAAAATAGCATTATCAAAGGCTGCAAGAGATGCATTCTTTAGTATCCTCGACAATATTACAATAGAAATGTTGACAAAAAGGATAGAAAGGGGATTAAACATAAATAAGGGTGAAAGAAACGTTTGGGAAGATATGTTCACGTATTATAGTGAAGCGGATCTTACTAAAGTCATACGTGATTTGCGAAATGATTTTACCAATGATACGGTTTTAACAGTTGACACGCAGGAGATTTTTTCTGAGAGAGACGCTTTATTACTTAATACATTAGAGGATATTAATAATCCAATTCGTGCTATTTTTGCAGTTGCAAAACTTAATGAAGGTTGGGATGTCTTAAACCTTTATGATATTGTCCGTTTAAGTGAAAGTGCAAGTAACACTAAAAATGCTACTGATTCAGAAGCCCAATTAATTGGAAGAGGTGCTCGTTACTTTCCATTCAAAATTAAAGGACAAAAATCTTTTGTTAGGAGATTTGACTATAGTAATCGTCGGTTATCTATATTAGAAAGCTTGCATTATCATACAATTAATGACAGTGCGTATATAAAAAATCTTGAGAAGTCATTAGATGCTGCCGGAATTGTAACAAGAGAGGATAAAATTCAAAGATACGAGGCAAAAGTTAAAAATAAGTTTCGGCAACATCGCTTGTTTAGAGAAGGTAAGATATATATTAATCGAGTAGTTGAAACAACAGCAGATGACTATAAATCTCTTTTAGATTACGAGATAGATCCTAATTATAATAAAGAATTTGAACGTGCACTAGAAACGCAATATGGTAAGAAGAATTTTTCATCGGCATCAATTGGATTAGGAGATTTCCATGATGAGCAGATGAAAATTGATGAAAGATTATGGTGGAAAGCAATTCAAAGAAATAAATTCTACCGCTTTAGTAACTTGAAGAATTATATGCCAGCCATTAAAAGTATAAAAGAGTTTATTGAAAAACCAGAATTCCTTGGAGGAGTTACAATTACTCTTAGGTTACCAACTAACATTTCAATCAATGATTTACTTCCATCTGAAAAGCTTTCTTTTGTTGAATCGTTTTTAAAAGATTCTGAGGAAAAGCTTGTTGCAAATTATTCTAGGGAAAGAGGTACTCCAGAGTTTGAAGGGGTTGCGTTTTCTAGCTTAATTAATGATTACGTAATAGAAACAAATGTAGTTAAAACAAACTTAAGCAATTCAAAAGAGAGTATACAATCATATCCAATGAGAGGGAATGACTGGTACATTTATGATCAAGCTCTTGTTAATGGTCTTGAATATGATTTTATTAAGGATATTAATGCATTAATAGATGAGTTAGAAACCAAGTATGATGAAGTATTTCTTATTCGAAATGAAAGAAAGGTTAAAATTAAAGAAATTAATGGTGTAAGGGGTTTTATGCCTGACTTCCTACTATTTTTAAAAGAAGAGGATGTAACATATCAAGTATTTATAGAACCAAAGGGTGAGCATATAAAGAAACAAGATAAATGGAAAGAAGACTTTCTGTTATCTCTTAATACCAGAAAGGACATAGTTATACTCCATGAATCAAATTCAGTAAAAATTATTGGATTAAAGTTTTATACTGAAGATAAAGAAGAGAAGAAAATGTTCATGAAAGATTTTAGAAACAAATTACTTCCTGGTACAAGACAAATCGATGATGGTATTGATCGAGAAGGATTGTTTGATCAAACCTATATTGACGAATTTGAATAATGTAAGTAGAAATTAAGTTTTAGTTTTTTTATTTTTTTACATAACTCTTTCCAATTCTAAAACTTTAGTTTTGGACAGCTTTCGTCAACAGTAATAGTCTTTAGACTGGCTCTGAACAAGGTTTATGGATGTTTTGGAATAATGACGCTTTTAATTGATGATCCTGTGCAAACAATGGATGAAATGAACATGGCATCATTTGTTGAACTGCTTAGCACTGATTTAAAAGATAGGTGATTAATTGTTTCCACCTACGATAATAATATTTCGCTTTATCTGCGATATAAGTTTCTTAAGTATGGATTAATGTTGGGAATATTAATGTAAAACAAGTTTTATACTTAAGGTAAAAATGGAATCTACCAATAATTTTAGTAGATTCCATTTTTTAAAGCATTTTCCATGTGTTAGTAAATAGACTAGAATTAAATCCTAATTCAGGACGTATGTCTATGATTACAGAACAAGTTTTTGTAGAATGGCTGATGGGTGCAATTAATACATGCATTCAAAAGATTAATGAATCCGACAAATGGGATAATGTGGGGAGGGGTATTATTGAAACGAATGGCAGTTCTATATCATTGAAGAAGACAATATCTTTGTAGAAATCCTAACTATATTAAATAAAAAACATGTCATTAAATTTGAACAACCTGAGTGGTTAGGAGTTGTAGTAAATATTCATGCTAATGTTAAATTAAATACTCTATTGAATGGTTATACTTAATAAGACCAGGGGAATACTACTCTAATGTAAAGTGATTATGAAAGCAGATTGAAACTTAACTTCCATCAATATAAATTGCATCGTGATTTGAAACAAATCCTATACTCCCATCTAGCCATGAATTGTAAATACTTTATATATTCCATCTTTGAGAAGGAAATTCTAAACTTTTATAGAATTACTACTAATAATAAATAAGAGATAAGGGGGAAATAAATGAACCATGATTTCGACCGACTACGCTGCCCTAATTGTAAAAAACTATACAAAATGAAAGATCAAGTTTTCTTGGATGAATTAAATACTGTTACTCATCAAAAGTGTTACCACCCTAATACTATTTACTCTGTAAAAGATAAAGGTACTTATAAAGAAATTATAGAACGGTATCCTTTCTTTATCGAATTAACTCCTTAGAACTCTACTTGACAACGATTTGATTAAACTTGACCTTTCCAATTGCTTAAATAATTCCAATTTAGGTACATCCATCTTGAACTGATTTCCATTTTTGAATATTACCAGAGTTTCACGGTACCCTGAGACATCCTCGACTATACTCTCTACATGATTGAAAAATAACCAACCACACTTCCAATCCTTCAAAGCATGTGTTGGGAAGGCAAAGATATTTCGATAAATACTTATTGGGATAGGAACCTGTCGGCTGAACCCAGTAAGATGCTTAATCGCCTCCCTTCTCCCTTCAAATGAGCAAAAGTTATCCAAACAACCCCTTTTGATAATCTCAAAAGGGGTTTTCTCTATAAACAATGTTTGATCTGTTTCCATTGCAATTGTATGGTAGCAAAAATTGTTACTAGGCAACAGCGCCATTGTTCGTTCGTTTATTTCATAATGAGGGTAAATCTTACTCATTATATCTATCTTCCTTTATTAGTTGAAATTCTCTTTCTATTCTTTCCTAATATCCAATCCTCTGGAATCCAATTCCTCAATAATATGATCAAAAATACGATTGATATCTACTCCTGCATTACGCAATCTTAACAGCGTTTCAATACGAGGCAATTTGACTCCTCTTTCGATTTCACCAATATGTTCAGGGCCAATGCCAGTATCTTGTGCAAATCTTTCCTGAGTGATATCCCTATCAACCATTCTATGTTTTCTTAGTTCATTACCGAAAAGATTGGATATTAGCTTAAGCTGCTCTTTTTCCACCTAGGCACATCCCTTTTTGTACCTAATTTTCATAGGAGTATCGGGAATGCTCCACAAACGAACGTATTGATTTTTACAAAATATGTAAACTAAATATTTTTTATTTAAATGATTGAAAAAACTACCTAACTTGTAGTTTCTAACCAAAAATCGAATGATGAACGATTTTTATATAACAAAATTTACTCTTCATAATAGAAACTGCAATTTTCCCGCCACATTTCTAAAAGTTAAGCAATGTGACAACTTCTAGCCGACAAACTATCCTTATCGTGCCGGCACATATAAAACCGTGAAGGAGAGTATTGGATGGATAAGGATTTCACCTTCGAAGAAATAGTTAAGCAGAATGAAAAGCGAATTTATTATCATATACACAAGCTGCAAATTAGAGATCCACATAATGAGTTCTATGTAGAGGGGCTCTATGCAATGTGGCTAGCCTATAAAAACTATCAACCTGATAAAGGGCCACTAGCGACTTACTTTAATTTTATAATTCGGAATCGCTTAATTGATTTGATTCGCAGTAAGACGCGAGAACAGAAAATTAATGAGGCTTATGTACAGAAGGAAACAATAGAACAACTGGATGGAAATCGTCTAACAATTAGTGGAATGCCACTACGCTCATCTGAGGGTATTGAGGTTGCTGATACGGAAATATGGGTCGAGTTAAAGGAATTTCTAAGTACAAACCAGTGGAAATGGGTGAACTATTTTATTATTCAAGGTCTGTCCCAGAAGGAAATTGCGGAAAAAGAGGGAGTTAGTGTGGATGCAGTAAAGAGCTGGTCACGGGAAGCCAAGAAGAAATTACGAGCTTCCGATTTGCTTACTAGTTCCAAAGACTTTTCAACTAAATAGATCGGGTGAGGTATCCTCACCCCATTAATAGAAAGGGAGATATATAGGTGAATTATATTAAAGAGATTAATGCCTTTTATGACTTGATGGAGAGAGAACCATTGTCTGCATCAGCGGTAAATCTATGGCATACGCTAATGCACATTAACAATAAGGCTGCATGGATAGAGGAATTCACGGTGTCTGCTACCGTATTGAAGTTAAAGGGTGGGCTAACAGATAGTTCATTTAAAAGAGCGAGAAAGGAATTGGAAGAGCGTGGATTAGTAAAGTGTCGTTCAAATGGGCGTAATTCGGCACCATCTTATAAAATGAAACGATTGTATAAGATGAATTGCGCTGCCTTTGAAGAAAAGACAGCAGTTGAAGAAATAGATGGAAAGCAGGAGGCAGATCACACCATGAACCAGCAAACGGGCTTCCACCTGAACCGGTTGACGAACGATCAGCCGAACCTACAGGGGAATCCACAAATAGACCGCCAAACGAACCTATTAAATAAACAAAAAGAAATAAAACAAAATAAAGAAAACGAAATGAAAAGGAAGAGTTGTCTGATGCGATTGTATTTTATAAAGAGAACTTTGGAGTGGTCAGTCCATTATAGCGGAGGAACTATTGTCATGGATTTATGAATTTGGTGATGACTTTGTCATGGAGGCGATGAAGCGAGCGCTAGAACGTGGGAAGTTTACATTTGGTTATGTGAAGGGGATATTGAACGCTTGGGTAAAACAGGGCATTCAATCGGTGGAAACCTTGAAAGCTAAGGAAATAGCAATGAATAATGCGCGTAGAAGCAATAGTAATTCGCAGTATCGCAATGCACGAAACCAAGAGGTTGTACCAGATTGGTTTTTAGAGAGAAAGCGTAAGAAAAGGATACATAAGCAAAATGTAAGTGAAGAAGACATAGTAAAGATGGAGGAAATATTAAAGAAATATAAAAATTAGAGGGAGGGGATTTAATGGCGAAATGGTGGATGGTTAGGGCTGGGGATTATAATGAGTTGATATTATTGTGGCTGAAAGAAGGTATAGTGCTTAGGATCATCAAAGAGAAGGTTGATAATCTCAATCCATGGCAAATGCAACAATTAATTGCTGGTTTACTATCTGCAATGGGATATTTTATAGAGGAGAGTACTAGGGGACCTGATGGTGGGGTCGATGTATTAGCTTACAAGGAGCCTTGGGACTGCAAAAGCCTATAATAAAGGCACAAGTAAAGCACCGAAAAAGCAAGGCAACCTCTACAGAAATCCAACAATTATTAGGTGCCCATCCAATGGATGCAAGTAGCCTTTTTATCTCTACTGGGGGATTCACGTCTAATGCTTTAGATATTGCCAATCAATATTCTGTTCGGGTAATCGAACTTGATGAATTAGTAAACCTGGTTATGGATTGGTATGAAGAGATGCCGCCTGATGTAAAGGGTTTAATTCCGTTGAGGAGGATTTATGTGCCGGAGTGAGTTCTGCTGGTAAAGAATGTACTCTAGTGATATCCAGCCCCCTACTTTTTAGTTCTCCGATCACCAAATTGGATACACCTCCCTTTAAAACGCCTAGAATATTCACTTTATTTCGACAATAGATTACAAAAACCAATGTTATATGATAAAATGGAATTGAAATACATTTTGAGACTCTAAATGGGTGTATTTTCAATTCCATAAAATGAAATACCTACTATATTACGTGGTATATGATTCATAAAGAGTTGATAATGAAACATATAGATTTAAGGAATTGTGTTAAGAAATACGCAGCAGAACTAAAAAATGAAAATAGAGATAATTTCGGAAAATAAGTAGGTAGTTAAATGGGGGATTAAATGAATAAATATTATCGCCTAACATTAAGTGTACTTTCTATTATAGTCCTATTAATATTGGGGATATATATAGAAGGTGGAATAAATAATTTATTAATTCAGTTTTGGTTTAGTTCTGGGATGCTATTAATAGTTTTATTATCATTAGTTGACCAGCCTTTCTTTTCTAAGGATTCAAATGTATTTGTTAATTCAATTACGGCTTTACTCCCACTACTTTTATTAACTTCTGAAGTGAAAGAAGGACTATTTTATATAATACTAAATTTAGTATTATATTTAGCTATGAGTAGCTTTATCTTGATGTTTATAAGGAAGAATAAATTTGTAAGTCAAAATAAATATGTATTATTTTTTTCGAATTTAAACCAACTTATAGGTAAGCCTTTAACATTATTTTCCGTATTATTCCTATGGGGTTTATCTATAAAATATGCATTTAATACGAAAGAATTTAATTTCTTATTAACTTTTTGGGTTATGTTTTTGATTCTTAATAATAATGGAATCTATCAAGGTTTATCAAATATTTTTAATAAGGGTTTTAAGAGCAACTTTACCAGTTTAGGTAATATTTTTGCAGTAATAGCTCAGAATACATTTATGGTTAAATTAAATAATAATAACTTTGTAGATAAATTTGATTTAGTAAAGGTAAGATTTTCAGGAGATAATAAAATACATACAGGATTTATATTTGAAAAAATATTACTAGATAATGAGCAATGGCTAAAAGTTATTACTTATGGAGAGCTAGAATCTCAGTTAAATAACAAATTGATAGTTGATGAAGTATATCCTGTTTCTAAAGAAGACGATTTAACAATAGATATTTCAAGCTTAGTAGGTATAATTTCAGAAGGGTCTTCTATAGAGAAAATAAAATTTCATTATAGTTCAAATCAGGAAATATCTGCTGGAACAGTATTAGAAGTTAGTTGTAACGGAGAGACAGTACTCTATCAAATAGTTGATGCAAAAACAGAATTAATAAATTTATCTATGATGAATCAATCTGGATATATTCAAGGTGAAGCAGTCCAGTTAGGAACTTGGAATATTAAACAAGGCAAATTTACCAAATATGGATGGGTGCCAGAGATTAATACTCCAGTTTTTTTAGCCCGAAATATTAAAGAAAGTGAATTGCTTGAAGGTGAAATTAATCTTGGTAATCTGCCTAATACTAATTATCCCATAATCTTGAATAAGGAATTAGCTGTAACCCATCATATGGCAGTTGTTGGAGTTACTGGAACAGGAAAATCAGTTTTCTCAAGAAATCTTATTAAAGAATTTTTAGGTGACGGGACAAAAGTTATTTGTATAGATTTGACTGGTGAATATAAAGAAAAGTTTTTAGACGAAAAGCCGACAGAAATAATTAAGCCCGATATTGCTGAAGAATTATTCAAAACGATAGGGAATATAGAAAAGATAATGGATAAAAATTTTAACAAAGATAATGATGAGTCAAGAGGGCTAAAGTTAAATGTATTTAGAACTATGGTACATCAAATAAATTCCTTTTTGGATGGACAACACAATTTAGCTCTATTGGAATTACCGGAAATTGATAATTCCTCGTCAATAATTAAATATACTCAAACATTTTTTAAAGCATTATTTAAAATCGCCAAGGAAAGAAAAGATCCAAATAACAAAATATGTTTAGTATTGGAAGAGGCACATACTATTATTCCTGAATGGAACTTTTCGGGGGTTAATGATAAATCCTCACAACCTTTAATAAACTCAATCGCACAAATAGCACTTCAGGGTAGAAAATATAATATAGGACTTCTAGTAATTGCCCAAAGAACTGCAAATGTATCGAAAACAATTTTAACTCAATGTAATTCCATTGTTGCATTTCAGCAGTATGATAAAACTAGTATAGATTTTCTTTCAAATTATTTTGGTACCGAGATATCAGCAATGTTGCCACAACTAAAGTTTAGACAAGCGGTTGTTGCAGGAAAAGCATTCCGTTCAAATTCCCCAATGCTCCTTGATGTGCCGGAGATTATAGAATATACATTAGAAGAGTTGGAAGAGGGTGAACAAAGAGAAAATCTAGTTGAAGTTAATTAACAACTGGATTAAAAAATACCCATGTTTATTGCTTGGAATAGTTAACGAGTATTAGAGTTAAATAAACATCTAATACGCGTTTTTTTGCCTCTTAAATTACCACGGTGAGCCTTATCATAAATAGATTACAAAACCTTGTCACAGGTGGGTTACTTCTTTTTGTTTAGAATGGCGAAAATGAATCAGAGTGTCAGATCCTGCTCTTCAAAATTTAGTTGGATGAAGCAAGATAGAACGGTCCCCCATGCTCCATTTAAATTAATAATGCCAATTCACTCTGTAAATACTAACCAATATGCTATAGTAAACTAGCCTTAGAAAAAATAAACTGGCATTAATATACGAAATGAGACGTGATTAGCCTTGCTTGACTTTTTACAACTTGGTATTCGAAAAGAGATTAACCATACATTACAGTCATTAGGAATAGTAACTCCGACAATCATCCAAGAACGGACGATACCATCAGTACTAGAGGGGAAGGATGTTATTGCAAAAGCACAAACGGGAACAGGAAAGACGTTGGCTTTTGTTCTTCCGATTCTGGAAAAGATTGATGTGCAAAAGTCAGATGTTCAAGCACTTATATTAACTCCAACAAGAGAATTAGCGCAGCAAATTTCAAAAGAAATAAAGAGAATGGTTGAAAACGTAGAAGGCATCCATACGTTAGCTGTGTACGGTGGTCAGGATGTAGTGCATCAGTTAAAAAAGTTAAAAGGTGCCACGCATATAGTCGTAGCAACACCAGGTCGGTTATTAGATCATATTCATCGTGGATCAATCAATCTTTCTACGGTTCAGATGCTTGTGTTAGATGAAGCGGACCAAATGTTACATATGGGCTTTCTTCCAGAGGTGGATGACATTATTTATGAAACACTTTCTTCTAGACAAACCATGCTGTTCTCAGCAACAATGCCTAACGAAATTCGCTCTGTAGCAAAGAAATATATGGTAGAGCCAGAATTCATTGAAGTGAAAGCAAAACGTGTTACACTTGATGAGATCAAACAAGTTGTTATTGAAACAACGGATAGAAGAAAGCAAGCAACTTTACTACATTTAATCCAAGAACATCGTCCTTTTTTAGCGATTATATTCTGTCGTACAAAAGTTCGTGCAAAAAAACTACATGATGCATTGATTGCGAGCGGCTATGAATCAGACGAATTGCATGGTGATTTAACACAGTCCAAACGCGAAAAAGCGATGAAACGATTTCGTGAGGCGAAAACTCAATTTTTAGTTGCAACAGACGTTGCTGCACGGGGCCTTGATGTAGAAGGGGTGACACATGTCTATAATTATGATATTCCACATGATGTGGAAAGCTATGTTCACCGCATTGGACGAACTGGGCGTGCAGGTGGAGACGGGGTTGCCATTACGTTAGTGGCTCCTAAGGATATGGAGTTCCTACGAATGATCGAAAAAGGGATTCATCAAAAATTTGAAATACAAGTGATTCAAGGGGTAAGTATCCCCGATCGGGAGGATTATGATAGAGTAAACCGTAAACAATTAAAAGAAGCAAGTACCTCTGAAGGTAGTAGAAAAGACAGCAGGAATTCGGCAAAGCCTTCTTCAAGTAGGAAACCTAATAATCGTCGACCTAAAGGCAATTCAGGTAATACAACAAGAGGAAGAAAACGTACTCGCTAACGAGTGAATAACGTCGTGCTTAACCGAATGCAGTACCGCACGGGTAACAGGCACCACATCCAGGAGGACACAACAATGCTACATAAACGAATGAAACAATACATTTCGTCAGAATTGATGAGTGAAAAGCATAAGGTTGAAATATATCAAGAAGAAAAAGAGTTTATTAAGAAATATGATTTAATCTCAAATGACATTACATTAATAGAAAAAGATCCTACGACACGTTTCCTAGATGCCTACATAGAAAGATGCAATAAAGAAACAGAAGAAACGATTGCTAAAGAATCATTCGTTTTCTTAGAACAACCGATTGACTACCTTCAAAAACACAAAAATGAATTTCTATATTTAGAATCGAATTGGTTGGAACTAATTGGCGTCGATGCGATTTCGTTGGAAGTGAGTGATGTATTTGGTACATACGATGTCATGGTAGGATTGCAGTTGCAGAAAAAGCATGAGATATCTCTTAAAGAAAACTTAAGTAAAGAATTACATGGAGATGAAGCAAGATTTGAATTGATTTTCAATCAAAAGGATGGCATGTGGGACTTAAATTTTGCCTTGAATTATGTGCAAGGGTTTAATGAGGAGATGTCATTAGAGGAAGCATATCGGTTAATTTATCGATTTATATTTAAACTGGTGGAGAGAGTAGAAGAAGGAAGTTAGGACGTGAATTAACTGGTATATCGCATTACTTTCTATACAAAGAAGGGACGTATTTAAACATGATAAAAATTAGCATACCCACTCCAGATATTACGATTACAGAACGTAAGCAAATTCTGAAGGAGAATGAACCGCAAATCAAACCTATTTATGGATTTATTGATTTTCATCTAATACCAAGAGATAAAGGTGGCATTTTCTTATTTTATAATATAAATGATGAGCTTCTTTTTGTTGGAAAGGCACGGAAACTACGCCAAAGAATAAAAAAACATTTTGAGGGTACTGTTTCACCCATTAAAATGCACAGAGACGAAGTATATAGAATCGATATTTGTTTAGTAGAAAATCCAATGGAAAGAGAAATTTATGAAACATATATCATTAATCAGCTCAAGTCGAAATACAACGTTGACAAAGTATTTTATAAATAAGTCTGAATATAAGTATTACCAAAGGGACGGTTCACTTGCCTTACTGTTGTAAAAGTAAGCAAGAGAACCGTCCCTTTGTTCCCTTAATGTTTTACCATATCAGGGAATTTTCACGATAGTTTAGATTAATATGGTAATATTAAATTAACACCATTACCATATTTTTACTACTAGGGGGATTCTTATGGTTTTCATATATTTATTTTTAATTATCCTTTTTCTAGTCCTATTTTTCATCAACTATAATTACGCGACCATAAAAGGGAGATATGGAGAGAATCGTGTTAATAAACTCCTTAGTAAACTAGATGGAAATGATTATAAAATCTATCATGACTTGTATATCCCGACAGAAGAAAATAAAACGACTCAAGTAGATCATGTTGTTGTGTCGCCATTTGGTATTTTTGTGATTGAAACAAAGGCTTATAATGGTTGGATATTTGGAAATGAAAAAAGTAAATATTGGACACAAGTAATATATAAACGAAAGGAAAAGCTGTTTAATCCAATCTGGCAAAACGCTGGTCACATTAAAGGGCTAGAGGATTATCTAGGAATAGAAAAAAACTATTTTACATCAATAATTGCATTCTCTAACCAATCTACTTTTAAATTCAAAGAGAAATTTACCCGAGCACATGTAATTCATTTCAGAGACTTATATAAAACGATTAAAGCTAATAACGCAACCATAATCGGTAATTCATTGATTAATAATGTACAAAGTAAGTTAAACAAACTAGTTGTTGTTGATAAGAAAGAAAAAAAGCAAATCAGCAAGCAGCATGTCCAAGAAGTTAAATTGGATATAGCAAAGAGTAAGACTACTTATTTTGATAAATCTAAATGTCCAAAGTGTGATTCTGATTTGGTTAAAAGGAAAGGGAAGTATGGGGAGTTTTTAGGTTGTAGTAATTATCCTAAGTGTAGGTATACTGGGAAATTGTGACTTAGAGTAACGGCAGTATAATAACTAAGTGAAAACAACAGGAAAGCAGTGGAGTACCAACATTTAGATTTACTATTCGATGGCAATTTAATAATCTAGCAAGGAATTTAATTGTTTGTTATGAAAGGTGGTAATAATATTGTATCGTTTACATCCTACAGACAACCAACTTATAGAATTAACTGAGACCACATTTGCTGATAACGATATAAAGGAACGACAACATATAGAAGAATGGATTCGTAAAAGCCCAGAAGTTCTAGGTGAAGACCTACTAATAATAGGACATGAGTATGATAAGTTTGAGGTAAATGAGAGGCTTGATTTACTAGCTTTAGATAAAGACGGAAATGTCGTCATAATTGAAGTGAAAAGAGATACTTCTGGTAGTGATGTTGATTTTCAAGCACTAAAATACGCCTCCTATTGTGCTAGACTAAGTCAACAAGATATTTTAGATATCTATACCCATTACATTGAAATGCATCTTGAAGGTGTAGACGCCAAACAATCATTACTTGAGTTTCTAGAAGCGGAAGATGAAGATGAACTAAACGCTATGTTAAATGGAACACAACGTATCATTATTGTTGGGAAGGAATTTGATAAACGTATTCTATCTGTGTGTACATGGCTTTATGAAAACAGCATTGATATTAAATGTGTATCTATCAAGCCCTATAAATTAAATGATGAATTAATAGTAGACACAAAACAAATTATTCCGCCATACAAATTAGAAAACTATTATATAAGAAAAAGAACAGAAAAACAAAAGAGAACAATACAGGGTGACAAAGATGTTATTGAATTTCTTCAAGCTGTTGAAGAATCAATAACTACGCAAACCAACTACTCAGGTAGATATGGCGGCCAAAGAAATTACTTTAAAGGTCATAAATTGTTAGGTATTCCTTGGCACTTCGTTTTCAGCTACAAGAAAGACGGAACTGCATTAATTTCGTTAGAGTCTTCTGTAAGTGAAGGAACCAAAATCATTAAGTATATAAAAGAAAAACACTTTGAACAGCTAAAAGAGACCTTAGGAATCCCGATCGAATTAAGTGAAGGCGTTAAGAATAAAGATTGGTTAAGACTAATTGCAAAGTTAAATTTAGAAGTTAGCCTTCCGCTGGAGGAACGAGTACAGGAGTATATTAATGTATTCGTTAAGTATTATAATTTTATTCAAAAACTAAAAGTAAATCATATATTATAAATACTATAAAACTTGGGGAACGATCTAATGTTTCATTTTTTTTAACATCAGATCCTTCCCCATGCTCAGTCCTGTTATTTAGACCAACATTTCCATACTAATGAATAAATTTACCGTCATCCTTAAAAGCAAACTTTATTGCTGAGGGGGTAGAAACAGAAAAACAAGTTGAGATGCTTCAATCGTTAGGGTGTTACTATGCTTAAGGATACTTATATAGCAAACCCTTAAATACAGAGGAATTTGCAGCTTTCAACTCAAGCCATAACTTTAGTGCTAGGATATCCGGGAATTTTTCTAACGTTAAGTGCCTGTCACTCTTAGTCCAGTAGAATTAGTTTTTAAATAGTCAAACAATAAACGAAATGTTAAAATATATGTAAATAGGATACCGTTTTGTAACGGTATCCTAATTTTTTGGCACAAAACCCCGTAGTGGAAAGTGAATTTATGTTATAAGAAAAGCAGGTGTTCTATGGAGACAATAGCATTTATTCTAATTATTTTGGTCGCTTCCATACTTCAGGCTAGTACAGGGTTCGGCTTTTCAATTTTGGCTACACCTTTTTTACTTTTAATATTTGAACCTAATGAGGCAATTCAAATAAATTTAATATTATCTTTGATAATATCTAGTGCATTAATAATGAAAATCAGAGAGGATATTGATATTGGAGTCCTTAAAAGATTTCTAGTAGGAAGTGTTACTGGTCTACCCGTTGGAATTATTATCTTCTTGTTAATCGATATAAATAAATTAAAGTTTGGTGTGAGCATTATTATTTTCGTATTAACAATCATGCTTATTCTTAAACTTAGAGTTAACCAAACAAAGAAGAGAGACTTACTTGTAGGTGGACTCTCAGGTTCACTCACAACAAGTATTGGGATGCCAGGGCCACCATTACTACTATATTTTTCTGGATCAGATACGCAAAAAGAAAAATTAAGAAGTACCACATTAGCCTTCTATTTATTTATATACGTAGTTAGTTTAGTCATCCAAGTTATTTTTACCGGAACAAATAAGACAATCTGGGTATCAAGCTTATGGGCAATTCCATTAGTATTTGTTGGATTGTATGTGGGGCAATTATTATTTAAGATGATCAATCAAAATGTGTTTCGTATATTTACATATGTAATTCTATTGTTTACAGTGATTTTCTTACTGATTGATAGTTTGGGGCTATTGTAAGTAGGAGGAATGCTTTCTACTCATATCGTATCGCATTCCCGATTAGAAAAATTACCTCCTACTCCAATCCTGATTTCCCCGATGATTCTATTCGAAAAAAACTTTTCTTCTACCATAAATCTACTCAGTGACAGTCTGCCTGTTTAAACGTCCTTTTCCTATACCGAAAAACTGCTTGAACCACCACAAATACAAAACAACCTACCCCTCGAACGGATAATTCCGCTCAATCATAAAGTTTGTCTTATCTCCGCGAAAGTAGGAACGTGAGAATTCGATTATTTGTCCTAAATCATTTTCGGCGGTAGTTTCAATATAGAAGCATGGCAAGCCCTCTTCACAGTGTAGATATGCACTAGAGCGTTCATCAGCAAAGGCAATTTCGATATGTTCTATTGTTTTTGCAATGTGAACATTAAAGTCATTCTTTAGGGAGCCATATAAGGATGTCTCCGCGTGTTCTTTTGTAATTCCAGGTGCCACATCCCATGGTATATAGGCTATTTCATATTGTGTTGGTTCACCATTCGCTTTCCGTACTCTCTCAATTCGCTGGATAGGATCCTGCAAGGTAACATCTAATGCTTTAACTAGAAATTCATTAGCCGGGACAACATTGATAGCGATAAGCTCAATTACTGCCTTTTTGCCTTGAACAGCTACCTGATCACTGTATCTTTTCACGGTATGGGATAGTGTTTGTTTTAGCTTTTGTTCGGCTACAAAGGTGCCTTTACCCTGCTGCCTTGTTAGGTATCCTTCTAGAGTGAGCTGATTTAAGGCGGTTCTTACTGTAGTTCTACTTACATCAAAGTCCCTACACAGCTCAAGCTCAGTAGGGATTTTCTCTCCCTTTTTATATTCATTCGATTTTATTCGATTGAGTAATTCCTCTTTTATATAAGCATGTAATGATTGGCTTTTTTCCATTGTAGTAACTCCTTAAAACTTTCTGTGTATTTTTAGTGTACAGGATAATATAAATAATAACAATTGGTAACAAAGGACACTACAATTTCATCGCCCATTCATATTGTACGTACAATACGAATATTAAAACAAAATGTATGGACAATTATAAATTTGTATGATACATTTTGAGATAAGGAAACACACGTAGTTGCTTAAATTTACGTAATTTAAAATTTAAGCGCTTTCAACAAGAGCCTAAGGAGTGAACTTGTAGTGACACTAAAACTAGTTATTATAGGTGGTGGGTCCAGCTATACACCAGAAATTATCGAGGGAATTATTAAACGGCATGAAAGCTTTCCAGTAACAGATATCGTACTTGTTGATATTAAGGAGGGGGAGGAAAAGCTACAAATTATCGGGAATTTGGCATTGAGAATGATTGAGAAATCGGCGAAACCTATTAATCTATCGTGGACATTGGATCGGAAGGAAGCACTTAAGAATGCAGACTTCGTATCCACACAAATCCGGGTAGGTCGACTGGATGCACGTGCAAAGGATGAGAGAATTCCTTTGAGTCATGGCTTTATTGGTCAGGAAACAAAGGGCGCTGGTGGCGTATTTAAGGCATTCCGTACCATCCCAGTGCTGATGGAGCTTGCACAGGATGTTCATACCATTTGCCCAGATGCATGGATGATTAACTTTACCAATCCTGCTGGGATTGTAACAGAAGCGCTGTTAAAACATTCGCCACATAAAAAAGTTATTGGTGTATGTAATATTCCTTATAATATGCGCCATTCAGTTGCTGAAATTCTTCGTGTATCACCGGAGGATGTTCGTATTGAATTCGTCGGTATGAATCATTTCGTATTTGGTCAGAAAGTATTTGTTAAGGGAATCGACCGAATCGATGAAGTTCTGGAAAAGTTAATCGAAAGTGATGGGCTTGATTATTCACCAGCGAATATCGTTAGCCTTGGCTGGTCCAAAACATTTATAGCGTCTACGAGACTCCTCCCGAACCCATATCATCAATATTATTTTCAAACGAAAGATGTGCTGGAGAAGGACCTTAAAGCCTATGAAGAACATGGCACAAGAGCAGAGGTTGTCCAGCAGCTAGAAGAATCACTTTTTGAGCTTTATAAAAACCCAGAATTGCGAGACAAACCAGTGGAATTAGAAAAACGTGGAGGCGCGTTCTATAGTGATGTCGCATGCAGTCTGATGGATTCTATCTATAATAATAAACAAGATATACAAACAGTAAACACCACGAATAATGGAGCTATTTCTGATTTGCCGGATGATTCGGTTGTAGAAATTAATAGCGTTATCACGAAGGACGGTCCTAAGCCTATTTCGATAGGAGCCTTACCACATAGTGTCAAAGGGGTAATTCAGCAAATGAAAGCCTTTGAAGAGCTTGTCATTCGCGCAGCAATTACGGGAGATTATCATGATGCATACTTGGCAATGGTCATGAATCCATTAATGAAGGATGAAAAACGTAGCAAGGTAATTCTGGATGAATTATTAGAAGCACATAAACATGATTTACCACAATTCAAATTAAGGGGGAATTAAAATGCAAAATGTATTCAAAGCTTTTGAGAATAAGTTTCTTCCTGTTGCAGGAAGAATAGGGTCACAACGACATTTAGTAGCAATACGTGATGGATTTGCTGCTATATTACCGTTGATTATTATTGGGTCATTAGCTGTACTTATTAATAATCTACCAATTGAACCTTTCCAAAACTTCATGGTGAATATATTTGGAGAAGGCTGGAAGGATCTTGGCGGTTATATATGGAATGGAACATTTGCAATCATCTCATTAGTTGTGGCTATAGGGGTCAGCTATAGCCTAGCAAGGTCATATAATGTGGATGCTTTAGCGGCTGCGTTAGTATCTGTTGCGTCCTTAATTATTATATCTCCAATGACGGAAGATGGTGGAATTTCACTTCAATGGATGTCTGCAGCAGGTTTATTTGTTTCGCTTTTAGTAGCAATTGTAGCAACGGAAATTTTCAGAAGATTATCGCAGTTGAATCTCGCCATAAAAATGCCTGATGGTGTTCCGGAAGCTGTTTCTAGATCATTTGCATCCCTTATTCCTGCCATGATTGTACTCTTTATTTTTGGGTTATTACAGGTATTGTTCATTGATGTAATTGGTGTAAGCCTGCAAGACTTAATCTATAAGGCAATACAGGCACCATTCCAAAATGCCGCTGGTACATTGCCTGCAGTTTTGGGTATTGAATTTACCAAATCATTTCTATGGTTCTTTGGATTACATGGGTCGAATATTTTAGAGCCTGTTATTGAAGCGGCGTACCTGCCTGGACTATTGGAGAATACAAAGCTATTTGAACAAGGCGTATCTGCACACGATGTACCATACATTATCACAAAACCATTCTTGGATGTGTTTGTTGCAATGGGTGGTACAGGTACAGGAATTTCGCTGCTAATCGCTTTATTTATAACAGTTAAGGCTAAACAAGTAAGAAGCTTAGGAAAAATGAGTGCACCAGCTGCACTATTTAATATTAATGAGCCTATCATTTTTGGATTACCAATTGTTTTGAACCCAATGTTATTCATTCCGTTTATTTTGGTACCGCTTGTGAATGTAACAATCGCATACTTTGCGACATCTATCGGACTTGTACCAAAAACGGTAGTTATGGTACCGTGGACCACACCGCCAATAATCGGAGGTTACTTAGCTACAGGTGGCTCAATAGCGGGATCCATATTACAAATTGTTAATTTAACTGTAGGTGCATTACTTTATCTACCATTCTTAAAGGTTCTAGACAGGTCAATGGCTAGGAATGTTACGAATGCTAGTACAAGTAAAAAAGTAGGATAACGTTGACGTGAATATAGCGTCGTTAGTATTTTGCATATATACGTGAATCATACACAGAATCGAGGTTAATCAGATGAAATTAATAGTAAATGCGGATGATTTTGGCTATACACGTGCGGTTACTTATGGAATAGTAGATGCCTTTAAAAATGGGATTGTAACATCAACAACGATGATGTGTAATTCCCCTCATGTTGCTCATGCGGTGGATTTAGCGAAACAGAATCCTGATTTAGGGGTTGGTGTCCATCTTGTTCTAACTAGTGGGACACCAATTTCCGAAAACGTCTCTTCATTAACCGATACTAATGGAAGCTTTTATAGCCAGCATACTATTTTCGATCATGCTAAACCAGAGGATATTGAACGCGAGTGGACAGCCCAGATTGAAAGATTTTTGTCTACTGGTTTACGTCCGACTCATCTGGATAGTCACCATAATGTTCATGAGCATGCTATAGCGCTACCTATTGCGATTGCTTTAGCGGAGAAATACGGTCTTCCACTGAGAAGGGCAATGAATGTCCCGAACTTAGATGTAGCATATAACACGGTAAAGAGAACGACATTCATGATGCGGGCGTTTTATGGAGAACAGGTGAGCTATGAAACGCTTGAGGGACAATTACGAAACGTTTCTGCGTTAGATAAAAATGAGACAGTGGAAATTAATTGTCATCCAGCATATATTGATCCTGATCTGATATCCAAAAGTTCATATGTTGATACACGATTGAAAGAGTATACCATCTTGACATCAGATCGAATTAAAAACTATGTAAATGAATTAGGGATTGAGCTAATTAATTATCGAATGCTATAGGTAGATAAATAGACTATCACCCTATTATTTTAGTGGTATAGTAGAAGATATATCGTGAGCAGGTCAGAATTGGAGGATGAGCATGCAATCATTAGAAGATATTCAAACACTATCTTTCCAAATAATTCTTCATGCTGGGAACGCTCGTTCATGTGCAATGGAAGCGATTTCCTATGCGAAAGATTATAATTTCACAGCGGCAAGAGGGAAAATTGAGGAAGCAGAACAGGAATTTGTTCAAGCGCATCATGTACAAACAGACCTTTTACAAAATGAGGCAAACGGAAAGAAAAATGAGGTTACGGTCATATTAGTTCATGCACAGGATCATTTAATGACAGCCCTGACGGTTAAGGAACTAGCAAATGAAATGATTACCATGTATGAAAGAATACAACAATTGGAGGAGAAAAAATCATGAAAATTCTCTTAGTCTGTTCAGCAGGTATGTCCACATCGATGCTCGTTACAAGGATGCGAGATTCCGCTAATGAACGAAATATAGAGGTGGAAATAAATGCTGTTGCAGAGTCCCAATTAATCAATAATCTAGAAAACCTCGATGTTGTACTAATAGGTCCACAGGTTCGATACCTTGAAAAGAAAATAAGAGAGTTCGTGGAACCAAAGGGAATTAAAGTTGATGTTATCGACCAGATGGCATATGGTATGCTCCAGGGAGATAAGGTCTTGGATCAAGCAATTGCTATGACAAATTAGGTAAGACTAAAAAACGATGAAGCTTCTTGGGCTATCGGATAACATTCGATAGCCTTTTTTAATGCTTTTAAAATCATGGGTTCTGCCTGCGTGAGAATAGCCTTTTAGCGAAGTTTTTTTCTATTATTGCTCGTTCAAATTTGATACAAATAAATTGTATCGTTGATTAATTGCTATTGAAACAATTGTAACAAACCCTGTACGCAGGCTGTTCTAATAAGAGAATCATCCTAGTCTAGAAGAAGTGCACGATATGTAATATCTTTATTCAGCTATTTCTTTTTTACTCTTTACGTGATCTATTTTCTTTATCGCACCTACAAATCCCCTAATCGTTAACAAAGTAAAACTGACACTTCCAAAGGTGTGGAGGGCTGTCCATTTTTTCCATTTAAATAGCTTGGAATTCCTCTCGAAGTACCACTGACCAATACTCATCGGAACACTAAAAATCAGACTTTTCCATAGGATTTTCTGAAGGTTATCCCTATAAGAAAGCTTCACCCATAACACACTTAAAAGTGGGAAGAACAACATGTCATACATAATATTGGTTTTAAAAATTTTTGCAAAAGGGCGTACAGGATATTCAATTCTTCTGGTCGCCACAACATAAGCATCAATAAGAGTAGAAAGAATTCCTTTAGAGAAAAAAATAACAAGGTTTTCTCTCATTTTTGGGCCTCTAAATAAAAATGGCAATGAAGCTATACACAAAGCAGTAAGTAGTCTTAGCAGTTTTTTCTCCACGTATGGCCATCCCTTCAACGGATATAATTTACTATTAAAATTACCTATCCAAGAAATATTATCCTTTAAATGTTGTTAAAAACATTTTATTTCATGCGATAAATTAAATGTTATCCTCTCTAACTACTTACGACTTTCCATAATCGAGCGCTGTTTCGAAGTAATGATAAAAAGTCCAATTTCAAATTGAGAAAATGGACTATTTATATTTATTTATAGTTATTGCTTAACACAAGGGAAATCTACATCTTAAGGTGACACTTTAGCCTGATTTACGGATAATATCTAAGATAGATGAAGATTCCCAAGCCCATTTCTATTTTGCGATAGAAAAACGAATTAATTATAGACCTTGAACTGCTAAGGATTTATACTCTATTGAAGAAGAAATGTTGAAGATAGAGAAAGAAAGTTAGTAACTAAAATAAATTATTAATAATAGCACATAAAAAGCCATACCTTGCAAGTATGGTTTTTTGTGTAATGTTATATTATCTTGTCTTTATTAATAAGCCACCAGAAACAATGTAAACTTTGTTAATTAGTCTTTTGTCAATTATGCTTAATTATCATTTGAGTAGATTTATCCAGCTAATGGCAGCAATTTCCTTTGTTTTTTTATAAGTAGCCTGTTGTATTGACTGCATGATTTTCATTTCTTTTATCTGTTGTTCGTGTCTTTCTTCTTGTTCAAACAGATTTATTACTTCTTTTAAAGAATCAGCTCTTTGGTTATTGATATATTTCTCAAATTTATTCAATGCGTAAATGTTCCAGTAATCTTCAGGAACTAAAGACTGGGTTTTAAGTTGATTAATCAGATTGGGCTTTTCTTCTATTATTTCATTTAGTCTATCAAAGTTTTTTTTGATTTTAGTTTTAAAAGCAACTTTATTAATAATTACATAACTAAAGATATAGAAAAACACTATTAAAATTGAATACCAAGTAATAAAATCACTAAAATCCATTTTATCAAGTTTGGTTATAACTTCACTTTCAGCAAAAACAGTATTTCCTAGAAAAATTATAAGATAAAAAATAAAGCAGAAACAAACCATCAAGCTCAGCACATGGTAGCCGAAATTAAAGTTTAAAGGTTTTTTGGTGATCCTATTATAATCCTTGTGATTTTGTTGCAACCTTTTTACTAATTGACTGGTTAGACTAATGTTTTCTTTTAACTTGTTTCTATGATCCATTGAAGGTTTAGTATCCATATTCTTTCCCCCGTCTAATATATATTATTTATATCGACCTTAGTGTAGCGAATATTAAGGGTTGGAAGACAGTCAATTTTTAGTTTCTTTTTTAAACTAATTTATTTTCCCCTTATCAATGTACTCTTAGAAATATATGTCTTAGCTTCTACTTCTTTAAAAAAGTGTGTTTCTAGTAATTCTATAACGTGTTCTGCATACAAAAACTTCCCTTATTTAATAGATTATTACGTCAATGGTTAATCTATTGATATCAAATATAAAATTAATTAATCTGTACTATCAGTGAGAACATTTTTTTCCAAATAAATTACTAAATCATTGAGATCCTCAAACTTAAGGATTTTTTTTTGACTACAAAGAATTTCATCTTTATTGTTACCTAAGAGAACAAAACTTTTATTAATAGGATAATATATATACCATCTGTTTTCGTTATCATCTAAAATGTAAATATCTTTGTATTTATTTACAGTTTCCCCAGTAATGTAATCTGCACATGGGCTTGAAATAAATGGTATTATGAGACAGACTAAATAAGTTACTAAGTAAACTGCTAATATAAAGTTTAAATCAATTGTATCGTTGAACAAATTGTACATATGTGCCAACAAAGAAGAAAAGGTAGTAATAATTAAAAGCATGTAGAAAGCCACTAATAAAAAACGAAACTTTTTTTTAAATCTAAGTTTTGAAAGCAACCTAAATAATTTTACATTCTTGATCTTCTCATTAATTTTACCAATTTGATTATATTCCTTTGATATTAATAGCATAAAAAATAGAATTTCTATTATTAAAACTGGAAAAATAATATTATCGTAGATTAAAGAAACTGTCTTATTAAATTTTATAAGGTACAATGTAGTACCAAATATAATTATTGACCATACAAATGTTTTTATTATGTAATTGATAAGATTAACTAATATCCTTTTTTCTTTAGAGAATAACCTTATTTGAATTTCTTCTGCAGTCAAAGAGGATACGGGTGAAAATTTGAAATAAAAAATTATAATTGATATTGCAATACCAGCAATGGCAATACTGGGAACGGGTAAAATAAGTTTAAGAATAGCTAATATACCTGATAAATTCATGTTTTATACCTACTTTCCATAGTTACTTTTACAACAATTTACTTAACTTAGTTAATTTCAAGTAATCTTACCTTTCTTTTTAAACCGTAAAATAATTACACCTATTATCAAAACAATAGCTATAGAACTCGATATTATAATAATTGATTTACGACCAGGCTCATTTGTTAATTCGTTTGAATCTAACTTTTCATCCTCTTTATGTATTTCTATTTCATTTGCTATGTCTACACTTGATTCTTCAAAGGGGTTTAGTTTCTCATAAGTAGATCTCTTTTGAAATTCGCTCAATCCTATACTTTCCTCATTATTTTCTTGAATATCATCTTCAACTCCTTCATAAACGGTATCTACTTCCTCCTTCTGATTTTCGTAGTCTTTAGAAGTTGTTTCTTTTTGTTGTTTATTCGGTGAGTGATTAGTAGATTCAGATTTTTCTTTAACGGCTGTGTTAGATGATTCTACTTTTGCTGTAGTGTTTGAATTTGTTTCTTCCTTAGGTTGAGTTGTTTTTGGTTTATTTTCTTTTTTAGATTCTGGCCTTGGCTCAGGTTTAAGTTCTGCAACTTTAACAATATAGACAGTTAAAACTGACTCGCCGTAAGGGTGTTTTGGAGTTCCTATTGTGAATTGTTTTCCGTTTTTTGTTATTTCATAGTTAGCCATTCCTATAATACCGAAACTTTCAGGAAAGACATCACTCGCAGGTAAATAATATCCTTGTACTAGACCTCTACATGGACCATCAGCTTGAGCTTTATTATTCCAATCATGGACATCTGACTTTATTGTCATAGAGAACATTGACCTGGTTGTAAATTTTCTTCTGCAAAAATTGGTGTTTGCGTTATTATTAGTAAAATTAATGCTGTAATCATTGAAGCTAATAATCTTTTCATAACAAATTTCCCCACTTTTTAAGGTTTACTTTTCTTTTCTCTCTAATTAATGTACTCTTTGAAATATCTGTCAGCAGTTTGTTCCAATTATTTTATTATATATTCTTTAGGGTTTTCGTTGTCGAATCCCCAAAGACCTAATTTTCCAAGTATCAATCTTCTAGCTAATAATTGAACATTATGAATGTCATATGGGTTAATGTAACGAATGATCTCATCAAATTTATGTGCAATAAAATAACTTCTAATATAACTACAATAATGAATGGCATCATAAATGTACATTTCTTGGTCATGTACTTCTTCACCATCACTCCACTTTGAGTTAATCCCCAATCTAGGTTTGATACTATTATATAGTTTGCTAGGGGTTCCCCTTATTAACCAATTGATTGTATCGGATTCAGAAATTCCTATTTTAGAAAGTCTTTGTAAAATATCTTCTTTAACAATTGGATTCCATTCGTTATTTTTTAAAAAACGAGGTTTTTTTGAACTTGACCGTATTTCAAGACCCAACTCTTCAATAATTGAGTAAGCACTTAAAAAAGCGTAACCTGCTCTAACATGGTAAGAGTAACCTCTATCTTCTATTGAAAAAACTTGTCCGTATATAGGAGATGCTGAATGAGGTGAAAACGAGTCCAAATTTAGACTAAATTTATATTTTTCTATGCAGTAAATAAGGCTCTTGCTTTTCCATGCCTTTGCTGCTACCAAACACGCAAATACAATGTGCTCACAAATTGAATTCTGTTTATACCTTTCATAAAAAATATAGTCATGATCTAATTCAATTATAAACCCGTAGCTCGTGTTTTCGTATAAAGACGGATATTCAAGAAGTCTTCCTCCACGTACTAGATTACTTATATCTTGTGCAATATCCTGGTCTGGAGCATATATGATTAACTCATTAGCTCTTTTAAAATTGTTCAATAGTTTACCATTTATATCCTCTTCTTTTGGTTTGATTTGAAATGACGAGGCACCATATCCTTCTTTATCAACCCAATTCATAAAACTAGGATCTTCTCTATAATCAAAATAAAGATTTTCATTAATTTTAATATCACGAACCAACTCAGCCTGACGTGTATTAAAAATATGGTATGTTGCATAACCCTTTAAATTTTCCAATTTTATACCCCTTTTTGTCTATTCTTCGCTCCTGGATAAAAATCGCCCTTCCACCACCTTACAAACGTTCCTGAATGTCTTAAGTATGTTTTAGCTGCACTCTCCTTTAACAACCCATTTTTAAATTTTTCCTTGATTTCTTCCTCATATAGTTGATACATTTCTTCTAACTGCTTCATAAATTCCTGAGAGACTCTCATTCCTACCAACTCCTTATCAGTATTTTCTAATTTTAGTCAGTATCTCTTAACTGTTCTAAAGTTATTACAACCGCAATCCTAAACCGTTAGTTTAAGTACAATTTCTCTAGATTTCCAAAATAATACTATAATTTTTAGGTAGTGTCTGCTTTAACTAGTTAAAGCAATACCTTTCCAAACTTCAACTAATAAAAAACGCCAGCTAAACTGACGTTTTTTATTAGCAATATTAATTATTAACTAGACTCACAAGCCCAATTATCTTTATCTCGATCCATTTTTGATTGATAGGCTGGATGGTCTTTAGGTACTCCGTTTGGATGTACCTTCCTTAGTTCTGTACAATTCTTAAAGTTCTCTTTCGTTACTGGTGTCTGTGTTTCTTTTTTAGATTGTTCATTGGTCTTTGATGTACTACCACCACTGGAATTACTGCTAGTAGAATTGCTTGGTATTGATGTAGATGCAACTGCTTGTGCATTTGCTAACTTGGTCTCTAATTCTTTAATCTCTTTTTCCATTTTTTCATTTTCTGTTGTAAGACTGTTTATTTGTTCTGTCATTGATTCTATTTCAGCTTTGTTATCGTCAAAGGATTCTAACTGGTTTTCATACTCAGTAATTTTACTTGATGTCTCCTCAACCTTAGCCTCGAGTTGAATGATTTGATTTTCCAGTTCCTTTTTTTCCGATTCTAAAGATTTTTGTAATGTAACTAGTTGTTCGTTTTGCTTTCGTACTTCTTCAAGTTGTTCTTGAACTCCTGTGTCGACAAATGGGATTCCAATAATAAAAAACAATAAGCCCCCAAAAAGATTGGGATATAATATTTTCTTCGAGATAGTTCTTTCTTTGTCCTTTAATTTCTTGATGAAATGATAAATAAGATATGAAATGGAAAAAATAATAGCTAGAAATCCTATTACACCTAATGCATTCATTTTTATTACTCCTTTTTATTTATTATAAATATCAACATGAAATAAGATTCAGTTGTTTTTATTACTTTTGTTAAATTCTTCATAACCTTTTACTAATTTTAGACCTCATCTCGACCATTATGGAAATTCACCGGTTTATAGTATTGCTATCAACCTTACTTAAAATTAACTTGATCGGACCTCCATCATGATACTAACATAATTTTAAGAAAACACAAATAATCAGATAAATTAAAAACTTTGAGTGCTTTGTATAACTATTCCACTCGTTTGCTGAGAATCCAACATATTTGTTATTGGATATACTTGGATCCCTCCATTATTCAACTTATACTCAAATATGGATAAAGAAGTGAGATCTTGGTTTAAGGGGCTATTTATAATAATTTTTTCATCATTCACTTTTTAAGAGAAATATGATATTAGCATATAAAGATTGATCGTGGAATGAACTATATAGAAGAAAAAATATAAATTCATTATCATTCAAATTCTATCTTAAATAGGGTATAACAAAATTAGATGGATATTTTATTTAGCACTGAAAAAGAAAATGTATAAAGGGGAAACCAAATTTATACACAAGTTTAAGAGATGTTAAACATCACTTTTCAAGCTATTAACCTTTCTTTTCTACCTTACAAGAGTACTTATAGACATACCAGTCATTTCTGATACTTCCTTATAAGCTTTTCCTTTAACAATTCCAATGCGTGTTCTCGTTGTTTTCTTGAAAATTTTTTTGTCCTACCTTCCATGAAATCGTCACGCCGCTTAGCTATGGCTTTTCCTAAATTAGATAAGAATGCAAAATACTATCTAGCTCCAAGCCAATTTGGTGGTACAATTGAGGGGCTAGAATTTTAACCATTAAAAAACGCCATGTTATAATTATGGCGTTTTTTAATTTCGATAGTGTACAGATATCAGGAGTGGAAATCAATGACAACAACTAATCTAAAAATTATTGGTCTAATTGCAATGCTTGTGGATCACATTGGTCAATTTATACCTAATACCCCGGAATGGTTTCAATGGATAGGTAGATTAGCAGCACCAATATTTATCTATGGAGTAGTTGAAGGCTACCATCATACGAAAGATAGGAAAAAATATATTAAGCGTATTTATATATTTTCCTTTATTATGTCAATATTGATTTTGATAATTAACAACACTTTTAACCATAATGGAACTGAAATATCTAATAATTTTTTTGCTCCACTTTATATAATTCTTATAGTCATAAGTTTACTTAACAGCAAGAAATATAAATATTTGATTTTATGGCAAATTATTGCCTTTATCTTGAGCGTGTTCTTTGCACAAACACTATCAAACTTAGATGTTTTAGGTTCAGCAAGAGTCATCTATTTAGCTGTTGGATCTATATTTGGTAGTATTCTATTTGTAGAAGGTGGTCCGCTTTTTGTTCTTTTAGGATTGCTGTTTCATTTTACTAGAAACAAAATGGGGAAAACAGTGATAATGTATAGTTTATTTTCACTCTTATGTTATGTAGCCTACGAAAAGATAGGGGATTCATATAATTTTCTTTATACATATATGGCACCATTCGCAAGTTATCAATGGATGATGTTAAGTGCATTGCCACTCATTTTACTTCATAATGGGAAAAAGGGGTTTGGTCTAAAGTATTTCTTCTATATTTTTTATCCAGTACACATTATAGTATTGTATCTAATTGGCGTTTATCTAGAATAGTAAAATTTAAATGAGATTGCAATAAAATGAAAAGAAAAATTGAAAATCTAGTGTTACCTATATTAAACGAAGGAGTGGTACAAGAAATGTATCACTCCTTACATTTATGTTAGAGTACTCTATGGTTTCTTCTTTGTTCATACAAACATGTAGAATTCTTGAATTAAAATGAAGATTATCATTCCCTACACTTAGTCCTCTGTAATTCCTTAATGTTTTTATTTCTGCTTTTTCATTTCTCTAATTAATGTACTTTTCGAAATACCTGTCATAGCTTCCACTTCTTTATAAGAATGTGTTTCTAAAAGTTTCATAGCATGTTCCCTTTGTTGCTTAGTAAATTTTTTCGGTCTACCTTCCCTAAAATCGTCACGTTGCTTTGCTATTGCCTTTCCTTCTTGAGTACGTTCTACAATCTTTAGTTGTGAATATTCCGATATTTTTAGTTTCGATTTGTGCTTGTTTTAATTTAGTTACGACTAGTTCCTCCATAGTGCGAGAATAAATAATACCATAGCCGCAAGACTTGTGATTGTTCGAACATGGTTCCAAGCCTTCCAATTTACAATATATTCCTTCCACAGACTTGCACTTGCTGCATCTTTTACGTCTAAATTCGCTAAAGAATCGTTAAGGGGTACATTGCACACTCCTGTGACGAGAAAGCTGCCTATAAGATACAGCAAACTTCCAGAAAGGATAAACACAACATCGGTGTCTTTCCAATTAAATAATGAGATGAGGATTAGAATAAAACTTACCACTGCCGTACCTGTAAATACGGTGAGAAATAATCGATTGATTACGACAATGTTTATTGATTGCATGGCTGCAATTCCTTGATGTGAGGGAAGCCGGGCGAGGGCATTCATGACAAAGGCTGAAAATACAAAGAACGTACCAGCAATTAGCCCTGATCCGAGAGCTGCAAAAAAGGTTAGTAATGATGTGATTTTTTCAATCAAGTATTCCACACCCCAGTTGCAGCAGCACTTTTCGCATATTCACTAAAATCTCGAGGCTCCCGACCAAGGACACGATTGACTCCATCTGTAGTATGAGAATTACGACCATCTAAGACTTTAGTGAATAATTCCATCATGAGAGAGATAATATCCTCTGGAAGTTGAGCCTGCTGTAGCCCATATTTAAATTCTTCTGTAGAAATATATTGATAACGAACGTCCTGACCGCTTGCTTTGGCGATTTCCTCCGTTGCTTCAGCAAAGGTTAGTGATCTAGGTCCAGATAGTTCATAAAGCTGACCGATATGTTTAGGGTTAATAATTGTTTCAACGGCAACATCTGCAATGTCTTCAACATCGATAAAAGGCTCTTTCACGTTTGCAACTGGCAAAGCGATTATACCACTGAGCACATAGTCTAAAAGAAAATGTTCACTAAAATTTTGTGCAAACCAGCTACATCGTAGAATCGTCCAGTCTGCCCCAGAAGCTTTCAGGGCCTCCTCGCTTCGATGTGCTTCCTCTTCTCCGCGTCCAGATAATAATACCAATCGTTTTACCCCTTTTTCCACAGCTAACTTTGAGAAAGCTCCAACTGCATCTGCAGCTCCTGGAGCAGCCAAGTCAGGATAGTAAGTAATATAAACAGCACCTACCCCTTCAAGAAGTGATTCCCAACTCGCTTGATTGTTCCAATCAAAGGATGGTGTTCCTGATCTGGAACCAATTCGTACAGGATACCCTAGCGCAGAAAGTCTATTGGCCACGCGTCGTCCGGTTTTACCTGTTCCACCTAGTATCAAGATTGGTTTCTGATTGCCATTCCCTGTTTTCTCAAGCAACTTTTTGTTTACATTCTCATTCTTCATTTCATTCATAAAAAATTCCTCCTTATTTTTTTCAATTTTTATTTTCAAAGCTCGGTAACTTGCAGAAGAATTTCACCACCTTTCAATCTTTATAAATAGTTGTTTGTACATACAACTATTTAATTAGAAAATAAAGAATGGTTATTCCTTATTTTCTAATTGATTACTAACTTGATCCAGACGAAGAGTTAATTCATCTCCTTCCTTTTCACCTAATATGTCTGAATAGCGACGTCTAAGATTCATCCAGCATTTGTAAATGGTTTCTTCTAGCTCTCTACCCTTTTCAGTTGTATAAATGAGCGATAATCGTCCTTCTACTTTGTTATAGATCAAATTTTTAGCAGTAAGCTTTTCAATAAAACGTGTAATGGTAGAAGGGTTTAGATGGAGAATTTCACCTAACTCCTTTTGAGAAATTCCCTCTTTGTCATAGACAGCCATTAATAAATAAGCATATGTTGGCGATAAGCCACTAATTCTAAATTCTTCCTCTGCCATTTTTGCAACAATTCTGCTGAGTCGATTGGCAGTAAAGTATAAACATTCTTTAAGATAATTTTCGAGCATCCTTAACCATCCCAGTCTTTAAAATAAGTTTTATTTTGTTTGTACATACAACTATATATTGTTTTCGGAAAATTGTAAAGTACTAAAACTTTTTTTCTGTAATTTTTTATTAACGTCATCCAACAAAATCCCATCCTGCCATCCTAAAAAGCTACCAAAGCCATGAAGATTCCAATTTTTCTTTATCTAATCTTTACATGTTATTGTTATAATTCTAGTAATGAATCCGAATTTAGAATTTTTCAATGTTATTAAAAACAGGGGTAGTTATTATGAGAGAAACTATTTTGATTGTAGAAGATGAAGATATACTAAGAGAGATAAGTAAGGACTACTTTTTAGATGCTGGATATAAGGTGTTAGAGGCAAGAAATGGTACAGAGGCATTAACCTTATTCGGAAGCTTGCATGTTGATTTAGTCATTCTCGATATTATGATGCCAGAATTAGATGGCTGGACCGTCTGTAAGAAAATACGTGAAACGTCTGTAGTACCGATCATTATGCTGACAGCAAGGTCGGATGAAGAGGACACATTATTAGGATTTGAATTAGGGGCGGATGATTATGTTACGAAGCCTTTTAGTCCAAGGGTACTGCTAGCGAGAGCGAAGCGTTTACTTACATCACAGGTAAGTCATCCATTGAGTGAAAACCATGAAGTGCTAACGAGTAATGACCTAGAAGTAGATCTCCGTTCCCATACCGTTAAAGTGGAAGGCAAGGTAATCGCATTAACCCATACCGAATTTGAAATATTAACCTACCTCATGAGAAATAAGAACATCGTCGTATCAAGAGAGCAATTGATTATCAAAATATGGGGCTACGATTATGCTGGGGATGATCGTACCATCAATACACATATCCGTAATCTACGACATAAGCTTGGCAAAAGGGCCAATCAAATCAAAACAGTTGTCCGTGCCGGATATAAATTTGAGGAAATAGAATGATAAATCGTATTGTTGTAAAGCTGTTTTTACTGACTTCTGGCTTATGCTTATTAATTTTGGCGAGCATTTTTGTTGGTCAAACGATACTGTTTAAGGATTATTATGCGAATAATAAGATGAAGCAGTTATCAGAAGCCGTCGATCTGTTTAAGCTAGATTATCAAAAGCTAGAGGATGATAGGGATCGACAAGAATTAGAGCAACAGTTTTATCAAGAAAACAATGCATGGATTGCGGTGTTAGATGAACAGGGATATATCAAAGGGACGAAGGACTTCTCTGTGAAGCTGTATAATCGGTTTGTCTCTGAAAATAGCAAAATAAACTTTACCGAAGAAAGTATCTCCATACCCATCTACTATTTAGAAAACATGTATGATGACAATGAACAGATTGCTATCTTTAAAGAAAAGGAAAAACAGGTAATTGAAATTCATGGTTTGGAAAAAGATGGCGTCATTTATCCTTATGAGCTCATTTCAAGTACGGAAGAATCACTCTATGAAGCAAAGACTCCATTTTACATGCTAGACGGAGGACTTGATAATGTTGATTATTGGAAGAACAATCTGCTTGCATCAGCAGTAAATAAAAATGTGGAGAATAAGGACACGGTAAAACAAATATTATATGGACGTATTGATGAGGTACACATACCAGACGATAACAGTCTCTTATATGCCACACCACTATCAAATCGACAATTCCTTGATAGAATTAAGGGATTTCAAATCGATTTGATTTTTGGAAATGTGGATATCACCGTACCGCAGGAATTAACCTATGAGGAAAATGGTATCAATTATCGCATGTTAATCGATCAGGGAAAGGACAGCAATGGAGATACCATCTACTACTTTACGATGGCTTCACTACAGCCCATCGATGAGGCAATCGAGATGATGGAGGATTACTATATCTACATTATTATTGGTGTCATTCTATTAATCCTGTTAGCGGCGTTCTATTTTTCTAAAAAAATAGCAAGTCCATTATTAAAAATCAATCGTACAGCAAAACGGATAGCTAACTTAGATTTTGCCGAAAGAGTTCCCGTCAAATCGAAGGATGAGATTGGTGAATTATCGAAGAACATCAATTTTCTATCAGACACATTACATTCCTATATTCAGGCATTACAGCAGGACATCGAGAAAGAAAGGCAATTAGAAATGACTCGTAAAAATTTTATTGCCGGTGTATCACACGAATTAAAGACGCCGCTAAGTATTATAAAAAGCTGTATCGCGATCATTGAAGATGAAGTAGCCAAAGAGAAAAAGGAGTATTATTTCTCTGCGATGAATCACGAGGTTGACCGAATGGATCGGTTAATCGTTGATATGTTGGAGTTAGCGAAGTTTGAATCAGGAACCTATAAGATGAAAATGGAAGTGTTCTTCATTGATGAATTAATCAATAATGTGTATCAACACCTGCAAATCAATGCCCAAAACAAGGAGCTAACGGTTGATTTACAGCTGCAGCCCATAGAAGTTGTTGCGAATGAACATTGGATTGAGCAGGTGGTTACAAACTTCTTAGTCAATGCCATTCGCCATACGCCTGAGTCGGGACAGATTACGATTTCTACCGTCGAGGAGAACGCAACCGTTAAAGTAATGATTGAGAATGAAGGTAATCCAATTGATCCGAACCAATTGGAGAAAATATGGGATCGTTTCTACCAAGGTAACAAGGAGCAGCGCTCGAAGGAAGGGACAGGATTAGGACTCGCTATATCGAAGAACATTTTAAAATTACATGATGTCGACTATGGCGTATATAATACCGAGAAAGGTGTTTGCTTTTATTTTTATTTAAATAAAACTATTTAATGAAGTTAGCCGTCTAATAATTGACATAGTATCATGCGTTGGATGGCTTATTTTTGTTGAGTTGGAATTTCTGGTGAATTGTTTTCAAAACTTTACCTTATATTCACCTTATCTTCCTCTTATCTTTATTTCATTCCATTACGCTATGCCTAAACGGAGAGTTAATGCAGCATACGAAAGGAAGGTAAGCGAAGTGCTAAAGGAATACCGTCTACAAATCATTTGTGTATTTTTGATTATATTAGTTTTTTTACTAATAGATAGTAATAAACCTAAAACGGTTAGCTCGAGCGACTATGAAACTAGTAGTGAACAATTAATAGAGGTCGATTTGGAAAATGTTATAGAGGAAGTGGAAAAGAAAACAGCTAATGAGACTGAGAAAGAACCAGAACAGGATGATAAAACAGCTAACAAGAATGAGGAAGAACCAAAACGTGATAATAAAACAGAGAGGACTGTTTACTTAACGTTTGATGATGGACCTAGCTCGGCGTCACATGAGATTCTGGATACGCTTAAGCAGTATAACGCAAAAGCAACATTTTTTATGCTTGAACCAGCAATGCGAGCCTATCCAGATATGGTGAAACGTATGATAAAGGAAGGGCATACTGTCGGATTACACGGTGTTACCCATGATAGAGATAAATTCTATCAATCCGAGCAGGCTGCATTAAATGAAATGAGGACAGGGCAAGCAACACTAGAACAAATTTCCGGTGTTCGTACGCATTTAATACGTTCCCCTTTTGGTAGTGTCCCTTATTTAACAGACTCATTTCGAACGGTGCTAGAGAATGATGGATTTAAATTATGGGATTGGAATGTAGACAGCAGTGATTGGAATTTATCAGCGGATGAATATGTCCAGAATGTCATTTCCCAGGTAGAAGAGCTAGTACAGGCTGGGGGAACGCCAATTATTCTCATGCATGATCGCGGTGAAACGGCTAGTCATTTGTCCATTCTATTAAGCTATTTACAGGAGCATGGCTATCAAACAAGCGTAATCGATGAAAGTGCAGAACCGTATAACTTTAATTGCTATAATCGCTGTTATCGGATTGGTAAATAATTGGGTCGTTTTCTAGCATTGTTAGCTTTGGTAGATGATTGTCATTTGCTAGACTAGGATAATGTCTCCTTAGTTCTATTGCGTCTATTTATAAGGCAAATTAATATTTTTATCCTTCTAGTGTAGTTATTGAAATCTTAATTTTATATTTATCCTATCTTCATTTCAGCTTTACTTCACCATGTTAACCTTTGAACGATAACTAGAACAGCGGGTATCGCCAAGTGCTTTGATTTCGAAAGAATAGAGTCCTTGAAAAATGTGAAAACTGTTGTTCTCCAGTTAAAAATGAGTGTAGCAAAAAGGTGCATAGTAAAGGGAGAGCGTATAAATGAAAAAATGGATTGGATTATTCGTAGTTATACTAGTCGTATTGCTGTTATTTTTTACTTGGAAGGATCATCAGGAGCAGGTTCCTAAAAATGAGGAACGCATAAGCAATCAAGAAACAAAAGGATCCAGTCCTAAAACAGATAACTATAAAGTTGTGATTGATGCCGGACATGGTGGCGAAGATCCAGGGGCAATAGGTGCTAGTGGTTCCTATGAAAAGGACTATACGTTGAGTCTGTCAAAAAAGGTTAAAGAATTATTAGCGCGAGAACCTCAGGTAGAGGTATACATGACTAGGGAGGAAGATGTTTTCCTTTCTTCTGAGACACGGGAAAGACCAAACTTTGCTAATAGCCTATCAGCCGATATATTCGTTTCCATCCATGGGAATACATTTGATGATCCAACGGTATCTGGTACAGAAACATATTATTACCATCAGAACTCAAAATTACTAGCAAATAAAATACATCAACAATTAATTGAGGTAACAGGCTTTCGAGATAGAGGTGTGAAAAAAGAAAATTATTTTGTTTTAAAAGACACAACGATGCCTGCTGTATTATTGGAGGTAGGCTATTTAACAAACCCTCAGGAAGAGGAAAAGCTGTTATCGGAGCAATTTCAACAATCTGTTGCGGAAGCGATTCGTGATGGGATTATGGATTATTTAATCGATTAATATAGGATGACTGTTTTTATGGATTATATTAGAGCAACGTAGTTACCTAATACGTAAGATCCACTCAACAATCCCTCCTCACAAAATTAGTTGTAAGGAGGGATTGTTTTTGAATATTACTCTCATACATATAAAAGGTTCTATTATGTACGTTGTAAATCCCTTTTAAAATTTTTATCTCATAAATAGCAGGTTAATATAATAGTTACTATCCTTAAAAAGACATGGAAGATAAATACACCCAAAAGGTAAATGATTTACAATACTATTAGATTATGTAATCATCTATTATGTTCAGCATGAATGACGCGCGAAATGATTGTATACAATATTGTGTACGCGATAAAAAAATTTCTGGTAGGATGACAAAATGAAAAATAATGTTACGTTAACAGTAAAAGGTAAGTTTGCAAATAAATATAAAAGCGGTTATCCGCTCATATCAAAGGAAGCCATCCTTAATATGAACGAAGGTATGAAAGAAGGAACTATTATTCATCTTGTTGATGAAAAGAACAGGTTCATCGCAAAAGGCTATTTTGGCAAACAAAACAAAGGTTACGGCTGGGTTCTTAGTCGAAATGAGAATGAACAGATCGACCAACGGTTTTTTGTGAATAAATTGCGAGATGCGATTAACTATCGAGAGTCGTTTTTTAATAGTACGGATACGAATGCCTTTCGAGTCGTGAATGGAGAAGGCGATGGTTTAGGTGGCTTAACGATAGAGTATTTTGATGGGTCCTATTTAATCAACTGGTATAGTAAAGGAATCTACCATTTTCGGGAGTATATTATCAAAGCGCTGAAAGAACTGGTTAATTTTAAAGCCATTTACCAAAAGAAAAGATTTGATACGAGTGGGAAATATATTGAAGAAGATGACTTCGTAGCGGGAGAAAGAGGAACGTTCCCGATTATCGTAAAAGAAAATGGCGTGAACTTCGCTGTTTACCTAAATGAAGGTGCAATGGTTGGTATATTTTTAGATCAAAGGGAAGTCAGGAAGAAAATCCGTGATGCTTACGCGAAAGGTAAGAACGTACTGAACACCTTTTCCTATACAGGCGCCTTTTCGGTTGCTGCTGCCTTAGGACACGCAGTGAAAACAACAAGTGTGGATTTAGCAAATAGAAGCTTAAACAAGACAGTTGAGCAGTTTAGCTTGAACGGAATAGATGATGAATCACAGGATATCATTGTGGAAGATGTGTTTCATTACTTTAAGTATGCGGTGAAAAAGCAGCTAGAGTTTGACTTGGTTATCCTAGATCCTCCAAGCTTCGCAAGGTCAAAGAAGATAGTATTCAGCGCTGAAAAGGACTACAAAAATCTTCTGAAGGAAGCTATTTCCATAACAAAAGATGAGGGGATTATCGTTGCGTCCACCAATTCAAGTTCTTTTAATATGAAAAAATTTAAAGGTTTTATTGATCAGGCATTCAGAGAATCAAACAGGAAATATCAGCTAGTGGAGGAATTTTCCCTTCCAAAAGACTTTAAAACAATAAAAGAATTCCCAGAAGGAAACTATCTTAAGGTCGTGTTTATAAAGAATTTGCCATAGAAAAATGCGAATGGGATCTATCCAGTGAAGTATTGGAAGTGGCAAGTAAATGAAGTTTAACCCGAAATAAATCAGCATCTTTCTTAATTGCGAGGGAGATGCTTTTTGCATTTCTGATAGTTATTCAGCCTAATTCAGCCAAACCATTTCTTGGAAATTGGAATATCTGAAAAGAGGGCAAAACAAAAAGAGTGAGGATGAGTTGCGGAAAAACGAACGGAATGTGTCAACTGCACATGTGGATGTCGTGATTGTTCCAATCTTTCGTAATGGAAACTGGGTATTTTAATCAGGTATAAGGCTGTCAGCCCGGTAATAATCCAGATGCTGTTCTTTGATTGCTATGGCTCATAAGTCTATTATTTCCACCTCCTAGAGGGATTTTCTTTAGGAAGGATAGTAACACTGTACTACCATCAGTTTCACCGTCATAAATGTGAGTATAAAAAAGTTTGATTGAAATAATAGAACGTTTTGTATCTACCTAAGATTTTTTAACAAGAAAGAATGAGGTAATATTATTGCGATATATTAATTCATCCTTTCTTATATCTAATGTTGGGGGCGAAGGAAACTATTGGGAAGAGTAGAATGAGGGCTCCAGTGGTCATTTACTTCATTATGAAGCAAAAGGTCCTTTCACGTGTTTTTATTGGTAATTACTGCTAGAATAATTAAAAAATAGACAAAACAGAGGGCAAGGGGATGTGCATGGGTAAAAGTAAGTTAGGCAAGCTAGTACCTTATTATGGGTTACTAGCAATATTAATATTTTTATTTGGGATTGTCATTGGATTGACGCCTTTACAGGCACCGGATAGGGATAAGGCAAGTCCGTCGGAGGTTTCTTTTGAAAGTACTTGGAGATTTCTTGAAAATATTGCACAGAAACCTCATCCGGTTGGATCAGAAGAACATGAGAGGGTAAAAAATTATCTCATCCAAACATTAGAGGAAATGGGTTTGGATGTGGAAATACAAGACACGATAGTTCATAAACCGGAACGAGAAAGGGCAACCCGTGTTCAAAATATCGTAACGAAAATGGAAGGTTCCGATTCCTCTGGTACCGTTATGCTTGCTGCTCACTACGATAGTACTTTCGTAAGTCCTGGTGCGAGTGATGATGGCTATGGTGTTGCAGCATTGATGGAAACAGCTCGAATACTTCAAGATATATCCCTTAAAAATGATGTTATTATCTTAATAACAGATGGGGAGGAATTGGGGCTTCTTGGTGCAAATGCTTTTGTCAATGAACATCCGTGGGCAAAAGATGTGGACGTCGTGTTAAATTTCGAGGCAAGAGGAATTAAAGGGGCTACGGTTATGTTTGAAACGAGTGGTGGAAATGGCGCGCTTATTAAGGAGTTCCAAAAAGCAACGAGTAGCCCAGCCTCCAATTCATTTTTAAAGGAAGTATACGACGTGATGCCAAATGGAACAGATCTAACTGAATTTGTTGGTGCTGGTATGCAAGGGTTGAATTTTGCTAGTGCACAGAGTTTTAACTCTTATCATACTACTATTGATAGTTTAGATTTTGTTGATAAAAACACACTCATGCATCATACTACATACGCATATGAACTTGCGACTCACTTTGGAAATATCGACTTAAGCAAGATAGATAATCAATCAGAGAAAAATGCTGTTTATTTTAATCCGGTTGCTCATACATTCGTTTCTTATTCCGATAGCCTCGTCATACCTTTATTAATCGTTACATTAATTGGGCTTATTGCCACAGTCATTCATGGAATCAGAAGAAAGCTTGTATCTGTATTAGGAACACTAATCGGATTTCTTTTATTCTTAGTATCGCTTGCTGTTGCCTATGGTATTTCTTTATTCGCTTTAAAACTTGTCACATTTTTTGCTGAGGATGTGAGCTGGCTATTGGAATTTGACCAGCATATTGCAAGTATCTATTTAATTGGTTTTTTACTTATTACTGCGGCAGTGTTAATTCTTTTCACTTACGTCGTTCAGAAGAAAATAGGGGCATTTCAAGTTGTGATGGGGGTTTTGATTGGATGGTTTCTATTAGCTTGTGTTTCTAGCATTCTCTTAACTGGAGCAAGTTATTTATTTGTTTGGCCATTAATTTTTAGTTTGATTGGAACGAATCTAGTATTTTGGAAAGACAGGAAGTTTTCGACTGAAAATAATGTTCTCTTGTATAGTGCTTTTCTTGTTCCAGGTATCATACTATTTACATTTTTAGTTTTTGCCATGTATATTGCGTTAACAATAACCGTCATCCATATCGTTATGACCGTTGCTGCTTTATGTCTAATGTTATTTGTACCTGTTTTTGCAAGGTTAAAAGGAAGCTGGAAATATGCGATCGGACTACTCTTACTTGGGGTCAGTATCGTAACCTATGAAACAATAGCGGTGGAGGCAACCAGTGAACATCCGATTGGAAATCAAGTCTATTACATGGCTGATGGGGACTTAGAGAAGGCCGTTTGGGGAATACAGACAAAGCCAGATTCCTTTACGAAACAGTTTGTAGCAGATGAATCACAGTTCGATGAGCACCCACTTCCATCCTTCAGATTCGAGGAAATGTATACAGCAGATGCACCATACTATGATACCAATCTTCCACAATCCGAGTTAATTTCGGATGTGAAGAAAGATGGGTGGAGGACGATTACGTTAGATATTGCAGCACCAAATGCAATTGCCATCGAACTTGGTACAAATAGTAATATTTCAATAAACGAATTATCCATTAATGGTGAAGAACTACAATTAGATGAAAAGCATTACTCAAAGGAGAATCCCTATTTTATTGAGCTTTTTGGCTTAAGTAAAGGCTTTACGATGTCCTTTACGATAAAAGCAGGGGAAAGTCTCGATTTTTATTTAATAGGTAAGACGTTTGGACTTCCAGAAGAGCATTCTTATTCGGAAAGACCTGCTAATATGACGACGCATGGGGATTATAATATGGTTTTGAAGTCTTTTCGTTATTAGTATTTAGGGTGGCAATTAAAAAGATAGTTAATGTTTCGGTGATAACAACTTTACATGCTCTTTCCGCAACTGATTTTATATGGTTGATTCGTACAGACGCTTCATCCTCCACCGACATAAGAAAACTAACACATTCGCTAAAGGACAAGAGAATGTGTTAGTTTTTCTAATAGTGTCATGTTCTGGAAAGATATTGCCCTTAATAAATTAGTTAAACTTTCATTTCATATAAAGTTTGCTATACTACCTTATTCCAGCTTCTTTCTCTTGAAAATAATAGTGGCTATTATGATAGAGATAATCATCAAAGAACCAAACCACAGAAGTGTTAAATTGGCGCTATTTCCAATTGGAGTTCCTGTTAAAAATCCACGTAATGTCTCAATAAGCGGTGTCATTGGTTGATGTTCAGCAAAGGGGTGTAGCCATTTTGGCATTGTCTCAGTAGGAACAAAGGCACTGCTTACATAAGGTAAAAACATGATGAGAAAGGTAATAGCACTCGCTGATTCCACGCTTCAACTCGCCGATTACCTTGCCATCCAGCAATAAAATATTATTACACCAGAAGGCACCCGGAGTGGACGGTATCAACTGTTTACTTCGAGGTGTTTTTTACTGCAGGTTGTGAGAAGGTAAATGATTAAGTTAATGATCCCGCAAAATGCAAATGTCAGTATGGATGTTTTTTTGCCCCATAGAGGGCTTAAAATGGTTATCGTAGAGCAAAGGTTTTACAATAGAAGATAGTTTCCAATATGAAAATGATTAGGAGCTATAAAAATATGAAAAATAATAATCAAGGATTAAGACCTTTTTTATCACTTATTAAATCAACGAATATCCCAAAAGTCGCTTTAACTTTCGGATTAATAGGAAGTATTATTACCACCCTTATTGGATTGGCTATACCGCATTTGACTGGTCAATTAGTGGATGGATTTTCATTAGAATCGTTGAGTACGGGAATTATCATCGCCATTGCTGCTGTGTTCATTTTACAGGCAGTAACAGATGGGGTATCTTTTTATTTACTTGCATTTGTTGGACAGAGAGTTGTAGCAAGGCTACGTGAGAGTATGTGGAGTAAGCTTATCCGCCTCCCGGTACGCTACTTCGATAAACAGACAAGCGGAGAATCTGTTAGTCGAGTCGTGAATGATACCGGAATAGTGAAGGATTTAATTACCCAGCATTTCCCTCAATTTATTAGTGGGATCATTACAATTATTGGGGCAGTTATTATTTTACTTATCATGGATTGGAAAATGACGTTGATCATGTTGATAGCAGTACCTTTTACGATGGCCATTATGATTCCATTAGGGTCTAAAATGTCAAAAGTATCTAGAGGACTACAGGATGAAACGGCTGCATTTTCAGGGACGATTCAACAGACAATCAGTGAAATTCGTTTGATGAAGGCATCTACTGCTGAATCCGTAGAGAAACATAAGGGAAGAGCAGGTATTAATCGATTATTTCAATTTGGATTAAAGGAAGCACGAATTTCTGCCTTAATCGGTCCATCAATGTATACCGTGATGATGATTGTAGTTGTTGTGATTATTGGTTATGGAGGAATTCGTGTTGCTGAAGGAACCATGTCTACAGGTTCACTAGTGGCATTTTTACTATATCTATTTCAAATTATCTTCCCCATTACCTCTTTTGCGATGTTTTTCACCCAATTGCAAAAGGCTAAAGGAGCGACAGAACGAATTATTGATATTCTTCATTTGTCTGATGAGAACGGGCAGGATGGGATAGAGATGGATATAGCCAATCAACCTATTCATGTATCCGATATATCGTTTGCATATGAGGAAGGAGAAACAGTCCTGCAAAAGATATCCTTTAACGCAAATCCGGGAGAAATGATTGCTTTTGCTGGTCCAAGTGGTGGTGGAAAGTCGACTATATTCGCTTTAATCGAAAGATATTATGAGCCGAGTTCTGGGGGGATATTCGTTGGCGATACACCGATTAACAAATTATCGTTAGCGTCATGGCGAAGTCAAATTGGCTATGTATCGCAAGAAAGTGCGATTATGGCTGGGACGATTCGTGAAAATTTAACCTATGGTATGCCTAATGCAGATCGTATTCCAGATGATCGATTGTGGGAAGTTGCAAAAATGGCATATGCCGACGAATTTATTAAAGAATTTAGTAAAGGTCTAGACACCGAGGTTGGAGAAAGAGGGGTAAATCTTTCCGGTGGTCAAAGGCAGCGAATTAATATAGCAAGAGCATTTTTACGAAATCCAAAAATCTTAATGATGGACGAAGCAACAGCAAGTTTAGATAGTCAATCAGAGGGAATTGTCCAAGATGCGTTAACGAGATTAATGGAAGGGCGAACTGCTTTTGTTATTGCCCACCGATTATCAACCATTGTAAATGCTGATAAGATTATCTTTATTGAAAATGGGGAAGTAACTGGGATGGGTACCCATCAAGAACTTGTGGATACACATGAGTTGTATAAAGAATTTGCAGAACAGCAATTAACCTGAGGTAGAAGTAGGGGATTTGTTAAGCGTATTACAGTAGGCAAATAAATGGACTGGCGTATAAACAAGATCTATGAGTTATAACTAACCCTGTCACAAATCATCATAAAATTTGTCACAGATTATAATTTCACTTAGGTATGTGTTGTTTACTGTCCAGTAGCACTATAGTTGGTAAATTTGGTAAACTTCAAAAAAGTAGATAGATACATTTTTTCAACCTCTGTCCCTATTTAAGGCAGAGGTTTTTTGTGGTTAATTTAGAGTGATTGGAAATCTTACAATTTATCGGGGCATTTGAGCTAGGATTGGATATTTATGTTAAAATACATATAGAATTCCGAATATTTAGCACTCTAATTAACGGAGCGGTTTAGTGAAATAAAATAATTTGTATGTGATTTAAAAATTGGGGGGTTATTATGTGAAAGGAAAGATAGATTATAGTATACTGCCACCAGAAAATTTTGAAGAATTATGGAAATTATATGAGCTATTAGGATGGAATTCACTTAATTTAACCGTTAATGATTTAGAACGGATGTGTAAACAGAGTTGGTATGCAGTATATGCTTATGATGAGCAACAATTAGTAGGAATGGGACGTGTTATATCTGATGGGGTTATTACAGCAATTATCTGCGGAATTTGCGTACTGCCAAGTTATCAGTCCAAAGGAATTGGTAAAGAAATAGTAAATCGAATTATACAACATTGTGAGCAAAATAAAGTAATTCCCCAACTGATGTGTGTAGAAAGTTTGGAGCCCTATTATAAAGATTTAGGGTTTAGCAAATTTTCTATAGGTATGACCAAAGAAATTAATCGGTAATAAGCTTCTGTTACCTATATTTCTGAGTACCTTAAGTTTTAAAACAAGATTGTGAAAAAGTGTACTTAAGCTAACGGGTATCATTAGTTAAATAAAAAGAGTTTAAGTCAAAAGACTTCTATTGCCTCTTTATGTCGAACAGAGACGTAACTATTCACACCATATCTTTTATGAAACTAAGGAGCAGGATTATTTATAGAAATAAAGAATTAATTTTAGTATTAAATCAATGGAGGTGCTCACTTGTATAAACCAATTGAAAATAGGATTGATACTGTTTTTATTCATGTGTCGGATTTAGAACGTTCAATAAAATTTTACAGTGATTTGCTTGGGTTGCAAATAAGAGAAGGGGAACATACTGGACCAATATATACCTTGAATATGGGTGACGGACGCCCGGGGATAACCCTTGATAACCACTGTTTTGAGGAAGGTTATAAAATGATTCCATCAAATCAGCCACTCTTTAACCTTAGTGCTTCCGACATTAACGCAGCGTTTAACCATGTTACTAAAATGGGTGCTGAGATAATAACTGAAATTATTACGTATCCCGATTTGTCAGAGTTCTCCTTAAAAGATCCTGATGGTAATATCATAATGGTGTGTTCTTGTTTCAGTTAAATACAAATCGTTTTATATACTGCCCTTTATAATAAAAAAATGCTAGTTTTTTATTATAAAATCACCAATTTACTGTATCTTATTATGACAGCGTTAATTATAAACGGAAGTTCTTTTGAACTTTTGGATTTGTAGTAATCTGGCCAGATTGTAGAAGAAAACTTTTAGGAAATGATATAGAATAATAGTAATATTCATGAAAATGCAATTAAAATCAAAGTTGCGGTTTCAATGAAGAGCAATAAAGTAAGAAAGGAGTTGCAAAAATGCAGAAAAGCTTCGTGTTAACCAAATATGCAAGAACTCATGCAAAGCCGAGTAATAAAAGGGCGATTTCTTTGCATGAGTTTATCGTATTAAGCCTTATCGCCTTTTGAACAAAACACTAGGCTTTGCACCTTATTTTAATTAACTAAAAAATAAGGGGCTGGCAAAAGTGAAATCTGTAAAAGCGACTACTATTTTACCTGAAGAACTTTTAGTTGAGATTCAAAAATACGTTCAAGGTGAAGCAATCTATATACCAAAACAAAAGTGTACGTATCAAAAATGGGGCTCACGTTCAGGCGGAAGAAAGAAAATCGATGAAAGAAATGCTTCGATAAAAAATGAATTTTATAATGGCAAGTCCATTGATCAATTAGCTCAAGATTATTTTCTTTCAACCGAAACAATTAAAAAAATTGTTTACTCAAAAAAGTAGAAAACGAGCACTGGTTCCTTATTAAGGATAACCAGTGCTTTTCTTATGGCGAGTTTGTTTTCTAATCATTGTTTCTATATCTATATTCTGATGAAGATTTTAAACTGAAGGGAAGAAGACTTTAGCAATCACACGAAATAAATTTAAGAAGATTAGCTAGGATCTTTTAACCTAGAATTCCATAGGGAAATATCAAAAGATCGTTACAATACCGAGAAGAATCGAGGAGATTATATAAATGAGTAAACCTCTAATTCGAACATATAAAAATTCAATTGATTTAAAACGAATGCAGAAACTTACACAGGCTATATGGTCACTGGAATCGAATTACCATATTGGCGATTTAGCTTGGCAACGTTATCGACACGCTGGGCGTGAGAATGAATGGATTACTACAATTTGGGAGATGGGTGATAAACCAGTGGCTTGGGGTTGGGTAAAACTACCTGACAATTTAATGTTCCAGGTTGATCCTAACTTCCCGGAAGTTTCCAAGGATGTCATTGAATGGTTTGATAAAATGACCGAAGCTAATGAACAAAGGGTAACCGTTCTGGAAACGGAGTCCCATCTTATTTCAGCTTTAGAGGATTCTTTATTCAAACCATTAAAGGAAACACCTGAAGTTCTCATGAAAATTTCATTAGAAAGTTGTCCTTTCCTTGTTCATTTGCCAGATGAATTTAAAGCACGACATCTCAAAGGGGATGAAGATTTAACAAATAGAGTGAGCGTACAGAAGGCTGCATTCACGTCATCAAGAGTCACTGAAGAAAGCTACCGGAATATTATGAATTCCTATCCTTATGATCCTTCTCTTGATTGGGTAATCGAATCCCCTACTGGTGAGTTCGCAGCATTTTGTTTAATTTGGTTTGATGAAATGAATAAGGTGGGTTTACTGGAGCCAGTCGGAACGGATCCGATATTTTGGCGGATGGGGTTGGGCAGTTCCGTTTGTAAGCTTGCTCTCAATGCTTTGCGTGATAAGGGGGCAGAAACTGCCATTGTTGTTTGCACTTCCCCTAATACCCAGGAATTTTATGAGTCTATTGGGTTTGAACCATATGCTCAAACAAAATCATTTTATCGTCTTAAAAATACAAATAGTGATGGATCTTGAAATAAAAAATGGATAGGTTGGAGCTTAGCTGTCGGATTCCGACACATTAGGAGTGTCTAATATTTATGGTGCTGAAACAATGGATGAGGTATGACAGTATTACTCAGTTGAATTGGTTATAATCAAAGGGAGTTAGGTAGATGACTTACAAATTATATAAAAAGGAATATGATTACTCCTACTCACTTGGTGTCTTTCCTACGATAGAACTGCTTCAGAATCATCCCAAAACTACTGAAAAAGTATTATTGCATCCAAACGGGAACGAAAATCAAGGTGTGAGGAAGATTGTTGAGTTTTGTAACCAACATGGGATATTGGTTGAAACAAACGAAAAGTTAGTTAGTAAATTAAGTAGAAAAGATAATTGCTATGCGATTGGTATTTTCTCAAAACAATCCATGAGTCTTTCTAATGCTGAGAACCACATCGCTTTAGTAAACCCAAGTGACATGGGAAATTTGGGAACCATTATTCGAACTGTTGTTGGGTTTGGGATCACTAATATAGCTATTATTAGACCCGCGGTTGATGCATACAACCCGAGAGTTATAAGAGGGTCGATGGGTGCCTTTTTCAAAACGAACATTCAATTCTTTGACAACTTTCAAGAATACTTGGACAGATATAATAATGACATTTATACGTTGAGACTCAATGGACTTAGACCATTGAACAAATTAAAACTAAATGTTAACAGACCATATACAATAGTTTTTGGAAATGAAGGTTCCGGTCTTGGAGATGACTTTGATGATATTGGAACCGGCATTGTAATTCCTCACAATGAGCAGATTGATTCATTGAATCTGGCGGTTGCAGTTGGAATAACGGTTCATCATTTTACGAATTGTACTATCTAAAAAAATCAAAAACCAATAATTGTTTCGTGTAAAATGTAGGTTACCTCACAACACCATAACATAATTGAAAAACTATCATGATAATATTGGTATTTATGAAAACTTTAATATATTATCTTTCAGCCTTATAAGCTAGAAAAGGAGAGAATTTTGTATGACCGAACCATTAGATAGATTTCCAGTATTAGAAACGAAGCGGATACTATTAAGACAGATTGAGAAGGGCGATGCCCAGGCTATTTTTGAATACCTATCCGATAAAGAAGTAATGAAACATTATGGCACGGAACCGTTTCAAACAGTTGATGAAGCTATAAGGGCAATTTCAAGGTATGAATCATTGTTCATGGAGAAAAGAGGCATTAGATGGGGAATAACATTAAAGGGAGATAATAAGGTTATCGGTAGCTGTTTTTTTTATGATATGGTTGCTGAGCATTACAGAACTGATATTGGTTTTGTATTAAATAAAAATTATTGGGGGCAAGGAAATGCTCAAGAAGCAGTAAAAGCTGCAATAAACTATGGATACGAGTATTTGAACATAAATAGGATTCAAGCAGTAATTGAACCAGCTAATGTAGCGTCACAAAAATTAGTTGAAAGACTCGGTTTTCTAAGAGAGGGATTATTAAGAAGTTACGAATATTTTTGCGGAAAATTTGATGATTTATATATGTTTTCCTTGTTAAAGTCTGACTTTAACCCTGAAGAATAGTGAATAGTAGAGAAAAGGTGAAAAAAATGTCTTATAACTATTGGCAAGGCAAAAAAATTCGATTACGAGCACTTGAAGAAAAGGACGTATCGTTCTTTCAAACTTATGATGATGAAATTATGAGAAGTTTTGATGAAATTCAACTACCAGAAACGAGAAAGCAAATACTAGAGTGGATGCAAAAGGAACAAAACCCCAAAGCAGAAGACCAGTTTTTTTGGATAGCAGAAGATGAAGATGGTAATGTGGTCGGAGAGATTAGTACATCCCAATGTAAGAGACGACATGGAACGTTCAAGTATGGCATTGCTTTATCTAGAAACTACCATGGTAAAGGGTATGGCAAGGAAATGATTTTGCTCGTGTTGCGATACTTTTTCATGGAACTAAGATATCAAAAGGTAACACCTCATGTATATTCATTTAATAAGCCATCGATTAAGCTTCATGAACGAATGGGTTTTGTACGTGAGGGACAATTAAGAAATATGGTGTATACGAATGGACAATACTATGATGCGATTTATTTTGGAATGACAAAGCAAGAGTACGAAAGCTTATATGGAGATTATTTTAATTAAGGAAAAAGCAATTGGGAATAAGAGTCTAAGAGTACCACTTCTAAAAGAGTCTTCTTTAGGAGCAATGCATTGGGATGAAGAACAGTCCTCTATAAAACGACTCCTAATATATAAGAGCTTCAAACATGTATCTTTTTAAAATAAGTTAAGTACATTGGTATTGGATTATTTACTGTAGGGTCAGTGATTTTATAATCGCATAAATAATTCGACCAGAGGCATTACAAGTTTTTCAATATCGATTAAAAAATAGTGCAAGACCTTCAGTCAATTGGGCTGGGGGTCTCTTTTTCTAGAAACAATGAAAGGAAAATTCTTCTTTTGGATCTCTTTTAGATATATTGGGGTGAACCGTACTACAAGTAAAAGACTCTTTTTAATTGCTATTTTACTTGTTCCAATATTTTGTCAGTATGGATACATTTCTTCTTAAATCCTTCTTGATAGAAACCGAAACTCAAAATCTTTTTCTGGTTATTGTACGTTACAATCCTTTTAGTCTTGCTGAGCGAATCAAATTAAAAGATTTGTATTGAAAAAAGGTCTATGTTAAGAATCAATTAAGGAAATATTAATAACAACTGAATTTTACACCCTACTGTTCGGCGTTTTACGTGGATCTGTTTAAATTCAGTTTATAAAATTGTCATATACTATTTCGAAAAGATATTTTGGATTAAAATGTGTCATTTATTACTTATATAGAATTGATGATTAAAAAGGAGCTAACTAATATGAGTAAAATATTGGTAGTGGATGATGATCCGAATATTCGTGAATTAGTCGTGGTGTTTTTACAAGATGAGGGTTTTGACGTATATGAGGCATCCGATGGGTTGGAAGCATTATCAAAGCTTGAGACGATCAAGGCGGATATGGTTATTCTTGATGTAATGATGCCAAATATGGATGGCTGGGAATTATGCTCTGAACTAAGAAAATATTACGATATCCCACTGCTTATGCTTACGGTTAACGGAGAGACAAGCCAAAAAGTAAAGGGTTTTCAATTGGGAGCAGATGATTATCTAGTTAAGCCATTTGATCCCTTGGAATTGATTGCTAGAGTTTATGCCTTGCTGAAACGCTATCAAATTATGGCATCAAAAACAGTACAAATCGGTAAACTCTTTATGAACCGAAAAACCTATGAAGTAATGGTTGATGGTGAAAATATAAACCTACCCCTCAAGGAATTTGAGCTGTTATTTAAACTAGCTAGTTACCCTGGGAAGAACTTTTCGCGCGATCAATTGATAGAAGATATATGGGGTTTTGACTTTGTAGGAAACGAAAGAACATTAGATGTGCATATTAACCGTCTACGGGAACGCTTTTCCGATGCGGATCATTCTTTTAAAATTAAAACCATCCGTGGGTTGGGTTATCGTGTGGAGGTGCAATGATGAAAGTAAAGGAGATAGCTCAGAATATTTTTGGAATAATTCTTACTATGATTCTATTAATTGGCTGTTTCTTAGCTGCATATTTTCTAACTTCCTTACTATATAATAAAATCGGTCAATCTCCATCTGCATTAATGGTTCAAATAATAAATTTTTTACTTGGTTTGCTTTTCGGTTTAATCGTTCTTAAGCTTGCGTTACTGTTCGAGCAACGAAAAGCTAGCCTTTTTGAACCAGTTATTAAAGCTCAAAAGAGAATTGCCAGAGGAGATTTCTCTGTCAGTATGGATAAAAATACGGAAGGTATAGGGCCAATGGGAGATCTAGTGGATAGTGTCAATAATATGGCTTTGGAATTAAGCAACATGGAGAAGATGCGGCAGGAATTCATTTCAAATGTATCTCATGAAATTCAGTCACCTCTTACATCAGTCCGTGGTTTTGCTCAGGCTCTTCGGAATAACAACCTGAGCCCTGAAAATAAGTCACGCTATCTAAATATCATTGAAGCTGAAAGTATACGATTATCCAAACTTAGTGATAATTTGCTAAGACTTGCCTCCCTGGAAGCAGATACTATGAAGTTAGCACCAAGAGCCTATCGATTGGATAAACAGTTAAGGAGAATTTTTCTAGCAAGTGAGCCACAATGGTCGGATAAGAACATCGACATGGTTGTATCATTGGAAGAAATTGAAATAAAAGCAGATGAAGATATGATGAGCCAGCTCTGGACAAATTTAATTTATAACAGTATTAAATTTACGGAGGCAGGTGGAAAAGTGAGCGTTGATTTATACCAAGAGGGAGACATAATAGAGTTTAAAATATCCGATACGGGAATAGGGATTGCAGATGAAGATCAAATCCATGTATTTGAGCGTTTTTTTAAAGCAGATAAATCACGTAAACCATCTATAAATGGCAGTGGTTTAGGTCTTCCCATTTGTAAAAAAATCGTTGAAATGCATCAAGGGACTATCGGTGTAAAAAGCAAATTAGGTACCGGAACTACTTTTATCGTAAATTTGCCTAGTGGATTTTAAAAATCGTAAATTTATAAGATGGCAAAAACTCACTTGAAGGTACTGCACCCCTAAAGTTAGAGTAAAAATCTAACTTTAGGGGTGTTTTTGTATGGCAAAATATAGTGAGTTTTTTAGTTTAAATTCAGTTTAAAAAATTATTTTATGATAAGTCATGAAGAGTGGTGTTAAGCCTTAAAGGTGATGCTTCTTCGTTTAAACTTAGTTAATAAAATGAATGTAATAATGAATTTACTTAAATGATTAAGGAGGTCAATGATTATGGAGAATATGATTCAAGTCCGCAACTTGGTGAAGAAGTATAAAAAAGCCAGTGAGGCAGCAGTCAATGATATCAGTTTTAATGTACGTGAAGGAGAGTTCTTCGCTTTTCTTGGCCCAAATGGAGCTGGAAAGTCGACCACTATTTCGATTTTGACAACAACACTCTCTATGACAAGTGGGAATATTTCTATAGCTGGTTTTGATTTGGAGCGAGAGGCAAATAAGGTTAGATCTAATATCGGCATCATATTTCAAAATCCTAGCCTTGATGTGGAATTAACTGCCGAAGAAAATATCAGGCTGCATGTTAGTATCTATGGTACGTACAAGTTTCGTCCATTTTACCAAATGATGCCTATAGCGTATAAACAACGGATTGAAGAACTTGCTGAAATGGTTGGTCTTAAAGAGAACCTCTTTAAAGAGATAAAAACCTTCTCGGGAGGAATGAAACGAAAATTGGAGATTATTCGTGGTTTGATGCATAATCCCAAGATACTATTTTTAGACGAGCCAACTCAAGGGTTGGATGCAGCTAGTCGTCACTCTCTTTGGGAATATCTGAATAGAATACGTATTGAGGAGAACATCACGATTTTTTTGACAACCCATTATTTAGAGGAGGCTGAAAGTGCAGATCGGATCTGTGTCATTAATAAAGGCAAGATTACGATGATGGGAACCCCTGAACAGATTAAAAGCGAACTGATGACTGAAAAGTACATGGTTATAGATGCGAACGACAAAAAATCACTAAAAGATGAATTATCAACGCTAGGAGCAACTTTCATAGAAACAGTGCAGGGTATTAAAGTAGTATATCAAGATCCGACGCCTCAATATTTGTTATCCGGGCTAACTACACCACTTACTAAATTAAATATTTATCAGCCAACCCTTGAAAAGGCTTATCTAGATTTAGTTAAGGAAGGGGATGAATTGTGATGTCAATGACACTAAAAAGAGAGTTCAATGCATTAAACGCTATCACTTCAAGAGAAGTTATGAGATTGATCAAAAATCCAGGATCTATTATTATGAATATTATTTTCCCCATTATTTTCCTTGGTTTTATGGGAGGGAGTCTTTCACAGAACTTGGCGGGTAACATTGGATATGACTTTCTGCAGTTTGTTATGATTGGCATGATTGCCTTTAACATGTATATGGGTACTGCGAGCGGAGTAACCTCTTTGGTTGTAGAACGGGAAATGAATTTAACACAGGAGTTGTATGTATCTCCTATTTCACGTTATACCATCATGTTAGGCAAGATGATAGGTACTGGAATCGGAAGCTTGGTTACCATATTGGGTGTTATAATCGTAGCTTTGTTTATGCATATACCATTAGGAGGAATGCAATTTTTCTGGTTGATTCTGGTTACGCCTGCTTTTATCCTGTTGGGCGGCTCTCTAGCTATCTTCTTCATAGGCTTTGTTCAAGATTCTAAATTGGCACAAATGGGCATTATGTTACTCATTATGCCCCAAATGTTCTTTTCAGGTACAATTATTCCCATTGCTAATTCCACAGGTATTTTGGACTTTTTGGCGAAGCTTATGCCATTAACCTACGTAACTGATTTAGCAAGGGGGGTATTTTACTGGGGAGATCCAGTATTTGATCAGGTAGTTCTGCATCACCCGTTGTATAATGTCACTGTTATGACAGCATTCTTCTTTATATTTACAATAATTGGGACATTTATGTTTGCAAAATCTGAAAGAAACAAGTAAATGTGTATTTAATTACGTAGAAAATGTTGATGTGATGATTTGTATAACTGAAAATAATCTCTATCATCTTAGATAACCACGGTGTATCGTATCATTATTAAGTGAATTTCTTAAAATAAATTAACAGCATCCTCTAACATTGGATAGGGGATGCTGTTTTTTTGAAACGGAGGCGGAATTTTACTCAAAAATATTAGAAAGTCAGAATGTACGTGAATACTCACTTTCTCTAGGGTGGAAGGATCAATAAAACACACTCTCTATTCAAATTCTGAGACCGTGTTACGTATGCTCTAACCGTTTATTCTTACTGTTCTGGAGAAAAATTTTAACTTTTTATAAAAATTACTTTGACAGGTGGAGTAATATAAATTATTATTACTCTATGAGATAGAATAAAAAGAATGTGATGAAATAATTGTTTTTGTCATAGTTGATTTGACAGATAGAGTAATTCGGGGATTTAATACTCGATGAAGTGGAGTAATAATGTTAACAGAAAGGAGACCGAGAACAAAGTTGATTAGAAGTGATATTATTCGTGGACATTTAGATGCGATTATTTTGCGTTTGATTTATGAAGAAGACAGGTATGGCTATGAAATATCAAAGGAAATCAGTTCACGAACCGAGAATCGATTTCAGATTAAGGAAGCGACCTTATATGCTGTGTTCCAGCGACTGGAAAAGAATGGTTTAATTGAATCTTACTTTGGAAATTTTTCGCAAGGTGGAAAAAGAAAGTATTATCGGATTACATTACTTGGAAGAGCCTTTTTGAAGGAAGCGGCAGAAGAATGGAAGGAAACGAAAGAAATTATCGATTTATTAATGGAGGGGTTAGATTGAATCAATTAAAAAAGCATGTCAATCAATTGTTTAAAGACATTCCAGAGAGTGAGAAAAAAGAAATCATCGTTCAAGAGGTCTTACAGAATCTTGAGGAAAAAGTGATGGATTTAATGGAGCAAGGAAAAAACGAAGAGGATGCGATCAATAAGGCCATTGTTGATTTTGGTGATATTGAAGATTTGAAGCAAGAATTAGATGTGCCAGATCCAAAGAAAAATGATATGGCTAAAATTAATCTAGCCTATTCCATTTGGGGCAGTATTTTAATTATTTCTTTAGTTGCATTTGTCAATTTTTATTACACACCAAGCGTCATCTGGTTTGTATATCCAACGTTTGCAGTCTTATGGTGGCCGCTATCGATGTACTATACTTGGTTAAGAAGGAAACAGAGGTGACAGGTATGAAAAAAAATGACGTTGGTTTTATTGTGACCGGTAGTATCATGACATTACTGTTTCTGATTGTCATCAACTTTATTTCCGGCAGTGATCATCTCTGGTTTATTTATCCAGCATTTGTATTAATACTGTTTCCAATTGGATTAACCTGTATCCTTAGACAGCGATATAAATTGTTTTCAATAATCGGAAGTACATGGATAATGGTATTTTTGATTATCATCAATGTCTGGCATACACCAGCTATTCCATGGGTTCTATACACCGTTGCACCACTCGTAATGTGGCCAGTGTTAGTCTGGTTGGATGAAAAGGTAAAATTAGTATCTGTTGCGATGTTTGGAAGTATTACGGTTACACTCTATTATTTAATTTTAAATGTGGTGTTATCACCTTATTATCCATGGTTCATATACCCTGCTTTCCTAATAATTTGGTGGCCGCTTTTACTGTATCATTTCAAGAGAAGATCCTATTTTTCTTTATCGATTCATGGAAGCATTGTCATAAGTGTGTTTTTTATTATCGTGAATATTGTTTCTACTCCAACTAATATATGGGCAATTTTCCCAATATTTTGTATACTGTGGTGGCCTTTAAGTATGTATTATTTTGTATATAAGAAACAAAAAGAAGCAAAGTGATCAATCACAGCGATCGTTTATAACATATTATTCGTTTTCAGCGAAAACAGAGGTAGTGATCAAATGGAAGTGTATATCGTACTCACACATACAGGAACATTGTTTACAAGGTTTATCCGATTATTTACAAAGCAACCTTTAAATCATGCTTCTATAGCGTTTACGAAAGAGCTAGATGAAACATTTAGCTTTGGCAGAAAAAAACCAACGAATCCGTTTATAGGCGGATTTGTAAAAGAAGACTTGAAGGGACAGTTATTCCGAAATGCAGATTGTGCTATATATCGATGTTCTATTTCAAGGTCGCAATATGAACGGATGCAGCGTTTTGTCCAAGCGATAGAAAATAATCAATGTGAGTACAAATACAATTTTATCGGATTACTAGGTGTCTTATTTAATAGGACAATAGATTTAAAGAAATCGTACTTTTGCTCCCAGTTTGTAGCTGCTGTATTGAGCAATGGGGGAATTACAATCAAAAACAAACCAGAATGCCTTGTTAAACCTAGTGATTTTATGGATTCCCATCAATTTCAGATGGTATACGAAGGAAAGCTAACTCGATTTCTTGAACAGCAAGGCAAAAATAAAGAGGTATTAACAGGAAAGAAAAGATTCTATTTACTCCCATCTTAGCGATGGCATAAATAAGAATGTAGATGATCAAATGCCTATGGCTTCGGTAGCTGCTATGACCTTCATCGGTAGACAGGAAGGTATAAAAATCTTTCTCGCCTGCATAAAAAACGAACGCATTCGCCTAAAAGAAGAGTGAATACGAGTTTTTCTAAGAACCGTTATCCTTGGCAATACAATGGAAAGGAATTGGATATATGTCAAAACAATTGTTAGTCCGTTTGAAGAAAGAAATGGCTCCCTATGAAAAAGCTGAGTTAAGAAAAAGTATCTGGCAGCTAATTAATACGCTACTCCCATTTTTTGGCTTGTGGTATCTTGCCTATGTAAGCATGGAGATTTCCTATTTACTCACATTATTACTTTCGGTAATTGGAGCAGGATTTCTTGTTAGGATTTTTATAATCTTTCATGATTGTTGCCACTTCTCCTTTTTTAAAAGTAAAAAAGCAAATCGTATTGTAGGGACAATTACCGGGATTATTACGCTATTTCCTTTCAGTAAATGGCAGCATGACCATGCCATTCATCATGCAACAAGTAGTAATCTGGATAAACGGGGAACAGGGGATATTTGGCTTTTAACCGTTGACGAGTATAGGGATGCATCTATTCTTACAAAAATTGCGTATAGACTTTACCGAAATCCTTTCGTCATGCTCGTCTTTGGACCGATCTATAGCTTTCTAATCGTTAACCGTTTCAATCGTAAGGGTGCGAAACGGAAGGAGCGGTTAAACACCTACTTTACGAATGGAATAATTGTGTTACTATATGGCCTAATCATTTGGTTGATTGGCTGGCAGGCGTTCTTACTCGTTCAAGTTCCGATTTTTATGATTTCTGGGACTGCAGGCATTTGGTTGTTCTATATTCAGCATACGTTTGAACAATCCTATTTTGAAGTGGATAAAAAGTGGGAATTTGTGAGAGCTGCGGTGGAGGGAAGCTCGTATTACCGATTACCAAAGGTGTTACAGTGGCTAACTGGTAATATTGGGTATCACCATGTTCATCACTTAAGCCCAAGAGTACCGAATTATAAGCTGGAAAAGGCACACAGCCAGTCGGAAGCACTGCAGCATGCACCATTGATTACACTTGCTACCAGTCTAAAAGCGCTCAAATTCCGACTGTGGGATGAAAAAAAGGGGAATTTCGTTGGCTATGGCGCTTTGAAGGAAATCAATCGGAGCTAAATTCTTTATATATCGGGCCAGATTGTGGAAAATTGGTAGAAATAACGAAATAGCAATCTGGAAGAAATGAAAGAAAGCGGCAGATGGTATAGTAACGATAAAAGTAAAGGAGGTAGCATGTTTGGAAACGACAAAGGTAGAATTCAAAGGTGGAAATAACATTGCTCTAAAGATTCCTAAATACAAATACGACGAGACGGTACATTTTTATAAGGAGGTAATAAAGTTACCATACTTAGGATTCATGTCTGAATCCCATGCCTTTCAGTTTGGCGATGCGACACTGTGGTTGGATTGTATGGAGAACTATTCCCAACAAGATGTATGGCTAGAGATTCAGACAGACAATGTGCAGATAGCGGAAGAATATTTACATGAGAATCACATTGATAGAAGAGACGAAGTAGAGGTACACGAGAACTCAGCGGGTTACTGGATTTCGGATCCCTGTGGAACGATTCTCAGAGTCAATCCACAAAAATAGGAGTGACGATGCTAGTTTTGTGAATGGAACAGCACCTCTTGTTAACGGCTGTTTATACTGTCAGTAATAGAGAAGGACGAGGGGGAACCTCGTCCTTTTTCAATTACAAATATTCAATGGAAAAAAATAAGTGTACTTGCCAACTTTATGAAAAATATTCGCCTTTTTCAGAAATAACAGCTATATTTAATATAGAATTTAGAAGATAAGTAGGTGTTATTCAATGGTAGATGCTTCGTTTAAAGTACTTCAGTCCGACACTCGGAAGGAAGTAATTCATAATCTCGCAAAGGATTTGAGACGTTATTACATTTTTCCAGAAAAGGCAGATGAGGCTAGTAACTCATTAGTCGTAAAGCTAGCTAATGGGGAATATGATCGATATGATGATGAGGATGGTTTTTGTAATGCTTTGACAGAGGAGCTACAGAATATCACACAGGATAAACATTTACGAGTAATGTTTACTAGTGATCATAAAGAAACGAATGATGTGACTAATAGCTTAGAAGACTTAAAAACAGTAGCTAATAATTATGGTTTTCACAAGGTTGAACGATTAGGCGGAAATATTGGATATATCAATCTTAAGCAATTCATTGATACGAAGCTAGCAGGGGAGACTGCCATTCATGCGATGAATTTTATCGCCAATACGGATGCGTTAATTTTTGATCTTAGAGAGAATGGAGGCGGATATCCATCCATGGTTTCTCTCCTTTCCAGCTACCTCTTTGAGGAAGCGACATATTTAAATAACTTTTATAATCGTTCGGAAGATATGTATATACAATCATGGACACAGCCTTATGTCCCTGGAAAGAAATATTTGGACAAACCTGTGTATGTCCTAACAAGTGACTATACATTCTCCGCGGCAGAAGAATTTATTTATAATCTACAAAACTTAAAGAGAGCAACAATTGTTGGAGAAGTAACAAAAGGTGGCGCACACCCTGGAGAAGTAAGACAACTTACAAAACACTTTGAGGTATTTATCCCTACTGGAAGGGCAATTAATCCGATTACAAACACAAATTGGGAAGGTTCAGGGGTAGAGCCTGATATAAAATTAAGTAAGGAAGAAGCATTTGACTATGCTTACAAAGATGCATTAACTTATGTAAAAGAGAAATATAAGGCACAGCCTGAATATCAGTTTTTAATCGATGAAATAGATGAAGCATTGGGAGGATTATGATTGGATTTAACGGGAGGAAAAGTTAAATTAAAGGAATCCCTTACTTTCTAATCGATTCAATACATAAGTGTGTTCAATATGGATAAGTAAAAGAGTGTGAAAGACCTCCAGCTAATTAGGCTGAGGTCTTTTTTTCGTGGTTAAATTGAAAGGGAAAATGGATAGTAAATGTTTTTACTATCCTGATTTAAGGAACTTGTTTCCTTTTGCAAGGACTGTCTTCCTGCTTTTTATGAAAGGTGACTAAGATTGTATTTTAACGGAAATCCGTAAGATGAAATTGGAAAAATATTGTATGTTTTTTGTGCAAAAACACATCCTATTAAGAAGTACAATATATCAATTAAACTAAAAATGCATTTTGGCATGAATACTATATGGATGGAGAGATTAATATGAAACTAAAAGACAAAGTAGCAATCGTAACAGGTGGAGCAAGTGGAATTGGTGAGGCAACGGTTCGCCTTTTTGTTGAGGAAGGGGCAAAAGTAGTTATTGCCGACTTTTCTGAACGAGGTAAGAACATATCCGAAGAATTAAATTCCAATGGATATGATACGTTATTTGTTAAGACAGATGTAACACAAGAAGAAGATATTAAAAAAATGATCGATGAAACCGTGAATCAATACGGGAAGTTAGATATCATGTATGCAAATGCTGGAGTGGCTGATGATGCGCCAGCACATGAATTAACCTTTGAAAAATGGAAGCGAACGATTGATATTAATCTTTCAGGGGTTTTCCTTTCTGATAAATATTCAATCGAACAGTTTCTTAAACAAGGTACAGGCGGTGTCATTGTTAACGCTGGGTCAATTCATAGTTTTGTTGCCTTACCAAATCCAACAGCCTATTCCTCTGCAAAAGGTGGTGTGAAGCTATTAACGCAAAACCTATGCACGGCCTATGCGAAAGATGGTATTCGCATTAATGCGGTCTGCCCTGGATATATTGACACTCCATTACTCACAAAGGTGGATCCTAAAACAAAAGATTATTTAGCATCTCTTCATCCACAAGGCAGACTTGGAAAACCAGAAGAAATAGCGAAGGCAGTTCTTTTCTTAGCAAGTGATGATGCTAGTTTTGTGAATGGCACAACGCTTCTAGTTGATGGTGGTTATACTGCACACTAATAGAGAAGGACGAGGGGAAACCTCGTCCTTCTTCAACCTCAAGACCGTCCGTGTCTGTAGACCGTCTCCTGGATTTCCTTAAACTTGTACCTCACTCATCAATGCATGCGTATTATCTTCTGTATCTTTAAAAAATACCATCCATGTTTCTGTATTCCCCATTTTCGCTACAACATGTGGCTCGTCAATAAAGGTAACTTCTTTATCTACTAGACGCTCATAACTATCCTTAATATCAGTTACTTGAAAATAAATTACTGAACTTGAATGGGCGAATTCCTCCTTTTCTGGAAGTGATAACATGAGCCGAAACCCGTCACATTCAAAAAATGCCATACTATCCGTGTTAAATAATAGAGCTAGGCCTAATTTCTCCTTATAAAAATTTAGGGCCCGATTTAAGTCTTTAACAGGTACCCCAATTTGTCCGACACGCTGAATCATCATAATCCTTTTCCCCTTTCAACTATCTTTCATTTTAAGAATAAGTAATTTTTACTAAAGTTTCTTATCCAAAATCACCTTTTTCCGATATTCTTTAGGCGCGATACCAACATGCTGCTTAAACATTTTGCTAAAGGATACAGGGTTTTCATATCCAAGCTCGAAGGTTATTTCGGTCATAGTATAATCGAATTTCTCTAGTAGTTGTTTAGCCTTTTCTATTCTTAAAACCGAAACATGCTGGTGGGGCGTTCTACCGTAAATTTGTGCGTACGTTCGTAATAAATGGTTCGGTGATAAGCAAGCAACTTTAGCAATTTCTTCAAGCTTTATCGGTTGATGATAAAAGGATCTAATATAATCATGTGCTATGCTTACCCTTCTATATAATTCCTCTCGTGTAGAACGACGAATAGCTTTTAATGATTCAATTTCTTTATAGCTATTAATGTGTTCATTCAAAATAGAAATCATTATCCGATAAAATTGTTCCTCATAACCGACCGATTCTTCATCAAGACAAGGTGAAATCTGTTTAAAAGCATCTAGTTGAGAAGATAAAGCATTATTTTTTCGATAGGTTTTTTCAAAAAAACCAATAGAGCTTGTAGCTTTAAATGGGTCACTTAGAAGACTATCATTTGTTTCATTTATAGAATGAAAGACTTCTTCTGCAAATCCATGTCTAAAGAAAACACAAAACGATTCTACAACCTGTGATTCATCAATCGCTATGGTGTAAGGACCCTCATTTAGAAGAAGGTATCTACTCTCTTCAACAGCAAAAAACCCCTTATTCGTTTTATAATGAGCTTTACCGTTAAGGAATGTTTTAATGGACATCTGCCCTGTTCCTTCCCAGTAAAACTGATCACTCTTTGCATGCAATACGAAATTTGTAGACGCATTTTTTGTCATCATCGTTTCTCCATCATAGATAACTTATTTTAGGAATGGGAAGATTATAATGGATTAATTTTCCCGGATTCTTTAATACTTCCTCATAAAACCCATTAAATTGCTTCTCCCCTTCCTGGCCAAACGTTACTTTAGGTGCAGGATAAAACAGTATTTGTCAAAGCATGTTCATTTCTATATTTTTCTTATACCCTTCTATAAACCAATATTATCAAAAAATTATGTCTAATTATAGTGTGGCAGTTTGGAAAAATTTTGTCTAGAGTAATCTGTAGTTTCTAAAAAGCGCAGATACATTGAGCCGACGGAGTGTGCGGTTTTTGTCCTACGTGTCACTTTGAACGGTATTTTGCGCATATTTTAAATACTATTTTGCACGAGATGAAATATAAAAATCTATCTTCATGTAAAAGATAGATTTTAA